>NZ_JASEYC010000134.1:0-210 GCF_035064245.1 Citrobacter sp. R-1.5.2 | reverse complement strand
CATCCGTAGCTCAGCTGGATAGAGTACTCGGCTACGAACCGAGCGGTCGGAGGTTCGAATCCTCCCGGATGCACCATATTACTTGATAGCGCTTTAGCAGCGACATCAAATCTGCAGTAAAGTAAGTTTCCCTGATGCATCCGTAGCTCAGCTGGATAGAGTACTCGGCTACGAACCGAGCGGTCGGAGGTTCGAATCCTCCCGGATGCA
>NZ_JASEYC010000133.1:0-211 GCF_035064245.1 Citrobacter sp. R-1.5.2 | reverse complement strand
GAAGTCGTAACAAGGTAACCGTAGGGGAACCTGCGGTTGGATCACCTCCTTACCTTAAAGAAGCGTTCTTTGTAGTGTCCACACAGATTGTCTGATAAATGATGAACTTCTGAATGTACTTTCGAGTGCATTAAGAAGTTTTGCTCTTTAAAAATCTGGATCAAGCTGAAAATTGAAACGACACACTGTTTCATTTCTCCGTAATAAGAAA
>NZ_JASEYC010000132.1:0-215 GCF_035064245.1 Citrobacter sp. R-1.5.2 | reverse complement strand
TAACTCCCTATAATGCGCCTCCACTGACACGGAACAACGGATTACAAGCCGCCGGGTCAGCGGGGTTCCACTGAGAATCTCGTAGAGAAAAGCAAAAATAAATGCTTGACTCTGAATGAGGAAAACGTAATATACGGGACCTCGCGACAGAGCGCTAAAGCGCGTCGCAACTGCTCTTTAACAATTTATCAGACAATCTGTGTGGGCACTCGAAG
>NZ_JASEYC010000131.1:0-217 GCF_035064245.1 Citrobacter sp. R-1.5.2 | reverse complement strand
GATTTAACCCCCTTAATCGCCAAACTGGCGTTCAGTCCTGATAGTGTCCTTCCGTCCTGGGCAGGGTTGCTAACACTTGCTCCCTTAATACGAAATGCGCCTGCTGATAAAGATTAAAGTCACATCACTGCATACCGGTCTGCCGACTCCGGTGCATGGCCTTTTCCGATAATCACAAGGACGGACGGGTGATTATATCTGTGCATAGTATGTCTGA
>NZ_JASEYC010000130.1:0-218 GCF_035064245.1 Citrobacter sp. R-1.5.2 | reverse complement strand
GCCGGATGGCGGCGTAAACGCCTTATCCGGCCTACAAAGGTTTGCATTCGTAGGCCTGATAAGCGCAGTGCATCAGGCATTTCTTCGCCGGATGGCGGCGTAAACGCCTTATCCGGCCTACAAAGGTTTGCATTCGTAGGCCTGATAAGCGCAGTGCATCAGGCATTTCTTCGCCGGATGGCGGCGTAAACGCCTTATCCGGCCTACAAAGGTTTGCA
>NZ_JASEYC010000129.1:0-219 GCF_035064245.1 Citrobacter sp. R-1.5.2 | reverse complement strand
ATCGGTGGAGCTGCATGACAAAGTCATCGGGCATTATCTGAACATAAAACACTATCAATAAGTTGGAGTCATTACCCCCCGGACGAGTGGGAATCCATGGTAGGGATTTTTACCGAAATGGAAGAACACTATTAGGGGGCACCTCAGAAAACGGAATCTATGGTCACTCCCGTTTTTGCAACACCGATTTTGACGACAAGTTGGCTTGCTTGAATCTAT
>NZ_JASEYC010000128.1:0-227 GCF_035064245.1 Citrobacter sp. R-1.5.2 | reverse complement strand
TGTAGCTCAGGTGGTTAGAGCGCACCCCTGATAAGGGTGAGGTCGGTGGTTCAAGTCCACTCAGGCCTACCAAATTCTTCCTGATACCGCGTTGTGAAACGACTCGCATACCCAAGTATGCTTCGCCGCTCCACGCCTTGTCTCAGAAAGAATTAAGGTGAATGAGATAACTACGATGGGGCTATAGCTCAGCTGGGAGAGCGCCTGCTTTGCACGCAGGAGGTCTG
>NZ_JASEYC010000127.1:0-228 GCF_035064245.1 Citrobacter sp. R-1.5.2 | reverse complement strand
CAGACCTCCTGCGTGCAAAGCAGGCGCTCTCCCAGCTGAGCTATAGCCCCATCGTAGTTATCTCATTCACCTTAATTTTTGTTGAAGCAAGGCGTGGTGACACGAAGCATACTGAAGTATGTGAGTGTCGCCGCAACGCAGCATCAGCAAAAATTTGGTAGGCCTGAGTGGACTTGAACCACCGACCTCACCCTTATCAGGGGTGCGCTCTAACCACCTGAGCTACAA
>NZ_JASEYC010000126.1:0-228 GCF_035064245.1 Citrobacter sp. R-1.5.2 | reverse complement strand
ACGGAAACTGGGAATAGATGAGGTTGAAGCCGGGATTCTGCCGGATGGCAAAAAAGCAGTGATAACCCGACTGAAAGAGTCTGGCCATGTGGTTGCGATGGCCGGAGACGGTGTGAATGATGCCCCGGCGCTGGCAGCGGCTGACGTGGGTATAGCCATGGGAACGGGTACAGATGTGGCAATTGAAAGTGCCGGAGTCACCCTTCTCAAAGGCGACCTGATGATACT
>NZ_JASEYC010000125.1:0-229 GCF_035064245.1 Citrobacter sp. R-1.5.2 | reverse complement strand
CAACCATCTCTCGAGTGATCCGCTTCGGCGCAGGCTTCCCTGGGATCAGCGCGGTAGTAACGCTGATGTCGACGTCTTTTGCCTGAGCGGCGAACAGCTCCATCTCCGCTTTAATACACGCTTCGGACATCACTTTGGCGTAGCCATCGCCGCTGCCCGCTTCTTATTTAAAGTCCAGCTCAAGGAACTCAGCGCCCATACTCTGAACTTGTTCTTTTTCTTCCGGTCG
>NZ_JASEYC010000124.1:0-229 GCF_035064245.1 Citrobacter sp. R-1.5.2 | reverse complement strand
GCTTTACACAGCAGCCAGGCGGCGAGCATCCCGCCGCACAGCGGCAGATGATCCTGTAAGCCGGCGAAGGCCTGCAAACCAAACCGTAGCAGGATCCCAGCCAGCATCGCGGCGGCCAGCGAATGGGGAATGATCTGCATCAGCCGGGCAAACAGGCCGGTGGCGCCGCAGATAACGATCAGCGCGTTGGCGAAAATAAAGATCCCCACGGCCTCGGCGAGGGTCACCC
>NZ_JASEYC010000123.1:0-230 GCF_035064245.1 Citrobacter sp. R-1.5.2 | reverse complement strand
CGTGAGACGGATGATGCCCGCTATATCGGTCTGGTGATGCCGCGTGTACTGGGCCGTCTGCCGTATGGTCCGGACACTGTACCAGTTCGTAGTTTCAACTATGTGGAAGAAGTTAAAGGTCCGGATCACAACAAATACCTGTGGACCAATGCCTCCTTTGCTTTTGCGGCCAACATGGTGCGCAGTTTTATCAGTAATGGCTGGTGTGTACAGATCCGCGGCCCACAGGC
>NZ_JASEYC010000122.1:0-234 GCF_035064245.1 Citrobacter sp. R-1.5.2 | reverse complement strand
ACGATCACGACAATCCGCTGAGCTGTGAGCTGCAGGTGATCGATGAAAGCGTCCAGCCGCCGCTGACCCGCCACTACACCATTAAAAACCGTATCGATTATTACTGAGCCGTCGGCTTCAGCAGGGACGGCCCGGACGTTTTGTGCTCGGCCAGATACTGGTGCTGGAACAGGCACATGCGGATGGTGTTGCGGTACTCGCCGTTAATGAAAAACTCATGGATCAGTTCACCCT
>NZ_JASEYC010000121.1:0-237 GCF_035064245.1 Citrobacter sp. R-1.5.2 | reverse complement strand
ATCACGATAACATCAAATTTCTCACCACGATCGCGATATGCGCGCAGCAACTTGAACACGTCATCACGCACAAACTCGGCTTTGATCAGATCCAGCTTGTTCAGCTCTACGTTCTGGCGGGCTATATCGAGAGCTTCCTGGGAAGTATCATCGCTGACGACCTGGCGGCAGCCGCCCAATAATACATAGACTGCGAATCCACCGTTATAGTAGAAACAGATCAATACGCGCTGATTT
>NZ_JASEYC010000120.1:0-237 GCF_035064245.1 Citrobacter sp. R-1.5.2 | reverse complement strand
GGTTAATGTCGCTCAGGTAAACAAGGCCTCCAAGACAATCACTATGACGGCCACCGATAAAGATCGCGTCAACGCCTGGAACATCAGCTACTGGGATACCAAAGTTTTCGACGCCACCCTTAAAAATGCCCGGGGGGAAACTTTCACCCTGACGCCTGTGACTGTCAGTGAAAGCGATTATAAAACCAAACACGCCACTTTCTCATACGCTGGTCTACCGGACGGGGATTATACGGT
>NZ_JASEYC010000119.1:0-241 GCF_035064245.1 Citrobacter sp. R-1.5.2 | reverse complement strand
CCCGGGGGCGCTTCGCTTGCCCGGCCTACATTTATCTACTCTTGTAGGCCGGATAAGGCGTTAGCCGCCATCCGGCAAAATACCCGGTGGCGCTTCGCTTGCCCGGCCTACATTTATCTACTCTTGTAGGCCGGATAAGGCGTTAGCCGCCATCCGGCAAAATACCCGGGGGCGCTTCGCTTGCCCGGCCTACATTTATCTACTCTTGTAGGCCGGATAAGGCGTTAGCCGCCATCCGGCA
>NZ_JASEYC010000118.1:0-242 GCF_035064245.1 Citrobacter sp. R-1.5.2 | reverse complement strand
CCTGCCCGACTGGATACGCCACCGCTCAGTCTGATACCGACAGGCCTGGTAGGGCAAACGTCGAACATCGCAATTAGCAGCTACGCTTCGGTCCGCCAGGGACAGCGTATCGCCACTATGGTTGCGAGTTGGGATGCGCCAGTAGATACAAACGGGAAAACCCAGGCAGATATCGTAGCGTATCAGGCACAGTGGAAACGTGGTGATAATGAGTGGATCAATCTTCCCGACACAGGCCTGCG
>NZ_JASEYC010000117.1:0-243 GCF_035064245.1 Citrobacter sp. R-1.5.2 | reverse complement strand
CCGATCTCGCGATCGCGCAGGTTGATTTCTGCCGGGCTGCCAGCCCCTTCCAGCACGACAACGTCAAACTCCTGCGCCAGACTGTTATAAACGGAAATAATCTGTTCACGCAGCCTCGGTTTGTACTCGTGGTAACTGACCGCATCCATATCGGATGCCACTTTGCCCATCACAACGACCTGTGCTTTACGATCGCTGTTAGGTTTAATCAGCACAGGGTTCCTACGCACAACCGTCGTTATC
>NZ_JASEYC010000116.1:0-247 GCF_035064245.1 Citrobacter sp. R-1.5.2 | reverse complement strand
TATGCGGGATCGAACCGCAGACCTCCTGCGTGCAAAGCAGGCGCTCTCCCAGCTGAGCTATAGCCCCATCGTAGTTAAAATCTCATTTACCGTAATTCGATTCCGGGCAAGACGTGGAAGAACGAAGCATACTGAAGTATGCGAGTTATTTCACAACGCAGCACGGGAGCGAATTTGGTAGGCCTGAGTGGACTTGAACCACCGACCTCACCCTTATCAGGGGTGCGCTCTAACCACCTGAGCTACA
>NZ_JASEYC010000115.1:0-249 GCF_035064245.1 Citrobacter sp. R-1.5.2 | reverse complement strand
GAGCGTAACGCGGCAACGACCGTCTCCGCTCCTCCTTCGACCGGACCAATCGCTTTAAGTGAGGCATGCACCATCAAGAGGTCACCGGTTTGGACTCCGAGTTTTTGAAGCGCCTCCGTTATTGCCTTCCGCGTATGCATCGCGATATCTCCTCTAAACTGCAAAACACTATACGGGGTCTGACGCTCAGTGGAACGAAAACTCACGTTAAGGGATTTTGGTCATGAGATTATCAAAAAGGATCTTCAC
>NZ_JASEYC010000114.1:0-259 GCF_035064245.1 Citrobacter sp. R-1.5.2 | reverse complement strand
TGAATGGGTTCATGTGCAGCTCCATCAGCAAAAGGGGATGATAAGTTTATCACCACCGACTATTTGCAACAGTGCCTCTCGATAGGTATAGTGTTTTGCAGTTTAGAGGAGATATCGCGATGCATACGCGGAAGGCAATAACGGAGGCAATTCGAAAATTAGGAGTCCAAACCGGTGACCTGTTGATGGTGCATGCCTCACTTAAAGCGATTGGTCCGGTCGAAGGAGGAGCGGAGACGGTCGTTGCCGCGTTACGCTC
>NZ_JASEYC010000113.1:0-261 GCF_035064245.1 Citrobacter sp. R-1.5.2 | reverse complement strand
ATGCGCCGGATGGCGGCTGACGCCTTATCCGGCCTACAAAGCACAATGCTACCCGTAGGCCTGATAAACGTAGTGCCGACAGGCAATAACACGAATACTCTGGCTATGCGCCGGATGGCGGCTGACGCCTTATCCGGCCTACAAAGCAAAATGCTACCTGTAGGCCTGATAAACGTAGTGCCGACAGGCAATGACTCGAATACTCTGGCTATGCGCCGGATGGCGGCTGACGCCTTATCCGGCCTACAAAGCACAATGCTA
>NZ_JASEYC010000112.1:0-270 GCF_035064245.1 Citrobacter sp. R-1.5.2 | reverse complement strand
AGGGTGTACTCTTCCGGCAGCCAGTCGTCGTAACGCACCAGCGCCGCCAGCCGCTGCGCCACGGCGTCAAGCAGCGGGGCGGCCTGGTGGTGTTCGCGGTGCAGGCGGTCTACCTCATGAATGAAATGGCGTAATTTTTCCAGTCGTGGTGCAGTCATGTGCGGTTCCTGTCAGAGGGACTGGTCAAAACGCTAACAGAGGCGTTAATATTATTTAAATGCAATTTACGCATATATTAATATGCAAATTTCACATAAGGATCCTATGCGC
>NZ_JASEYC010000111.1:0-272 GCF_035064245.1 Citrobacter sp. R-1.5.2 | reverse complement strand
ACACTCGTCACACTACAGTTCTTTACAGACGATAATAGAATAATGATCTGTATAAGATCAAATAATCAGATCTTTAATCTTAAATAAGGAAATTCTTAAGCATTTTACTCTATTGAAAAATGAGAAATTACTCGTTTTGGCAGAAAAACACGCCACAATTAACGCCTGACACACGCATTTATATCGAAAGAGTCAAAATTAGCAGAGCGTTATTGGAAGTTCGATTTTAATTTGATGTACATCAACACTTAAAATATGAAAAACCCCATCAA
>NZ_JASEYC010000110.1:0-283 GCF_035064245.1 Citrobacter sp. R-1.5.2 | reverse complement strand
ACCAAGAACAAAGAGCAGCAACGCGATCCGGAGATGCATCAGACCAAGAAAGGCAATCAGTGGCACTTTGGCATGAAGGCCCACATTGGTGTCGATGCCAAGAGTGGCCTGACCCACAGCCTGGTCACCACCGCGGCCAACGAGCATGACCTCAATCAGCTGGGTAATCTGCTTCATGGAGAGGAGCAATTTGTCTCAGCCGATGCCGGCTACCAAGGAGCGCCACAGCGCGAGGAGCTGGCCGAGGTGGATGTGGACTGGCTGATCGCCGAGCGTCCCGGCA
>NZ_JASEYC010000109.1:0-293 GCF_035064245.1 Citrobacter sp. R-1.5.2 | reverse complement strand
GGGCGACCTGGTGGCGCGCTCTGGCGAAAGCGTCGAGGTTCGCGACCGGCTGGCGCTGGATGGTAAAAAAGCCGGCGGCTACTTCAACCAGCAGATTGTCGAACCGGTGCCAGGAAAAAACGGCCCGCTGGGCTACCTGCGTCTGACCCTCGATACTCATACCCTGGCGACCGAGGCGAAGCAGGTGGATAATACCACCAATATCTTACGCCTGATGCTGTTACTGTCCCTGGCTATCGGCGTGGTGCTGACCCGCACGCTGCTGCAGGGCAAACGCACCCGCTGGCAGCAAT
>NZ_JASEYC010000108.1:0-305 GCF_035064245.1 Citrobacter sp. R-1.5.2 | reverse complement strand
AAGAAAATCAGCGCGCTTATCCCGCCCCGAAAAGGCGCGGGTTACTGGCCCGGTGAATATGCAGACCGTAACCGTGCTGTTGCGAATCAGCGGCTGACCGGGAGTAATGCGCGGTGGAAATGGACAACAGATTATAACCGTCGCTCGATAGCGGAAACGGCGATGTACCGGGTAAAACAGCTGTTCGGAGGTTCACTGACACTGCGTGACTACGATGGTCAGGTTGCAGAGGCTATGGCCCTGGTACGAGCGCTGAACAAAATGACGAAAGCAGGTATGCCTGAAAGCGTGCGTATTGCCTGAAA
>NZ_JASEYC010000107.1:0-317 GCF_035064245.1 Citrobacter sp. R-1.5.2 | reverse complement strand
ACCAACACCACGGATATTGCGACCAATACCAGCAATATCGCAACCAACACAACCAACATCACCAATCTGAATACCTCGGTTTCCGACCTCAGCACCACCGTGACGGATCTCACCAATGATGCCCTGCTGTGGGATGCGACCGCTGGCGCGTTTAGCGCCGGTCATGGCGCCAACGCCGCCAGTAAGATCACCAACGTGGCGGCCGGTACTCTGTCCGCAGACAGCACCGATGCGGTTAACGGTTCTCAGCTATTTGAAACCAATCAGAACGTGGCGCAAAACACCACTGACATCGCGACCAATACGACGAATATCGC
>NZ_JASEYC010000106.1:0-331 GCF_035064245.1 Citrobacter sp. R-1.5.2 | reverse complement strand
ATCCGGCCTACGGGTTATGTACCTTGTAGGCCTGATAAGCGAAGCGCCATCAGGCAATGGTTGCCGGATGCGACGTAAACGTCTTATCCGGCCTACGGGTTACGTACCTTGTAGGCCTGATAAGCGAAGCGCCATCAGGCAATGGTTGCCGGATGCGACGTACCGTCTTATCCGGCCTAGGGGTTATGTACCTTGTAGGCCTGATAAGCGAAGCGCCATCAGGCAATGGTTGCCGGATGCGACGTAAACGTCTTATCCGGCCTACGGGTTATGTACCTTGTAGGCCTGATAAGCGAAGCGCCATCAGGCAATGGTTGCCGGATGCGACGTA
>NZ_JASEYC010000105.1:0-339 GCF_035064245.1 Citrobacter sp. R-1.5.2 | reverse complement strand
ATGGTGCATCCGGGAGGATTCGAACCTCCGACCGCTCGGTTCGTAGCCGAGTACTCTATCCAGCTGAGCTACGGATGCATCGGAAAACTTGCTTTACTGCCGATATTGATATCGTAATAAACGATATCAAGTAAGAGATGGTGCATCCGGGAGGATTACTCGGCTGCGCCTCGCCCTGCGGGCCGTTGCTGAAGCAACGTTATCCTCCCTGGTACTCGCGATTATCTCGCATACCATGAAACAACAGTCTTGCTGTTATCTCGGAGAAGATGGTGCATCCGGGAGGATTCGAACCTCCGACCGCTCGGTTCGTAGCCGAGTACTCTATCCAGCTGAGCT
>NZ_JASEYC010000104.1:0-344 GCF_035064245.1 Citrobacter sp. R-1.5.2 | reverse complement strand
CATTTCTTCGCCGGATGGCGGCGTAAACGCCTTATCCGGCCTACAAAGGTTTGCATTCGTAGGCCTGATAAGCGCAGCGCATCAGGCATTTCTTCGCCGGATGGCGGTGCAAACGCCTTATCCGGCCTACAAAGGTTTGCACTCGTAGGCCTGATAAGTGCAGCGCATCAGGCATTTCTTTGCCGGATGGCGGCGTAAACGCCTTATCCGGCCTACAAAGGTTTGCACTCGTAGGCCTGATAAGCGCAGTGCATCAGGCATTTCTTTGCCGGATGGCGGCGTAAACGCCTTATCCGGCCTACAAAGGTTTGCATTCGTAGGCCTGATAAGCGCAGTGCATCAGG
>NZ_JASEYC010000103.1:0-365 GCF_035064245.1 Citrobacter sp. R-1.5.2 | reverse complement strand
GAACTGTCAGGAGCTGGCTGCACAACAGCCATTACGCCCAATCAACTGGTGCAGTCGTCTTCTGAAAATGACATTTGGTATCTCTCATAAACGGATGTTTTTGAGAGAACTATCTTCGGCCTTCACACGCACGAAAGGCGGCGAAGCTCCGCCGTTAATCCGTCCGCCGGAGATCTCGCCCAGGCAGGCTGAAGGCCGAGCAAGCCTGACAGGCCCGAAAAGCCCGGCACGGGCGTCGGCGGCGATGACGGCGGCGGCATTATCCAGGGTTGATGATGGAAGTGGAGGATATCGACAACCTCTCGCGCAACCAAGACATCGCGGTCGGACTGCAAGTGATCTTGAAGCCACGGGCCCGTCCCACC
>NZ_JASEYC010000102.1:0-388 GCF_035064245.1 Citrobacter sp. R-1.5.2 | reverse complement strand
CACACCCTCCGCCACTCGTTCGCGACGGCCTTGCTCCGCAGCGGTTACGACATTCGAACCGTGCAGGATCTGCTCGGCCATTCCGACGTCTCTACGACGATGATTTACACGCATGTGCTGAAAGTTGGCGGTGCCGGAGTGCGCTCACCGCTTGATGCGCTGCCGCCCCTCACTAGTGAGAGGTAGGGCAGCGCAAGTCAATCCTGGCGGATTCACTACCCCTGCGCGAAGGCCATCGGTGCCGCATCGAACGGCCGGTTGCGGAAAGTCCTCCCTGCGTCCGCTGATGGCCGGCAGCAGCCCGTCGTTGCCTGATGGATCCAACCCCTCCGCTGCTATAGTGCAGTCGGCTTCTGACGTTCAGTGCAGCCGTCTTCTGAAAACGACA
>NZ_JASEYC010000101.1:0-393 GCF_035064245.1 Citrobacter sp. R-1.5.2 | reverse complement strand
GCTTTCATCTTGCGGCGCCCAACGCCGCGCCCAAAGTGGGGCATCGACCCCAACCAAACCGACAGGGGAACACTACTCATCTTGGAATGGAAATCATCGTAGATTTTGCCGCCATTTTCGCCAATGAGGTCCAACCACCATTTGCGGGGCCATTGTGCGATTGCCGAGAACATGTCATTGAACGTCTCGTATCCGCCGTTCTTGACAATTTTCTCAGCGGTGCCTTCACGCAGACCGTCAATGTCCAAGCTCCGAGCAGTTTCGGTCAACTGCATAGTTAGGACGCGTTCTAGAACAGCATCACCTTCTAGGATAATGGGTATAGGAAGTATAAACCACCTTTTTGCTCCTCATCCGAAGTATCTTACCTGAAATTCCCTCACTCGTTTACCG
>NZ_JASEYC010000100.1:0-398 GCF_035064245.1 Citrobacter sp. R-1.5.2 | reverse complement strand
ACCGTTCGACCAGATTGAGGAGTGGTAGCCGTGGACGAATATCCCATCATCGACCTGTCCCACCTGCTGCCGGCGGCCCAGGGCTTGGCCCGTCTTCCGGCGGACGAGCGCATCCAGCGCCTTCGCGCCGACCGCTGGATCGGCTATCCGCGCGCAGTCGAGGCGCTGAACCGGCTGGAAGCCCTTTATGCGTGGCCAAACAAGCAACGCATGCCCAACCTGCTGCTGGTTGGCCCGACCAACAATGGCAAGTCGATGATCGTCGAGAAGTTCCGCCGCACCCACCCGGCCAGCTCCGACGCCGACCAGGAGCACATCCCGGTGTTGGTCGTGCAGATGCCGTCCGAGCCGTCCGTGATCCGCTTCTACGTCGCGCTGCTCGCCGCGATGGGCGCGCC
>NZ_JASEYC010000099.1:0-410 GCF_035064245.1 Citrobacter sp. R-1.5.2 | reverse complement strand
ACTTTCGTGTTTGCACAGTGCTGTGTTTTTAATAAACAGTTGCAGCCAGCTGGTATCTTCGACTGATTTCAGCTCCACGGGTAAACCGCTTCACCTACATATCAGCGTGCCTTCTCCCGAAGTTACGGCACCATTTTGCCTAGTTCCTTCACCCGAGTTCTCTCAAGCGCCTTGGTATTCTCTACCTGACCACCTGTGTCGGTTTGGGGTACGATTTTGTGTTACCTGATGCTTAGAGGCTTTTCCTGGAAGCAGGGCATTTGTTACTTCAGCACCGTAGTGCCTCGTCATCACACCTCAGCGTTAGAAGAAGTCCGGATTTACCTAAACTTCCCGCCTACATGCTTAAACCGGGACAACCGTCGCCCGGCTAACATAGCCTTCTCCGTCCCCCCTTCGCAGTAACACCA
>NZ_JASEYC010000098.1:0-434 GCF_035064245.1 Citrobacter sp. R-1.5.2 | reverse complement strand
AATTTCGATGCTGTTCTTTCTGATTATTCCCCCAGAGTCGACCTCACTGTTAAAAATACGCTTGCTGATGACGGCAGCGAGGACACCATCAGTCTGACATTCCAGAACATGAAAGATTTCTCACCGGAACAGGTTTCCAGACAAATACCCCAGCTGAAAGCCATGCTTTCCATGCGCAACCTGCTGCGTGATTTAAAGGCCAATCTGCTGGATAACCAGGCTTTTCGAAAGGAGCTGGAAAAAATTCTGCTGAACCCGGCGCTCAGCGCGGAGCTCAGAGCCGAATTGTCATCTCTGGCACCAAAACAACCTTAACCATCACGACGTTATAACGGATTAACAAGGAATGCTCATGTCTGTTCAAAATGAAAGTACTGTGGGTGGAGAAAGCGTTGTACTGGAACGCGCTTCGGCGAATGGGGTTTACGCGTCCC
>NZ_JASEYC010000097.1:0-448 GCF_035064245.1 Citrobacter sp. R-1.5.2 | reverse complement strand
GATCCACAAATGTTCAGAAGAGCGATCAATAATCTGTTATCCAATGCCCTGCGTTATACCCCGGAGGGACAGGCCATCACCGTCTCAATAAGAGAGCAGGAGAGTTTTTTTGACCTTGTGATTGAAAATCCGGGGAAACCAATCCCTGAAGAACATTTATTAAGGCTTTTTGACCGTTTTTATCGGGTGGATCCGTCCAGACAACGAAAAGGAGAAGGCAGCGGCATCGGCCTTGCGATTGTAAAGTCAATCGTGGAAGCACATCACGGAAGAGTGCGGGTGGAATCGGACGTACGCTCCACGCGTTTTATCTTATCCGTGCCCAGACTGGAGAAAATGATCCCGGAAATCCAATGCTGAGAATAAAGATTTAAATGACAAAGATGTCATTAGCCTGTCATGCAGCAAACAGAAGCCATTCGATATAATTAGTGCAACTTATCAGGAA
>NZ_JASEYC010000096.1:0-469 GCF_035064245.1 Citrobacter sp. R-1.5.2 | reverse complement strand
CGGCTACCAAGGAGCGCCACAGCGCGAGGAGCTGGCCGAGGTGGATGTGGACTGGCTGATCGCCGAGCGTCCCGGCAAGGTAAAAACCTTGAAGCAGCATCCGCGCAAGAACAAAACGGCCATCAACATCGAATACATGAAAGCCAGCATCCGTGCCAGGGTGGAGCACCCGTTTCGCATCATCAAGCGGCAGTTCGGCTTCGTGAAAGCCAGATACAAGGGGCTGCTGAAAAACGATAACCAACTGGCGATGTTATTCACCCTGGCCAACCTGTTTCGGGTGGACCAAATGATACGTCAGTGGGAGAGATCTCAGTAAAAACCGGAAATAACGCCAGAAATGGTGGAAAAAATAGCCTAAATAGGCTGATTCGATGTGTTTGCGGGAAAAAAATCGGCCCAGATCCGCGAAATTTTAATCAGCGAGTCAGCTTGGGAAGAAATGACCTGCTTATTCGCACCTTCCCTA
>NZ_JASEYC010000095.1:0-482 GCF_035064245.1 Citrobacter sp. R-1.5.2 | reverse complement strand
AGTAACGCGCTGGCAGTGGAAGAACAAGAACCAGAAACGAAGCAGACGGTGTTGGCCGTCTGCTTCGAAACATCATTATTGGCTCGAGAACTGATCGAGAATACCATTCTTGCGGACGACATCCAAAACAATACAGAAAAGATAGCTTTGCAGTTGTCGGAGCCCCTCCCCCCAACTTATAATGGGATTATTGCTGGGCTAAACAATGCTGTCGCCATGCGTGGGACAGCAAACGTTGAATCGCCATCAAGAGCATCCACAGATTTACGTGCAGCCGTCATCGGTTTATGGTGTATAAATGACACCATAGCCGCCCTGAATCAGACTGATAATGCAGTCTTACAGGACGGCGAGTTGCAACAAACACTTGTCGATTATTACAACAACTTATTGGCTGACATCGTTTGTCGTTTTCAGAAGACGGCTGCACTGAACGTCAGAAGCCGACTGCACTATAGCAGCGGAGGGGTTGGATCCATCAG
>NZ_JASEYC010000094.1:0-502 GCF_035064245.1 Citrobacter sp. R-1.5.2 | reverse complement strand
ATAAAGCCCTCATCAACCGTGGCTCCATAACTTTCTGGCTGGATGATGAAGCTATTCAGGCCTGGTATGAGTCGGCAACGCCTTCATCACGGGGAAGACCTCAGCGCTATTCTGATCTCGCCATCACCACCGTTCTGGTCATTAAACGCGTGTTCAGGCTGACCCTGCGGGCTGCACAGGGTTTTATTGATTCCATTTTTACACTGATGAATGTTCCGTTGCGCTGCCCGGATTACACCAGTGTCAGCAAGCGCGCAAAGTCGGTTAATGTCAGTTTCAAAACGTTCACCCGGGGTGAAATCGCGCATCTGGTGATTGATTCCACCGGGCTGAAGGTCTTTGGTGAAGGCGAATGGAAAGTCAAAAAACACGGCAAAGAACGCCGTCGTATATGGCGAAAGTTGCATCTGGCCGTTGACAGCAACACACATGAAATCATCTGTGCAGACCTGTCGCTGAACAATGTGACGGACTCAGAAGCCTTCCCGGGTCTTATCCGGCA
>NZ_JASEYC010000093.1:0-523 GCF_035064245.1 Citrobacter sp. R-1.5.2 | reverse complement strand
AACTCACCTTCGCCGATAGTGAATTCAGCACTAAGCGCCGTCAGACCCGAAAAGAGATTTTCCTCTCCCGCATGGAGCAGATTCTGCCATGGCAGAATATGACCGCTGTCATCGAGCCGTTTTATCCCAAGGCGGGCAATGGCCGACGGCCCTATCCGCTGGAGACCATGCTGCGTATTCACTGCATGCAGCATTGGTACAACCTGAGCGACGGTGCCATGGAAGATGCCCTGTACGAAATCGCCTCCATGCGCCTGTTTGCCCGATTATCCCTGGATAGCGCCCTGCCGGATCGCACCACCATCATGAATTTCCGCCACCTGCTCGAGCAGCATCAACTGGCCCGTCAATTGTTCAAGACCATCAATCGCTGGCTGGCCGAAGCAGGCGTCATGATGACCCAAGGCACTTTGGTGGATGCCACCATCATTGAGGCACCCAGCTCTACCAAGAACAAAGAGCAGCAACGCGATCCGGAGATGCATCAGACCAAGAAAGGCAATCAGTGGCACTTTGGCATGAA
>NZ_JASEYC010000092.1:0-525 GCF_035064245.1 Citrobacter sp. R-1.5.2 | reverse complement strand
TGCCCGGATAGCTCAGTCGGTAGAGCAGGGGATTGAAAATCCCCGTGTCCTTGGTTCGATTCCGAGTCCGGGCACCACTATTTAAAGAACCCAGCCTATGGCTGGGTTTTTGCTTTTATAGCCTCTGATCTTTCTAAAGCAATCACAACCCCTCTCACCCCCCCATCTCACTGCGTAAACCCAACATCGATACAAAACTGTTAGATTCAACAATAGGACAGGACTTAAGAGGATGACCGCACCCACTACTGAAGGTGGGATACGGATAACAGGGCAGGTTTTTACAGTTGTAGGTCGGATAAAGCGATACACCGCATCCGGCGAAATGCCACCGGGAGTGCCTGATGGTCCAGACAGTTGTAGGCCGGATAAGGCGATACGCCGCATCCGGCAAAATGCCACCGGGAGTGCCTGATGGTCCAGACAGTTGTAGGCCGGATAAGGCGGGACGCCGCATCCGGCAAAATGCCATCGGGAGTGCCTGATGCGCTGTGCTTATCAGGCCTACAACATACATTCAGTCCG
>NZ_JASEYC010000091.1:0-587 GCF_035064245.1 Citrobacter sp. R-1.5.2 | reverse complement strand
ATCACTGCTTTTTTGCCATCCGGCAGAATCCCGGCTTCAACCTCATCTATTCCCAGTTTCCGTGCGACTGCTTCAGCAGTAAGCTGGTTATCCCCGGTGAGCATAACAATGCGGATCCCCGCCTGACGCAAAGCTTTAAGCGCATCCGGCGTGGTTGCTTTCACGGGATCCGAGATAGCTATCAGGCCTGCAAGGTTCCCGTCTGTGGCCACATAGATAACGGTAGCGCCTTCCATCCGCAACGTATCCGCAACGGCCTTTTGATTATCAATAACGATACTGTTTTCCTGCATAGCCAGTTCATTACCAATAACAACCCGTTGACCTTCGACATCGCCTGAGACACCTTTCCCCGACGGGGCATTGAAATTACTGACGGCAGGTATCACGATCCCCTTTTCCTGCGCGGCTCTGACAACAGCCATACCCAACGGATGCTGCGAACCTTTTTCCACTGCAGCTGTTACACGTAAAAGAGATATTTCCCCACCCGGACTGAGACTGATAATCCCTGTCACCGTAGGCGAACCTTCCGTGAGCGTGCCTGTTTTGTCGACAACCAGCGTGTCCACTTTTTCAAGACGCTC
>NZ_JASEYC010000090.1:0-588 GCF_035064245.1 Citrobacter sp. R-1.5.2 | reverse complement strand
CTTTCCCTTCAGGCGGGATTCATACAGCGGCCAGCCATCCGTCATCCATACCACGACCTCAAAGGCCGACAGCAGGCTCAGAAGACGCTCCAGTGTGGCCAGAGTGCGTTCACCGAAGACGTGCGCCACAACCGTCCTCCGTATCCTGTCATACGCGTAAAACAGCCAGCGCTGACGTGATTTAGCACCGACGTAGCCCCACTGTTCGTCCATTTCAGCGCAGACAATCACATCACTGCCCGGTTGTATGCGCGAGGTTACCGACTGCGGCCTGAGTTTTTTAAGTGACGTAAAACCGTGTTGAGGCCAACGCCCATAATGCGTGCACTGGCGCGACATCCGACGCCATTCATGGCCATATCAATGATTTTCTGGTGCGTACCGGGCTGAGAGGCGGTGTAAGTGAACTGTAGTTGCCATGTTTTACGGCAATGAGAGCAGAGATAGCGCTGATGTCCGGCAGTGCTTTTGCCGTTACGCACCACGCCTTCAGTAGCGGAGCAGGAAGGACATCTGATGGAAATGGAAGCCACGCAAGCACCTTAAAATCACCATCATACACTAAATCAGTAAGTTGGCAGCATTACC
>NZ_JASEYC010000089.1:0-629 GCF_035064245.1 Citrobacter sp. R-1.5.2 | reverse complement strand
TTCGGCATCTGGGAAACCAGTGACAGGTTGACGTCCATGCCTTCCACCTGGAAGTGCGGGATGGCGTACAACTTCACGCGGAAGAACCCCGGGTTATCCTCGATATCCTCCACAACGACCTTCGCGTCACGCAGTGGATGAGAGGCCTGCAGCTCATCGCCCGGATCGGTCATTTCAGTGACCAGGCTTTTCACCCAGGTATTCAGCTCAAGCTCCAGCAGACGTCGGTCCTTGGTGGTCCCGATGTTTTCGCGCTGAATAATCTTCAGATAGTGCGCAATACGCGACAGCAGGAAGATATAGGGCAGACGGGCGTTGATGCGGCTGTTAGCCGTTGCATCTGCGGTATCGTACTGTGCCGGCTTCTGGGTGGAGTTCGCGCTGAAGAAACACGCATAATCGCGGTTCTTGTAGTAGCTAAGCGGGATAAACCCAAGGTTCGCAAACTCAAACTCGCGGGTTTCGGGGATCATCACTTCAGACGGGATTTTTACCTGGTTGCCGGTGCCGAGATCGTACAGATGGATCGGCAGGTCCTGGACCGCGCCGCCGGCCTGTGGGCCGCGGATCTGTACACACCAGCCATTACTGATAAAACTGCGCACCATGTTGGCCGCAAAAGCAAAGGA
>NZ_JASEYC010000088.1:0-630 GCF_035064245.1 Citrobacter sp. R-1.5.2 | reverse complement strand
GGTGCTGTGCACGGATCTGCCCTGGCTTCAGGAGATCGGAAGACCTCGGCCGTCGCGGCGCTTGCCGGTGGTGCTGACCCCGGATGAAGTGGTTCGCATCCTCGGTTTTCTGGAAGGCGAGCATCGTTTGTTCGCCCAGCTTCTGTATGGAACGGGCATGCGGATCAGTGAGGGTTTGCAACTGCGGGTCAAGGATCTGGATTTCGATCACGGCACGATCATCGTGCGGGAGGGCAAGGGCTCCAAGGATCGGGCCTTGATGTTACCCGAGAGCTTGGCACCCAGCCTGCGCGAGCAGCTGTCGCGTGCACGGGCATGGTGGCTGAAGGACCAGGCCGAGGGCCGCAGCGGCGTTGCGCTTCCCGACGCCCTTGAGCGGAAGTATCCGCGCGCCGGGCATTCCTGGCCGTGGTTCTGGGTTTTTGCGCAGCACACGCATTCGACCGATCCACGGAGCGGTGTCGTGCGTCGCCATCACATGTATGACCAGACCTTTCAGCGCGCCTTCAAACGTGCCGTAGAACAAGCAGGCATCACGAAGCCCGCCACACCGCACACCCTCCGCCACTCGTTCGCGACGGCCTTGCTCCGCAGCGGTTACGACATTCGAACCGTGCAGGATCTGCTCGG
>NZ_JASEYC010000087.1:0-635 GCF_035064245.1 Citrobacter sp. R-1.5.2 | reverse complement strand
CCGCCTACATGCTTAAACCGGGACAACCGTCGCCCGGCTAACATAGCCTTCTCCGTCCCCCCTTCGCAGTAACACCAAGTACAGGAATATTAACCTGTTTCCCATCGACTACGCCTTTCGGCCTCGCCTTAGGGGTCGACTCACCCTGCCCCGATTAACGTTGGACAGGAACCCTTGGTCTTCCGGCGTGCGGGTTTTTCACCCGCATTATCGTTACTTATGTCAGCATTCGCACTTCTGATACCTCCAGCACCCCTCACAGGACACCTTCAACGGCTTACAGAACGCTCCCCTACCCAACAACACATAGTGTCGCTGCCGCAGCTTCGGTGCACAGTTTAGCCCCGTTACATCTTCCGCGCAGGCCGACTCGACCAGTGAGCTATTACGCTTTCTTTAAATGATGGCTGCTTCTAAGCCAACATCCTGGCTGTCTGTGCCTTCCCACATCGTTTCCCACTTAACTGTGACTTTGGGACCTTAGCTGGCGGTCTGGGTTGTTTCCCTCTTCACGACGGACGTTAGCACCCGCCGTGTGTCTCCCGTGATAACATTCTTCGGTATTCGCAGTTTGCATCGGGTTGGTAAGTCGGGATGACCCCCTAGCCGAAACAGTGCTCTACCCCCGAAGATGA
>NZ_JASEYC010000086.1:0-641 GCF_035064245.1 Citrobacter sp. R-1.5.2 | reverse complement strand
GCCGGACATCAGCGCTATCTCTGCTCTCACTGCCGTAAAACATGGCAACTGCAGTTCACTTACACCGCTTCTCAACCCGGTACGCACCAGAAAATCATTGATATGGCCATGAATGGCGTTGGATGCCGGGCAACCGCCCGCATTATGGGCGTTGGCCTCAACACGATTTTCCGCCATTTAAAAAACTCAGGCCGCAGTCGGTAACCTCGCGCATACAGCCGGGCAGTGACGTCATCGTCTGCGCGGAAATGGACGAACAGTGGGGATACGTCGGGGCTAAATCGCGCCAGCGCTGGCTGTTTTACGCGTATGACAGGCTCCGGAAGACGGTTGTTGCGCACGTATTCGGTGAACGCACTATGGCGACGCTGGGGCGTCTTATGAGCCTGCTGTCACCCTTTGACGTGGTGATATGGATGACGGATGGCTGGCCGCTGTATGAATCCCGCCTGAAGGGAAAGCTGCACGTAATCAGCAAGCGATATACGCAGCGAATTGAGCGGCATAACCTGAATCTGAGGCAGCACCTGGCACGGCTGGGACGGAAGTCGCTGTCGTTCTCAAAATCGGTGGAGCTGCATGACAAAGTCATCGGGCATTATCTGAACATAAAACACTATCAATAAGTTGGAGTCATTACC
>NZ_JASEYC010000085.1:0-642 GCF_035064245.1 Citrobacter sp. R-1.5.2 | reverse complement strand
AACGTTTGACATGAGGGGCGGCCAAGGGCGCCAGCCCTTGGACGTCCCCCTCGATGGAAGGGTTAGGCATCACTGCGTGTTCGCTCGAATGCCTGGCGTGTTTGAACCATGTACACGGCTGGACCATATGGGGTGGTTACGGTACCTTGCCTCTCAAACCCCGCTTTCTCGTAGCATCGGATCGCTCGCAAGTTGCTCGGCGACGGGTCCGTTTGGATCTTGGTGACCTCGGGATCATTGAACAGCAACTCAACCAGAGCTCGAACCAGCTTGGTTCCCAAGCCTTTGCCCAGTTGTGATGCATTCGCCAGTAACTGGTCTATTCCGCGTACTCCTGGATCGGTTTCTTCTTCCCACCTTCCGTCCCCGCTTCCAAGAGCAACGTACGACTGGGCATACCCAATCGGCTCTCCATTCAGCATTGCAATGTATGGAGTGACGGACTCTTGCGCTAAAACGCTTGGCAAGTACTGTTCCTGTACGTCAGCAAGTGTCGGGCGTGCTTCTTCTCCGCCCCACCACTCGACGATATGAGATCGATTTAGCCACTCATAGAGCATCGCAAGGTCATGCTCAGTCATGAGGCGCAGTGTGACGGAATCGTTGCTGTTGGTCACGATGCTGTACTTTGTGATGCCTAAC
>NZ_JASEYC010000084.1:0-702 GCF_035064245.1 Citrobacter sp. R-1.5.2 | reverse complement strand
TTCACGAGGCGCTACCTAAATAGCTTTCGGGGAGAACCAGCTATCTCCCGGTTTGATTGGCCTTTCACCCCCAGCCACAAGTCATCCGCTAATTTTTCAACATTAGTCGGTTCGGTCCTCCAGTTAGTGTTACCCAACCTTCAACCTGCCCATGGCTAGATCACCGGGTTTCGGGTCTATACCCTGCAACTTAACGCCCAGTTAAGACTCGGTTTCCCTTCGGCTCCCCTATTCGGTTAACCTTGCTACAGAATATAAGTCGCTGACCCATTATACAAAAGGTACGCAGTCACCCCATAAAGAGGCTCCCACTGCTTGTACGTACACGGTTTCAGGTTCTTTTTCACTCCCCTCGCCGGGGTTCTTTTCGCCTTTCCCTCACGGTACTGGTTCACTATCGGTCAGTCAGGAGTATTTAGCCTTGGAGGATGGTCCCCCCATATTCAGACAGGATACCACGTGTCCCGCCCTACTCTTCGAGTTCACAACACATGCGCTTTTGTGTACGGGACTTTCACCCTGTATCGTGCGACTTTCCAGACGCTTCCACTAACACACATGCTGATTCAGACTCTGGGCTGCTCCCCGTTCGCTCGCCGCTACTGGGGGAATCTCGGTTGATTTCTTTTCCTCGGGGTACTTAGATGTTTCAGTTCCCCCGGTTCGCTTCATTACGCTATGTATTCACGTAATGATAGTGTG
>NZ_JASEYC010000083.1:0-720 GCF_035064245.1 Citrobacter sp. R-1.5.2 | reverse complement strand
ATGGCCTGTCCCTCCGGGGTATAACGCAGGGCATTGGATAACAGATTATTGATCGCTCTTCTGAACATTTGTGGATCTCCCTCAACCAGGCAGGGCATCCCGTTAAATTTGAGCGTGATATTGCGTTCTTCGGCCCAGGCTTCGAAAAACTCGAAGACTTTCATGACTTCTGCTCTGAGGTCAAAACGGACCCTGTCAGGTATAAGCTGGTTATTGTCCGCCTGTGCCAGAAACAGCATGTCGCTGACCATTTTGGTCATCCGGTTATACTCTTCAAGACTGGAGTAGAGGACATCCTCAAGTTCCTTCTGGGTTCGATCCTGACTCAGTGCGATTTCAGTCTGCGTCACCAGATTGGTGATGGGCGTTCTGATCTCATGCGCGATATCGGCAGAGAAATTGGCCTGGCGGGTAAAGACGTCCTCAATCTTTCCAATCATATGATTGAACGAGATAACCAGTTGCTCCAGCTCAATGGGAACGCGTGTCGGTTCCAGCCGCGCATCAAGATTCTCGGAGGTGATGTTTTTAATGGCATTGCTGACATTACGAAGGGGCAGGTGCCCCTGACGGACAGCGATGCGAATGATCAGAACAATCAGCAGGCTTATCACGACGGCGATCGCAATCAGATTTTTTTTCAGCGCATCGAGGTAATGGAGATGGAAATTAATGGAGAGGCCAGTCAGCATGACATAATTCTGCTGTTTGCCCTGAAAT
>NZ_JASEYC010000082.1:0-731 GCF_035064245.1 Citrobacter sp. R-1.5.2 | reverse complement strand
TTGATGGTGCATGCCTCACTTAAAGCGATTGGTCCGGTCGAAGGAGGAGCGGAGACGGTCGTTGCCGCGTTACGCTCCGCGGTTGGGCCGACTGGCACTGTGATGGGATACGCGTCGTGGGACCGATCACCCTACGAGGAGACTCTGAATGGCGCTCGGCTGGATGACGAAGCCCGCCGTACCTGGCTGCCGTTCGATCCCGCAACAGCCGGGACTTACCGTGGGTTCGGCCTGCTGAATCAATTTCTGGTTCAAGCCCCCGGCGCGCGGCGCAGCGCGCACCCCGATGCATCGATGGTCGCGGTTGGTCCGCTGGCTGAAACGCTGACGGAGCCTCACGAACTCGGTCACGCCTTGGGGGAAGGATCGCCCGTCGAGCGGTTCGTTCGCCTTGGCGGGAAGGCCCTGCTGTTGGGTGCGCCGCTAAACTCCGTTACCGCATTGCACTACGCCGAGGCGGTTGCCGATATCCCCAACAAACGGTGGGTGACGTATGAGATGCCGATGCTTGGAAGAGACGGTGAAGTCGCCTGGAAAACGGCATCGGATTACGATTCAAACGGCATTCTCGATTGCTTTGCTATCGAAGGAAAGCCGGATGCGGTTGAAACTATAGCAAATGCTTACGTGAAGCTCGGTCGCCATCGAGAAGGTGTCGTGGGCTTTGCTCAGTGCTACCTGTTCGACGCGCAGGACATCGTGACGTTCGGCGTCACCTATCTTGAGAAGCA
>NZ_JASEYC010000081.1:0-746 GCF_035064245.1 Citrobacter sp. R-1.5.2 | reverse complement strand
TTTAGTGTATGATGGTGTTTTTGAGGTGCTCCAGTGGCTTCTGTTTCTATCAGCTGTCCCTCCTGTTCAGCTACTGAAGGCGTGGTGCGTAACGGTAAAAGCACTGCCGGACATCAGCGCTATCTCTGCTCTCACTGCCGTAAAACATGGCAGCTACAGTTCACTTACACCGCCTCTCAGCCCGGTACACACCAGAAAATTATTGATATGGCCATGAATGGCGTCGGATGTCGCGCCAGTGCACGCATTATGGGCGTTGGCCTCAACACGATTTTACGACACTTAAAAAACTCAGGCCGCAGTCGGTAAACTCACGCATACAACCGGGCAGTGACGTCATTGTTTGCGCGGAAATGGACGAACAGTGGGGTTACGTCGGCGCTAAATCACGCCAGCGCTGGTTGTTTTACGCGTATGACAGGATACGGAGGACGGTTGTGGCGCACGTATTCGGTGAACGCACGTTGGCCACGCTGGAGCGTCTTCTTGGCCTGCTGTCGGCCTTTGAGGTCGTGGTATGGATGACGGATGGCTGGCCGCTTTATGAATCACGCCTGAAGGGAGAACTGCACGTTATCAGCAAGCGATATACGCAGCGCATTGAGCGGCATAACCTGAATCTGAGGCAGCATCTGGCAAGGCTGGGCAGGAAGTCACTGTCGTTCTCAAAATCGGTGGAGCTGCATGACAAAGTCATCGGGCATTATCTGAACATAAAACACTATCAGTAAGTTGGAGTCATTACC
>NZ_JASEYC010000080.1:0-820 GCF_035064245.1 Citrobacter sp. R-1.5.2 | reverse complement strand
GGCACTGTTGCAAAGTTAGCGATGAGGCAGCCTTTTGTCTTATTCAAAGGCCTTACATTTCAAAAACTCTGCTTACCAGGCGCATTTCGCCCAGGGGATCACCATAATAAAATGCTGAGGCCTGGCCTTTGCGTAGTGCACGCATCACCTCAATACCTTTGATGGTGGCGTAAGCCGTCTTCATGGATTTAAATCCCAGCGTGGCGCCGATTATCCGTTTCAGTTTGCCATGATCGCATTCAATCACGTTGTTCCGGTACTTAATCTGTCGGTGTTCAACGTCAGACGGGCACCGGCCTTCGCGTTTGAGCAGAGCAAGCGCGCGACCATAGGCGGGCGCTTTATCCGTGTTGATGAATCGCGGGATCTGCCACTTCTTCACGTTGTTGAGGATTTTACCCAGAAACCGGTATGCAGCTTTGCTGTTACGACGGGAGGAGAGATAAAAATCGACAGTGCGGCCCCGGCTGTCGACGGCCCGGTACAGATACGCCCAGCGGCCATTGACCTTCACGTAGGTTTCATCCATGTGCCACGGGCAAAGATCGGAAGGGTTACGCCAGTACCAGCGCAGCCGTTTTTCCATTTCAGGCGCATAACGCTGAACCCAGCGGTAAATCGTGGAGTGATCGACATTCACTCCGCGTTCAGCCAGCATCTCCTGCAGCTCACGGTAACTGATGCCGTATTTGCAGTACCAGCGTACGGCCCACAGAATGATGTCACGCTGAAAATGCCGGCCTTTGAATGGGTTCATGTGCAGCTCCATCAGCAAAAGGGGATGATAAGTTTATCACCACCGACTATTTGCAACAGTGCC
>NZ_JASEYC010000079.1:0-862 GCF_035064245.1 Citrobacter sp. R-1.5.2 | reverse complement strand
GGTGACGGTGTTCGGCATTCTGAATCTCACCGAGGACTCCTTCTTCGATGAGAGCCGGCGGCTAGACCCCGCCGGCGCTGTCACCGCGGCGATCGAAATGCTGCGAGTCGGATCAGACGTCGTGGATGTCGGACCGGCCGCCAGCCATCCGGACGCGAGGCCTGTATCGCCGGCCGATGAGATCAGACGTATTGCGCCGCTCTTAGACGCCCTGTCCGATCAGATGCACCGTGTTTCAATCGACAGCTTCCAACCGGAAACCCAGCGCTATGCGCTCAAGCGCGGCGTGGGCTACCTGAACGATATCCAAGGATTTCCTGACCCTGCGCTCTATCCCGATATTGCTGAGGCGGACTGCAGGCTGGTGGTTATGCACTCAGCGCAGCGGGATGGCATCGCCACCCGCACCGGTCACCTTCGACCCGAAGACGCGCTCGACGAGATTGTGCGGTTCTTCGAGGCGCGGGTTTCCGCCTTGCGACGGAGCGGGGTCGCTGCCGACCGGCTCATCCTCGATCCGGGGATGGGATTTTTCTTGAGCCCCGCACCGGAAACATCGCTGCACGTGCTGTCGAACCTTCAAAAGCTGAAGTCGGCGTTGGGGCTTCCGCTATTGGTCTCGGTGTCGCGGAAATCCTTCTTGGGCGCCACCGTTGGCCTTCCTGTAAAGGATCTGGGTCCAGCGAGCCTTGCGGCGGAACTTCACGCGATCGGCAATGGCGCTGACTACGTCCGCACCCACGCGCCTGGAGATCTGCGAAGCGCAATCACCTTCTCGGAAACCCTCGCGAAATTTCGCAGTCGCGACGCCAGAGACCGAGGGTTAGATCATGCCTAGCATTCACCTTCCGGCCGCCCGCTA
>NZ_JASEYC010000078.1:0-909 GCF_035064245.1 Citrobacter sp. R-1.5.2 | reverse complement strand
TTCCATGATGGTTCTCCGAATGAAAGCCTGTCCTCAGCATAGTACTGGGAAGGAGGGAGTGACCATCTCATTAAATATCCTACGTTAAGCCTGTTTTTTATACAGACTGCTATCTACTGAGCGTAACGAACGGTATTTTCCCTGTCCCAGCTTGAGGTTTGTTCGCCAGACGTAATCTCCACTCAAGTTGATGTGTTCCCATCCCAGCGGGGACAGATGAGAAATCAGCTGTTCATTTAGTGGGATCCCTTTTCGCTTCAGAGAATCTATGGCTCTTTCTATATATACCGTATTCCACAGTGAGATCGCCGCAGTCAGCAATGTCAGCCCGCTGGCCCGGTAGCTCTGGTTTTCCAGTCCCCGGTCTCTGATTTCCCCCAGCCGGTGCATAAAGACTGCTCGCGCTATAACAGCGACCCCCCCCACGAATCCCTGAATAACCTGACACCGGAAGAGTACCGGCTGATGGCTGAAACCCCGGAAATCTCAAAAAGTGCGCGGAACTAAATCGGGTGACATAAAAAATTTCGAATGCTAAGAGGGCCGGCAGTCACCAGTAAAACCATAATGAGTAACTGCCTGATTAAAGTTGTGGGGATGTATAATTAAAGATTAACGACTTCACCATCTTCAGGGATACTAACCTGGTCAGTAATCTTATTAAGATCTACATACTCATGGATTTCTTTTCGGGTTTGTCCAAAATGATTTACAGATTCCATATGTGTGGAAATAATATGTGCTTTTGGAAGTATGTTATGTGTCCTTAGCACATCTTCTTTACCCATGATAATAGGCCCCAGATTTTCCACCTGCGCATATCCCGTATTCAGGGTAATGCTGCCAACTTACTGATTTAGTGTATGATGGTGATTTTAAGGTGCTTGCGTGGCTTCCATTTCCATCAGA
>NZ_JASEYC010000077.1:0-957 GCF_035064245.1 Citrobacter sp. R-1.5.2 | reverse complement strand
GGCTCTGTTGCAAAGATTGGCGGCAGTCAGAGGTAGGCTGTCGCTCTGCGCCGATCAGGCGGCTGCTGCGAAATGGTGGTTGAGCATGCCCATGGCCTCCGTCAGCGCCGAGGGCCCAATGCCAAAAGCTCTCTCCACAAGGCGCACCTCGCCCCTGATGCCGGGCTGCAGGCACCAGGGGCGAGCCTGTCCTTTGCGCAGGGCTCGCATGACTTCGAATCCCTTGATCGTGGCATAGGCCGTGGGGATCGATTTGAAACCGCGCACCGGCTTGATCAGTATCTTGAGCTTTCCGTGATCGGCCTCGATCACGTTATTGAGATACTTCACCTGCCGGTGGGCCGTCTCCCGGTCCAGCTTTCCTTCGCGCTTCAATTCGGTGATCGCTGCACCATAGCTCGGCGCTTTGTCGGTATTGAGCGTGGCAGGCTTTTCCCAGTGCTTCAGGCCTCGCAGGGCCTTGCCCAGGAACCGCTTCGCTGCCTTGGCGCTGCGGGTCGGCGACAGGTAGAAATCGATCGTGTCGCCCCGCTTGTCGACTGCCCGGTACAGGTAGGTCCACTTGCCCCGCACCTTGACGTAGGTTTCATCCAGGCGCCAGCTCGGATCAAAGCCACGCCGCCAGAACCAGCGCAGCCGCTTCTCCATCTCCGGGGCGTAGCACTGGACCCAGCGATAGATCGTCGTATGGTCGACCGAAATGCCGCGTTCCGCCAGCATTTCCTCAAGGTCGCGATAGCTGATCGGATAGCGACAATACCAGCGCACCGCCCACAGGATCACATCACCCTGGAAATGGCGCCACTTGAAATCCGTCATCGTTCCGTCCGTCCAATCTCCGCCAAGCATGCTCAAGCTTCACGATTTTTGCAACAGAGCCCACACGAGTATTGAGCATAGTCGAGATTGGTGCAGATCACTTCTGATATTGAACTGTCAGGAGCTGGCTGCACAACA
>NZ_JASEYC010000076.1:0-1026 GCF_035064245.1 Citrobacter sp. R-1.5.2 | reverse complement strand
GTATTTCGCGCCCCGTGCACTTGGCCCGGTCTTGCCACGGCTATCTCACCTTCCCTGAGGGCACGAACAATCCCATTGCCCTGAAAGTAATCAGCCATTCCCGACAAAACAGTCCACGTGTCTTGGCCGTGAGGATGAATGTGAGCCGCAATTTCCTGCCCGGGATGGACATGCCAAACCACGATAATTGAGTCTCGGGTTTCAAGCACAACGGAACGAATAGGCTCGCCTTCGGACGGCTGAACATACTCGGCTACAGAAAATATTCTCGATTCAACAGTCATCGGAGATCCCTCTTTCACAGTTGTCGTTACGGTCTTCATCGTCGGCATCCTGACGCACGGCGGGCAATTGCTGGAGCAACGCCGGCAGCCATTCCTGTACCGTCTCCCACACCACATCGAGGTTGATGTCGAAATAGCCGTGAGCCATGCGATTACGCATATTGCGCATGCTGCGCCACGGCACGTCGGCATGCGCCTGGGTGAACTCGACGTAGCCATCCATCACCTTTGTGGCCGCCTCGCCGATGACGATCAGGCTCATGATGACGGCCTGCTGGGTGCGCTTGTCGGCCAAGAAGTCGTCCTTGGCCATCCCTTCCACGAAGCTGCGCGCATCGGTTGCGGCCTGCTGAATGTGGTCGAGGTAATCGGGCAGGCGGTTCTCGCTCATATCGGTTGCGCCTCCGCGAGCACCTTGGCCCGGAACTTCGGCGGCAGGTCGCCGGGAGTCAGCAGATCGACGTCAACGCCGAGCAGCGATTTCAGTTCTTCTTCCAAATCGCCCAAGTCCAACAACGTGGCACCGGGCAGCGCATCGACCAACAGGTCGAGGTCGCTGCCATCCCGGTCGGTGCCATGCAGCACCGAGCCGAAGACGCGCGGGTTCGCGGCGCGAAAGCGGCCTACCGCTTCACGCACTGCGCTTCGCTTCATGTCAAGCACAACAGACGGTCGCATGCGCATCCTTTCTTATCGAAACTCGTTGAGATGATATGCAATCAAGAATAGAATTTCAAGAACT
>NZ_JASEYC010000075.1:0-1064 GCF_035064245.1 Citrobacter sp. R-1.5.2 | reverse complement strand
GGTCATGCTCAGTCATGAGGCGCAGTGTGACGGAATCGTTGCTGTTGGTCACGATGCTGTACTTTGTGATGCCTAACGCCTGAGTTGAGGGGCTTTTGCGGAGTAGGCGCAGCCTGCGTAGCAAAAGTCCCGCTCCAACGATTTGTTATGCCGCATCTGCTACTCGGCGACTGAGCGATTTTTGTGTGCTTTGACAACGTTCGCTGTGTGCTGGAGCAAGTCTAGACCGCCCGGTAGACCGTGCCCGGGAATGACGACCTCTGCTTCCGGGTAGTGTTTTTGAATCCGCTCAACGGAGGTGGGCCATTCAGCCAGATCGGCATCGGCCACGTTCCCCGCAGACGTGCTTGACAACTCATGAACGGCACAACCACCGTATAGCACGTTCGCTGACGGGACGTATACAACCAGATTGTCGGTCGAATGCGCAGCACCAGGATAGAAGAGCTCTACTGGACCGAAGCGCACTGCGTCCCCGCTCGATGAGAGTCCTTCTAGAGAATGCGTGGGAATCTCGTTCCCCTCTGCCTCGGCTAGCCGGCGTGTCGACGGTGATGCGTACGTTGCCACCCCAGCCGCCCGAAGGACATCAACGCCGCCGACGCGGTCGTCATGAAAGTGCGTGGAGACTGCACGCGTTACGGGAAGTCCAATTTGCTTTTCAATCTCCGCGAGAAGTGCCGCTGTGTTTTTCGCACCCCACGCTGTATCAATCAAAAGCAACTCATCACCATCACGGACAATGAGACCATTGGACGGGTAGACCGCGCCATCAAACGACTGCGTTGCGATATGCGACCAAACACCATCGGCAATCTGGTAAAGTCGGACCTCTCCGACCGGAATTTCGTTGACTGTCGGATACTCACCACTCGGCTCCCCGGAATGGGCTAACGGACTTGCGACAGCCATGACAGACGCGGTCATGTAGACCAATAAACTACTAATAACTTTTAACATCAAGACTCCATAGGGGTGGGTGCGGCATAACTTTGTTTTAGGGCGACTGCCCTGCTGCGTAACATCGTTGCTGCTCCATAACATCAAACATCGACCCACGGCGT
>NZ_JASEYC010000074.1:0-1083 GCF_035064245.1 Citrobacter sp. R-1.5.2 | reverse complement strand
TTTTCCTCGGGGTACTTAGATGTTTCAGTTCCCCCGGTTCGCTTCATTACGCTATGTATTCACGTAATGATAGTGTGACGAATCACACTGGGTTTCCCCATTCGGAAATCGCCGGTTATAACGGTTCATATCACCTTACCGACGCTTATCGCAGATTAGCACGTCCTTCATCGCCTCTGACTGCCAGGGCATCCACCGTGTACGCTTAGTCGCTTAACCTCACAACCCGAAGATGTTTCGTAAAACACCACCGTGTTGCGAAAATTTGAGAGACTCGAACACACCGCTTTTCATTTCTTATTACGGAGAAATGAAACAGTGTGTCGTTTCAATTTTCAGCTTGATCCAGATTTTTAAAGAGCAAATATCTCAAACAAGACTCGGAAGTCTGTTTTGAGATACTTCGGCCGGCGACTTTCACTCACACAAACCAGCAAGTGGCGTCCCCTAGGGGATTCGAACCCCTGTTACCGCCGTGAAAGGGCGGTGTCCTGGGCCTCTAGACGAAGGGGACGTGTCAGTCTCAATCGCAAGACGCCTTGCTATTTACTTTTCATCAGACAATCTGTGTGAGCACTACAAAGAACGCTTCTTTAAGGTAAGGAGGTGATCCAACCGCAGGTTCCCCTACGGTTACCTTGTTACGACTTCACCCCAGTCATGAATCACAAAGTGGTAAGCGCCCTCCCGAAGGTTAAGCTACCTACTTCTTTTGCAACCCACTCCCATGGTGTGACGGGCGGTGTGTACAAGGCCCGGGAACGTATTCACCGTGGCATTCTGATCCACGATTACTAGCGATTCCGACTTCATGGAGTCGAGTTGCAGACTCCAATCCGGACTACGACGCACTTTATGAGGTCCGCTTGCTCTCGCGAGGTCGCTTCTCTTTGTATGCGCCATTGTAGCACGTGTGTAGCCCTACTCGTAAGGGCCATGATGACTTGACGTCATCCCCACCTTCCTCCAGTTTATCACTGGCAGTCTCCTTTGAGTTCCCGGCCTAACCGCTGGCAACAAAGGATAAGGGTTGCGCTCGTTGCGGGACTTAACCCAACATTTCACAACACGAGCTGACGACAG
>NZ_JASEYC010000073.1:0-1088 GCF_035064245.1 Citrobacter sp. R-1.5.2 | reverse complement strand
TAAAAGCCGTTTCCTCTGTATAAAAGATCAGCTAAATTATGTGTATTGCACAATACATATATGTGAGGTTAGCAGTGAATTTGCCTACGCCCGAAACCTACGATGAACTTCAGAGAGCCTACGATTTTTTCAATGAGAAGCTATTCAGCAACGAGCTGCCGCCATGCCTGATAACGTTGCAGCGTGAGAAGCGAACGTATGGCTATTGTTCCTTTAAGCGTTTCGTCGGCCGTGAGAGTGGGTACACGGTAGACGAGATCGCTATGAATCCGGTGTATTTCTCGATCAGAACCATAAAGGCCACGCTTTCAACACTGGTGCATGAGATGGTTCATCAGTGGCAATTCCATTTTGGCGAGCCTGGCCGCCGTGGCTATCACAACAAACAGTGGGCGGCCCGGATGGAACGGGTAGGACTAATGCCTTCTGATACCGGCGAACCGGGAGGCAGGAAAGTGGGCCAGAGCATGACCCATTATATTATTGCCGGTGGCCCTTTCGATATGGCCTGTGATGAACTGCTGACAGGCCATTTCCAGCTTTCCTGGATGGACAGGTTTCCGCCTTACCAGCCTAAGCCTGGCGCTGTGCTAAGCCCTACAGGAAAAGGCTATATTGACGACGAGGAAGATGATAGCGAACACGAACAGGAGGTGGAGGAAGGGCGCGACCCGGTTGAACTCGACGACGAGATCATAGAGGCCATGCGATTTGTAACCCCACCGCCTGAAGCACCGGTGAACAAAACAAACCGGGAAAAGTACAGCTGCCCGGTGTGTCATATCAATCTCTGGGGTAAACCGGGGATAGTGGTTTACTGTGGTGGCGAGCACTGTAATAAAGCCGCGTTAGTAGTCTTAAAATAAAGTCCTTTCGGACTTTATTTTTTTTCCATTTCCGAGGTCGTGATGTTATTAATGCTGTACTTCGCGGCTTCTTTTAAAACAGTTTCAGCAAGGCTTGCTGGTATCCAGACCTGAACTAATTTTAATGGTTCGCCGTTCTCGGCTTTAAGAGTGGTGTTCTGGTACAAATCCCAGATTCGCTTAACGGTGCTGGAAATGTTTTGCTTGGAACGGCCTACTCGC
>NZ_JASEYC010000072.1:0-1093 GCF_035064245.1 Citrobacter sp. R-1.5.2 | reverse complement strand
TCGTCTTCAACGTTCCTTCAGGAGACTTATAGTCTCAGGGAGAACTCATCTCGGGGCAAGTTTCGTGCTTAGATGCTTTCAGCACTTATCTCTTCCGCATTTAGCTACCGGGCAATGCCATTGGCATGACAACCCGAACACCAGTGATGCGTCCACTCCGGTCCTCTCGTACTAGGAGCAGCCCCCCTCAATTCTCCAGCGCCCACGGCAGATAGGGACCGAACTGTCTCACGACGTTCTAAACCCAGCTCGCGTACCACTTTAAATGGCGAACAGCCATACCCTTGGGACCTACTTCAGCCCCAGGATGTGATGAGCCGACATCGAGGTGCCAAACACCGCCGTCGATATGAACTCTTGGGCGGTATCAGCCTGTTATCCCCGGAGTACCTTTTATCCGTTGAGCGATGGCCCTTCCATTCAGAACCACCGGATCACTAAGACCTGCTTTCGCACCTGCTCGAGCCGTCACTCTCGCAGTCAAGCTAGCTTATGCCTTTGCACTAACCTCCTGATGTCCGACCAGGATTAGCTAACCTTCGTGCTCCTCCGTTACTCTTTAGGAGGAGACCGCCCCAGTCAAACTACCCACCAGACACTGTCCGCAACCCGGATCACGGGTCTACGTTAGAACACCAGCCATTAAAGGGTGGTATTTCAAGGTCGGCTCCATGCAGACTGGCGTCCACACTTCAAAGCCTCCCACCTATCCTACACATCAAGGACCAGTGTTCAGTGTCAAGCTATAGTAAAGGTTCACGGGGTCTTTCCGTCTTGCCGCGGGTACACTGCATCTTCACAGCGAGTTCAATTTCACTGAGTCTCGGGTGGAGACAGCCTGGCCATCATTACGCCATTCGTGCAGGTCGGAACTTACCCGACAAGGAATTTCGCTACCTTAGGACCGTTATAGTTACGGCCGCCGTTTACCGGGGCTTCGATCAAGAGCTTCTCCTTACGGATAACCCCATCAATTAACCTTCCGGCACCGGGCAGGCGTCACACCGTATACGTCCACTTTCGTGTTTGCACAGTGCTGTGTTTTTAATAAACAGTTGCAGCCAGCTGGTATCTTCGACTGATTTCAGCTCCA
>NZ_JASEYC010000071.1:0-1159 GCF_035064245.1 Citrobacter sp. R-1.5.2 | reverse complement strand
CTAAATAGCTGCGCGGAATAGTAGATCACTGAAAGGGAACTCAGCCCGGATTGTGCGATCTGATCAATCGCCAAACCAACCAAAATCACCAACCGGACTGAGCGATGCCGATCATAGTACCAATACCCCGTGGCGAACGACGCCTGATGCAGAAAGCTATTCATAAAACGCGTGATAAAAATCATGCCCGCAGACTCACGGCCATGCTGATGCTTCATCGGGGTGAACGGGTCAGCGATGTTGCCAGAACTCTCTGTTGTGCCCGTTCATCCGTTGGTCGCTGGATTAACTGGTTTACGCACTCAGGTATTGAAGGCCTGAAATCCTTACCCGCAGGGCGCTCCCGACGCTGGCCTTTTGAACATATCTGCACCCTGTTACGTGAGCTGATAAAGCATTCTCCCGGCGATTTTGGTTATCAACGTTCACGCTGGAGCACCGAATTACTGGCAATAAAAATCAATGAGATAACCGGTTGCCAGTTACATGCAGGAACCGTTCGCCGCTGGTTGCCATCTGCGGGGCTTGTATGGCGCAGGGCCGCGCCAACTCTGCGTATCCGTGACCCACATAAAGATGAAAAGATGGCGGTAATCCACAAAGCGCTGGATGAATGCAGCGCAGAGCATCCGGTATTTTATGAAGATGAAGTGGATATCCACCTTAATCCTAAAATCGGTGCGGACTGGCAGTTGCGCGGACAGCAGAAACGGGTAGTGACGCCGGGGCAGAACGAAAAATACTATCTGGCCGGCGCACTGCACAGTGGCACGGGTAAAGTCAGCTACGTGGGCGGCAACAGCAAAAGTTCAGCGCTGTTTATCGCTCTGCTGAAGCACCTGAAAGCCACTTACCGGCGGGCGAAAACAATCACGCTGATCGTTGATAACTACATTATCCATAAAAGCCGCGAAACACAGCGCTGGTTGAAAGCAAATCCCAAGTTCAGGGTAATTTACCAGCCGGTTTACTCGCCGTGGGTGAATCATGTGGAACGGCTATGGCAGGCACTTCATGACACGATAACCCGTAATCATCAGTGCCGCTCAATGTGGCAGTTACTGAAAAAGGTCCGCCATTTTATGGAAACCGCCAGCCCATTCCCCGGAGGAAAACATGGTCAGGCAAAAGTGTAGCGGTATTAGGCGCAGCTATTTAG
>NZ_JASEYC010000070.1:0-1182 GCF_035064245.1 Citrobacter sp. R-1.5.2 | reverse complement strand
TGTGCCAGAAGCGGACTTTTTAAAAATATTGCGTGCCCAACAATTGGGCGCAGGTCACATCAAGTACCCTCAGAATTATAGAGAATACCTGAAATTTTTGTAGAGCGAGGTTTGTTACCCTGCCCGACCAGCGACATGTGGTTAGTTTAGTGATCAGAAATGTCGAGCGTTTGGTCGTTCATTGACGCGGGATCTTCCAACGGTTCCACATGAGTGGTGATATGGATAAAAGGCAGTGCGGTGCGGATATCATTCTCTATACGCTCGGCCCAGTCGTGCCCATATTGAACAGTCCATCGCCCAGGAACTAGGATGTGCATTGTCATAAACGCCCGCCCGCCAGCCTGGCGTGTACGTAGTGCATGGAAATCAAGCCCCTGTTCACGATATCCTGCCAGCAGTGACTCGATTTTTTTGAGTTCTTCCGTGGGTAGCGATACGTCCATCAGACCTGCAGCTGAACGACTCATAAGCTGATAACCAGTCCAAACGATGTTGGCTGCGACCAGCAATGCAACGATCGGATCGACCCAAAACCAGCCGGTCAGATAAACCAGTCCGACACCAAAAATGACACCGACCGACGTCCAGACATCGGTCAGCAGGTGATGAGCATCTGCCTCAAGAGTGATAGAGTTGTGCTGCCTGCCAGCCCTTAACAAAATGCGAGCCGTCACAAAATTAAGGATTGATGCGACTGTTGAAACCAGTAATCCGAGACCAATCTCCTCAAGCGGCTGTGGAGTTAACATCCGCTCAACTGCGGTATAGGCGATACTGGCTGCCGCCAATAGGATCAGAAATCCTTCGAAAGCACTCGAGAAATATTCGGCTTTGCCGTGCCCATATGCATGGTTCTCATCGGCCGGAAGCGCAGCCAAGGTCAGCATCCAGAGCGCCATTAGGGCTCCTGCGAGGTTAACTACGGATTCGATGGCATCAGATAGCAGACCGACCGAACCGGTCATTTTCCACGCCACACCTTTGAGTCCGATAGTGGCAATAGCCGTGGCAATGGAAAGCCAAGCGTAGTGCGTCAGCGGACGAGGTAACCCTTTTGTTTTAGTCATTATTAACTTCCTAAAATAGGACGACTAACTCACATTTCTATCCATGATAGATAATTAAACAATCATTTCGCCATGAATATTTTTTCGTTTTTATTAAATTTAATTAAAAAGT
>NZ_JASEYC010000069.1:0-1185 GCF_035064245.1 Citrobacter sp. R-1.5.2 | reverse complement strand
TATTTAATGAGATGGTCACTCCCTCCTTCCCAGTACTATGCTGAGGACAGGCTTTCATTCGGAGAACCATCATGGAAAACATTGCGCTTATTGGTATCGATCTGGGTAAGAACTCTTTCCATATTCATTGTCAGGATCATCGTGGGAAGGCCGTTTACCGTAAAAAATTCACCCGACCAAAGCTAATCGAATTTCTGGCGACATGCCCGGCAACAACCATCGCGATGGAAGCCTGTGGCGGTTCTCACTTTATGGCACGCAAGCTGGCAGAGTTAGGGCATTTTCCAAAGCTGATATCACCGCAATTTGTCCGCCCATTCGTTAAAAGCAACAAAAATGACTTCGTTGATGCTGAAGCTATCTGTGAAGCAGCATCACGTCCATCTATGCGTTTCGTGCAGCCCAGAACCGAATCTCAGCAGGCAATGCGAGCTCTGCATCGTGTCCGTGAATCCCTGGTTCAGGATAAGGTGAAAACAACTAATCAGATGCATGCTTTTCTGCTGGAATTTGGTATCAGCGTTCCGCGAGGTGCTGCCGTTATTAGTCGACTGAGTACCCTTCTTGAGGACAGTAGTTTGCCTCTTTATCTCAGCCAGTTACTGCTGAAATTACAACAGCATTATCACTATCTTGTTGAGCAGATTAAAGATCTGGAATCTCAGTTGAAACGAAAGTTGGACGAAGATGAGGTTGGACAGCGCTTGCTGAGTATTCCCTGCGTTGGAACGCTGACTGCCAGTACTATTTCAACTGAGATTGGCGACGGGAAGCAGTACGCCAGCAGCCGTGACTTTGCGGCGGCAACAGGGCTGGTACCCCGACAGTACAGCACGGGAGGTCGGACGACATTGTTAGGGATTAGCAAGCGGGGCAACAAAAAGATCCGAACTTTGTTGGTTCAGTGTGCCAGGGTATTCATACAAAAACTGGAACACCAGTCTGGCAAGTTGGCCGACTGGGTCAGGGAGTTGTTGTGTCGGAAAAGCAACTTTGTCGTCACCTGTGCTCTGGCAAACAAGCTGGCCAGAATAGCCTGGGCACTGACGGCGCGACAGCAAACTTACGAAGCATAAAGGCAGAAATACACCAGTTTAAACAATCATTCATCTGGTTTTGCGAATACTGATATTGATGATACTAACGGCCCACCGGCCTGTTGAGGAACCTGTAAAACGGAAAGGC
>NZ_JASEYC010000067.1:0-1280 GCF_035064245.1 Citrobacter sp. R-1.5.2 | reverse complement strand
ATGGGCGCGCCGCTGCGCCCACGCCCACGGTTGCCGGAAATGGAGCAACTGGCTCTGGCACTGCTGCGCAAGGTCGGCGTGCGCATGCTGGTGATCGACGAGCTGCACAACGTGCTGGCCGGCAACAGCGTCAACCGCCGGGAATTCCTCAACCTGCTGCGCTTCCTCGGCAACGAACTGCGCATCCCGTTGGTTGGGGTAGGCACGCGCGACGCCTACCTAGCCATCCGCTCCGATGACCAGTTGGAAAATCGCTTCGAGCCGATGATGCTGCCGGTATGGGAGGCCAACGACGATTGCTGCTCACTGCTGGCCAGCTTCGCCGCTTCGCTCCCGCTGCGCCGGCCTTCCCCAATTGCCACGCTGGACATGGCTCGCTACCTGCTCACACGCAGCGAGGGCACCATAGGGGAACTGGCGCACTTGCTGATGGCGGCGGCCATCGTCGCCGTGGAGAGCGGCGAGGAAGCGATCAACCATCGCACACTCAGCATATCGACAACCTCTCGCGCAACCAAGACATCGCGGTCGGACTGCAAGTGATCTTGAAGCCACGGGCCCGTCCCACCCCGACATGGACCTCGATGCCCGAACGGACGTTAGATTTCGAGTTCTAGGCGTTCTGCGATGAAGGTTGGATCCCAGCCGGGATTGAAAGTGTCGACGTGGGTGAATCCGAGCCGCTCGTATAGGCCACGCAGGTTCGGGTGGCAGTCGAGCCGCAGCTTGGCGCACCCCTGCGTTCGCGCGGCATGGCGGCAAGCCTCGATCAGCGCGGAGCTGACACCCCGGCCCGCATGTGTCCGTCGCACCGCGAGCTTGTGCAGATATGCGGCCTCCCCCTTGAGGGCGTCGGGCCAGAACTCGGGATCCTCGGCCGACAAGGTGCAACAGCCGACGATGCCGTCGCTGCAACTCGCGACTAGGAGCTCGGATCTCAGGACGAAGGTCTCCGCGAATGTCCGGTCGATCCGCGCGACGTCCCAGGCGGGCGTTCCCTTGGCGGACATCCACGCCGCAGCGTCGTGCATCAGCCGCACAACCTCGTCGATATCACCCGAGCAGGCGACCCGAACGTTCGGAGGCTCCTCGCTGTCCATTCGCTCCCCTGGCGCGGTATGAACCGCCGCCTCATAGTGCAGTTTGATCCTGACGAGCCCAGCATGTCTGCGCCCACCTTCGCGGAACCTGACCAGGGTCCGCTAGCGGGCGGCCGGAAGGTGAATGCTAGGCATGATCTAACCCTCGGTCTCTGGCGTCGCGACTGCGAAATTTCGCGA
>NZ_JASEYC010000066.1:0-1346 GCF_035064245.1 Citrobacter sp. R-1.5.2 | reverse complement strand
TGGCTGTAATTATGACGACGCCGAGTCCCGACCAGACTGCATAAGCAACACCGACAGGGATGGATTTCAGAACCAGACGCAGCCGCAGGCGCCGGAAACTAAACCGATGTCTGTAGGGTTACCGCTGGATCTGCGTGAATTCCAGCAGCAGCAAGAGAAAGACTTTCTACAAACCAGCTTACAGCAGGCAAAATTTAACCAGAAAAAAGCCGCTGAATTACTGGGTCTGACTTACCATCAGCTTCGCGCTTTGCTGAAAAAACACCAGATTTAACGCACATTTGCAGATGTTATATTGGCGGATTTGACGCATAACCTCATCAGGGTTTACCATGACGCCATTACTGTATAAAAAAACAGGCACAAAATATGGCTCTGGCACTCGTTGGCGAAAAAATTAACAGAAACCGCTTCACCGGTGAGAAAATTGAAAATAGTACATTTTTTAACTGTGATTTTTCAGGTGCCGACCTGAGCGGCACTGAATTTATCGGCTGTCAGTTCTATGATCGTGAAAGCCAGAAAGGGTGCAATTTTAGTCGTGCGATGCTGAAAGATGCCATTTTTAAAAGCTGTGATTTATCCATGGCGGATTTTCGCAATGCCAGTGCGCTTGGCATTGAAATTCGCCACTGTCGTGCGCAAGGCGCAGATTTTCGCGGCGCAAGTTTTATGAATATGATCACTACTCGCACCTGGTTTTGCAGTGCATATATCACTAACACAAATCTAAGCTACGCCAATTTTTCGAAAGTCGTGTTGGAAAAGTGTGAGCTGTGGGAAAACCGTTGGATGGGGGCCCAGGTACTGGGCGCGACGTTCAGTGGTTCAGATCTCTCCGGCGGCGAGTTTTCGACTTTCGACTGGCGAGCAGCAAACTTCACACATTGCGATCTGACCAATTCGGAGTTGGGTGACTTAGATATTCGGCGCGTTGATTTACAAGGCGTTAAGTTGGACAACTACCAGGCATCGTTGCTCATGGAACGTCTTGGCATCGCGATTATTGGCTAGTCTTCAGGGAGCGGTGAATATTCCGCCCCCTGCACAGCTTTTTACCCTTCAGGCATCGCTGAAGAGTGGTGTGTGGAAATTTTCCACTCTTTACCGTCCCATGCATAAGTGAATGTGTAGCGGGCTGAAACCGTTGATTTGTCCGCGAAGGTAAATGTGTAGGTACCGGTGTCTATCGCCTTATTACACCCCAGGCGAATGGTACGCATGTCAATTTTCCCGGTCGGCTTTTTCGCAAGAAAATGCTCGAAATAAGGCACTGTTGCAAATAGTCGGTGGTGATAAACTTATCATCCCCTTTTGCTGATGGAGCTGCACATGAACCCATTCAA
>NZ_JASEYC010000065.1:0-1357 GCF_035064245.1 Citrobacter sp. R-1.5.2 | reverse complement strand
CTCAGAAAACGGAATCTATGGTCACTCCCGTTTTTGCAACACCGATTTTGACGACAAGTTGGCTTGCTTGAATCTATCCGGCGTCTGAATGGGATTTTATTCCCGCGCCTTGATGAGTTCCGCGCCTGATGAACCTCCAGAAAATATACGGCTTCAATGAGCCTTTCCGTTTTACAGGTTCCTCAACAGGCCGGTGGGCCGTTAGTATCATCAATATCAGTATTCGCAAAACCAGATCAGTAATTCTTTAAACCGGTGTATTTCTGCCGTTATGCTACATAAGTTTGCTGTCGTGCCGTTAGGGCCCAGGCTATTCTGGCCAGCTTGTTTGCCAGAGCACAAGTGACGACAAAGTTGCTTTTCCGGCACAGTAAATCCCTGACCCAATCGGCCAATTTGCCAGACTGGTGTTCCAGTTTTTGTATGAATACCCTGGCACATTGAACCAACAAAGTTCGGATCTTTTTATTACCTCGCTTACTAATTCCCAGCAATGTCGTCCTACCTCCCGTGCTGTACTGCCGAGGTACAAGCCCTGTTGCCGCCGCAAAGTCACGGCTGCTGGCGTACTGCTTCCCGTCGCCAATCTCAGTTGAAATAGTACTCGCTGTCAGTGTTCCGACGCAGGGAATGCTCAGCAAGCGCTGTCCAACCTCATCTTCGTCCAACTTTCGTTTCAACTGGGATTCCAAATCTTTAATCTGCTCAACAAGATAGTGATAATGCTGTTGTAATTTCAGCAATAACTGGCTGAGGTAAAGAGGCAAACTATTATCCTCAAGAATGGTACTCAGTCGGCTAATAACGGCAGCTCCTCGGGGAACGCTAATGCCAAATTCCAGCAGAAAAGCATGCATTTGATTGGTTGTTTTTACCTTATCCTGAACCAGGGATTCACGGACACGATGCAGAGCCCGCATTGCCTGCTGAGATTCCGTTCTGGGCTGCACAAAACGCATAGACGGACGCGATGCAGCTTCACAAATAGCTTCGGCGTCGACAAAGTCGTTTTTATTGCTTTTAACGAACGGGCGGACAAATTGTGGTGATATCAGCTTTGGGGAATGCCCCAACTCTTCCAACTTGCGTGCCATAAAGTGAGAACCGCCACAGGCTTCCATTGCGATGGTTGTAGCGGGGCATGTCGCCAAAAATTCGATCAACTTTGGCCGGGTAAATTTTTTACGGTAAACAGCCTTCCCGCGACGATCCTGGCAATGAATATGGAAAGAGTTTTTACCCAGATCGATACCAATGAGCGCAATGTTTTCCATGATAGTTCTCCGAATGAAAGCCTGTCCTCAGCATAGTACCGGGAAGGAGGGAGTGACCATCTCATTAAATAAAGCACGCTAAG
>NZ_JASEYC010000064.1:0-1571 GCF_035064245.1 Citrobacter sp. R-1.5.2 | reverse complement strand
TGTTGCATAAGCCACCCTGTCGCCAGATCGAAAAGCAGGCCAGGACGTTCGTTGCTTATCCAGCTCCGGGTATATAAAAGACGGGTAAGGCGAAATGTCCAGGGCCAGGCAAATTCACGATACTGATAGTGCTGACGTATCAGCGCTGCATGCTCACGGCGGGTATTTTCCCTCTGACCGTATTCTGCAAGAACGGTGATATCACGAATCCCGAGCTGTCTGGCGGTAAAATGCCGGACGCCGGAAGGAATATGATTCATATCGGTGAGGAAGGTGCCCAGAAAACGGACACATCCAATTTGCAGGGCAATGCCCAGACGGTTGTGATCACCTCTGCTTTTTCCGATAAATTCCTTGTCTGCTTCATCAAGATGAAAATATCGTGCCAGCTGAAGCTCATCCGGTTCACCGGTGAATCTGCCATAGCTTTCAGTCTGCTCAGTGGTCAGAAAGTCAACGGGCATATCGGCCTCCCTGCCTGACGGGCATTTAGTAACATTTTTGCAACCGTCCGAAATGTTATGAATTATAAGACAGCATAAAACGGCAGGCATGGACTGTCTATTAAATCGTATTTTTGCCATAATAGACATACGGTGTCTGATATTCGATTTAAGGTACATTTTTATGCGACTTTTTGGTTACGCACGGGTATCAACCAGTCAGCAGTCTCTCGATATTCAGGTCAAGGCGCTCAAAGACGCGGGGGTGAAATTCAACCGCATCTTTACCGACAAGGCATCCGGCAGCTCTGCCGACAGGGAGGGGCTGGATCTGCTCCGTATGAAGGTGGAGGAAGGTGATGTCATTCTGGTCAAGAAACTTGACCGTCTTGGCCGCGACACTGCCGATATGATCCAACTGATTAAAACATTTGACGCCCAGGGCGTGGCTGTCCGGTTCATTGATGACGGGATTAGTACCGATGGGGAGATGGGGAAGATGATCGTCACCATTCTTTCAGCAGTAGCTCAAGCAGAGCGTACTCGCATCCTTGAACGAACAAATGAAGGAAGGTTAGAGGCCAAGTCTAAAGGGATTAAATTTGGCCGCAAACCAACAGTGGATAAAGCTAAAGTTCACTGTCTTCGTGAACAAGGTCTTGGCGCAACCAGCATATCCAGACAGTTAAAGATTGCACGTTCCACAGTCTACAAAATTCTCGCTACTACGTAGTGGTACACATGATGGAACGTCACTAGTAGGCTGAACACGATAGGAAATAACCTCGTATAAAGCTATGTCTACTGTTATTAGCATGAACGATAAAGGGCAATTATGGATTACGAACAACTGCCTAGGGCGGCACTGGTCCGAATGCTTCAAGAGCATGATGCGGCACTAGTCGACGCCGGTAAAAATGGCATCGTTATGAATTACACCGGCCGAACAGCTCCGTGGCAAATAATCAGACAGGTGAAGCCTAAGCTCTTCAGTATTATAAAAAAATATTCTTGTGGTGAAGAGCTTGCTCAGGCTGAAAATGAGATTTGGGGGTGATGCTGCCAACTTACTGATTTAGTGTATGATGGTGTTTTTGAGGTGCTCCAGTGGCTTCTGTTTCTATCAGC
>NZ_JASEYC010000063.1:0-1795 GCF_035064245.1 Citrobacter sp. R-1.5.2 | reverse complement strand
TATCAGAAGTGATCTGCACCAATCTCGACTATGCTCAATACTCGTGTGCACCAAAGCGAGGTGAGCATGGCGACGGACACCCCACGGATTCCAGAACAAGGCGTGGCCACTCTGCCTGATGAGGCTTGGGAGCGTGCGCGCCGTCGTGCGGAGATCATCAGTCCGTTGGCGCAGTCGGAGACGGTCGGGCACGAAGCGGCCGATATGGCGGCTCAGGCGCTGGGCTTGTCTCGGCGCCAGGTATACGTTCTGATCCGGCGTGCCCGGCAAGGCAGCGGCCTCGTGACGGATCTGGTGCCCGGCCAGTCCGGTGGAGGTAAAGGTAAGGGGCGCTTGCCGGAACCGGTCGAGCGCGTCATCCACGAGCTACTGCAAAAGCGGTTCCTGACCAAGCAGAAGCGCAGCCTAGCGGCCTTTCACCGCGAAGTCACTCAGGTGTGCAAGGCTCAAAAACTGCGAGTGCCGGCGCGCAATACCGTGGCCTTACGGATCGCTAGCCTTGACCCGCGCAAGGTCATCCGCCGGCGGGAAGGCCAGGATGCCGCTCGTGACCTACAAGGTGTGGGCGGCGAGCCTCCTGCCGTGACCGCGCCGCTGGAGCAGGTGCAGATAGACCATACGGTCATCGACCTGATCGTGGTCGATGACCGCGACCGGCAACCTATTGGCCGCCCGTACCTGACCCTCGCCATCGACGTGTTCACCCGCTGCGTGCTCGGCATGGTCGTCACGCTGGAAGCGCCGTCTGCCGTTTCGGTTGGCCTGTGCCTCGTGCATGTCGCCTGCGACAAGCGCCCTTGGCTGGAAGGACTGAACGTGGAAATGGATTGGCAGATGAGCGGCAAGCCCTTGCTGCTCTACCTAGACAACGCGGCCGAGTTCAAGAGCGAGGCCCTGCGCCGGGGTTGCGAGCAGCATGGCATCCGGCTGGACTATCGCCCGCTGGGACAGCCGCACTATGGCGGCATCGTGGAACGGATCATCGGCACGGCGATGCAGATGATTCACGACGAACTGCCGGGAACGACCTTCTCCAACCCTGACCAGCGCGGCGACTACGATTCCGAAAACAAGGCCGCCCTGACGCTGCGCGAGCTAGAGCGCTGGCTCACATTGGCGGTCGGCACCTACCACGGTTCGGTGCACAACGGCCTGCTCCAACCGCCGGCCGCGCGCTGGGCCGAGGCCGTGGCGCGTGTCGGCGTACCGGCCGTCGTCACACGCGCTACTTCGTTCCTGGTCGATTTTCTGCCGATCCTCCGGCGCACGCTGACCCGCACCGGCTTTGTCATCGACCACATCCACTACTACGCCGATGCGCTCAAGCCGTGGATTGCGCGGCGTGAACGCTGGCCGTCCTTTCTGATCCGGCGCGATCCGCGCGACATCAGCCGTATCTGGGTCCTGGAACCGGAGGGACAGCATTACCTGGAAATTCCCTACCGTACCTTGTCGCATCCGGCTGTCACCCTCTGGGAACAACGGCAGGCGCTGGCGAAACTGCGGCAGCAAGGGCGCGAACAGGTGGATGAGTCGGCGCTGTTCCGCATGATCGGCCAGATGCGTGAGATTGTGACCAGCGCGCAGAAGGCCACACGCAAGGCGCGGCGTGACGCGGATCGCCGCCAGCACCTCAAGACATCAGCTCGGCCGGACAAGCCCGTTCCGCCGGATACGGATATTGCCGACCCGCAGGCAGACAACTTGCCACCCGCCAAACCGTTCGACCAGATTGAGGAGTGGTAGCCGTGGACGAATATCCCATCATCGACCTGTCCCACCTGCTGCCGGCGGC
>NZ_JASEYC010000062.1:0-1858 GCF_035064245.1 Citrobacter sp. R-1.5.2 | reverse complement strand
AAGGCGAGCTCAGAGACCATGGAAAGCATGTTCTCGGACTTACGTAGCAACTCGTTTCTTTTCGCAGGTTGAGCCACCTCCGCGCTTCATCAGAAAACTGAAGGAACCTCCATTGAATCGAACTAATATTTTTTTTGGTGAATCGCATTCTGACTGGTTGCCTGTCAGAGGCGGAGAATCTGGTGATTTTGTTTTTCGACGTGGTGACGGGCATGCCTTCGCGAAAATCGCACCTGCTTCCCGCCGCGGTGAGCTCGCTGGAGAGCGTGACCGCCTCATTTGGCTCAAAGGTCGAGGTGTGGCTTGCCCCGAGGTGATCAACTGGCAGGAGGAACAGGAGGGTGCATGCTTGGTGATAACGGCAATTCCGGGAGTACCGGCGGCTGATCTGTCTGGAGCGGATTTGCTCAAAGCGTGGCCGTCAATGGGGCAGCAACTTGGCGCTGTTCACAGCCTATCGGTTGATCAATGTCCGTTTGAGCGCAGGCTGTCGCGAATGTTCGGACGCGCCGTTGATGTGGTGTCCCGCAATGCCGTCAATCCCGACTTCTTACCGGACGAGGACAAGAGTACGCCGCAGCTCGATCTTTTGGCTCGTGTCGAACGAGAGCTACCGGTGCGGCTCGACCAAGAGCGCACCGATATGGTTGTTTGCCATGGTGATCCCTGCATGCCGAACTTCATGGTGGACCCTAAAACTCTTCAATGCACGGGTCTGATCGACCTTGGGCGGCTCGGAACAGCAGATCGCTATGCCGATTTGGCACTCATGATTGCTAACGCCGAAGAGAACTGGGCAGCGCCAGATGAAGCAGAGCGCGCCTTCGCTGTCCTATTCAATGTATTGGGGATCGAAGCCCCCGACCGCGAACGCCTTGCCTTCTATCTGCGATTGGACCCTCTGACTTGGGGTTGATGTTCATGCCGCCTGTTTTTCCTGCTCATTGGCACGTTTCGCAACCTGTTCTCATTGCGGACACCTTTTCCAGCCTCGTTTGGAAAGTTTCATTGCCAGACGGGACTCCTGCAATCGTCAAGGGATTGAAACCTATAGAAGACATTGCTGATGAACTGCGCGGGGCCGACTATCTGGTATGGCGCAATGGGAGGGGAGCAGTCCGGTTGCTCGGTCGTGAGAACAATCTGATGTTGCTCGAATATGCCGGGGAGCGAATGCTCTCTCACATCGTTGCCGAGCACGGCGACTACCAGGCGACCGAAATTGCAGCGGAACTAATGGCGAAGCTGTATGCCGCATCTGAGGAACCCCTGCCTTCTGCCCTTCTCCCGATCCGGGATCGCTTTGCAGCTTTGTTTCAGCGGGCGCGCGATGATCAAAACGCAGGTTGTCAAACTGACTACGTCCACGCGGCGATTATAGCCGATCAAATGATGAGCAATGCCTCGGAACTGCGTGGGCTACATGGCGATCTGCATCATGAAAACATCATGTTCTCCAGTCGCGGCTGGCTGGTGATAGATCCCGTCGGTCTGGTCGGTGAAGTGGGCTTTGGCGCCGCCAATATGTTCTACGATCCGGCTGACAGAGACGACCTTTGTCTCGATCCTAGACGCATTGCACAGATGGCGGACGCATTCTCTCGTGCGCTGGACGTCGATCCGCGTCGCCTGCTCGACCAGGCGTACGCTTATGGGTGCCTTTCCGCAGCTTGGAACGCGGATGGAGAAGAGGAGCAACGCGATCTAGCTATCGCGGCCGCGATCAAGCAGGTGCGACAGACGTCATACTAGATATCAAGCGACTTCTCCTATCCCCTGGGAACACATCAATCTTACCGGAGAATATCGTTGGCCAAAGCCTTAGCGTAGGATTTCGCCCTCTCCCGCAAACGACCCC
>NZ_JASEYC010000061.1:0-1899 GCF_035064245.1 Citrobacter sp. R-1.5.2 | reverse complement strand
TATTGAACTGTCAGGAGCTGGCTGCACAACAGCCATTACGCCCAATCAACTGGTGCAGTCGTCTTCTGAAAATGACAATCCAGTTAGGGTATAGCTCAACCTGACATAGAAGCAAAAACTCAACCACCTTCTACCAACTCTCCGAACAGCTCCTTGACCTTTGTTTTCGCATCAGCAAGTGCAGTTCTGCCTTGTTCAGTGATGTCATAAACACGCCGTTCACGTCGCCCGGTGCGTTCGTGGCGTGAGGTCAGATAGCCTTTTTTTTCCAGGCCGTGCAGCATCGGGTACACGGTGCCAGCGCTCATCTCGTAGCCGTGTCGGCGTAGCTCTTCGATGATCCCCAGCCCAAAGACAGGTTCCTCGGCTGCATGGTGAAGGATGTGCAGGCGGATCAAACCGCCGTAGAGGTCTTTGTCAGTCATTTTTTGTGCCTCACAGAGCGACGCTCAACAGCCACCCAGCTGCACCGCTACCGAGGACAACCAGCCACGGCGGGAGCTTCCAGAACATAAGTGCGACAAGGGCAACTAATGCCAAGCCGAAGTCTTGCGGCTGAAAGATGGCGCTAGTCCATACAGGCTGATACAGCGCGGCCAGCAGCAAGCCGACTACAGCGGCATTGATCCCGGCCAGCGCAGCTTGGATGCCTGTATTGCGGCGCAAACGCTCCCAAAATGGCATTGATCCGACGACCAGCAAGAACGAGGGCGCGAAGATAGCCAGCAGACACACAATGCCGCCGATCCAGCCCGACGGGGCGGTGTTCATCGAGGCACCAAGAAACGCGGCGAACGTGAACAAAGGGCCGGGCACCGCTTGAGCTGCCCCGTACCCCGCGAGAAAGGATTCATTGTTGACCCAGCCGGAGGGCACCACTTCGGCTTGCAGTAATGGCAGCACAACGTGACCACCGCCGAACACCAGTGATCCGACACGATAGAAGGAATCCACCATTGCCATGGTTTGACTTGGCATCAGTTCGGCCAACACCGGCAGGCCAATCAGCAAGACAAAGAACAGCGAGAGCCAAAGCACGCCGGCCCGGTGACTGACCGTGATAGGTAGGGGGTCATGCTCAACAACTTTCGCTGGCTTGAACAATAACCGGCCTGCGATGCCTGCGATAGCAATCACGCCAACCTGTCCCCACGCGGACGGCACAAGTAAAACGACGCAGGTAGCAATTGCCATGATGGTGACTCGCAGCCCATCCGTGCATAGGTTACGCGCCATGCCCCATACTGCTTGAGCGACCACGGCCACAGCCACCACTTTTAAGCCATGCAACGCGCCCTGCGAGACGTAATCGCCATAGCTGGAGATGCCGAGCGCAAAAAGGATCAAGGCTATGGCAGACGGCAGCGTGAAGCCAGCCCAAGCAGCCAGCGCCCCGCTGTATCCAGCCCGAGACAGTCCTACCGCTATGCCGACCTGGCTGCTTGCAGGCCCTGGCAAGAACTGACAAAGCGCGACCAAGTCAGCATAGCTCCGTTCGGAGAGCCAGCGCCGCCGTGTGACAAATTCGGCGCGGAAGTAGCCCAAGTGCGCAATGGGGCCGCCAAAAGATGTCAATCCAAGCCGCAGAAAAATAAGAAAGACCGACCATGGTCTGCTGTCATCGGTAGGGTTATTCGTCATACTTTCGCCTTCATGATCTGCAACGAGTTGATCAATAATAAGCGAAATTCGATAACGAAATTCGATATAAATCTAGAAAAAAATACCTCTATGTGTACTACGCAGTTTTAGCTGTGGCTTTCACAGGAGCACGCTTACTTACGGCTTAGCGTGCTTTATTTTCCGTTTTCTGAGGCGATCCCTAGGAGCTCGGATCTCAGGACGAAGGTCTCCGCGAATGTCCGGTCGATCCGCGCGACGTCCCAGGCGGGCGTTCCC
>NZ_JASEYC010000060.1:0-1917 GCF_035064245.1 Citrobacter sp. R-1.5.2 | reverse complement strand
GTCGTGGGCTTTGCTCAGTGCTACCTGTTCGACGCGCAGGACATCGTGACGTTCGGCGTCACCTATCTTGAGAAGCACTTCGGAGCCACTCCGATCGTGCCAGCACACGAAGCCGCCCAGCGCTCTTGCGAGCCTTCCGGTTAGAGGCCGTCGACAATGATAATCTGGATCAACGGACCTTTCGGCGCCGGAAAGACGACTCTCGCTGAGCGGCTGCGCGATCGGCGTCCGAAATCGCTGATCTTTGACCCTGAGGAAATCGGGTTCGTGGTGAAAGAAACGGTCCCCATACCAGCGAGCGGAGACTATCAGGATCTCCCCTTGTGGAGGGGACTTACGATCGCTGCGGTCAGCGAGATTCGCAGGAATTACTCGCAGGACATCATCATCCCAATGACGCTCGTGCACCCGGACTATCTGACTGAGATACTCGACGGGTTAAGGCAGATCGACGATCAGCTGCTGCACATCTTTCTGATGCTTAACGAGGACCTATTGCGTCACCGGATCTCGAACCAGACCATGCATCCTGACCCGAATCGGAATGCGGAGATTCGAGAGTGGCGATTAGCGAATGTCGCCCGATGCTTGGCCGCAAGGGAACGGCTTCCGTCCACAACCCGTGTTCTCGATAGTGGTGCACACACCAGCGATGAACTTGCAGCGATGGTGCTCGACAGACTCGATCAGCGCACCTGATCGCCTTAGAGCTGGCTCGGGAAATCTGCACAGCGGGGATAAGTGGAGTTTCTGCCTGACTTCGGCTTAGATGCCGGGAACAGGAGAGACCATGACGAGACGACCGCGCCGGAACCATAGCCCGGCTTTCAAGGCGAAGGTGGCACTTGCCGCCATCCGAGGTGAGCAGACGCTGGTGGAGTTGTCCCAGCAGTTCGATGTGCACGCCAACCAGATCAAGCAATGGAAAGACCAGCTCCTTGAGGGGGCGACAGGTGTGTTCGGCGATGAAACGAAAGCGGAGCCGTCGGGTCCGACCATCGATGTCAAAACGCTGCACGCGAAAATCGGCGAACTGACACTGGAGAACGATTTTTTATCCGGTGCGCTCGGCAAGGCGGGATTGCTGGGCGGAAAGAAATGATCGACCGCGAGCACAAGCTATCCGTCGTGCGCCAGGCGAAGCTTCTCGGCTTCAGCCGTGGCAGCGTCTACTATCTGCCTCGTCCGGTGTCTGACGGCGATCTGGCCCTTATGCGCCGGATTGACGAATTGCATCTCGACTACCCCTTTGCCGGAAGTCGGATGTTGCAAGGGCTCTTGAGAGGAGAAGGTCTGGAGACCGGGCGGCGACACGTCGCCACGCTGATGAAGAAGATGGGCATCAAGGCGATCTACCGCCGCCCGAACACCTCGAAACCAGCGCCAGGGCACATACGAAAGCTGGCAGTCACCCGGCCCAATCAGGTGTGGGCAATGGACCTGACCTACATCCCCATGGCGCGGGGATTTGTCTATCTGTGCGCCGTCGTGGACTGGTTCAGCCGGAAGGTCTTGTCATGGCGGTTGTCGATCACGATGGAAGCAGCCTTCTGCATCGAGGCGGTGGAGGAGGCACTTGCCCGTCATGGCAGGCCGGAAATCTTCAATACCGACCAGGGATCGCAGTTCACCTCCATCGACTTCACCGCCGTGCTGAAGAGGTCACAGATTGCCATCTCGATGGATGGCAAGGGTGCGTGGCGAGACAATGTCTTCGTCGAGCGGCTCTGGCGTTCGATCAAATACGAGGAAGTCTACCTCCATGCCTACAAGACTGTGTCCGAGGCACGCGCTGGCATCGCCCGATATCTGAACTTCTACAACACCAGACGCCCACATTGGCACTGTTGCAAAGTTAGCGATGAGGCAGCCTTTTGTCTTATTCAAAGGCCTTACATTTCAAAAACTCTGCTTACC
>NZ_JASEYC010000059.1:0-1926 GCF_035064245.1 Citrobacter sp. R-1.5.2 | reverse complement strand
TAAGAGTGGTGTTCTGGTACAAATCCCAGATTCGCTTAACGGTGCTGGAAATGTTTTGCTTGGAACGGCCTACTCGCATGGCTACGTCTGATGATTTCTCACCTTTGACAAGCACGGAATAGCCAATATCTGTTGTGATGTGTGCAAAGGAAGCCATTTGCGGCAGCAGCTGTTTCCATTCTGTTTCTGAAATTCTGTTTTTCTGAGCCATCTGTGGCGCCTCCGTAGTTTTGGTTACAGAAAGGATATACTCAGAATAAACAGGGGTCAATACAAGTACGATTTTTATAAACTTTATTTTATTTGAGGGTGAGGCCCGGTGCGGCAGCAGCGCGGGCCTCGATGGTGCCGCGAAGGTGCTGGCGCCATGCTCGGATTAAAACATGAACCGTGAAGAACTGCGAAACTTGTTTTCGCGGTTCTGAGGGGTTGACCGAGCCGCGAAGCGGCGCTGGTAAGCGATGATATGCACATATCCACAGGCATATTTTTAAAAGGTATTTTATAGATTTTTTATCTTTTTAAAGTCTTTTAGAGCTATATAACTCATTGATTTAAAATCATAAATAAGTGTTATCTCTGGGAATCCGCCCACCTTGTTATGGGAATTGGCCCACCTTACTATGGGAAACAGCCCACCTTACTATGGGAATTAGCCCACCTTGTTATGGGAATTGGCCCACCTTAGACGAAACTGTAAAAAATGTATTTACTTGTTTGAACTTTGTGGTAGTGTGGAGAGTAATTTTTAACCCACAAAGGCAAGGCGCATGGATAAGTTGCTGAACAAAAAGATAAAAGTTAAGCAGTCTAACGAGCTTACCGAAGCTGCTTACTACCTCTCGCTAAAAGCAAAGCGCGTTCTCTGGTTATGTCTTATGCAGACGTATTTCACAGCTTCAGTAAGCGAAGATGATGATGAGATGGCTGTACTCGGTGACTCTACTTTCAAAGTAAAGGTGGCTGACTATCAGCAAATTTTTCAGGTAAGCCGTAACCAGGCTATCAAGGATGTTAAAGAAGGCGTGTTTGAGTTAAGCCGTTCTGCGGTAATCTTTTACCCGAAAGAGGGGCGTTTTGACTGCGTCGCGCGCCCCTGGCTAACAGAGGCTGGCAGCCGATCAGCTCGTGGTATCTGGGAAATCGAATTTAACCATAAACTCCTGCGGTACATTTACGGCCTGACGAACCAGTTCACCACCTACTCGCTCCGCGATTGTGGCAGTCTTCGAAATCCCCGGACGATCCGCCTTTATGAAAGTCTTGCTCAATTCAAATCTTCAGGCTTATGGGTTACTACTCATGCTTGGTTAAATGACCGTTTCCTTTTGCCGGAATCCCAACAGAAGAACTTGGCAGAGTTGAAACGATCTTTCCTTGATCCTGCACTCAAGCAGATAAATGAGAAAACACCTTTACTTGCTAAGTATAGTATTGATGATTCAGGAAAATTTCTGTTCTCAATAATTGATAAGCAAAATCCCGTCTGACATAAATCAGCACACATGAGCCTGTCATTTGACAAATTTTTGTCATGAAGATGGGCGAATTTCCACACAGCACCGGCGCCCGGCAAGATGGGCGGATTCCCACACGACAGCGGCGCCCGGCAAGATGGGCGGATTTCCACACTACAGCGGCGCCCGGCAAGATGGGCGGATTTCCACACGGCAGCGGCGCCCGGCAAGGTGGGCGGATTTCCACACGGCAGCGGCGCCCGGCAAGGTGGGCGGATTCTCACGCGGCAGCGGCGCCCGGCAAGATGGGCGGATTTCCACACGGCAGCGGCGCCCGGCAAGGTGGGCGGATTCTCACGCGGCAGCGGCGCCCGGCAAGGTGGGCCGATTCCCACGCGGCAGCGGCGCCCGGCAAGGTGGGCCGATTCCCACGCGGCAGCGGCGCCCGGCAAGGTGGGCCGATTCCCAC
>NZ_JASEYC010000058.1:0-2218 GCF_035064245.1 Citrobacter sp. R-1.5.2 | reverse complement strand
CTCCGAATGAAAGCCTGTCCTCAGCATAGTACCGGGAAGGAGGGAGTGACCATCTCATTAAATAAAGCACGCTAAGCGTGCGTGGAGGCTGGCACCCAGCGGTACAGCGTCGGAATGGACACGCCGAGGTTCTTGGCCACGTCCTTGGGCGGCACCCCGCTGGCCAGCAGCTTCTTGGCCGACTCGATCTTGCTGTCGGTCATCTTCGGCTTGCGGCCGCCTTTGCGGCCGAGCTGCTTGGCGACTTCCAGCCCGGCGCGGGTGCGCTCGACGGTCAGCTCGCGCTCCATTTCGGCAAGGCTCGCCATGACGTGGAAGAAGAACCGCCCGGATGGTGTGCCGGTGTCGATGGAGTCGGTGAGGCTCCTGAACTGGACACCGTGCTTGTGCAGATCGCCGACCAGATCGACCAGTTGCTTGACCGACCGGCCCAGCCGGTCGAGCTTCCAGACGACCAAAGTATCGCCTTCGCGCAGCATTTCGAGCGTCTTGGCCAAGCCAGGCCGGTCTGCCCGCGTGCCACTCACCTTGTCCTCGAAGACCTTTTTACATCCGGCCTTGCTCAAGGCTTCGCGTTGCAGCTCCAGGTTCTGATCCTGCGTCGAGACGCGCGCATAGCCAATCAACATGGCTTGTCTCGCGCCCGGTCGATGCGTTCCTGCATCGCCTGCATCACTTCTTCGTGGGTGTACGATCTGGCGTTGGCGTCGGTGGCTTGCCGCAGGGCTTCCTCAACCTCGCGCGTCATCCGCTCGTAATCCTCCGGCCACAGCGCTTGCTCCATGCGCAGCGACGCCTGACCCAGCAGGTGCAGCAGGCTGAACAGCCGCATGTCGTTGGTGGCGACGATGCGCTCCCGAATCTGCTCCTGAATAGCTTCGCTAGCCCGATGCGCTTGTGGTGTGGCAGTCCCCTCGTAGTCAGCGGGGAATTCCGCTTCCTCGGCAATCCTTGCCCAGGCGCTGGCCAGCGCCTCGATGGTTGACGTGCTCATTTCCGCCGCTCCTGTGCTCTTTGGCGAATCAACCGGCCAAGGGGCCTCGACGCGAAAACCAGCAGCATCACGCCTATCGGATACCAGGTCGAGAAGACCACCAAGGCATCGAAGGCTGGCCGTCCGGTGTTGGTAGGCAGTACGGCGGTCACAGCCATCAACCCGCCGACCGTCCAGATGATGCGCCACACGTAGGGCATCACGCGGGGCACGTAGCCGTCATCGAAAGCGGTCTGGTAGTAGCGGCGCAGGCCGCGCTCGGCAAGCGCCTGGCGCTGCCGCTCCGACAGCGCATCCGTCCGGCCATACCAGCGCCGGAATGGTGGACAGCGCAGCAGCAAAGGGGTGAAGAGGATCATCACCGCCACGATCGCGACACCCCACGCCATGACGGCGCCGGCATCGGGCCGCTTGGCGTTCTCGATCACGGGCGCGAAGACGCCCGGAGCACCGATCATCCAGAACAGCGCAATGTGCTGATGGAAGGAGAGCTTCATTTGCTCATCCACTTGCGCAGCAGGCGCTTTTTCAGGGAGGCGCGTTCTTGCGGGTTGCGTCCCTTGTGATTGGCGATGCGATCCGCCGTGGCGGCCTGGCGCTTGACGGGCCAGTAGGAGCGGCCATCCTTGCCCATCGACCAGACGCTGCTGGCCTGGTTTTCCAGCAGGGGCAGATGGGCGCTCAGGGCTTCGGGCGACGCGCTGGTCAGCGCCGTGCTCTCACGGGTGCGCCAGCGCTGATGCCAGAGCTTCTTGTCCTCGCGCTCGCTGCCGCAGGTCGTGTGCCCGACGATGGGTGTTTTGCGGCGGCTGCGGCTCATAACGTAGTGGTCTCCAAGAACATTCAGGACTGATCCCAGGCGTCGATGGTCAAGACCTGATCGGCAGGACAGGCGGCTACGCGGTCGGGAACTGGATGGTGTTCAGTCTCATGCCGACCCCATTCGATTGATCGCGTCGCTTGCGGCACGCTGCGACGCAAGGAGGTTTGCGACCTGGTTTAGCAGCCGTGTCCGCTGCATGTCTGTTACCTATCTCCCCGACCGCTCATTGGACCAACTCCAGAGATTGGGCTCTATCGCTCAGCCAATACGAAACCGGCATTGGCTGATGCCACAACCGAGACTAACACAAATGGCTCGGTACCTGTATTTCGCGCCCCGTGCACTTGGCCCGGTCTTGCCACGGCTATCTCACCTTCCCTGAGGGCACGAACAATCCCATT
>NZ_JASEYC010000057.1:0-2470 GCF_035064245.1 Citrobacter sp. R-1.5.2 | reverse complement strand
ACGCTTAAAAATAATAAAAGCAGACTTGACCTGATAGTTTGGCTGTGAGCAATTATGTGCTTAGTGCATCTAACGCCGCCATAAACGGCGACAGGGTGGCGCGCCTATTGCGCATAAAATGGCGAAGCCATGCGCAACAGGCGCGGAATCTCTGGCGTCCGGTTTGATGGCTTTGTTATGCAAAGGACTAGTCTTCAATGACGTGTAAACCACGGCGCTTTAAGTCCTCCAACGAATCCAACATTCCCCTTATTAATTCAACAGGATGCCCCTCCCAGTCTTCAACAACGCCAACAATTCTCAAGGGTTCGCAGGTTCTATAGGACTGTGTTGGATTACCGGGAAATCTTTTGTTCGTAAGATTCGGATCGTCTTCGAACGGTCCTGTTGGCTCAACTATGTATATGTAGCCGCGACCCTCGAGGCCAGACAGTGACATAGCAAGTTCAGCTCCCCAAACTGCTGGCTCCATCAAGGCTGAAAAGTAGATGTGCTTAAGAATACGACCGTCCTCGAAATGAGAGATGAACCCTGTGGTTAGCAAGTCACCAATCGCCAAATTGGCTTTGGTTCCATGATAGAACGGTCCTTGCACCTGCTTGTAATTATCATGAGAGATGGGAATCCAATCTTTTACCATTTTAAGACCCTTAATTGTTGGGATTTGGCTGCATAACGCCTGAAATAAGCCGTGCCGCGAAGCGGCATCGGCTTGATTGAATTGTTAGACGGCAAACTCGAGCCAATACTTGTGCAGGCCAACAATATTAGACGAGCACAGCATGGGCATTGCCGCTTTGATCTTCTCCAGTGACCAATTCCACCACTCCATCTCCAGAAGCAATGAAATTTCCTCATCGGTGAAGCGTTTCTTAATCTTCTTAGCGGGATTGCCGCCAACGATAGCGTAAGGCTCCACATCTTTTGTCACCAACGAGCGGCTGCCTATCACCGCACCGTGCCCGATCTTGATTCCGGGCATGACCATTGCCTCAGAGCCGATCCAAACGTCATTGCCAATGACAGTATTACCTGCTTTTTGGAAGGCATCGAGTGCGCTTGAGAATGCAGGTTCTTCCTGCATATAAAAGAACGGGAAAGATGATGCCCAGTCGTACCGATGCCCCTGATTGCCAGCCATGATAAAGGAAGCCCCACTCCCGATAGAGCAGAAACTACCGATGATCAACTTATCAACGTCATCACGGTCCGGAAACAGATACCGTGCGCAGTCATCGAATGAGTGCCCATGATAGTAGCCAGAGTAATAGCTGTACCGCCCAACTTTGATATTGGGGTTCTTCACTTGCTCAGAAAGCAGCTTGCCTTTGAAGGGGCTATCAAAGTAGTTGGTCATAAGAGATCCCGCGGTCTGTGACTTTGCCGTCTAACGTTTGAAATAAGGGGCGCCGAGCGCCAGCGAGGGGAGCCAAAAGCTTGCTTTTGGCCGTCCCGACTTGATTGAAGGGTTGGGCGATTTTGCCATTAGATTTTTTATAAATTTAGTGTGTTTAGAATGGTGATCGCATTTTTCTTGGCTTTTATGCTTGATGTTAAATTCGACCCCAAGTTTCCTGTAAGTGCGGACACAAAAACATATTTATGTCCTGATTTGCTTATAATAAACCCTTCAAACCATCCGTTTTGTAAGGTTCTATTTGCTGTGAATCCTGCACCAGTTTTCCCATACAGTTTTGTACTATTATCCAGATCTTGTAGATACATGTTCTCTATGGTGTTTTCTATGGCTGAGTTTTTAACTGGGAGATTGTGATTAATAATTTTACGCAGGAATTGAATTTGTTCTTCTGGTGAAATTTTTAAGCTACTTTCGAGCCATGCTTCTGTTAATCCGTTGTTTCTTTCTTTATCTCCAGAGAAGTCTTGATTTCCATAATCAAAATCTTTGAGATAATTCTTGATTTTATTTAATCCAATTTTTTGGGTTATTTCTTGCGAAACCCAAACAACAGAAAATTGCATCCACGTCTTTGGTGTATGATTGCTGTTCCAGATCTCCATTCCTTTGGGGGTTTTATCCCATTTGAATATGGTTTTCTGATCTATTATTTCCGCATCAAATGCCATAAGTGATAATGCGATCTTGAAAGTTGAATCTGGTGCCATTTGCGTTGCACACTTTGCTTTATTGAATTGAGCAATTTCAGCGTTTGTGGATGCATCGTAAAGTAAAAAACAACCTTCAGTTCCTTCAAATAATGGAGATGCAACAGTAGAGATATCTGTTGATGCACTGGCGCTGCTGTAGATAATATTTGCAATTATTAAAAAAATAGCGAAGTTGATATGTATTGTGTTTTTCATAATAAGTATTGGTTTGGTAAAGGGCTTAATTTTAACGGCTAACAATTAATGAGGCTCCGGGTTCGCCCAACGTTTGACATGAGGGGCGGCCAAGGGCGCCAGCCCTTGGACGTCCCCCTCGATGGAAGGGTTAGGCATCACTGCG
>NZ_JASEYC010000056.1:0-2552 GCF_035064245.1 Citrobacter sp. R-1.5.2 | reverse complement strand
TCGGTGGAGCTGCATGACAAAGTCATCGGGCATTATCTGAACATAAAACACTATCAATAAGTTGGAGTCATTACCCAATCCCCGATAAAAAGGAGTTGGTGATGACTGTGACTAATCAATTTGCTGCGCACGTTGGTCTGGACTGGGCTGATAAAAAACACGATGTCTGTGTTCAGTTTAAAAACGGTGAACGCGTATTCGATGTGATTGAACATACAGCAGAAGCGCTTGATGCCTGGCTTACTGAGTTACACCAGAAAGTAAAAGGTAGAATCGCAATAGCTCTCGAACTGAAGAAGGGCCCCGTGGTATATGCTCTTCAAAAATACCCCTTTATCACCGTTTTCCCCGTCCACGCATTGTCCCTGGCTCGTTATCGGCAAGCCTTCTCGCCCAGCGGCGCTAAAGATGATCCGCAGGATGCCGAGCTGGCATTAGAGTTAATGCTGCGTTACCCCCAGAAGATAAAAGCTATTGAACCCGACAATGCGGATATTCGCTTACTTCAGCAACTGGTTGAGCAACGTCGTCAGTTGGTTGAAGATAAACGACGCTTTGTGAACCGGATAATCAACACGCTTAAACAGTATTATCCTCAGCCACTGGAGTGGTTCTCACATCGGGGTAGCTTACTGTTGTGTGAGCTGATTATCCGGTGGCCCAGTCTGCAACAACTGAAACGAGCCAGACGCGACACGATCCGCAACTTTCTGAATGCCAAAGGTGGTCGCGCTATGGCCCTTACCGAGCAACGTGTTGCGAGTATTGATAATGCGATCCCATTGACTACAGACCCGAGTGTTATAGAGGCTAATGCTTTGATGGCAGCAGCACTGGCGACACAAATTAAAGTCGTGAGTGAAATCATCAAAACCTATGACGAACGAATCGAAACGCTGTTTGACACATTGCCAGATGCGGGGCTGTTCAAATCACTTCCGGGCATGGGACCGTGCATGGGCCCACGGATGCTTGCTGCACTTGGTGATAACCGTGACCGGTTTAACAGCGCTGAAGAAATTCAAAACTACGCAGGTATAGCACCGGTGACCGAACGAAGCGGCCAAAAATCCTGGGTTCACTGGCGATGGCAATGTGCCAAGTTCGTCAGGCAGACCTTTGTTGAATGGGCTGCCAAGACGGTTAATTCATCATACTGGGCCAAACTGTATTATCAGGGCCTCAGAGAAAAGGGCAAATCTCATCAGTCTGCGATCCGGGCACTGGCGTTCAAATGGATAAGGATCATTTACCGCTGCTGGAAGGCCAGAACCTGTTATGACGAAGCGAAATATTTGCTGGCTCTCGAAGCGAGACACTCGCCCTTACTGAAGCCATAAAAAGCTTGTCGAATGTCTCAGGGCGTGAAGCGGACATTGCAGACTGCCCAGTAGAAAAAGTGCTATCAGAATTATCTAAAGGAAGATCGTATTTACCATGTCTCATTCTAACTGTTTAATAAATTACAAAAATTAAAATTTCCATTTAATATCATCGCGTTAAGCAAGAGAATTAAACCTCTCATTTAATTTATGATTCTTATTTAATTCATGAGTTGGTGTAAAAATAGGTTGCCGCACTATAGAAAGACACATATTTAAACCCAGCAGGAAATCATATTTGAAAGTAATGTGTTTAAGGGGCTGCGTAACAAGAACAGCAAGTAAACACATAGTAATAACAGTTACCATTCCCATTTCGCAAGTGGCCATATCAGAGGTGAACTAATGCCTGCTGCAATTTTAAGAATTAAGGTTATCCTAATAATTCTTTTGTATGATTAAGATCATCGATAAATTTACTAAGGACTCATTAATGAAATTGCGACTCTGGAATCTATTACCCCATGATTACGCTCCTTTTTTTCGTATTCTTCACATCATTGTGGCATTTCTAATATTATCACAAATTATTAACTCTAATCTGACAGAGACCGAAGCAATTGGTGAACATAGTCTTGAAGGAGTTATAACCTGGATGCACATTATTTCAGGGTTAGGACTGATTATTTGTGGTTTTATTATGTTAAGTTGGATGCTTACTCAAAGAGGTTTTACTTATTATTTTTCATGGGTAGGGCTTGACTTTAGTGGTATTAAGCAAGATATAAAAACGTTGACTAGTTTCCGACTGCCCGATGCACATTCGGGAGGTATTGCCAGTACAATCCAAGGATTTGGAGTTCTAGCATTGCTAATTGTAGCACTTTCAGGTGGCCTATGGTTCTTGTTGAATACCATGCAGTCAAATCTGGCTGAAACAGTAATCCACTGGCATAAGTTCTTTACTACTTTCATTGAGGTCTATTTTTATGCACATGGTGCAATGGGAGTTTTGCATATTTTAATTGAAAAATATAAAAGCCGCTCAGTTAACCTAAGTGACTAATCTGTTGTGAGATAATATTACTTCAAGTTGAAGAAAACCCTAAAAATAAAATTTAGTTTACTAGAAGATGAAACAGCACTTGCAGAGACTTTTTAATTAAATTTAATAAAAACGAAAAAATATTCATGGCGAAATGATTGTTTAATTATCTATCATGGATAGAA
>NZ_JASEYC010000055.1:0-2607 GCF_035064245.1 Citrobacter sp. R-1.5.2 | reverse complement strand
CGCAGTGATGCCTAACCCTTCCATCGAGGGGGACGTCCAAGGGCTGGCGCCCTTGGCCGCCCCTCATGTCAAACGTTAGACCGCTATGACAGTCGCCCTCGACGAAGTATCTGAACTAAAGAATTTGCTTTCACCCTTGTTGGATGAATGCACTTTTGAAGAAGTTGAGTATGGTCAGTCAGATGCTCGAGTGATTCGAGTTCTATTTCCTGATCGCAATACCGCGTATCTAAAGTACGCCTCCGGATCTTCTGCTCAAGAAATTCTTCAAGAGCATCAGCGCACTAGATGGCTCAGAACACGAGCTCTCGTACCGGAAGTGATCTCATATGTCTCGACTTCAACTGTCACCATCCTGTTGACAAAAGCATTGATTGGCCACAATGCCGCTGACGCCGCAGATGCAGATCCAGTTATTGTTGTTGCAGAGATGGCACGAGCGTTACGCGACCTCCATTCGATCTCGCCTGACGATTGCCCATTCGACGAAAGGCTCCACCTGCGACTGAAGCTGGCTTCGGGCCGTTTGGAAGCCGGGTTAGTTGATGAGGAGGACTTTGATCACGCAAGGCAAGGCATGCTGGCGCGGGATGTTTACGAGCAACTTTTTATACAAATGCCTGGAGCGGAGCAGCTGGTAGTCACACATGGCGACGCCTGTCCCGAGAACTTCATCTTCCAAGGTAATGCCTTCGTCGGCTTCATAGACTGCGGTCGGGTCGGGCTTGCCGATAAGTATCAAGACCTGGCGCTTGCATCGAGAAACATTGACGCGGTATTTGGACCAGAACTCACTAACCAGTTCTTCATCGAGTATGGAGAGCCAAATCCGAACATAGCTAAGATTGAGTACTACCGGATCTTGGATGAGTTCTTCTAAGCGCGGTCTAACAATTCGTTCAAGCCGAGATCGCTTCGCGGCCGCGGAGTTGTTCTGTAAATTGTCACAACGCCGCGGCCGCAAAGCGCTCCGGCTTAACTCAGGCGTTAAACATCATGAGGGAAGCGGTGATCGCCGAAGTATCGACTCAACTATCAGAGGTAGTTGGCGTCATCGAGCGCCATCTCGAACCGACGTTGCTGGCCGTACATTTGTACGGCTCCGCAGTGGATGGCGGCCTGAAGCCACACAGTGATATTGATTTGCTGGTTACGGTGACCGTAAGGCTTGATGAAACAACGCGGCGAGCTTTGATCAACGACCTTTTGGAAACTTCGGCTTCCCCTGGAGAGAGCGAGATTCTCCGCGCTGTAGAAGTCACCATTGTTGTGCACGACGACATCATTCCGTGGCGTTATCCAGCTAAGCGCGAACTGCAATTTGGAGAATGGCAGCGCAATGACATTCTTGCAGGTATCTTCGAGCCAGCCACGATCGACATTGATCTGGCTATCTTGCTGACAAAAGCAAGAGAACATAGCGTTGCCTTGGTAGGTCCAGCGGCGGAGGAACTCTTTGATCCGGTTCCTGAACAGGATCTATTTGAGGCGCTAAATGAAACCTTAACGCTATGGAACTCGCCGCCCGACTGGGCTGGCGATGAGCGAAATGTAGTGCTTACGTTGTCCCGCATTTGGTACAGCGCAGTAACCGGCAGAATCGCGCCGAAGGATGTCGCTGCCGACTGGGCAATGGAGCGCCTGCCGGCCCAGTATCAGCCCGTCATACTTGAAGCTAGACAGGCTTATCTTGGACAAGAAGAAGATCGCTTGGCCTCGCGCGCAGATCAGTTGGAAGAATTTGTTCACTACGTGAAAGGCGAGATCACCAAGGTAGTCGGCAAATAATACATGTTAGGCGACGCGTGGAGTCGCTCTAGAATTTTCGGGTACAAATTTTATGACGAATTATTTTGAGAGTCCCTTCAAAGGGAAGCTTCTGACTGAGCAGGTGAAGAATCCGAACATCAAGGTAGGGCGGTATAGCTACTATTCCGGCTATTACCATGGGCACTCGTTTGATGATTGTGCTCGCTACCTTCTACCAGACCGTGATGACGTTGATCAGCTGATTATCGGCAGCTTCTGCTCCATCGGATCAGGCGCAGCTTTTATTATGGCTGGGAATCAAGGCCACCGATATGATTGGGTCTCTTCTTTCCCTTTCTTCTACATGAACGAGGAGCCCGCGTTTGCAAAATCAGTCGATGCATTCCAGCGGGCTGGCGACACAGTTATAGGAAGTGATGTGTGGATCGGTTCGGAGGCCATGATCATGCCCGGGATCAAGATCGGGCATGGAGCGGTGATAGGTAGCCGCGCTTTGGTTGCCAAAGACGTGGAACCCTACACCATAGTGGGGGGAAACCCTGCAAAGTCGATTAGGAAGCGCTTTTCTGAAGAAGAAATTTCTATGCTTTTAGATATGGCTTGGTGGGATTGGCCGCTGGAACAAATCAAGGAAGCAATGCCTTTTCTTTGTTCGTCTGGCATTGCCAGCCTGTATCGTCGCTGGCAAGGCACAAGCGCCTAACAATACGCTACACACGGACAAATTACTCGCTGCGCTCCTAATTTGCCGGTGAGCGTGGCGTTAGATGCACTAAGCACATAATTGCTCACAGCCAAACTATCAGGTCAAGTCTGCTTTTATTATTTTTAAGCGTG
>NZ_JASEYC010000054.1:0-2653 GCF_035064245.1 Citrobacter sp. R-1.5.2 | reverse complement strand
AGGGGTCTGACGCTCAGTGGAACGAAAACTCACGTTAAGCAACGTTTTCTACCTCTGACGCCTCTTTTAATGGTCTCAGATGTCCTTTGGTCACCAGTTCTGCCAGCGTGAAGGAATAATGGCCGAGCATATTGATATGTCCGTGGCAAAGCGGGGAGAGGCGTGCGATATCTTCATCATTCAGTGTTTCACCTTGCGCCCGGAGATGATCCAGGGCTGCCTGCATATACATAGTGTTCCATAACACGACGGCGTTAGTGACCAGCCCCAGTGCGCCCAGTTGATCTTCCTGACCGTCGGTATATCGTTTTCTTATCTCACCTTTTTGACCGTGACAGATGGCTCTGGCAACGGCATGGCGGCTTTCTCCCCGATTAAGCTGGGTCAGAATGCGCCGGCGGTAATCTTCATCATCAATATAATTAAGCAGATACAGCGTTTTGTTGATGCGCCCCACTTCAATGATTGCCTGAGTCAGTCCGGAAGGACGTTCACTTTTCAGCAATGAACGGACCAGCACTGAAGCCTGTACTTTGCCCAGTTTCAGGGAGCCAGCGGTCCGGATCATTTCGTCCCACTGAAGGACTATTTTTCGGGGATCTGATTGCCCTCTGGCAATATCATTCAGCACGCCATAGTTGGCATCATGGCCCATTCGCCAGAAAACCGAAGCACCGGCATCAGCCAGGCGTGGAGAAAACTGGTATCCCAGCAGCCAGAAAAGGCCAAAGACAAGTTCGCTGGTACCTGCTGTATCGGTCATAATTTCGGTTGGATTCAGCCCGGTCTCCTGTTCCAGAAGGCCTTCCAGCACAAAGATAGAGTCCCTCAGCGTCCCCGGTATAACGATGCCATGAAAGCCGGAATACTGATCGGACACAAAGTTGTACCAGGTGATCCCTCTGTTATTACCAAAGTATTTGCGGTTCGGTCCGGCATTGATTGTTCTGACTGGCGTAACAAAGCGCATTCCATCTGCAGATGCCACTTCTCCGCCACCCCATATCTGTGCCAGTGGCAGCGTTGCCTGAAAATCAACCAGTCTGGCATTAGCGCTGGTGATAGTTTCAGCCCGCAGATAGTTCGCTTTTGTCCAGTTCAGCCGGTGTCGGGTCAGTGCAGGAACATTTGATCTGATCAGTGGTTCCAGACCGATATTGCAGGCTTCAGCCATCAGCACGGCGCTGATGCTGACGGGCAGATCATCAACTCTGGCACTGGCTTCACTAGCATGGAAAAACTCATCAGCAAATCCGGTATGGGCGTTAATTTCGAGCAGCAACTCTGTTAAATCCACCGGAGGGAGCAGATCACTGATCATTTTGCTCAGTCGTTTCAGACTGTCCGGCTCATCAAGACTGGCGAGGGGAGAAATTGTCAACCGGGGCTTCGGGCCAGAAACATCGAGTTCGACAGCCTCATTTTCGCCAAGACGTGCAGCAACCTGTCTGTAACGACTATCAAGCTGATGACCCAGAGATTTTATTGCTTCCTGCGGGTCTGTCGGGTGTCCCAGAGAACGATAAACCTTAATCCGGTTTGCCTGCCAGTCAGCACCCTGTAGTAATCTTGCTCGGGGATCTCCCCACCGGTTACTGCCGGTAACGTAGACATCCCTCCGCCTCAGACTATCCTGCAGTTTACTGAGAAAGCAGAGCGTGTATCCCCTGCGGGTGATATGTTTTTCCTTGTTAATCACCAGCCGTTTCCATGACCGACTGATAATTTCCGTTGGTGCGTCGTCAAAAAACTGCCGCCGTGAGCTGAACTCCCGGCTGAGGTAGTCACAGGCATTCAGAGTGGTAACCCCGGCAGGTGCGGATGAAAATTTAACGGTATTCAGCAGATGGGGCAGGAAACGACGAACGCGCCCGTACTGCTCCACCATTTCTTCATGAAAATTATCGTCTGAGGGCCGGGAAATTTCACGGACAAGCGTGATGATTTCAGCCAGCTTTTGCCTGGGGATGTAGCTGAACACCTCAGCACGAATCGATTCGTCCGGTGTTTCTTCTTTCAGCAGGTACGAACATGCGCTGGCGAGCGCCAATGCAGATTTATCCAGATCCTTCAGCGAGCGGAGCCGTTTTTTCTGCCCAATCTTTCTGGCGTCACGGATGATAACGGCCAGCATGGCGTCCAGAACGTCCAGTGCATCATCCAACGCCAGCGTTTCCCATGCAAGGACAAAGGCAACCAGAACCGCCATCCTTTTCTGCGGTGACATCCTGGCAATATTGAACACCGAAGTCATACCAGCATAACGTGCGAGATTTTTCAGGCGCACAGCCGGGAGTGTACTCAGGTTGTCAGCATGCAAGCCAAAATCGTTCAGAGTTTTCCAGCGTTCAATTGCTTCATTAAACGCCGGACCACTGATGGTCACAGGGCCTTTTTTCAGTGATTCCAGTAAAGACAGGCGGCTGCAATCAGTTGGCCCCAGCAGCATCTCCAGCTGTGAACGTTGTTCGGCTGACGGTATCAGTGCCAGTTTGTTCCACAGGCGCAACGTCGCCTTTTCCCTTACCTCTGAAATCAACCGGGTCAGCGTAGTGGCTCCGGGGAGAATAATACGATGTTGCATAAGCCACCCTGTCGCCAGATCGAAAAGCAGGCCAGGACGTTCGTTGCTTATCCAGCTCCGGGTATATAA
>NZ_JASEYC010000053.1:0-3176 GCF_035064245.1 Citrobacter sp. R-1.5.2 | reverse complement strand
TCTCCGAATGAAAGCCTGTCCTCAGCATAGTACCGGGAAGGAGGGAGTGACCATCTCATTAAATAAAGCACGCTAAGCCGGTTGCAGCGGCCGTAGCGGCCTGAACTTGCCCGCGCCGATCTTGGCGCTGCTGCGCCAGAGGTAATCGCCGGTCAGGTTGATGTGCTCCCAGCCGAGCGGCGACAGGTACTGCAACAGGCCGTCATCGACGGCTTGACCGTGGCCACGCAAGGCGTTCGCGGCCCGCTCCAGATAGACCGTGTTCCATAGCACGATGGCCGCCGTCACCAGGTTGAGGCCGCTGGCCCGGTAGCGCTGCTGCTCGAAGCTGCGGTCGCGGATTTCCCCCAGGCGGTTGAAGAACACGGCGCGGGCCAGCGCGTTGCGCGCCTCGCCTTTGTTCAGCCCGGCATGCACGCGGCGGCGCAGCTCGACGCTTTGCAGCCAGTCCAGGATGAACAGTGTGCGCTCGATGCGTCCCAGCTCACGCAGGGCGACGGCCAGGCCGTTCTGGCGCGGGTAGCTGCCAAGCTTCCTGAGCATCAGCGAGGCCGTCGCCGTGCCCTGCTTGATCGAGGTGGCCATCCGCAGGATTTCATCCCAATGGGCGCGGACGTGCTTGATGTTGAGCGTGCCGCCGATCATCGGTTTCAACGCCTCGTAGGTGGCATCGCCCTTCGGGATGTAGAGCTTGGTGTCGCCCAGGTCACGAATGCGCGGGGCGAAGCGGAAGCCCAGCAGGTGCATCAACGCGAAGACGTGGTCCGTGAACCCTGCCGTGTCGGTGTAGTGCTCCTCGATCCGCAGGTCGGATTCGTGATACAGCAGGCCGTCGAGCACGTAGGTCGAGTCGCGCACGCCGACGTTCACGACCTTGGTGTGGAACGGCGCGTACTGGTCGGAGATATGGGTGTAGAACGTCCGCCCTGGGCTGCTGCCGTATTTCGGATTGATGTGGCCGGTGCTCTCGGCCTTGCTGCCGGTGCGGAAGTTCTGGCCGTCCGACGATGACGTGGTGCCGTCGCCCCAATGCTCGGCGAAGGGATGTCGGAACTGCGCGTTGACCAGCTCGGCCAGTGCCGCCCCGTAGGTTTCGTCGCGGATGTGCCAGGCTTGCAGCCAGGCCAGCTTGGCGTAGGTCGTGCCGGGGCACGATTCCGCCATCTTGGTCAGGCCCAGGTTGATCGCGTCGGCGAGGATCGTGGTCAGCAACAGGTTTTTGTCCTTGGCCAGGTCGCCTGACTTCAGGTGGGCGAAGTGCCGGGTGAAGCCCGTCCATTCGTCTACCTCCAGCAGCAATTCGGTGATCTTGACGTGCGGTAGGATCATCGCCGTCTGGTCGATCAGGGCCTGTGCGGTATCGGGCACCGCCGCATCGAGCGGCGTGATCTTCAGGCCCGACTCCGTGATGATGGCGTCCGGCAGCTCGTTGGCCAGCGCCATGCGGTTGACGGTGGCGAGCTGCGTTTCCAGCAGCGTCAGCCGGTCATGCAGGTACTGGTCGCAATCGGTGGCCACGGCCAGCGGCAATTCGCTGGCCTGCTTGAGGCTGGCGAATTTCGCGGGCGGCACCAGGTAGTCCTCGAAGTCCTTGAACTGGCGCGAGCCTTGCACCCAGATGTCGCCGGAGCGCAGCGCGTTCTTCAGCTCCGACAGCGCGCACAGTTCGTAGTAGCGCCGGTCGATGCCGGTGTCGGTCATCACCAGCTTCTGCCAGCGCGGCTTGATGAACTCGGTCGGCGCGTCGGTGGGCACCTTGCGGGCGTTGTCGCTGTTCATGCTGCGCAGCACCTCGATGGCGTCGAGTACGTCCTTGGCGGCGGGCGCGGCCCGCAACTTGAGCACGTCGAGAAATTCCGGCGCGTAGCGGCGCAGCGTGGCGTAGCTCTCGCCGATGCGGTGCAGGAAATCGAAGTCCTCGGGTTGCGCGAGCCGCTGCGCTTCGGTGACGCTCTCGGCGAAAGCATCCCAGGACATGACGGCCTCGATGGCGGCGAACGGATCGCGGCCCGCTTGCTTGGCCTCGATCAGCGCCTGGCCGATGCGCCCGAACAGCCGCACCTTGGCATTGATCGCCTTGCCGGATGCCTGGAACTGCTGCTGATGCTTGTTCTTGGCGGCATTGAACAGCTTGCCCAGGATGCGGTCATGCAGGTCGATGATTTCGTCGGTGACGGTGGCCATGCCCTCGATGGCGAGCGCCACCAGGGTCGCGTAACGCCGCTGCGGCTCGAACTTCGCCAGGTCGGCGGGCGTCATCTGGCCGCCCTCGCGGGCGATCTTGAGCAGCCGGTTCTGGTGAACCAGCCGCTCGATGCCGGAGGGCAGGTCGAGCGCCTGCCACGCCTTGAGGCGTTCGATGTGTTCCAGCATGTGCCGCGAGTTCGGTTTGACCGGGGATTGCCGCAGCCAGGCCAGCCACGTCGTCTTGCCGTTGTCGCGGCGCTTGAGCAGATCGTCGAGGCGACGGCGATGCACGTCCGTCAGCGGCTCAGCCAAGGCGTCGTAGAGACGCCGGTTGGCGCGGGTAATCGCTTCGGCGCTCGCCCGCTCGACGGCGTTGAGGGCGGGCACAATGACCGACTGCCGCCGCAGGTGCTCGATCAAGGCTCTGGCCAGCACGATGCCCTTGTCGGTTTGCATGGCCAGCTCGGTCAGCAACTGGACAGCCTGCCGGTAGTGGCCAATCGTGAACGGCTGGAAGCCGAACACCGTTTGCAGCTCGACCAGGTGCTCGCGTCGGGTCTGCTCACGCTGCCCGTACTCGTCCCAGCTTTCGATGCCGACCTTGAGCTGGTTGGCGACCAGTCTCAGCAATGGCGGGAACGGTGGCTCATCAGCGCCAAGGATGACGCCGGGAAAGCGCAGGTAGCAGAGCTGCACCGCGAAGCCCAGCCGATTGGCCGGGCCGCGCCGCTGCCGGATGATGGAGAGGTCGCTTTCGCTGAACGTGTAGTGACGGATCAACTCATCCTTGGTGTCCGGCAACGCCAGCAGGCTTTCGCGCTCGGCGGCGGAGAGGATCGAACGGCGGGGCATGCGGTTTCCTTCTTCTTGAAAACGTAGGTTTGTGACAAGCCCGCCAAGGCAACCGGCGCGTGTCATTTTCAGAAGACGACTGCACCAGTTGATTGGGCGTAATGGCTGTTGTGCAGCCAGCTCCTGACAGTTCAATA
>NZ_JASEYC010000052.1:0-3192 GCF_035064245.1 Citrobacter sp. R-1.5.2 | reverse complement strand
CTCATGATGTCCCTCTGGGATGCGCTCCGGATGAATATGATGATCTCATATCAGGAACTTGTTCGCACCTTCCCTAGCTCTTTCATCATCCTAGAAGAACTCTTAATTAAGTATTCTTCAAGTGGGCCAGCATATGCCCCTGATGTCACGATCGTTAGTTGCGTAAGAGGATGAGTCAAACTCTCAATGCCCTTCAGGATGTCATTCTGGACAGCAGCAATATAAACAGGCGAAGCCGCAATCAAATATTCATCATTCGGACTGGACTGCATTAACTGGCTTATAGTTGCGCAACGGTTATGCTTTCCTAGTGATTTTGTGATGGCTTTCCACCAGAGATCATGCCTGAATGGTACTTGATGAAATGTCGCCTCGTAAGAGGGCACCCGATCTCGACTATTTAAAAACCCCATCCCGGCAGAGATTATCCACAACTCCAGATTTCTGGTTGAGTTTAAAATTTCCTTTGCCGTAGACCAGTGATTACCTGAATACAAGGACAATGCCGGTACCGCCTGATTACTTCTGGCGTCGTCTACAATGTTACTCCAGGCATATGCTGCGTCGTCCGGGGTTTGTTTTGGATCTATGTCCAATGTCGGCCAGACGTGGCCCTGATGATTCTTGCCCTTTGTACAGGAAGTGATTAAGTGTACTGAGCGTTCAGAGAACATTATCTTCCTTACATACCCATAGAACAGCTTTCTAAGAACGGTGGGCTCGCCTGAAAATTACAAATCAGCCCCTTTCACGGCATCATTTTGATTCTTCGCGTCTGCCCCCAGTAAGATGACCGGTTTTCTGCATGACAGTGTTATTCCTAACAAACGCAACACAAAACCACGCCAGCCAGAGCAAATTTTTTCATTTGCTGCGTAAAGCCTATTGTTTTCTCTTTTAAGCTTCGCCCACTCGTTACAGAGGGTAACATCATCAAGCGCTGTTATATGCTTCGCCTCACCTTCGACGATAACGGTATGGATACCGTATGCTGTAAATCTCATACTATTTTCCAGAACCCAGTTGCGGTATTCGTTGAGTCCACCTTCGGAACCGGTAGCTCTGCGCCACATTTCAATTTGCTTGTGTGATGGGTCAAGTGTACTTGTCATTGAAGCCTCGTCTCAGCGATAACGCTTGAAATAGCCCGCTTTGGTCAAAATGAAATTAGCCATCTGACTGGCGATTTGATTGTATCTTACTCATAGTGCCCAACCTATAGGTTAAAAAGGGGCATTTTCGCTTTATAGCGTGTTCAACATCATCAATCATCCCAAGAAAGGCTGGCTTATTAAGCCGGTCCATCATTTTCTGTATATCTCTCATCAATTTTTATATCCGGCCTGAAGTGCACCGTTCAAGCACACCGATCAGGCAGTTAGTCACTAGTTAACTCTTTACTAGAGACTAAATTCCATTGATTTACGTGACAACGTCACGTCATTAAGGTTTGCAAATGCCTAATTTTCATACTATGGGATTTAATTAGGAGTAAATCCCACAGGTTTACATAAAGCTGACATTTAAAAGTGTTAAAAATCAATCAGATAGAAAGAAAAGGCTCTCCGGAAGAACTCTTCTCATTATTTCGCCGCCCGGGGTTATTGCTGACAGATCTGAAAGTGCTAATATGTTAGTCATTAGTAATTAGTAAAGCCTTTACTAAACGCGTTTCTACGTAAATTCTATTGGTTTTAGAGGGTCCTACTGTCCGAAGACAATAAAGTTGTACACAAAGCACTAAAGTTGTAACCATTCTCAAAAAACGACGCTAATGTTGTATGCTTACTGAATGTGTGGCTATAGGGTTGGAGACTATAAAATGCACATATAGGTACGTATCAATGTCGTTTTTTGGGTACGATCATGGGTAGGGGTAGGCGTCTCAAATCCTATTTGGATTATGAAAATGCGCTAGGTGACGGCATAGGAGTGGGCTATGGCCAAAGTTATCAGCCCTGGCTTAGAGCTCAGGACGTTAAATCCCGTGGAAACCGTTCGATAGTCTTTGGCCTTAAGACGTTTCGAAACCATCATCATGGGGTTTGAGGGCCAATGAGGCTTTGTTGAATAAATAAGATTTCGTGCGAACGACCCTGTAGCTGGCTGGATTTTCAGGCAATACGCACGCTTTCTGGCATCCCAGCCTTTGTCATCCTGTTCAACGCACGCACCATGGCCATAGCTTCCGCTACCTGACCATCGTAGTCACGCAGCGTCAGTGAATCTCCCAACAACTGCTTCATTCTGTACATTGCCGTTTCCGCTATCGAGCGACGGTTATATTCCGTTGTCCATTTCCACCGTGCATTGCTTCCGCTCAGCCGCTGATTAGCAACGGCACGGTTGCGGTCTGCGTACTCACCGGGCCAGTAACCTGCTCCTTTTCGGGGAGGAATAAGCGCGCTGATTTTTTTGCGGCGCAGTTCATCGTGACAGAGCCGGGTATCGTAAGCTCCGTCTGCCGCGGCTGCCCTGATTTTTCTGTGAGTCTGCCGGATAAGGCCCGGGAAGGCTTCTGAGTCCGTGACGTTATTCAGCGACAGGTCTGCACAGACAACTTCATGTGTGTTGCTGTCAACAGCAAGATGCAACTTTCGCCAGATACGACGGCGCTCTTTGCCGTGCTTTCTGACTTTCCATTCGCCTTCACCAAAGACCTTCAGCCCGGTGGAATCAATCACCAGGTGTGCGATTTCACCCCGGGTGGACGTCTTGAAACTGACATTAACCGACTTTGCCCGCTTACTGACACTGGTGTAATCCGGGCAGCGCAACGGAACGTTCATCAGGGCAAAAATGGAATCAATAAAACCCTGCGCAGCCCGCAGGGTCAGCCGGAATACGCGTTTAATCACCAGAACGGTGGTGATGGCGAGATCAGAATAGCGCTGGGGCCTTCCTCGTGATGAAGGCGTTGCCGACTCATACCAGGCCTGAATCGCCTCATCATCCAGCCAGAAAGTGAGGGAGCCACGGTTGATGAGAGCTTTGTTGTAGGTGGACCAGTTGGTGATTCTGAACTTTTGCTTTGCCACGGAATGGTCTGTGTTGTCGGGAGGATGCGTGATCTGATCCTTCAACTCAGCAAAAGTTCGATTTATTCAACAAAGCCACTTTTTAATTAAATTTAATAAAAACGAAAAAATATTCATGGCGAAATGATTGTTTAATTATCTATCATGGATAGAA
>NZ_JASEYC010000051.1:0-3386 GCF_035064245.1 Citrobacter sp. R-1.5.2 | reverse complement strand
GGTAAGCAGAGTTTTTGAAATGTAAGGCCTTTGAATAAGACAAAAGGCTGCCTCATCGCTAACTTTGCAACAGTGCCGGATTGAATATAACCGACGTGACTGTTACATTTAGGTGGCTAAACCCGTCAAGCCCTCAGGAGTGAATCATGACCGTAGTCACGACCGCCGATACCTCCCAACTGTACGCACTTGCAGCCCGACATGGGCTCAAGCTCCATGGCCCGCTGACTGTCAATGAGCTTGGGCTCGACTATAGGATCGTGATCGCCACCGTCGACGATGGACGTCGGTGGGTGCTGCGCATCCCGCGCCGAGCCGAGGTAAGCGCGAAGGTCGAACCAGAGGCGCGGGTGCTGGCAATGCTCAAGAATCGCCTGCCGTTCGCGGTGCCGGACTGGCGCGTGGCCAACGCCGAGCTCGTTGCCTATCCCATGCTCGAAGACTCGACTGCGATGGTCATCCAGCCTGGTTCGTCCACGCCCGACTGGGTCGTGCCGCAGGACTCGGAGGTCTTCGCGGAGAGCTTCGCGACCGCGCTCGCCGCCCTGCATGCCGTCCCCATTTCCGCCGCCGTGGATGCGGGGATGCTCATCCGTACACCGACGCAGGCCCGTCAGAAGGTGGCCGACGACGTTGACCGCGTCCGACGCGAGTTCGTGGTGAACGACAAGCGCCTCCACCGGTGGCAGCGCTGGCTCGACGACGATTCGTCGTGGCCAGATTTCTCCGTGGTGGTGCATGGCGATCTCTACGTGGGCCATGTGCTCATCGACAACACGGAGCGCGTCAGCGGGATGATCGACTGGAGCGAGGCCCGCGTTGATGACCCTGCCATCGACATGGCCGCGCACCTTATGGTCTTTGGTGAAGAGGGGCTCGCGAAGCTCCTCCTCACGTATGAAGCGGCCGGTGGCCGGGTGTGGCCGCGGCTCGCCCACCACATCGCGGAGCGCCTTGCGTTCGGGGCGGTCACCTACGCACTCTTCGCCCTCGACTCGGGTAACGAAGAGTACCTCGCTGCGGCGAAGGCGCAGCTCGCCGCAGCGGAATGAGCGAACGTCGATATAGCCCGCTCGCGACGCTGTTCGCGGCGACCTTTCTCTTCCGGATCGGCAACGCGGTGGCGGCCCTCGCGCTTCCATGGTTCGTCCTGTCTCATACAAAGAGCGCGGCCTGGGCGGGCGCCACGGCCGCTAGCAGCGTCATCGCGACCATCATCGGCGCGTGGGTTGGTGGTGGCCTCGTCGATCGGTTCGGGCGCGCGCCCGTCGCATTGATCTCGGGTGTGGTGGGCGGCGTGGCCATGGCGAGCATCCCACTGCTCGATGCCGTTGGCGCCCTCTCGAACACTGGGCTGATCGCTTGCGTGGTGCTCGGTGCCGCGTTCGACGCACCCGGTATGGCCGCGCAGGACAGTGAGCTGCCCAAACTCGGCCACGTCGCCGGGCTCTCCGTTGAGCGCGTCTCGTCACTGAAAGCGGTGATCGGGAACGTCGCGATTCTAGGTGGCCCGGCCCTTGGGGGGGCCGCAATCGGCCTGCTTGGCGCTGCGCCAACGCTCGGGCTGACGGCGTTCTGCTCCGTCCTTGCAGGTCTGCTCGGCGCGTGGGTGCTTCCCGCGCGTGCCGCTCGGACGATGACCACGACGGCGACTCTCTCCATGCGCGCCGGCGTCGCTTTTCTCTGGAGCGAACCCCTGCTGCGCCCTCTCTTTGGTATAGTGATGATCTTCGTGGGCATCGTTGGCGCCAACGGCAGCGTCATCATGCCTGCGCTGTTTGTAGATGCAGGACGCCAAGTAGCAGAGCTCGGGCTGTTCTCCTCAATGATGGGGGCTGGTGGTCTCCTTGGCATTGCCATTCATGCGTCGGTCGGCGCCCGGATATCAGCGCAGAACTGGCTGGCGGTGGCATTTTGTGGCTCTGCGGTGGGCTCGCTTCTGCTTTCACAGTTGCCAGGCGTGCCGGTGCTGATGTTGTTGGGCGCGCTCGTGGGACTGCTGACCGGCTCAGTCTCTCCCATTCTCAACGCTGCCATCTACAACCGCACGCCGCCAGAACTTCTCGGCCGGGTACTCGGCACGGTCTCGGCGGTGATGCTGTCAGCCTCGCCCATGGTTATGCTTGCGGCCGGCGCGTTTGTCGACCTTGCTGGTCCGCTCCCTGGCCTCGTTGTATCGGCCGTGTTTGCGGGGCTCGTGGCTCTACTCTCGCTCCGTCTTCAATTTGCTACAATGGCGGCGGCAGCCACAGCCTCCGCCCCAACCCATACAGAAGGTGAACACTGATGCCCCGCCCCAAGCTCAAGTCCGATGACGAGGTACTCGAGGCCGCCACCGTAGTGCTGAAGCGTTGCGGTCCCATAGAGTTCACGCTCAGCGGAGTAGCAAAGGAGGTGGGGCTCTCCCGCGCAGCGTTAATCCAGCGCTTCACCAACCGCGATACGCTGCTGGTGAGGATGATGGAGCGCGGCGTCGAGCAGGTGCGGCATTACCTGAATGCGATACCGATAGGCGCAGGGCCGCAAGGGCTCTGGGAATTTTTGCAGGTGCTCGTTCGGAGCATGAACACTCGCAACGACTTCTCGGTGAACTATCTCATCTCCTGGTACGAGCTCCAGGTGCCGGAGCTACGCACGCTTGCGATCCAGCGGAACCGCGCGGTGGTGGAGGGGATCCGCAAGCGACTGCCCCCAGGTGCTCCTGCGGCAGCTGAGTTGCTCCTGCACTCGGTCATCGCTGGCGCGACGATGCAGTGGGCCGTCGATCCGGATGGTGAGCTAGCTGATCATGTGCTGGCTCAGATCGCTGCCATCCTGTGTTTAATGTTTCCCGAACACGACGATTTCCAACTCCTCCAGGCACATGCGTAAACGGAGGTGTGCAGAGTCCCTGCGGCAGGCGACGAACACGACCGTCGTCGATTAGTACCGGTACGGTCGGTGGTATCGAAGTCTTGATCACCACTCAGGTCTACGGCTTACAAATGGTGACCATCCCGATACTTGCGTCAGAGCACCGGGCCGATTCTTTGACAGTGAATCACTCCCGTAAGGTTGTGCCGGTGTGGGTGTCCCGGGTCGAGACGATACTCCGCCAATGCGCCCAGCAAACAACCTGGCCATCGCAGGTGGTGGGGAGCGGTGTGGCGGATGAGTTGGACAAGTTGGTGTAGCAGCACGAGCACGGCGAGATAACATCGCAGGAGTTCGACATGCTCAAGAGACAGCTGATTGCGAATCGCGATGCAGATTCATAACCCGATTGCGGGTTGGCTTCACTCCACCATCACCGAGCAGACTAGCACGGCGGGCTCTGTTGCAAAGATTGGCGGCAGTCAGAGGTAGGCTGTCGCTCTGCGCCGATCAGGCGGCTGCTGCGAAATGGT
>NZ_JASEYC010000050.1:2408-3583 GCF_035064245.1 Citrobacter sp. R-1.5.2 | reverse complement strand
AATGATGTTTCGAAGCAGACGGCCAACACCGTCTGCTTCGTTTCTGGTTCTTGTTCTTCCACTGCCAGCGCGTTACTGATTGTTACGCACGTAAGTAGCAAAGTGAATGCGCTCTTGAGTCTCATCAACGGTTGCCTCCACAGTCTCGCTGGCACTGGAATCAATGTGAAAATTGTTCTGGATCGGATCAACAGGAATAAATCGATCACAGTCGAACTCTCTTGGAATTATGGTCATGTGCAGTTTCGTTGCTGATGAAAGAGCTTGAATGTACAACTTCTCCCCACCAATGACAGCAATGCGTTGATCGGTATTCTCATACAGGTTGATCACAGCACGAAGATCAGGAACGACAGTAGCGCCTATGACATCTTCTTGTTTTAACGTCGAGGAGATCACGAACGATTCGCGTTCGGGGAGAATTCCTTTCTCCTTGATTCGCTCCTCGGCGCCATCCTTTTCTAACTGCATGTCACGCATGTCAGTATACGTGTGTTTCCCCATAACGCACACGCGGATCTCTTTAGAAATCCGCGTAAATCGCGCCATGTCTTCTTTGCATTTCCATGGAATCTTGCCGCCTTTCCCGAATCCCAACTTAGAATCCACAGCGACTATTAGCTCAAGTTGTGGGTGACTCATTAAAACTCCAAACCAGTCGATGCTGGTTGTTCCAGATATTGCTTACGGAAGGTGGCCAGATCAATCAGTTTGATATTTGCCTTTCCGCTGTTGTTGAGATCGTGCACTTTCTTCAATTTGCCGGAAGATCCGGAAGTGGATGCCGCGATCACCATGGTGGTCTTCGACGAGACTGATGATTGCACTTCACCACCCTCAGCTTCAATCAGCTTCTCCAAGGCCGCGTCACGAAAACCGGTGATCACGATCTTCTCACCGGTAAAACGATCCCCCGAAGTGACCTGCTGTTTGAACCCGATGATTGATTGAATCTTGTTGAATAGCTCGGCATGTTCAGCCATACCTGCAAGCACTTTTGCGGCAGTTTTGTAGCTGAATTTGTCGACGCTAACGATCTGCTCTTCGGTGATGGCATTGAAATCATCCAAGGTCTTAATATCCAAGCCTTCACACAGAGCTTTCATCTTGCGGCGCCCAACGCCGCGCCCAAAGTGGGGCATCGACCCCAACCAAACCGACAGGGGAACACTACT
>NZ_JASEYC010000050.1:0-2308 GCF_035064245.1 Citrobacter sp. R-1.5.2 | reverse complement strand
GCTTTCATCTTGCGGCGCCCAACGCCGCGCCCAAAGTGGGGCATCGACCCCAACCAAACCGACAGGGGAACACTACTGGGTATAGGAAGTATAAACCACCTTTTTGCTCCTCATCCGAAGTATCTTACCTGAAATTCCCTCACTCGTTTACCGCTCAAGCCCCAATTTTAACTGCCGGTCCAGCCTAAACCGCTCTAATAAGGTTCGATTTGGCGGTAAAATCTCTAGCCTGATAGCTCGAGAGATACAAACTGCCCCACCGCCCCGTTTAAAAGTTGGCAGTGTTGAGCAGTGTTGGATTTGGGGTCGTCAGTCAAAGAGACGACTCTGTGATGGATCGAACAGGCTGGGAGTCAGTGGCGGCGCTCGTTCTGGTGGCAGCTCACGCTGCTTGGCGGCATTCGCCTTGGCTGTTTTCTGTTTCAGATGCTTGAGAATCTGCTCAATGACCTTCGGATCTTCGATGCTGGCAATCACTTTGACGTGACCGCCGCAGTGTTCGCAGACTTCAATATCAATATTGAAGACTCGCTTGAGGCGTTGCATCCAGGTCATGGCGCGGTGGCGCTCTGCAGGACTCTTGTCACGCCAGTTAGTATCGAGACCTTCCGATTTGTCGGGCTTCTTGCCCCGCTTGGCGGGTGTTACTTGAACTCGGTGTTTGCTGTTCGGTGCAAAGACGCCGTGGAAGCGTGTGAGGTTGACTCGCGGCTTAGGTACCAACGCAGCGAGTTTGGCGATGAAGTCCAGCGGCTCGAAGATCACATGGGTGGTGCCATTGCGGTACGGAGTTTTGAGCTCGTAACGCACCTGCCCATTGGCGGTTAATGCCAGACGTTTTTCTGAAACCGCTGGCCGACTAATGTAGCGACACAAGCGCTCAAGCTTATCCCGCTGATGCGCTTCGGCCATCACACCGGCGTGTAGCGAGAAACCAGCATGGTTGGCTACTCGACTGCTTGAGTCGGCTTTATCCTCACGCCCTGGCAAGGTTTGCAGGGTGAAGACTTTGCGCCCTTGCTGGGGGCCGACGGCAATGCGATACGTAACCGAAGCACCATGTAATTGAGTCAGCGTATCGTCTTCGCCCTCTTCCAGTGTCAACCACGTATTCTCGGCATCACGCTCCAAAATCCCACGCTTTTCCATGCAGCGAGCGATGCGATGGCTGAGGGTGTGAGCGAGCGTATTCAGCTCATCGTAAGTGGGTGCCTTGACACGATGGAAGCGTTGCTTGCCATAGTCATCTTCGGCATAGACACCATCGAGAAACAGCATGTGGTAGTGGACATTGAGATTTAGCGCGGAGCCAAAGCGTTGGATAAGAGTCACTGAGCCAGTTTGTGCAGAGGCTTTGGTGTAACCGGCTTTTTTGATCAGATGAGTTGAGAGTGTACGATAGACGATACTCAAGACCTGGCCCATCAGCTGGGGATGGCGAGCCAGCAAAAAGCGTAGCTGGAAAGGAAAGCTGAGCACCCACTGGCGAATGGGCTCCTTGGGGAAGACTTCGTCTATCAGCAGCGCCGCACTCTCGGCCATCCGGCGGGCACCGCAGCTAGGGCAAAAGCCGCGTCGTTTACAGCTGAAGGCGACCAGACGCTCGTGATGACAATCCTCGCAGCGAACCCGCATGAAACCATACTCCAGACGGCCACATTGGAGGAGGTCGTTGAATTCTTGTTGGATGTAGCGAGGCAGGTGTTGACCTTGGGCTTCGAGTGAGGCTTTGAAGGCTGGGTAGTGCTGCTCAACCAGCTGGTAGAGCAGCGTCTGGTCGGGTTGGTGGCGTTCGTAACCGTTTGTTTGAGTGGGCGATTGACTCGCCGTGGCGTTCCTTGCCAGCGACATGGGTATCCTCCGCTGATACTGTGGTTATGTACAGTATCAGCGGCTTGCGTTCAGACGTCCAGTCTGGCCCTAGACATCGCTAAATGCTTAACCCGCAATAGCCCTCACGAGTTGTTATCAGCCACTACCGGTTGAGCGAGAAGGTTTTGGGTTCAGGGTGCTATTGCTCCACCAATCACAATACTGAAGCCCCAACTGTTATCAGTTGGGGCTTTTTCTTGTCTGTTTGCGGCGGTTGCGTTTTATCGGTAGTCGTCGAGCTCTGCACCATCCCACATAAGAGCTTAACGGTGCGATCTTCAACGCCATCACACAAAACTTTCTTTTTCACGCACAGTCAACTTATTGGATGTTTTATTAACAACCCAAAAGGAGATATTTAGCGGGCGGCCGGAAGGTGAATGCTAGGCATGATCTAACCCTCGGTCTCTGGCGTCGCGACTGCGAAATTTCGCGA
>NZ_JASEYC010000049.1:0-3765 GCF_035064245.1 Citrobacter sp. R-1.5.2 | reverse complement strand
GAGCGCACTCCGGCACCGCCAACTTTCAGCACATGCGTGTAAATCATCGTCGTAGAGACGTCGGAATGGCCGAGCAGGGGTCGTTTGCGGGAGGGGGCGGAATCCTACGCTAAGGCTTTGGCCAGCGATATTCTCCGGTGAGATTGATGTGTTCCCATCCGAGCGGCGAAACATGGGCCAAGAGATCGGGCGATAGCAGCTTTCCATCGCGTTTCTGGTTTGCAACGACCTCGCCGAGCTTCATGGTGTTCCAGAAGATGATGATGGCGGCGAGCAGATTCATGCCGGCGATGCGGTAATGCTGGCCTTCGGCGGAACGGTCGCGGATTTCACCGCGGCGGTGGAAGCTGATTGCCCGCTTCAGCGCATGATGAGCTTCGCCTTTGTTGAGCCCGATCTGGGCACGCCGTTGGAGTTCGGCATCCAGAATCCAGTCGATCATGAACAGGGTGCGCTCGACGCGACCGACTTCCCGCAGGGCTGTCGCGAGCTCGTTCTGCCGCGGATAGGAGGCGAGTTTCCGCAGAATCTGGCTTGGCGCGACGGTCCCGGCAGCAATGGTGGCGGCGATGCGCAGGATGTCGGGCCAATTGCGCTCGATCATGGCTTGGTTGACCTTTCCGCCGATCAACGCTCGCAGGTGCGCCGGGGCGGCCGACGGATTGAACGCGTAGAGCCGTTTGGATGGCAGGTCGCGGATGCGCGGAGCGAACCGGTAGCCGAGAATGGCACATGCGGCAAAGACGTGATCGGTGAAGCCGCCCGTGTCGGTGAACTGCTCGCGGATATGGCGTCCAGCATCGTTCATCAGCAGGCCATCGAGGATGTAAGGCGCTTCGCTTGCCGTTGCAGGAATCACCTGGGTTGCGAACGGCGCATATTGGTCGGAGACGTGGCTATAGGCTTTCAGGCCCGGGGTATTGCCATATTTCGCGTTGACCAGGTTCATGGCCTCACCTTGCTCTGTAGCGACGAAGAACTGTCCGTCGCTCGAAGCCGACGTGCCCATGCCCCAGAACCGGGCCATGGGTAACGCTGCCTGTGCCTCGACCACCATGGCCAGCGCCCGGTCATAGGCTTCGCCCTCGACATGCCACCGTCCAATGCGGATCAATTCCCAGAAGGTGTGGGTGTTTGTCGCATCCGCCATTTTGCGCAAGCCGAGGTTGATCCCTTCCGCCAAGATAACGTTCATTAGCCCGATCCGGTCAGCGCAGGGTGCTCCTGTGCGCAGATGGGTGAACGCTTCGGTGAAGCCGGTCGCCGCATCCACCTCCAGCAGGAGATCGGTGATGCGCGTGGGCGGGATCTGCTTGTAGAGATCGAGCACCAGATCTTCGGCGCCTGTCGGCGCGGCGGCTTCGAGTTTCTCGATATGCAGAACGCCGTTTTCAATCGACCCGCCCGGGATCGTGCCTGCGCGAGCGGCACGGCCAAGCTCGCGCAACCGCATGTCGAGGCGAGCTTGCCGGTCTGCCAGCCATTCCTCCGGCCGCAATGGCACAGCGAGACGACCGCCTTCCGCGATGGCTTGTGCCGGAACGAGTGCGTGTTTCAGATCGCCATAGCGCCGGGACCTAGTAAGCCAGACATCTCCGGAGCGGAACGCATCGCGCAGATGGAACAGCACCGCGATCTCCCATAGGCGAGCGTCGCCAGCCCTCTGGGCCCGAAGGTGGCGATGCCATTTCGAGCTGGGCCGCAAGAAGCTGGTCATCGCGGCATCGTTCAAACCGGTACGAAGGGCCGTCACCGCTTCCAGAAGCGGCAGTGCAACGGGCGCAGCTCGCAGATCGAGCAGGCGCAACATGCGTGGAGCGTATCGGCGGAAGCGGTGATAACCGTCGAGCACATGATTGAGCGGATCGTCGGCCATGGTGGCGGTCAGCCTGGTTGCCATTGCAACAAGGGTTTTTAAGCCGTCCCACCCTGACCCACTCGCGATGACATCGCCCAGCGGCTGGCCATCATCCTGTGCATCGACCAGGGCGCCCCCGATCTCGGCGAAGGATTTCAGGGTGTCACGCACCACCCCCGCTTCGTCTGCGACCTTTGCATGGCAAATACGCTCCGAAGCACGGTAGAGACGGCCGACGATCCGGTCGTGGGTTTCGACCACTGCGTCGGCCAACATCGCCTGCCATTCCGAGACGCAAACAGCCAAGATCGCAAGCCGCCTGTCCTCCGGGAGATCGCGCATGCCGTCGGCATAATACCGTTCACCCTGCCTGCGCAGACGAGTCACCCGATGGGCAGGAACGCCGGCAAGCAGATCCTCGGGGAGATCGACGCGTTGCAGATATTCGAGCCGGTCGAGCAGCCGGTTGGCCGACGAAGAGTTCGAGCCAGGCTCGAACTGGCGCAGCCACACAAAACGGGTCACCCGATCATCAGCCGTCTCCTCGAGCAATGCCAGCAACTGTTCTCGGATCGACATAGGCAGCCGACTGGCGATCCTCGTCTCGATGCGTCGCTCGGCATCGACGAGAGCCGCGGCACAAAGCCGCTCGATCGTGGATGTCGCGGGAAGGACAGTGCGGGTGCGTCGGCACTCGGCTACGAAGCGACGGGCGATATCCTCGTTCGACACCGCCATCTCGGCTTCTCGGAACAACCATTCCTTCAGCTCGCTCGCACCACGTCCGGAGAAGGTGCGGAAGCCGTAGAGCCCCCGTAACTCGGCAAGATGCTCGTGCCGTGTTTCCTCGCGGGCAGCATAGTCTACGAGATCGTCGGCACCCAGGCCAAGCTGCGCTCCGATAAATTCGATGACCTCTGCAGGGATCAGTTCGCCTGGAGCCAGCACCCGGCCGGGATAGCGCAGGACACACAATTGCAGGGCGAAGCCGAACCTGTTGTGAGCGCGCCGACGCAGCCTGATATGCCCAAAGTCTTCATCACTCAGCGTATAGTGCTTGAGCAAATCCGTCTGTGAAGTCGGCAAGCGCAACAGCGCGTCTTTCTGCCGATCGGTTAGAGTGACGCGACGCGGCATACATGTTCCTTTTTCAAAATCTGATAGCGTTCAAGACGCTTTGTTTATGAAGCTGGTTGAGATACATTTCCAGAGGTCAATGCAATCGTGGCCGAAGCGCCGCCTCAAACCAACGTTTGTGATACATGCTGATCGGATATGCCCGCGTCTCCAAAGCCGATGGCTCGCAGTCTCTCGACCTGCAGCACGACGCCTTGCGCGCCGCAGGTGTCGAACGGGACAATATCTATGATGATCTTGCTTCCGGCGGTCGTGATGATCGCCCTGGCTTGACTGCCTGCCTCAAGTCATTGCGTGACGGCGATGTGCTGGTGGTCTGGAAGCTCGATCGCCTCGGACGATCGCTTGCCCATCTGGTCAACACGGTGAAGGAGCTGTCAGACCGCAAGATCGGCCTGCGGGTTCTGACTGGAAAGGGCGCTCAGATCGACACCACGACTGCGTCCGGTCGCATGGTGTTCGGAATCTTCGCCACCTTGGCCGAGTTCGAGCGGGATCTGATCCGAGAGCGCACCATGGCGGGTCTCGCCTCCGCGAGAGCGCGCGGTCGCAAGGGCGGACGAAAATTCGCGCTCACCAAAGCTCAGGTGCGTCTCGCGCAAGCCGCCATGGCCCAGCGCGATACTTCAGTTTCCGATCTCTGCAAGGAACTCGGCATCGAGCGCGTCACTCTCTACCGATATGTCGGTCCCAAAGGCGAGCTCAGAGACCATGGAAAGCATGTTCTCGGACTTACGTAGCAACTCGTTTCTTTTCGCAGGTTGAGCCAC
>NZ_JASEYC010000048.1:0-4748 GCF_035064245.1 Citrobacter sp. R-1.5.2 | reverse complement strand
TCTCCGAATGAAAGCCTGTCCTCAGCATAGTACCGGGAAGGAGGGAGTGACCATCTCATTAAATAAAGCACGCTAAGGCATAGCTGACCTTGCCAGGCCTGCTTCGCCCTGTAGTGACGCGATCAACGGGCAGGAAACATTCCCCTTTCGTGCATGGCAGGCGCACACGAGTTCAGACAGCACGGTTTCCATGCGCGCCAAGTCGGCCATCTTCTCGCGCACGTCCTTGAGCTTGTGTTCGGCCAGGCTGCTGGCCTCCTCGCAGTGGGTGCCATCGTCGAGCCGCAACAGCTCGGCAATCTCGTCCAGACTGAACCCCAGCCGCTGTGCCGATTTCACGAATTTCACCCGAACCACGTCCGCCTCCCCATAGCGGCGGATGCTGCCGTAAGGCTTGTCCGGTTCCCGCAACAGGCCCTTGCGCTGATAGAAGCGGATTGTCTCCACGTTGACCCCGGCCGCCTTGGCAAAAACGCCAATGGTCAGGTTTTCCAAATTATTTTCCATATCGCTTGACTCCGTACATGAGTACGGAAGTAAGGTTACGCTATCCAATCCAAATTCAAAAGGGCCAACGTATGTCTGAACCACAAAACGGGCGCGGTGCGCTCTTCGCCGGCGGGCTGGCCGCCATTCTTGCATCGACCTGCTGCCTGGGGCCGCTAGTACTGGTCGCCCTGGGCTTCTCCGGTGCTTGGATCGGCAACCTGACGGTGCTGGAACCCTATCGACCGTTGTTCATCGGCGCGGCGCTAGTGGCGCTGTTCTTCGCCTGGAAGCGGATTTACCGGCCCGTGCAGGCATGCAAGCCAGGTGAGGTCTGCGCGATTCCGCAGGTGCGCGCCACCTACAAGCTGATTTTCTGGATCGTGGCCGTGCTGGTCCTGGTCGCGCTTGGATTTCCCTATGTCGTTCCATTTTTCTATTAACCAGGAGTTCATCATGAAGAAACTGTTTGCCTCCCTTGCCCTCGCCGCCGCTGTTGCCCCGGTGTGGGCCGCTACCCAGACCGTCACGCTAGCGGTTCCCGGCATGACTTGCGCCGCCTGCCCGATCACAGTCAAGAAAGCGCTCTCCAAGGTCGAAGGCGTGAGCAAGGTCGATGTGGGCTTCGAGAAGCGCGAGGCCGTCGTCACTTTTGACGACACCAAGGCCAGCGTACAGAAGCTGACCAAGGCCACCGCAGACGCCGGCTATCCGTCCAGCGTCAAGCAGTGAGCCAGCAAGCCAACGACAACAGCGAGAGCCGCTTCATGGGACTGATGACACGCATTGCCGATAAAACCGGCGCGCTCGGCAGCGTCGTTTCCGCGATGGGCTGCGCCGCCTGCTTTCCAGCCCTCGCCAGCTTCGGCGCGGCCATCGGGCTGGGCTTCTTGAGCCAGTACGAGGGACTGTTCATCAGCCGCCTGCTGCCGCTGTTTGCCGCGCTGGCCTTCCTGGCGAACGCGCTGGGTTGGTTCAGTCATCGGCAATGGCTGCGCAGTCTGCTCGGCATGATCGGCCCGGCCATCGTGTTTGCGGCCACGGTCTGGCTGCTCGGCAACTGGTGGACGGCGAACCTGATGTACGTCGGCCTGGCCTTGATGATTGGGGTGTCGATCTGGGACTTCGTGTCGCCGGCGCATCGCCGTTGCGGACCGGACGGCTGCGAACTCCCCGCCAAGCGCTTGTGAAAGACGGCTGACCGTGCGACACGGCGGCCCACACGAATAAGGAACGATGGTATGAGCACTCTCAAAATCACCGGCATGACTTGCGACTCGTGCGCAGTGCATGTCAAGGACGCCCTGGAGAAAGTGCCCGGCGTGCAATCAGCGGATGTCTCCTACGCCAAGGGCAGCGCCAAGCTCGCCATTGAGGTCGGCACGTCACCCGACGCGCTGACGGCCGCTGTAGCTGGACTCGGTTATCGGGCCACGCTGGCCGATGCCCCCTCAGTTTCGACGCCGGGCGGATTGCTCGACAAGATGCGCGATCTGCTGGGCAGAAACGACAAGACGGGTAGCAGCGGCGCATTGCATATCGCCGTCATCGGCAGCGGCGGGGCCGCGATGGCAGCGGCGCTGAAGGCCGTCGAGCAAGGCGCACGTGTCACGCTGATCGAGCGCGGCACCATCGGCGGCACCTGCGTCAATGTCGGTTGTGTGCCGTCCAAGATCATGATCCGCGCCGCCCATATCGCCCATCTGCGCCGGGAAAGCCCGTTCGATGGCGGCATCGCCGCTACCACGCCGACCATCCAGCGCACGGCGCTGCTGGCCCAGCAGCAGGCCCGCGTCGATGAACTGCGCCACGCCAAGTACGAAGGCATCTTGGAGGGCAATCCGGCGATCACTGTGCTGCACGGCTCCGCCCGCTTTAAGGACAATCGCAACCTGATCGTGCAACTCAACGACGGCGGCGAGCGCGTGGTGGCATTCGACCGCTGCCTGATCGCCACCGGCGCGAGCCCGGCCGTGCCGCCGATTCCCGGCCTGAAAGACACTCCGTACTGGACTTCCACTGAAGCGCTGGTCAGCGAGACGATTCCTAAGCGCCTGGCCGTGATTGGCTCATCAGTGGTGGCGCTGGAGCTGGCGCAGGCGTTCGCCCGACTCGGAGCGAAGGTGACGATCCTGGCTCGCAGCACGCTGTTCTTCCGCGAAGACCCAGCTATAGGCGAAGCCGTCACGGCCGCATTCCGCATGGAGGGCATCGAGGTGAGGGAACACACCCAGGCCAGCCAGGTCGCGTATATCAATGGTGAAGGGGACGGCGAATTCGTGCTCACCACGGCGCACGGCGAACTGCGCGCCGACAAGCTGCTGGTCGCCACCGGCCGCGCGCCCAACACACGCAAGCTGGCACTGGATGCGACGGGCGTCACGCTCACCCCGCAAGGCGCTATCGTCATCGACCCCGGCATGCGTACAAGCGTGGAACACATCTACGCCGCAGGCGACTGCACCGACCAGCCGCAGTTCGTCTATGTGGCGGCAGCGGCCGGCACTCGCGCCGCGATCAACATGACCGGCGGTGACGCGGCCCTGAACCTGACCGCGATGCCGGCCGTGGTGTTCACCGACCCGCAAGTGGCGACCGTAGGCTACAGCGAGGCGGAAGCGCACCATGACGGCATCAAAACTGATAGTCGCACGCTAACGCTGGACAACGTGCCGCGCGCGCTCGCCAACTTCGACACGCGCGGCTTCATCAAACTGGTGGTTGAAGAAGGCAGCGGACGACTGATCGGCGTGCAGGCAGTGGCCCCGGAAGCGGGCGAACTGATCCAGACGGCCGCACTGGCGATTCGCAACCGGATGACGGTGCAGGAACTGGCCGACCAGTTGTTCCCCTACCTGACGATGGTCGAAGGGTTGAAGCTCGCGGCGCAGACCTTCAACAAGGATGTGAAGCAGCTTTCCTGCTGCGCCGGGTGAGGACAAGGAGGTGTGCGATGAGCGCCTACACGGTATCGCAACTGGCCCATAACGCTGGGGTGAGCGTACATATCGTGCGCGACTACCTGGTGCGCGGCTTGTTACGGCCGGTGGCCTGCACCACGGGCGGCTACGGCGTGTTCGACGATGCGGCCTTGCAACGGCTGTGCTTCGTGCGCGCGGCCTTCGAGGCGGGTATCGGCCTGGATGCCCTGGCGCGGCTGTGCCGTGCGCTCGACGCAGCGGACGGCGCACAAGCCGCAGCGCAGCTTGCCGTGCTGCGCCAGTTGGTCGAGCGGCGGCGCGCGGCGTTGGCCCATCTGGACGCGCAACTGGCCTCCATGCCAGCCGAGCGGGCGCACGAGGAGGCATTGCCGTGAACGCCCCTGACAAACTGCCGCCCGAGACGCGCCAACCCGTTTCCGGCTACCTGTGGGGTGCGCTGGCCGTGTTGACCTGCCCCTGCCATCTGCCGATTCTCGCCGCCGTGCTGGCCGGGACGACCGCCGGTGCCTTCCTTGGCGAGCATTGGGGTGTTGCCGCGCTCGCGCTGACCGGCTTGTTCGTTCTGGCCGTAACGCGGCTGCTGCGCGCCTTCCGGGGCGGATCATGACGAGTTCGCAGCCCGCCGGATGGACGGCGGCCGAGTTGGCGCAGGCGGCGGCGCGCGGACAGCTTGACCTGCATTACCAGCCGCTGGTCGATCTGCGCGATCACCGGATCGCTGGCGCGGAAGCGTTGATGCGCTGGCGGCATCCGAGGCTTGGCCTGTTGCCGCCCGGCCAGTTCCTGCCGCTGGCCGAGTCGTTCGGCCTGATGCCGGAAATAGGCGCGTGGGTGCTGGGCGAGGCCTGTCGCCAGATGCACAAGTGGCAAGGACCGGCATGGCAACCGTTCCGTCTTGCCATCAATGTGTCCGCCAGCCAGGTTGGGCCAACGTTCGACGACGAGGTAAAGCGGGTGCTGGCCGATATGGCCCTGCCCGCCGAGCTTCTGGAGATCGAACTGACCGAATCGGTCGCATTCGGCAATCCAGCCCTGTTCGCCAGTTTCGACGCCTTGCGCGCCATCGGCGTGCGCTTCGCCGCCGACGACTTCGGCACCGGCTATTCCTGCCTGCAACATCTGAAATGCTGCCCCATCACCACATTGAAAATCGACCAATCCTTTGTCGCCAGGCTCCCGGATGATGCCCGTGACCAAACTATCGTGCGGGCGGTGATCCAGCTCGCGCACGGGCTGGGCATGGATGTCATTTTCAGAAGACGACTGCACCAGTTGATTGGGCGTAATGGCTGTTGTGCAGCCAGCTCCTGACAGTTCAAT
>NZ_JASEYC010000047.1:0-5006 GCF_035064245.1 Citrobacter sp. R-1.5.2 | reverse complement strand
AGTAACGCGCTGGCAGTGGAAGAACAAGAACCAGAAACGAAGCAGACGGTGTTGGCCGTCTGCTTCGAAACATCATTGTTGGCTCGAGAACTGATCGAGAATACCATTCTTGCGGACGACATCCAAAACAATACAGAAAAGATAGCTTTGCGGTTGTCGGAGCCCCTCCCCCCAACTTATAATGGGATTATTGCTGGGCTAAACAATGCTCAGCACCACCGGCAAGCGCCGCGACGGCCGAGGTCTTCCGATCTCCTGAAGCCAGGGCAGATCCGTGCACAGCACCTTGCCGTAGAAGAACAGCAAGGCCGCCAATGCCTGACGATGCGTGGAGACCGAAACCTTGCGCTCGTTCGCCAGCCAGGACAGAAATGCCTCGACTTCGCTGCTGCCCAAGGTTGCCGGGTGACGCACACCGTGGAAACGGATGAAGGCACGAACCCAGTGGACATAAGCCTGTTCGGTTCGTAAACTGTAATGCAAGTAGCGTATGCGCTCACGCAACTGGTCCAGAACCTTGACCGAACGCAGCGGTGGTAACGGCGCAGTGGCGGTTTTCATGGCTTGTTATGACTGTTTTTTTGTACAGTCTATGCCTCGGGCATCCAAGCAGCAAGCGCGTTACGCCGTGGGTCGATGTTTGATGTTATGGAGCAGCAACGATGTTACGCAGCAGGGCAGTCGCCCTAAAACAAAGTTAGACATCATGAGGGTAGCGGTGACCATCGAAATTTCGAACCAACTATCAGAGGTGCTAAGCGTCATTGAGCGCCATCTGGAATCAACGTTGCTGGCCGTGCATTTGTACGGCTCCGCAGTGGATGGCGGCCTGAAGCCATACAGCGATATTGATTTGTTGGTTACTGTGGCCGTAAAGCTTGATGAAACGACGCGGCGAGCATTGCTCAATGACCTTATGGAGGCTTCGGCTTTCCCTGGCGAGAGCGAGACGCTCCGCGCTATAGAAGTCACCCTTGTCGTGCATGACGACATCATCCCGTGGCGTTATCCGGCTAAGCGCGAGCTGCAATTTGGAGAATGGCAGCGCAATGACATTCTTGCGGGTATCTTCGAGCCAGCCATGATCGACATTGATCTAGCTATCCTGCTTACAAAAGCAAGAGAACATAGCGTTGCCTTGGTAGGTCCGGCAGCGGAGGAATTCTTTGACCCGGTTCCTGAACAGGATCTATTCGAGGCGCTGAGGGAAACCTTGAAGCTATGGAACTCGCAGCCCGACTGGGCCGGCGATGAGCGAAATGTAGTGCTTACGTTGTCCCGCATTTGGTACAGCGCAATAACCGGCAAAATCGCGCCGAAGGATGTCGCTGCCGACTGGGCAATAAAACGCCTACCTGCCCAGTATCAGCCCGTCTTACTTGAAGCTAAGCAAGCTTATCTGGGACAAAAAGAAGATCACTTGGCCTCACGCGCAGATCACTTGGAAGAATTTATTCGCTTTGTGAAAGGCGAGATCATCAAGTCAGTTGGTAAATGATGTCTAACAATTCGTTCAAGCCGACCGCGCTACGCGCGGCGGCTTAACTCCGGCGTTGGGCGCACAATAAGGCTCCTTGCAGAGTTGCTTGAAAGTTGTTACGATTCAAATTCAATCATGAGATAGTCAGCAGATGAGCACTTCCAAGAACGCAGACAAGTAAGCCGCAGCAACCTTCATTTTTCGGTTGTTGCGGCGTTCTCATGAATCCTTTTGCTCTACGGGAGCGCCGCCAAATCCTTTGTTCAAGGAGATGGTTTCGTGAGCTCAAAAAACTTTAGTTGGCGGTACTCCCTTGCCGCCACGGTGTTGTTGTTATCACCGTTCGATTTATTGGCATCACTCGGCATGGACATGTACTTGCCAGCAGTGCCGTTTATGCCAAACGCGCTTGGTACGACAGCGAGCACAATTCAGCTTACGCTGACAACGTACTTGGTCATGATTGGTGCCGGTCAGCTCTTGTTTGGACCGCTATCGGACCGACTGGGGCGCCGCCCCGTTCTACTGGGAGGTGGCCTCGCCTACGTTGTGGCGTCAATGGGCCTCGCTCTTACGTCATCGGCTGAAGTCTTTCTGGGGCTTCGGATTCTTCAGGCTTGTGGTGCCTCGGCGTGCCTTGTTTCCACATTTGCAACAGTACGTGACATTTACGCAGGTCGCGAGGAAAGTAATGTCATTTACGGCATACTCGGATCCATGCTGGCCATGGTCCCGGCGGTAGGCCCATTGCTCGGAGCGCTCGTCGACATGTGGCTTGGGTGGCGGGCTATCTTTGCGTTTCTAGGTTTGGGCATGATCGCTGCATCTGCAGCAGCGTGGCGATTCTGGCCTGAAACCCGGGTGCAACGAGTTGCGGGCTTGCAATGGTCGCAGCTGCTACTCCCCGTTAAGTGCCTGAACTTCTGGTTGTACACGTTGTGTTACGCCGCTGGAATGGGTAGCTTCTTCGTCTTTTTCTCCATTGCGCCCGGACTAATGATGGGCAGGCAAGGTGTGTCTCAGCTTGGCTTCAGCCTGCTGTTCGCCACAGTGGCAATTGCCATGGTGTTTACGGCTCGTTTTATGGGGCGTGTGATACCCAAGTGGGGCAGCCCAAGTGTCTTGCGAATGGGAATGGGATGCCTGATAGCTGGAGCAGTATTGCTTGCCATCACCGAAATATGGGCTTTGCAGTCCGTGTTAGGCTTTATTGCTCCAATGTGGCTAGTGGGTATTGGTGTCGCCACAGCGGTATCTGTGGCGCCCAATGGCGCTCTTCGAGGATTCGACCATGTTGCTGGAACGGTCACGGCAGTCTACTTCTGCTTGGGCGGTGTACTGCTAGGAAGCATCGGAACGTTGATCATTTCGCTGTTGCCGCGCAACACGGCTTGGCCGGTTGTCGTGTACTGTTTGACCCTTGCAACAGTCGTGCTCGGTCTGTCTTGTGTTTCCCGAGTGAAGGGCTCTCGCGGCCAGGGGGAGCATGATGTGGTCGCGCTACAAAGTGCGGAAAGTACATCAAATCCCAATCGTTGAGAGAATGTGGCAAGCTATCGCCCAACAAATCGCTGCAGCCGACCCAAAACCGCTACGCGGTTTCGGTCGGCTGAGCTCAGGCGTTATGCTCTGTGAGCCTGGTTATTGGCGAAGCGAAAGTATGACGATTTCAGCAATAAACGCAAAAGGATAAAAAAATGACATGGAGAACGACCAGAACACTTTTACAGCCTCAAAAGCTGGAGTTCAATGAGTTTGAGATTCTTAATCCCGTAGTTGAGGGCGCCCGAATTGTCGGCATTGGCGAGGGTGCTCACTTTGTCGCGGAGTTCTCACTGGCTAGAGCTAGTCTTATTCGCTATTTTGTCGAGAGGCATGATTTTAATGCGATTGGTTTGGAATGTGGGGCGATTCAGGCATCCCGGCTATCTGAATGGCTCAACTCAACAGCCGGTGCTCATGAACTTGAGCGATTTTCGGATACCCTGACCTTTTCTTTGTATGGCTCAGTGCTGATTTGGGTTAAATCATATCTACGCGAATCAGGAAGAAAACTGCAGTTAGTCGGAATCGATTTACCCAACACCTTGAATCCAAGGGACGACCTAGCGCAATTGGCCGAAATTATCCAGGTCATCGACCACCTCATGAAACCCCACGTTGATGCGCTGACTCAGTTGTTGACGTCCATTGATGGCCAGTCGGCGGTTATTTCATCGGCAAAATGGGGGGAGTTGGAAACGGCTCAGCAGGAGAAAGCTATCTCAGGGGTAACCAGATTGAAGCTCCGTTTGGCGTCGCTTGCCCCTGTCCTGAAAAATCACGTCAACAGCGATTTTTTCCGAAAAGCCTCTGATCGAATAGAGTCGATAGAGTATACGTTGGAAACCTTGCGTGTAATGAAAGCTTTCTTCGATGGTACCTCTCTTGAGGGAGATACTTCCGTACGTGACTCGTATATGGCGGGCGTGGTGGATGGAATGGTTCGAGCGAATCCGGATGTAAGGATAATTCTGCTGGCGCACAACAATCATTTACAAAAAACTCCAGTTTCCTTTTCAGGCGAGCTTACGGCTGTTCCCATGGGACAGCATCTCGCAGAGAGGGAGGAGGGGGATTACCGTGCGATTGCATTCACCCATCTTGGACTCACCGTGCCGGAAATGCATTTCCCATCGCCCGACAGTCCTCTTGGATTCTCTGTTGTGACCACGCCTGCCGATGCAATCCGTGAGGATAGTGTGGAACAGTATGTCATCGATGCCTGTGGTAAGGAGGATTCATGCCTGACATTGACAGATGACCCCATGGAAGCAAAGCGAATGCGGTCCCAAAGCGCCTCTGTAGAAACGAATTTGAGCGAGGCATTTGATGCCATCGTCTGCGTTCCCAGCGCCGGCAAGGACAGCCTGGTTGCCCTATAGGAAACCAGAAATGAAATGAAGGAGCATAACCTGCCAATCCACCGGACGGTTTTCAACCGCCGGTGATCAGCGCGTTAGATGCACTAAGCACATAATTGCTCACAGCCAAACTATCAGGTCAAGTCTGCTTTTATTATTTTTAAGCGTGCATAATAAGCCCTACACAAATTGGGAGATATATCATGAAAGGCTGGCTTTTTCTTGTTATCGCAATAGTTGGCGAAGTAATCGCAACATCCGCATTAAAATCTAGCGAGGGCTTTACTAAGCTTGCCCCTTCCGCCGTTGTCATAATCGGTTATGGCATCGCATTTTATTTTCTTTCTCTGGTTCTGAAATCCATCCCTGTCGGTGTTGCTTATGCAGTCTGGTCGGGACTCGGCGTCGTCATAATTACAGCCATTGCCTGGTTGCTTCATGGGCAAAAGCTTGATGCGTGGGGCTTTGTAGGTATGGGGCTCATAATTGCTGCCTTTTTGCTCGCCCGATCCCCATCGTGGAAGTCGCTGCGGAGGCCGACGCCATGGTGACGGTGTTCGGCATTCTGAATCTCACCGAGGACTCCTTCTTCGATGAGAGCCGGCGGCTAGACCCCGCCGGCG
>NZ_JASEYC010000046.1:0-5287 GCF_035064245.1 Citrobacter sp. R-1.5.2 | reverse complement strand
CAAGCCAACTTGTCGTCAAAATCGGTGTTGCAAAAACGGGAGTGACCATAGATTCCGTTTTCTGAGACGACCCCTGAATAGTCCATCCTGTTTTCTCCACTGCGAATCTGTTCAAAATTACGGCGCATGCTCATTATGCCGCGTAGCGGCATGGAGACGCCAGCAGGAGTCACACTGAGCGCAGTCGGTGGGAGGCGTCGTGACCGGCGCAGCCGTTACGGATTGATAGTTTCTGCCTTGCCCACCCCATTCCCTGCAAAGCCAAATCCACTAAAAGCTACTCCGGTTGATGATTTGCGCCGTCGGAGTGGTCACGACAAGGCATGGCCGAAGTCGGGGCGTATCTCCGCGTTAGCGGGCCGTTAGGGCCGCTTACGGGCGTGTACGGAAAACTGTCAGCAGCACCACCCACAGCGACACTGAATTCTAGTTACAACATCCCTTACAAAGCGGGGGTGTTCCGGCCCTTTGGGCCGGGGCGGCGTCGGTTTGGCAGGGGTAAGGGGTGTGCACTGGGGTGGCTTTTTGCGCCACCGGGGCCCGGCGCTTGGCGACGGGAGGTACTTTTGTCTTTTTTCTGAGCGCGCGGCCGGGGGCCGCTGCATGCGAAGGCATTACCGGTTTTCCCCGTTATCCACGGAAGTTATGCAGTGAACAGGAGGTCTCTTTTATGAATATAAGTAAAGGGTGAAACCCTGAATATTTTGCAGGTATGTGGATGTCAGTTGCAGGTAACTGCTTTTCCCTGTTTGCGGGTATTTGTGGATAAACGGGACGGTATGACATCCCCGCCGGGATATCGTGCAGGCTGTCGCAGAAAAAGGGAGGCATTCACGGGGCAGGTGTTCATAAAACAGGCAGGGATAATGTCGGGACGTGAGAAGGCCTCCGCCGTCAGGCGGATAAACCAGAAAAGGGGTCAGTGCGGCGGGGAAGCGCCCGGAATGGCCAGGTCGACCAGTTCCAGCTGGTACAGCTGTGACCAGACCATTTTCTCAAACTGGCGGGGCGTCAGGTGCTGCGTCCGGCCCTTCAGACTGCGCCAGAGCTGCTCTGACACCTGGCGCTTGCGTTCATCAAAAGGCAGGTCAGACAGTTTCTGACGCATTTTACCTTCGATGGCCCGGGTCCGGCGGCTGAGAAGGGTCTGATGCCGGCAGCGTTCGTACCAGCGGCGACGGGCGGCTTTCAGGGACAGGGTTTCGCCGGGCTTCAGCTGGCCATCGTCGATGGCCTGAAGACGCATCTCCTGCTCCGCGCGCAGCCTGTCCATGTTCACCCCGGTCAGCTGCCAGCCTGCGTCAGTGATAATGACGTGTTTCGGAAAACGGCAGCCGTTCACGCAGTCCCATTCCGCCGGCGGGCATTTGACCACCCCAAAGCGCTCCAGTTCGTGGATCAGGCGCGAAACGCGTGACGTTGTCACAGCCTGCTCCGCAATGATGTGGTCATCCGCATCCCGCGGGCTGAGCGCGGCCGCCAGGGCGGAGACATTGATGGTCACCACACTGGTGGCCAGATCGACTTTGTTGATGAACAGGATGAACAGCGCATCCAGCAGCTGCCGGCGCTCCGGACGGAATGCCCGCCGGCGGCCGGCAGTATTACGCAGGAACACAAAGACGGGATCGGCAGAAACCCGGCGGCGCACCACCCACTGACCGGTGGTTTTATCCCGGCTCATCAGGTTACGCAGGGCACGACCGTGCTCCCGGCTTAAGGGTTTGTAGTGCGACGGCCGGATATAGACCGGGGCCGGGCATTTACAGGCCGTGGAATGAAGGCCACGGGCACGCCTGTCGGCGCGGGGGATCAGTATTTCATTCACGCCGGCCTGTTCTTATGGCGGCCGGGTGTTGTTTTCTATGGTGCATGCGTTATAATCCTTCACAGGCCACGCGCCTGCTTTTGGACCCCCTGATATCTGATGATTCCGCCAAGTTTCGTACAGATTTCGGGGGGTTTGTGCATTCAGGCTCCGGGAACTCCCCGTCACCTGCTCCTGAGCGTCTTTCCGGACACGCTCCCGTCCATGTTCCTGCTTCCGGAAGTCCGCATTTCTTCCGAAAAACGTTCTGCCACCTGCCAGCCTCACCACAAAGCCGCCCACATAAACTGGGGTCAGGTCACAAAACTAAACTGAATCAACAGACTGCCCCACCACAAGACACCTGAAGACGCTGACATTCTACCTTCTCACACCTGAATTTGCCATACGAAATGATCCCGGATCATGGTGGGATACCGCAGGATCGACAGCAAAGAAAAGGGACAGACGGGAAAGAGAAAACATCGCAGCGCCCGCCGCAGGGTCAGACCTCTGGTCTGACTGAGGAAGCGCCAGGGCGCAAATGCGGATAAGGTCATCACGTGAACGGATAATGCCCTGCCCCACCAGGTTTCTTAGCGCTCTTTTTAAAATTGCGCAGGCTTCTTCGTTTTCTTTCTGACTGTCTCGGTTGTCTTCTGACATGCTCTTTCCTTATCTGACCGGACCGTTGTGCCCCCGGGCGACACGGTCCCTGGCCTGTGTCATGCGGCCGGCTGGCCGCGCCTGATGATTACGGTTTCGGATTACCCGCGGCGGTATTAATTGCCCTCTGCAGGGTATCTGCGCGGGTAAGTCCGGGGATGACGGTCACCCTGCCGGCACGGGCCCCGGCAGAAGGAAGTACCACCAGGGCAGGCGTCCCGCTGAAGCCCAGTTGCTGCGCCAGCGTCTGAATTCCGTCCAGCGTGCCCTGTACATCAGCCGCCTGCCCGGCGTCGAAATTCACGGCGGTTGCCGCCGCACGGATATCGTCATCCGTCAGCCGGCCCTCGTTATGGCCGGTGGCATACAGTGTGTTGTGATAGTGAAGCCAGGCATCAGCCCCTTTCTGCACCATATCTGCAGCCCGGTTTTCGCTGCACGCCCGGATTCCGGCCAGCGCGTCTCAAATATCGGGAGTGCCTTGAACACAAAACGCACGTCCGGGTTGGCCGCCATGACTTTCTGGAGCACCGGAGCCAGTCGGGCACAGTAGATACACTGGTAATCGAAGAATTCGACGACCGTCACCTGCGCATCAGCGGGACCATACGACGGGGTGCCTTTATCATCCAGCAGTGCCCCCTGATGCTCAGCGACAGCCGCCGTCATGGCCTGCATCTGCCTTTCCTGCAGTTTCTGGCTGACGTTAACCAGTACCTCCGGATGGGCGACGAGGTAGTCTGCGGCCACTTCGCCAATTCTGGCCTCCTGCGCCGGTGTGAACACCGGCTGAGGGGTTGCTGCGCGTGCTGTCGGACCAGAAATAATGAATGTTGTAACTATTAGTGAGGCTAAAACTGTTCTGCTTGTGCTTTTCATTTGCATATGCCTGATTTCATTGTGGTAGAGGCTGGATTAACGTTCTTTCTGGATGGTACGGCTGAGGGTCTGTTCTTCGTGTTCCGGCATCCGGCCACGTTCCTGCGTGTCTGTCTGCCGTGCTATATCCCGCTCATTACGGGCAAGTTCAGTCACCTGACGGGAGACACCGGAAACCTCAGCAACGCGTCCCGCATCGTGCTCCTTATCGGTACGTCGTATTCTTGCGAAATCACTGTCAGAGTTTCCCTCTCCGCCCGCAATCCTTCTGAGTGTATTCTGGTCCGGTTCAGGCTCACCCTGTTGCCCCTGCATATCGTTAAAAGAGGCTCTGACATTCAATTCCTCTTCGGCGGGGAAAACAATCCTGCCAGGTATCTGTTCCGCTGTTTCGCTGCCTGCTTTTGCTGCGCTGATGGCCAGATTTTCTTCTGCGTGACGACGCTCTGCTTCCTGTTCTTTTACCGTACTGATGTCCACCGGGGGGCTCTCTTCATTCCGTAAATTGTCCGTCCCGGGCAGGGCAATTTCGCTGTCTCTCTGGCTGATGATTTGCACTCTGCTTTCTTCGACCTCCCGACGCTCGCCACCACTGATTTTGAGCAACTGAGCCGCCACGGATTCATCCCCGGTCTGCCACACCACACCGTCCTGCGGATGAGTACGGACAGCGTCGAGCGCGGCGGCCAGTTCACCGACCACACGGGTGTGACCCGACCGGCTTCGCTGCAGCAGCGCCCCGCGCCCCCGCTCACTCATCACCATCCGGGTGTCACCCTGCGTCAGTCTCCCCTCCGGGCTGGCAACCAGTGAGACCAATGCCAGACCGGCACCTTTACCGTTGTTGTCGTAAACAGGCAGGGCCAGTGCGGGCTCCGGGAAGCGTCGCGTCGCCGGGATAATTTTCGCCGTCAGCGACGTCTCCTGCATTCCCTGATGCCGCAGCCAGGCCCGCCCGATGGCGGTCTTACTGACGGGCTGCCCCATTGACCAGATGGCTTTCGCCTGTTTACGCTGCGTCTCCGGGGCCAGCGCATCATGGGCCGTTTTGATATCACGTTCCGGGGTTTTCACCGCCCGGACCCAGTCCGCTTTCCCGTCGGTATAAATCTGCACATGCTCCTTCACACGCGATGCGGAAATATAGAAGGCCCGACGAGTGGCCAGCATCTTACGCCCGGCGTCCGTACCCTCCAGTGAAATAACGTAATCCGTGCTCGCCCCCTGTGCGCCGTAACCCGTCACCGCCCAGCCATAGTCGATATGCTGCTGAGCACGGACCGCCTTCGGGTTAATGATAATGCGGCCTTTTTCTGACGTCAGGCGGATATCCCCTGATTCGCTGACAGACTCCACGGTATAACGCTGGTTACCGGTCTGTCCCTGCTCGCGGTCCGTGAGCGTAAATTTCAGCAGGTCACCGGACCGGACTTCCCTCTCCTCGCGCTGAAACAACTGTACATCGCCGGTGATAAGCTCCTTCGGTGAATACAGCCCGATATTGCCCTCTTCATCACGGACGGTGACCGTGCTGCCGTGCCGGTCTACAGCCAGCACATCCTGATACGCATCGCCGTAAATCTGTGGCAGCGTCATTTTCAGAACCATGTGCGTCTGTGTGGGGGCATACCAGTAATGGACGTCATAGATTTTCGGTGTGCCCGTTGCCGGCATGAGGTCGATAAAACTGCTGTTAATACTGGCAAACCACCACAATGAGCCGTTATCAAAGGTATCCTGGGGTATACGCCAGAAGAAGATGGCCGAGGCCAGTACCGCAAACAGAATGAAGATCCAGAATCCTATCCAGTTGTTAACGGGGTCTGACGCTCAGTGGAACGAAAACTCACGTTAAGCAATTGTGGCTGAGAAAAACCAAAGGATCCGGCGAGGATCCTTTGGTGTGCTGACATGACCAGTTTCTTTTGGGATATT
>NZ_JASEYC010000045.1:0-5596 GCF_035064245.1 Citrobacter sp. R-1.5.2 | reverse complement strand
AAGCAAGCCAACTTGTCGTCAAAATCGGTGTTGCAAAAACGGGAGTGACCATAGATTCCGTTTTCTGAGACGACCCCCTTATGGCAGCACTTTAAATTGAGTCTCATACAGTATCTGTTTTCTTTCTCTTCATCTCTCATGACCTGCTGCCCACTTACAGACTCCAGGGTAAAGCAAAAAATTCTCCACCGGTGAGCAGAGTATATTGCATATGCCAGTTTATGAGTGTATATATAGCATATGCCAATAAGGAGCCTTCATGCCAAGACCCAGAATTCCCCGTAACATCTGTGGCCGCCCTGCGGATACCTGTTTTAAGCCCAATGCGCGACCGATGAGCCAGCTTGAACATGTTCATTTAAAAGAAGATGAGTTTGAAGCGTTACGGCTGGTCGATTTACTGGGCATGCAACAGCAGGAAGCGGCTGTTGCAATGGGGGTTTCAAGGCAGACACTGGCCAATGTCCTGAAAGCAGCCCGTTTTAAGGTTGTGGACTGTCTCACTCAGGGCAAGGCCTTAATAATGCACTCTGAAAGGGAAGGAGTTACACAAGATGATCACAGCCATTCCAGTGAATGACGACCGGGTAGCAAATCATTTTACCAAAGCGAGTCACCTTGTCCTGGTGGATGAGCGCGGTGTGGAGCTCAGCCGGACAGAAAATCCCGCGCTGGGCGCAGATTGTTCAGGTAAACGGAAGCTGGTTGACCTGCTGGTTCAACAGCAAGTCAGCCGCGTTGTGGTCCGTAACATCGGGGAACGGATGCTGGGTAAATTACTGGGGCATCAGATCGCGGTGTACCAGACTGACTGTGGTCGTCGTTTGTTCACTGAACTGTGTGATCCGGATACCCGTGTTCTGACTGAACTGAATAAGCCGGAGCAGGGACGCCAGTCCTTTCATCATGAGGCGAAAGGGAAAAAATGCTGTCACTCTGACGGGAACACAGCAGAAAATGCGTGCCAGGGTGGGCGTCAGCATCATCACGGAAACGGGCGCTGTTGCCATTCATGAGTTTATTTCATCACGGGCGGTGATTTTTATCAGACCCGTATTGTGTATAAACCAGGAGCCGGAATGTGTGGAGGAGGCAGTAATGATGCCGGGGGAGCCCCTCAGCTGACTGAATTCCGGATGCCTCCCGTCAGTACAACCGGACGCTGAGCAGAAACAGATGAATTGTTATCTTGATGCCAGAAAGGCCCATACCTGTTGTATGGTCTGTAGTTCCCGCGACAACAACCCTGATACGGTGAACTTAATGTTTTCAGAGCACCCGGATGGCTCTGTATGTGCGGACTACACGGCCAATCACAGGCATCAGGGGTATACGGGTCTTTTACATGGCGGAATGACGAGTACCCTGCTGGATGCAGCAATGACTCATTGTTTGTTCATGCAGGGTGTGCAAGCCCTGACGGCTGAACTGACGGTAAGATTCATTTCACCCGTTTGTACCGGAGACAAACTGATGGTATGTGCCAGACTGCTTGGGCAACGCAGGGGGATTTACCTGCTTGAAGCATGGCTGACAAAAGGACAGCAGACAGTGGCACGTGCCACGGCGAAATTCATTGTTCCGTCGCAGGATATTGCTCTGGCGCATCGCTAGTGTGACAGACGACAGGTGTACCTGGTTATTATAAAAATTTGAGGCGTGTTTTGCTCAGACCGGAAAGAATAATCGCATATCGTATATTCCACTGAAACCGTGTAAGAGGTAGTTATGAGTAAACAAATCATTGATATTGGTATTGCTGAATCATCCCGGGTGGAGATTGCAGACGGCCTGTCCCGGCTTCTTGCTGACACCTATACCCTGTATATAAAAACACATTACTATCACTGGAATGTAACTGGCCCCATGTTTAACAGCTTACATTTAATGTTTGAAAATCAATACAATGAGCTGGCCACTGCCGTTGATGATATCGCTGAACGTATACGCTCGCTCGGATGCTTCGCGCCCGGCACATATCATGAATTTTCACGTTTAACAGCGGTTAATGAAGATAAGGATATTCCGGCAGCAAAAAACATGATTGAAAATCTTGTCCAGGGCCAGGAGACCGTGGTTAAAACTGCACGCTCCCTGTTCCCGCTCGTTAATAATGCGAATGATGAAGCCACAGCAGATCTGCTTACACAACGTATCCAGTTACATGAGAAAACTGCCTGGATGTTGCGTAGCCTGCTTGAATAATGTCACCCCGTGGCAGCAGAAAAAACGGTTTGTCAGCCACAGGCTATTACTGACAGTGCAGAATCATCCGTGTTCCTGTGGCTGTTTTTTCTGACCGTCACAGTATTAAACACCATTGAATCAGTGGGTTAATCAGTGAATGCGTGAACGAGAAATACAGTCCGTGACGGGCATCATCGGCTGGTATATCCGGACCACTGTTGTTTTCCCGTTAAGGTATCGCAGGTTCCGGTCTGGCATTTCACAGCCTGAACAGGGTTAATGATGCATGGATAAAACGGTTTACGGGGAAAGCAGGATCATATTATTCGTTGTTATGGCTTCCTTTACCGGTGCCTGCCTGCGGGCAGTAGAGATCATATAAGGTATTTAACAACGTCATGATACGGTTATCCTCAATACGGTAATATACCATTTTACCTGCCCGTCGGGTCTCGACCAGCTTCAGGCGGCGCATTACACCCAGCTGCTGGGACAGGGTCGGCTGAGTGATACCGACCGCCGCTTCCAGCCCGGCCACATTCGCTTCCCCCAGGCTTAACTGACACATCAACAGCAACCGGTCGCTGTTGGCCAGTCCCCGTAAGACATCTGCTGCCCTCAGGGCCGCATTCTTCATATCTGTCTGACGTTTTGTGTCTTCATTCATGAGCATTGCTGATTTCTCATACTATGTGTTTTTATATAATATAATTTAGTATACTAACGGTATCGTAATTTTGCCATCGTGTTCGTCAGGTCTGCAGCGTCCTGCCGGCCCGGGGAAACGATTATATCTGGCAGGCATTTTTGCCCCGGGTGAACAGAGAGGATGTAATGCAAATAGTGATTGTTGGTGGTGTTGCCGGCGGGGCATCCGCTGCAGCCAGAGCTCGTCGGTTATCAGAGGATGTCAGTATTGTTGTGTTTGAACGGGGAAGCGATGTCTCTTTCGCCAACTGTGGATTACCTTATCATATAGGCGGAAAAATTCCTTTAAGGCAGTCACTGATTCTGAAAACCCCGGAGGATTTTAAATCCCGCTTTAACATAGACGTCCGTATCTGTCATGAAGTGACGTCAGTGGATCCGGTTAATAAAACGGTGACGGTTAAAAATCTGACCTCAGGGGAGGTCTATAGCGAAGAATGGGATCGTCTGCTCCTCAGTACCGGCGCCGCTCCGGTTGTCCCTCCTTTGCCCGGGCTACAGGAAGAGGGTGTCTTTACGCTGCGAAATCTTACTGACATGGATGCTATCCTGGGGTGGATTGAGCAACATCACGTAGCTCACACCACGCTTGTCGGGGGGGGATTTATCGGACTTGAAGTGATGGAGGCTCTGAGCGAACGGGGGATCAGTGTGACCCTGCTGGAGATGGGGGAACAGGTTATGGCTCCGGTTGATCCTGAAATGGCATCTGCCCTGCATCAGGAAATCCGGAGTCATGGCGTGGATCTGCGTCTCAGAACGGCGCTCACCGAGGTACTGCGGACAGAGACGGGATTCCGCGTTGCACTGTCTGAGGGTGGGTTTCTGCAGACCGACATGGTTATTCTCGCCATCGGGGTAAAACCTGAGAACAGCCTTGCCACAGGAGCCGGGCTCGCAGTGGGTAAACGGGGAGGCATAAGCGTCAATGCCTGTATGCAGACCAGTATCCCTGACATCTACGCCGTGGGGGATGCCGTTGAAACTCCAGACTTTGTCTTTCAGGAACCCGCTAATTTTCCTCTGGCAGGGCCCGCCAACCGCCAGGGACGCATTGCTGCTGATAACATGCTAGATCGTCACAGCCTTTACCATGGCAGTCAGGGGACATCCATTTGTAAGGTATTTTCGCTGAGTATTGGCAGCGTCGGTGCGAATGAAAAGCAGCTGAAAGTTCATGGCACCCGATACGAGAAGGTTTACGTCCATGCCGCTGATCATGCCGGTTACTACCCGGGGGCAACGATGATCAGTCTGAAACTGCTGTTCAGCCCCGATACCGGTAAAATTCTCGGGGCTCAGGCATCAGGGAAAAAAGGGGTTGATAAACGCATCGATGTCCTGTCTGTCGCACAGCGCGCGGGGCTTACCGTCAACGATCTCGAACATCTTGAGCTGACTTATGCTCCACCTTTTAACAGTGCAAGGGACGTCGTTAACCAGGCTGGTATGGTGGCGACAAATGTAATGAAAGGAGATACGGTCATATGTCATGTCAGCGATGTGTTACAACGGGAACCGGGCAGTTATTGTTTACTTGATATTCGCTCTCCTGCCGAACTGAAACAATTTGGCGAATATCCTGACGCGCTATCCATTCCACTGGATTCCCTGCGGGAGAATCTTGAAAAAGTGCCTAAAGATAAAGAGATTTTTATAGGGTGCCAGAGTGGCCTGCGCGGGCATGTGGCATACCGTATTCTTCAGGCCCACGGCTTCAGGACATATAATCTGAGTGGTGGCTTTATAACCTGGCAGGCGGTAACGGAGTCAATAAGTAAATAAGAGATGAGGTGCCATACACATGGCACCCTGAATCGCCACAGGTTTAACAGTGAAGTGGTCTGCTGAATTTGTTCACCTGAACAGAGGTGTGGACTGACCCCGCACCGTTATAAGGACAATTATGAAAAAAATAACTTTTCAGATCAGGCATATAATGTCAGATTCATGGTCACTATAGGAATGGCAAGGACTGGATTTTCATTTTGCAGCCATCAGGCTGCTTAGTTCAGAGATAGGTCTGTGTAATGCGTAACTTCGTGACTCGATTGAGAGTATGGTTTCCGCCCCCACTCATCTTATTGCTGTTTTTCGTCACTGATGTGTTGACTGCAATCCCGCGTTTTACCTTCGACATCGTGAATATAGTGCTAAGCGTGTTGCTGACCGGTGTTTGTATTACCATGATACTGCACACCGCTTGGCAGATGAGCACGAACGGCACGACGCTTAATCCGCTTCATCCGGATAGAACCACCAAGCTGGTAACTGTCGGTTGTTACGCATGGAGTCGAAACCCTATTTACCTTGGAATGAGCGGGCTCCAGTTATCCGTTGCTCTCTGCTTTGGCAGCCTGGTGGGGATACTTGCTGTACCGTTGTTTATGTTTGTAGTAGCCAGATTACATATCCATGTTGAAGAGGTACAGCTTCGAAAACGTTTCGGGTTGGAATGGGAACGCTATACCCAACGGGTTCGTCGCTGGTTATAGCAACCCCGTGGTGTTGCAGGAGACAAATAACGTCGAAATCATAAAGAAAAGAATTCATCATCCTTGAGCTTTTATATCGTAATCGTAAACCAGGTGCCGTATGTAGCCATTGAGCCAGTGCTGGTACCTTAGGGAAGGTGCGAATAAGCAGGTCATTTCTTCCCAAGCTGACTCGCTGATTAAAATTTCGCGGATCTGGGCCGATT
>NZ_JASEYC010000044.1:0-5686 GCF_035064245.1 Citrobacter sp. R-1.5.2 | reverse complement strand
CTGATGGATCCAACCCCTCCGCTGCTATAGTGCAGTCGGCTTCTGACGTTCAGTGCAGCCGTCTTCTGAAAACGACATAGGAGGTGGTAGCCGAGGGTGTGGAAACACCCGACTGCCTTGCGTGGTTGCGGCAGGCGGGTTGCGACACGGTGCAGGGTTTCCTGTTCGCCAGGCCGATGCCGGCGGCGGCCTTCGTCGGCTTCGTCAACCAATGGAGGAACACCACCATGAACGCCAATGAACCGAGCACCAGTTGCTGCGTGTGCTGCAAGGAAATCCCGCTCGATGCCGCCTTCACGCCGGAAGGGGCCGAGTACGTGGAGCATTTCTGCGGGCTGGAGTGCTATCAGCGCTTCCAGGCGCGGGCCAGCACTGCGACCGAAACCAGCGTCAAACCGGACGCTTGTGATTCGCCGCCGTCAGGTTGAGGCATACCCTAACCTGATGTCAGATGCCATGTGTAAATTGCGTCAGGATAGGATTGAATTTTGAATTTATTGACATATCTCGTTGAAGGTCATAGAGTCTTCCCTGACATTTTGCAGGGAATTCCATGACTGGACAGCGCATTGGGTATATCAGGGTCAGCACCTTCGACCAGAACCCGGAACGGCAACTGGAAGGCGTCAAGGTTGATCGCGCTTTTAGCGACAAGGCATCCGGCAAGGATGTCAAGCGTCCGCAACTGGAAGCGCTGATAAGCTTCGCCCGCACCGGCGACACCGTGGTGGTGCATAGCATGGATCGCCTGGCGCGCAATCTCGATGATTTGCGCCGGATCGTGCAAACGCTGACACAACGCGGCGTGCATATCGAATTCGTCAAGGAACACCTCAGTTTTACTGGCGAAGACTCTCCGATGGCGAACCTGATGCTCTCGGTGATGGGCGCGTTCGCCGAGTTCGAGCGCGCCCTGATCCGCGAGCGTCAGCGCGAGGGTATTGCGCTCGCCAAGCAACGCGGGGCTTACCGTGGCAGGAAGAAATCCCTGTCGTCTGAGCGTATTGCCGAACTGCGCCAACGTGTCGAGGCTGGCGAGCAAAAGACCAAGCTTGCTCGTGAATTCGGAATCAGTCGCGAAACCCTGTATCAATACTTGAGAACGGATCAGTAAATATGCCACGTCGTTCCATCCTGTCCGCCGCCGAGCGGGAAAGCCTGCTGGCGTTGCCGGACTCCAAGGACGACCTGATCCGACATTACACATTCAACGATACCGACCTCTCGATCATCCGACAGCGGCGCGGGCCAGCCAATCGGCTGGGCTTCGCGGTGCAGCTCTGTTACCTGCGCTTTCCCGGCGTCATCCTGGGCGTCGATGAACTACCGTTCCCGCCCTTGTTGAAGCTGGTCGCCGACCAGCTCAAGGTCGGCGTCGAAAGCTGGAACGAGTACGGCCAGCGGGAGCAGACCCGGCGCGAGCACCTGAGCGAGCTGCAAACCGTGTTCGGTTTCCGGCCCTTCACCATGAGCCATTACCGGCAGGCCGTCCAGATGCTGACCGAGCTGGCGATGCAAACCGACAAAGGCATCGTGCTGGCCAGCGCCTTGATCGGGCACCTGCGGCGGCAGTCGGTCATTCTGCCCGCCCTCAACGCCGTCGAGCGGGCGAGTGCCGAGGCGATCACCCGTGCTAACCGGCGCATCTACGACGCCTTGGCCGAACCACTGGCGGACGCGCATCGCCGCCGCCTCGACGATCTGCTCAAGCGCCGGGACAACGGCAAGACGACCTGGTTGGCTTGGTTGCGCCAGTCTCCGGCCAAGCCAAATTCGCGGCATATGCTGGAACACATCGAACGCCTCAAGGCATGGCAGGCACTCGATCTGCCTACCGGCATCGAGCGGCTGGTTCACCAGAACCGCCTGCTCAAGATTGCCCGCGAGGGCGGCCAGATGACACCCGCCGACCTGGCCAAATTCGAGCCGCAACGGCGCTACGCCACTCTCGTGGCGCTGGCCACCGAGGGCATGGCCACCGTCACCGACGAAATCATCGACCTGCACGACCGCATCCTGGGTAAGCTGTTTAACGCTGCCAAGAATAAGCATCAGCAGCAGTTCCAGGCGTCAGGCAAGGCCATCAACGCCAAGGTACGTCTGTACGGGCGCATCGGTCAGGCGCTGATCGACGCCAAGCAATCAGGCCGCGATGCGTTTGCCGCCATCGAGGCCGTCATGTCCTGGGATTCCTTTGCCGAGAGCGTCACCGAGGCGCAGAAGCTCGCGCAACCCGATGACTTCGATTTCCTGCATCGCATCGGCGAGAGCTACGCCACCCTGCGCCGCTATGCACCGGAATTCCTTGCCGTGCTCAAGCTGCGGGCCGCGCCCGCCGCCAAAAACGTGCTTGATGCCATTGAGGTGCTGCGCGGCATGAACACCGACAACGCCCGCAAGCTGCCAGCCGATGCACCGACCGGCTTCATCAAGCCGCGCTGGCAGAAACTGGTGATGACCGACGCCGGCATCGACCGGCGCTACTACGAACTGTGCGCGCTGTCCGAGTTGAAGAACTCCCTGCGCTCGGGCGACATCTGGGTGCAGGGTTCACGCCAGTTCAAGGACTTCGAGGACTACCTGGTACCGCCCGAGAAGTTCACCAGCCTCAAGCAGTCCAGCGAATTGCCGCTGGCCGTGGCCACCGACTGCGAACAATATCTGCATGAGCGGCTGACGCTGCTGGAAGCACAACTTGCCACCGTCAACCGCATGGCGGCAGCCAACGACCTGCCGGATGCCATCATCACCGAGTCGGGCTTGAAGATCACGCCGCTGGATGCGGCGGTGCCCGACACCGCGCAGGCGCTGATAGACCAGACAGCCATGGTCCTGCCGCACGTCAAGATCACCGAACTGCTGCTCGAAGTCGATGAGTGGACGGGCTTCACCCGGCACTTCACGCACTTGAAATCGGGCGATCTGGCCAAGGACAAGAACCTGTTGTTGACCACGATCCTGGCCGACGCGATCAACCTGGGCCTGACCAAGATGGCCGAGTCCTGCCCCGGCACGACCTACGCGAAGCTCGCTTGGCTGCAAGCCTGGCATACCCGCGACGAAACGTACTCGACAGCGTTGGCTGAACTGGTCAACGCTCAGTTTCGGCATCCCTTTGCCGGGCACTGGGGCGATGGCACCACATCATCATCGGACGGACAGAATTTCCGAACCGCTAGCAAGGCAAAGAGCACGGGGCACATCAACCCAAAATATGGCAGCAGCCCAGGACGGACTTTCTACACCCACATCTCCGACCAATACGCGCCATTCCACACCAAGGTGGTCAATGTCGGCCTGCGCGACTCAACCTACGTGCTCGACGGCCTGCTGTACCACGAATCCGACCTGCGGATCGAGGAGCACTACACCGACACGGCGGGCTTCACCGATCACGTCTTCGCCCTGATGCACCTCTTGGGCTTCCGCTTCGCGCCGCGCATCCGCGACCTGGGCGACACCAAGCTCTACATCCCGAAGGGCGATGCCGCCTATGACGCGCTCAAGCCGATGATCGGCGGCACGCTCAACATCAAGCACGTCCGCGCCCATTGGGACGAAATCCTGCGGCTGGCCACCTCGATCAAGCAGGGCACGGTGACGGCCTCGCTGATGCTCAGGAAACTCGGCAGCTACCCGCGCCAGAACGGCTTGGCCGTCGCGCTGCGCGAGTTGGGCCGCATCGAGCGCACGCTGTTCATCCTCGACTGGCTGCAAAGCGTCGAGCTACGCCGCCGCGTGCATGCCGGGCTGAACAAGGGCGAGGCGCGCAATGCGCTGGCCCGTGCCGTGTTCTTCAACCGCCTTGGTGAAATCCGTGACCGCAGTTTCGAGCAGCAGCGCTACCGGGCCAGCGGCCTCAACCTGGTGACGGCGGCCATCGTGCTGTGGAACACGGTCTACCTGGAGCGTGCGGCGCATGCGTTGCGCGGCAATGGTCATGCCGTCGATGACTCGCTATTGCAGTACCTGTCGCCACTCGGCTGGGAGCACATCAACCTGACCGGTGATTACCTATGGCGCAGCAGCGCCAAGATCGGCGCGGGGAAGTTCAGGCCGCTACGGCCTCTGCAACCGGCTTAGCGTGCTTTATTTTCCGTTTTCTGAGACGACCCCTATTATGGCGAAGGTATCATTCAGGAAGCGTTGATGAAGGATTATCTCTGTAAAAAGTTATTCAACCGGCTTTCCGGTACCCTGGTGATCAGAGCGCGCTGCGGCAATAACATTACTGGCCTGGCATGTTGCAATATTCTTTATCCCTCGCCCCGATACAGCGGTCAGCTGCATATTAAAGAGCTGTATGTTTCTCAGTGCGATCGAAATAAGGGCACGGGTAAAGCGATAATGCGCTTTATAGCCCGGCTTGCGCTTGAACAGGAATGCCTTAGCCTTAGCTGGAACGCTGAAAAATCCAACCCCGGCGCTAACCGTTTTTATCAGGCTCTGGGAGGCAGAATAAATGATCATATCGTCAATTATTACCTCCACGGGGAGAGCCTGAGCAAACTGGCCTCAGGCATTTGAGAAGCACACGGTCACACTGCTTCCGGTAGTCAATAAACCGGTAAACCAGCAATAGACATAAGCGGCTATTTAACGACCCTGCCCTGAACCGACGACCGGGTCGAATTTGCTTTCGAATTTCTGCCATTCATCCGCTTATTATCACTTATTCAGGCGTAGCAACCAGGCGTTTAAGGGCACCAATAACTGCCTTAAAAAAATTACGCCCCGCCCTGCCACTCATCGCAGTACTGTTGTAATTCATTAAGCATTCTGCCGACATGGAAGCCATCACAAACGGCATGATGAACCTGAATCGCCAGCGGCATCAGCACCTTGTCGCCTTGCGTATAATATTTGCCCATGGTGAAAACGGGGGCGAAGAAGTTGTCCATATTGGCCACGTTTAAATCAAAACTGGTGAAACTCACCCAGGGATTGGCTGAGACGAAAAACATATTCTCAATAAACCCTTTAGGGAAATAGGCCAGGTTTTCACCGTAACACGCCACATCTTGCGAATATATGTGTAGAAACTGCCGGAAATCGTCGTGGTATTCACTCCAGAGCGATGAAAACGTTTCAGTTTGCTCATGGAAAACGGTGTAACAAGGGTGAACACTATCCCATATCACCAGCTCACCGTCTTTCATTGCCATACGGAATTCCGGATGAGCATTCATCAGGCGGGCAAGAATGTGAATAAAGGCCGGATAAAACTTGTGCTTATTTTTCTTTACGGTCTTTAAAAAGGCCGTAATATCCAGCTGAACGGTCTGGTTATAGGTACATTGAGCAACTGACTGAAATGCCTCAAAATGTTCTTTACGATGCCATTGGGATATATCAACGGTGGTATATCCAGTGATTTTTTTCTCCATTTTAGCTTCCTTAGCTCCTGAAAATCTCGATAACTCAAAAAATACGCCCGGTAGTGATCTTATTTCATTATGGTGAAAGTTGGAACCTCTTACGTGCCGATCAACGTCTCATTTTCGCCAAAAGTTGGCCCAGGGCTTCCCGGTATCAACAGGGACACCAGGATTTATTTATTCTGCGAAGTGATCTTCCGTCACAGGTATTTATTCGGCGCAAAGTGCGTCGGGTGATGCTGCCAACTTACTGATTTAGTGTATGATGGTGTTTTTGAGGTGCTCCAGTGGCTTCTGTTTCTATCAGC
>NZ_JASEYC010000043.1:0-5953 GCF_035064245.1 Citrobacter sp. R-1.5.2 | reverse complement strand
ATTGAACTGTCAGGAGCTGGCTGCACAACAGCCATTACGCCCAATCAACTGGTGCAGTCGTCTTCTGAAAATGACATTTGTGCTCAACATCTGACATCAGGTTAGGGTTAGTCTTAACTGACACCACCTCCCAGGGCCTGATATAAAGCAACACTATCGACTAGGCGTTGTGCCTGGACCGCAACCATATTGATCCGGATTGACTGTGCCTGTTGCTGCGCGATGAGCAGTTGCAGGTAGCTGGCCGCGCCCAGCCGGTATTGCCGCTCGACCGACTGCAAGGAGGCCTGTGCAGCCATATCAGCGGCAGCGAGGGCAGTCAAAGTTTGTGCATCGCTTTCCACCGCGCGCAGGGTGTCGGCGACGTTACGCAAAGACTCCAATACGACGCTCTGGTAATTGGCTACGGCGGCATCAAAAGCGGCGAGCGCCGCTCTTTTTTCAGCGGGTAGCCCTGGATTAAAAAGAGGCTGGGTGAGCTGCGCAACCAGGCCCCACACTGCCGAGCCACCACCGAACAGGGCACCGGTGGTCAGCGCCTGAGAACCAAGGTTGGCGCTCAGGTTGATCTGTGGGTAGAGCTTGGCGACAGCCACACCATAGTCTGCATTGGCCGCATGCAACAGCGCCTCTGACGCCTGGATATCCGGTCGGCGGCGCACCAGTTCTGAGGGCTCGACGAGCGGCATCTCGACGGGTAGAGTGAAATCGGCCAGAGTGAAGGCCGGGATGCCACCCGTGCCTGGGGCACGACCGGCTAGCACCGCCAGTAGATGTTCGGTTTGTTGCAGTTGTTTACGCAGCGCAGGCAGTTCTGCCCGCGTTTGCTCCGCCTGAGCTTGTAGGCTCAACGCTTCATCAGGTGAGGCCTGACCGATACGCACGCGTTCATGGGCCAGGCGCAGTTGCTCATCCTGCACGCGCAAAATGGCAGTAGTGGCTTCTAGTTGCGCGGCGAGGCGTGCTCGGGTAATGGCAGCGGTTGCCATGTTGCCGGCAAGGGCCAGGCGCGCAGCATTCAGTTCGAAGCGACGGTAGTCGGCGCGAGCAGCCAAGGCTTCGAGTGCGCGCCGGTTGCCGCCAGCCAGATCGAGGTTGTAATGCACGCCAACGCTGGCGTTGTAGAGGCTGAATTGACGTGCGTCTCCGCTCAACCCTTGGCTACTGGGACTCATTTGCTGGCGCTGAGATCCCAGTGCGACATCTACCTGTGGATATTGCGTCGAGCCCGCCTGTGCGGCAAGAAGCTCCTGCGCCTGTCGCAAATTGGCGCTGATGCTCGCCAGCGTCGGGCTGACATGGAAAGCTTCGTTTATCAGTCCGTCGAGTGCGGATGAACCCAAGCTTTGCCACCATTGCGTTTCGATCGGAAGCCCTTCGACTAGACGTTGTGTTTCGCCGAACTGCGTGGGAGCGGACACGGTTCTATCAGCTACCGGTGTTGCAGTGTAGCGAGCCACATCGGGTGCGGTGGGACGCTGAAAATCAGGGCCGGCGGCGCAGCCGGCCAGACCGGCGGTGACCAGACCAGCTACCAGGTAAGTTGCCGCAAGCCGTCTTTCAAGGCTGATGGGGCGCTGGCATGTTTTAGCGTGCTCCATAAAAATGCTCCACGAAAGGTTTACGGAAAGCTTGGTGGCAGCCCAAGCAGCTTTCCTGCACGTGGGCGAATGATTGGGTCACCGCCTTGCCGTCGCTGCTCGCAGCAGCCAGCTTCATGGCCAGCGCCGCCTCGTGAGTCTGCGCGTCAAAGTTTCTGAACTTGGTCGCATCAGCGCCGAGGTAAGCAAGGATGCGCATTTTTTCAGTAAGCGGTGGCTCGGGGTGTGCAGCAACTTTTGGGGCGAGCTGAACGACCTGAACCCATTCCTCCTGCGAAATCGCACCGGTAATAGCCTGCATGTTGCGCCCGAGTTCCTGCATGATCTTGCGTAGCGCCAGTGGCTCAACCTGGGTAGCGTCACCAGCCCAAGCTGGCAACTGAAAACCCCATAAAAGCAGGCAGGCCGTAACGGTCAGGGTGATAGTTCCAAATGCGTGGCTGTGTTTGCGGTGGGTCATGAAATTCTCCTGTAATTCAATCGTTCTCTCATTCGAACTCCCGCCCTTCGCCAGCTTCCTCATGGGTCACGCCGTCGCGGATGTGGTAGATGCGCTTGAATGTGGGGATGATCTTTTCGTCATGGGTGACGACGATGATGGCGGTCTCGAACTTCCGGGCCATGTCGTTGAGGATGCGGATTACAGCCATGGCGCGCTCGGAATCCAGCGGCGCAGTGGGTTCATCGGCCAGGATCACCGGCGGACGATTGACCAGTCCGCGCGCGATGGCGACCCGTTGCTGCTCGCCACCGGAGAGTTGCGAGGGCATTGCGCGAGCTCGGTGTTGCACATCAAGCGCTGTGAGCAATTCCAGTGCCTTCGCGCGCGACTCTCCATTCGCGACGCCTGCAAGCATCGGCAGCAGCGCCACGTTGTCGGTGACATCGAGAAACGGAATCAGGTACGGCGCCTGGAAAACGAAACCGATCTTGTCACGCCGTAAGGCGCGCAGGTCGCGGACTTTCCAGCCATCGGCGTAGATCACTTCATCGCCCAGCGTCATGCGACCGGCGGTCGGTTCGATCACCGCACCCAGACACTTGAGCAGCGTGCTCTTGCCGGACCCGGAAGGGCCGATCAGTCCCACCACTTCACCAGGCGCAACATGCATATTCACGTCTCTCAAGGCAAAGACAGCGGTGTCACCATCGCCATACCGCTTGCTTAAACTTTCGATGTGTATCCCTTTGCCACTCATCTCAACCTCCAATGGCTTCGGCCGGATCGACCTTGAGTGCTATGCGAATGGCGACGAGGCTAGCTAGAACGCAGATCACGAGCACGGCAAAAAAACCGGCGACAGAATCCATTGGCGTGAGCAGGACATATTTTGGAAAAGCCGGTGCTGAAAAGGTGGCTGTGATCTTGCCGACCACGAAGCCAATCACGCCCAGGGCGAGCGCCTGCTGCATGATCATCGCGGCGATGGTTCGGTTGCGTGTGCCGATGAGCTTCAACACCGCGATCTCACGGATTTTGTCCATCGTCAGCGAATAGATGATGAAGGCAACGATGGCCGCGCTAACGATGGCCAGAATCACAAGGAACATGCCGATCTGCTTGGCCGAGGTGGCGATCAGCTTGCCGACGAGGATGTCTTCCATCTGTGCCCGGGTGTAGACCGTCAAACGCTTCCAGCGCTGGATGGATTCGGCAACCTCGTCCGGCGCATGACCAGGTTTCAGAGTGACCAGCACGGCATTGACGAACGCGTTGCTGCTCTGTGAAGCAATCACGGCATCCAGCAAACCTGGATCACCGGGTCGATTGAAGACCGGGTTGGCTTCGGTGCGACGCCGGCTTTGCCAGATGGCATCGTTGTCCTTGAGGAACTGGGCCTCCTGGGCATCTTTGAGCGGAATGAATACCATCGGGTCGCCGCTGGACGACACCATACGCCGTGTCAGCCCCACGACGGTGTAATGATTGCGGCGAATGGTAAGACGATCTCCCAGTTTGAAGCCGGTGGCGATGTCGGCCACAGCCTCGTAGTGACCGCGCGTGATCTGGCGTCCAGCGACGAGATAAGGAGGCCATCCGGGTGTAGCCCCCAACGCACCGGGCGCGATGCCGACCACCATGGTGCGTACATCACTCTCGCCCTTGCGTACCTGCATGGTCAGGTAGGTCGCGTTCGCTGCCTGTGAGACTCCCGGCATGGCGAGAATGGCGCGATACACGTCATCGTTGAGGCTGGACGACTCCGCATAAGGACCCAGAGTATCCTTTTGCACCACCCAAAGGTCAGCGCCACTGTTGTCGAGCAACGCCTTGCCGTCGTCCACCATGCCTCGGTACACCCCAGCCATGACTAGGGTGACGCCGATCAGCAGACCCAGACCGATGCCGGTGAAGACGAATTTCCCCCAGGCATGGAGAATGTCGCGGCCGGCCAGGCTGATCATCGTGAAACTCCCGGGATATGCTCGACCACATGGATGCGGCTGCGCGCCGTCAGTGCCTTTTCGCTATAGGTCACAACCTGGTCCCCATTCTTGAGCCCTTCGCGCACCTGCACGTAACCATTGAGGTCGGAAGTGCCGAGCTTGACCGGGGAGAAATGCAGATCACCATCCACGATTTGCCAGACACCAACTTTATCGCCTTCACGCTGGACGGCAGCGTTGGGGATCAGTGGAGCGGCCGGGAGCGCCGGCAAGTCAACCGTGACTTCGGCCAGTTCACCCACTGGTGGCAAAGGTTCTGGTTTGTTATCGAATGTCACCTTGGCAAGCGTTTCCTCGGTTACCGCGTCGGCCTTGGGTTCCACCCGCAGCACGCGACCTTTCAAGGTCTGGCCACCACGCGAACGCAGGACGATATGAGCCGGCAGCCCCCCAGCCAGCCCCGATGCGCTGATCTGGTCGAAGCGCACATTGATCCACAAACTCTTGGGGTCGATCACTTCCACCACGGCCTGGCCCGCGACGATGGTCGTGCCGGGATCGGCATCGCGCACGGCGACTACACCGTCGACCGGCGCGATCAGGCGCAGATTGCTCCGCTGCGCGACGAGTGCTTCGCGGTCGGAGCGTGCCCGGGCAATATCTTCCCGAGCGGCGGATAGGGCGGCATCGGCGATCTGCAGTTCCTGCCGCTTGGTGGTGACGATTTCCTCGCTGGTCGAGCGCACCGCAAACAATTGCTCATAGCGGCGCGCCTGGGTTTGCGCGTAGGCTTGCCGGGCTTCTGCCTCGCGCAAAGCCGCTTCCGCCCGCTTGAATACAGACTCCTGTGAGCGCACCCGATCATCAAGGTCGACCGGCTCCATCTCGCCGAGCACCTGTCCGGCCTTGACCTGGTCGCCTACATGCACCTCCAGGCGTTTGACGCGCCCGGCAAACGTCGGCCCGATCTTGTAGGTGTAGCGCGCCTCCACCGTGCCGATGCCGAACAGCGCCGGTGTGATAGCCCGTGATTCCACGCTTGCCACCGTCACAGCGACCGGGGCGAGCGGCCCTGATCGCAGACCGATATAAATAAAAAGCACCAGCAAAGGAATGATGACGGCAAGCAGTGCCAGGGTGCGGCCTTGCAAGGGTAACTTTTTCATTGCGCACTCCTTATGCCACGCCGATAAATTGCAAAGACGCGCGGCGCATCGCGGTGCATACGTCCCACATCACCCGCCAACAGCGATTGCATGACCAAGCCCTGGATCGTGCCAATGAACAGCGTTGCCGCCGCCTCGTTGTCAAGCGAGGGAGACAACTCGCCGCTGGCCTTGCCTTTCTCGATGAGACGATGCAAACGTTCGCTGTAGCGCTGAATCAAGGTTTGCACCATGCGCTTGGCCGGTGTCGATTCGGCACGCTGAAGCTCACCAAACATCATTCTTGGCACGCCTGGGTGCTCAGCTACGAATTCGATATGACTCATGAACATCGCCTCCATGGCTGCCAAGGGCGACTCGATTCCTTGTGCGGATCGATCGATTCTGGCTAATAGGCGCTCTGCTACCCACTCCATGACCGCCTGCCAAATGGCTTCCTTGTTCGGGAAGTGCCGAAACAGCGCACCCTGGGTCAAGTTCATGTGTTTAGCGATAGCCGCAGTGGTTATCTCGCTTGGGTTTTGTGAACCGGCAAGCGCCACGACGGACTCGACAGTTACGGCACGACGTTCATCGGCCGGCAGATGCTTTGGATGGGTGTCCACGAGCACTCCTTGTAAGATAGTAATTGATTACTATCTTACCACAAGAGGCAACTCAAACAAGAGAAAACCCGACGTACTCGTCAATATCTAGAGTCTGCAATGGGCTTAACGTGCTTTATTTAATGAGATGGTCACTCCCTCCTTCCCAGTACTATGCTGAGGACAGGCTTTCATTCGGAGAACCATCATGGAA
>NZ_JASEYC010000042.1:0-6645 GCF_035064245.1 Citrobacter sp. R-1.5.2 | reverse complement strand
CTGATAGAAACAGAAGCCACTGGAGCACCTCAAAAACACCATCATACACTAAATCAGTAAGTTGGCACCATTACCCACCGGTTAATCATTCTTTGATCTGCATCTGAAACGTATTTAAAAGATTACGAATGAGAGCGAGTGGTAAGCAGTTTGATATTTAACTATTAAGATAACAAATAATCATAATTGTTGCATTTAGGACAATAGTGCTTATACAGCAATAATAAATAATTATTATTGCCATTCTTGCGTTGATTTCCTTCCCTTAACTCGAAGATCCGATTTCTGTCTAAGTCGGATCGTAAGGCTTTGTGCATCCTTTTTCGTATAAAAATACCGGGGCTGGAAGCTGGAGGGGAAGCAAAGATGAAATTGTGGCACTTAACCGGTCCGTAACGGCTTAACGTAATCGGTTCAGACAGTTATACCGACCCTGGACCTGTCCGGTCCAGGTGTCGTCCCAAAAGGCATAATCGGAAGCCAGTTATTGGTGCGGATTACCACATGCCTGTATTAGGCTCCAGAGCGTGCAAAGGCGAATAGTGTGGCCTCTTTATACAGGAGAACATGGCAATGACAGATGACCAGAACAATGACGCTCGCGATATGTGGGCTGAGGCGTTGAGTTCATTGTTTAGAGCTGATCCCCGGGAAGAATTGTTCCGGATTTCAGATGATGAGATTGATGCCCTGGAGGGGTTGTCTCCGGACAGATGGCCAACGGCAGGACAGACAGACATTAACTGGGATCTGTCTGTTCCGGGGCGCAGACATTCGATTTACCTTCCTGGTCCACGGGTATTGCAGCCTGCTGACTGTGAACAAATTGATCTCAGTTCTCTGGTGCTGGGGAAAGCCTCTTTTGCTGATTTTGACCCGCTTATTAATTCCTTCTTTCGACTGACAGATTCCAGCCTCTGGGTGGAACTTACCAACCCGAAACTCGGAAAGGCCATACTGCATATCGCAAAAGGATGGCCTGTTTCACCGGTCCTGTTATCTGTGCACGAAGATGGTGGATTTCATTTCGGGGACGGGACCCATCGTTATGAGGTACTGAAGCGGTCTGGAACACCTCATTTTTACTTTCTGGCTATGCCGGATGATGTATCTGCCATTAATAAGCAACTTACGGTTCAGTGGATGAGCGACTAACGCTTTGCGTCAGCATGGCATGTCTGGCTATGCGGAAAGCAAGTGGGACGTGCCTCATGTCCTGCTGAAAATGGCAACGGAAGCCGTTCAGCTTTCAGTGTTTTGTGAAAAATCCCCTGCCACAAGGTAGGGGAAAGGTCAGAGGGTACGGATAAAATCGGGACCAATAATGGCAATGATCCGGGTACGGCTGGTCAGGCGGATGATTTTTTGCTGTCCGAGCCCCCGCAATAATTTTCTGATCTCTTTACTGCGCCGCACGTTCAGGTCGTGCATCAGCTGTGCCCGTCCGGTGAAACTCAGCAAACCATCGTGCGTGGCCAGTGCCTCGAAACGCAGATGATGACCTTCTGCCAGAAACGCAGCATGCCTTGCAGGACTGAGCCAGCTGAGAGCCTCCAGCATATCTTTCCATGCCCGACGCAACAGCTGCAGGGACGCCTGAAGACCATATACCGGGCGGTTGTAATCCGGCGCACCGGTAACCGGATCTTCCTCCTGGAATTTCCAGACTGCTTCATGGTGCGCCAGGCGGTTACGCAAGTCACGGATACGGGTAAATTTCTTTTCCAGCACGTGACGGGGGGTGCCGGCCGGGGCGCCGGGGAACACCGACGGAAGCAACTGGGGCCACAGGAGCGAGCGGTTCCGCGGTTCATCGTAGTTTTTCGTGAGAAAATTGGTCCAGAAACCAAAGTCCAGACCGGAGATCACCCGCTCTGCCGTCGGCGCCTTGCCCGCAGCACGGATACGTTTTGACACCTTACGGATACAGTCTTCTTCCCAGGCTGTCCGGTCATAAACCGGTTTCCCGTGATGCATGAGCTTCTGGCCACGGGCATCGGTTTTGTAGCGCTTGTTCTGGCGTATCCAGGTCTTGTCACCGATATAGCGGGGTAAATCAAAGATCCAGTTGGTATCGGTTCGCCAGTGTCCGGCAGCGCCGGGCAGCCGGGCATGGCGAATACTGTAATCGATGGCGTTACGCAGCGTCACCTCAAGGCAGTGCATCAGCGGCTGCATGGCGGCGGAAACGGCTTTGTTCCAGTTATACCCGCCCAGTTCTTCACCAGGTTTCAGCTTCAGCACGTCAGTGTAAATGTTCAGCCGCCCGGCCGAGATATAGTCTTCCAGCTGCATACAGCCCTCCCGGGCTAAACTGAGGGTCAGGTTGACGGGCGTACCAGTAACTGGTAGATTTATCCCATCAAGGCGCGGATTTCTTCGGACCCGTGCGTTAAAGTTAGTACCGGAAAAGCCATCCCTCGGGGTGGCTTTTCTCGTTTATATCTGTCTCAGATAAGCGACCATTCAAAAGCGTCCATGCGCATTGCCTTTCGCAGTTCATTAATCATTTCCTGAAAAACAGTTTCCGGGAACATATTAAAAAGTGACCGGTGAAGCGCCTGTACCGTCTCTTCATCCCGGGACGCCCCGTTGACCAGCAGTGCGGCATACAGGGAGTTCCCCCTTGCCAGGCTGTCAATCCCTCTCAGCTGTCCGGCGCGGATCTGAAGGTATGGCATCCCCGCGAGCATAATGCGCTGCAAATCATCGTTGTTTTTTATCCCGAGAATACGGCAGAACTCCCGGTGGCCGGCCTGAGTCATCTCCAGATCATAAACATGCTCGCTCAGTACTGTTCCGGCCATCCTCGCCATTTCCTGGTCCATCAGGGCAACCAGTTCACTGGTGCGGATGAAATTGCCGATCAGATCGCCAAATGTTGCCGTCAGAAACTCCTGCACAAAATCACTCTTTGATTTGCCGGCGGCTTTAGCCTGCCTCGTGATAGCTTCATCAACATCAGCTGGCACATTACGCACCGTAATGGTGTTAAATAACTCAGAGAGGTCTTTTGATTTAGCATCTTTCATTACTGGCATCCTGTTAACAACTTCTGACTGCGATCTGGTGTCAGCATCTCATATGTAAAATTGTGATGCAATATTTTATATCTGCATTTTTAAGGCTAAATTTGATGCATAAGATAGGTTATGATTCCAGCGTCACTCTCTTCATTTTGCACAGATCCGAAAAATACCAGTTCCGGATCTGATTCAGCCCCGCCGGCGCGCAGCGGCCCGGAAACACAAGATGTAGCGGTGTTTCCAGCTGTCAGTGACCATATATGTTGTGCCCCTCCCCTGCCCCGTGACCGGCCGCTCACCACCCTGAAAGGGCGCTGTGGTTATTCCGTGGGCGTGGTACACTTCCGGAAACTTCGTTATAGGTGAAAAGTCGGATCAGGACGGAACAGCCGTCAGGTAATTTAACGGCGTGGCTGTATGGCTGCTTGTTATCTCTAAGGTGATTATTTTGTATGTGAATTTCACGAAGTGAAATTAATAGCGACATAACAGTATGTTTCAGGCGGGCGTGAGTCAGCTGCATCCTTACGCTATACTGATATGCATATCATTAGTATGTATTCCGGAGTGCATTATGAAGCAGCGCATCACTGTCACCATAGACAGCGACAGTTATCAGTTACTGAAATCCGCAGACGTCAATATCTCCTCCCTGGTGAACAGGGCCATGCAGAATGAGGCCCGTCGTCTGCGTGCCGAACGCTGGCAGGCTGAAAATCAGGAAGGGATGGCCGAGGTTGCCCGCTTTATTGATATGAACGGTTCATTCGCCGACGAAAACAGGGACTGGTGAGATGCAGTTTAAGGTTTATGCCTATAAAAGTGAGAGCCGCTATCGTCTGTTCGTGGATGTGCAGAGTGACATCATCGATACCCCCGGGCGACGGATGGTGATCCCGCTGGCCAGCGCCCGGCTGCTGTCGGATAAGGTTTCCCGTGAACTCTATCCGGTGGTGCACATCGGAGACGACAGCTACCGCCTGATGACCACGGACATGGCCAGCGTCACGGCCTCCGTCACCGGGGAGGAAGTGGCCGATCTCAGCCACCGGGAAAATGACATCAAAAATGCGATAAACCTGATGTTCTGGGGAATTTGACATTGAAGGACGGGGAGGATGTCAAAACGAAGCCATTGACGCAGAGATTAACCCTCAGCATGAACTGCCCTCCGGAGCGGATGCTCTGCAGGCTTTCGTGGGGGCAGGGGACACTCCCCTATCCGATAACTGCTGACAGCACCGGGGTATAACCCTCCAGGGAAAAAACATGACCGACTGCGTGACCCGGACAGTTAAGGACAAAACAATGTGGCTCGTGACATTGCCGGAGATCATTACAAATAACAGTACCCGCCAGGAGGAAAATCTGATCGTCATTCTGTGCAGGGAGCAATCGTGGGGGCCAACTTCTGACCATTTTCCCGACGGATTGTACCGGGTCTCCTGCATAATGATACTGTACCTGGCCGATACCGAACAGACGAAGACTCAGGCTTTCACTGCAATCTACTGGCCTCAACAGAAGGCCCTGCATCTGTTTACAGATGAGTTCAGACTGGAACGGCGCCTGCAGGGACACGGCCTGAGTAGCTGGAGCACGCAGCAGTTTGTGCTCTGGGCCAGAGGCCTTCCGCCAGAAACCCGGGGTTTGCCGATTGAAATTTCCCAGGTTGATGAAGAAAAAGAAGAAAACAAGATCCGGAGGGACAGGCTGTGGCACGCAATGGGTTTCCGGTTCCCGGCCGGGGAAACCAGCTCAATGCCGCTGCGGGCAGACGAACTACAGTTGCCGCGGGGCAGGTATTCAACGCTCCAGGTGGAGCCACTGGCATCCGGGGTACGCCGTCTGGAAGACTTTTATCGCGGGCTGCAGGAAAAAATCGTGCAGCTCGAAGGCAAAAAACGGTCGCAAAAACAGTTGATTGCTTCACATAAGAATCGTCCTTTTTATCATCTGTGGCACAGAAAAGGGGGCCAGCTCCCGGACGAGAAATGTGATGCCCTGCCACTGCGGGCAGAAACACTGTCTCTGCCGCAGATCGGGGATTCAGACCTGGAGGTGGCGCAACGGGCAACCGGGGTCATCCGGCTGGCTACCCTGTGTGCTCAGTCGCAGAAAAGAATCCTGGAGCTGGAAAGGGATCTTGCCTCACAAAGTGAGGAGCTCGTTGACCTGCAGGCACATCCCTTTTTTAACCTGTGGGATAAATACCGCGACCTGATCCTGTTCTGGGGGGGCGTGGTGACTTTTCTGGACTTTATCAAGTGGATGTTGGGGGCATGAATGTTCCCGTTCCATAGCCACACACTGAAGAGGACTGAAACCAGTGCCCGAAAATATAGTGTCTGTAATCACTGACGGGGTAGTTTTGTTTGCGACTTCGTCTGTTTTCTGGCTGGCCGTCGCTGGCTGGTTAGTCATCCTGACTCCGGTAATATTACGAAGAAAATTCTCGGCAAAGAAAAAAGTTAACAGAAATTATGAATAACCTGGTTCCAGTTGGATCTCCGTCATCTCCCGGAACATTGCTTCCGGTGGCCATCGATTACCCTGCCGCCCTCGCCCTGCGCCAGATGGCGCTCGTGCAGGATGAACTGCCGAAATACCTGCTGGCGCCGGAAGTCAGCGCCCTGCTCCATTACGTGCCGGATCTTCACCGCAAGATGCTGCTGGCGACGCTGTGGAACACCGGCGCGCGCATTAATGAAGCGCTCGCGCTGACCCGGGGGGATTTTTCACTGACGCCGCCGTATCCGTTCGTGCAGCTGGCCACGCTCAAGCAGCGCGCCGAGAAAGCGGCCAGGACGGCAGGTCGTGCTCCCGCAGGCAGTCAGGTCCATCGTCTTGTTCCGCTTTCCGATCACCACTACGTCAGCCAGCTACAGATGATGGTGGCCACCCTGAAAATTCCGCTGGAAAGACGAAACAAGCACACCGGCAGAATTGAGAAGGCGCGTATCTGGGAGATCACAGACCGTACCGTCCGCACCTGGCTTAGCGAAGCGGTGGAGGCCGCAGCGGCCGACGGGGTGACGTTCTCAGTACCGGTGACCCCCCATACGTTCCGTCACTCCTACGCGATGCACATGCTGTACGCCGGTATTCCGCTGAAAGTGCTGCAGAGCCTGATGGGCCACAAATCGATTAGCTCGACGGAGGTCTATACGAAGGTGTTTGCGCTCGATGTCGCAGCGCGCCATCGTGTGCAGTTCGCCATGCCGGAAGCTGAAGCTGTTGCGTTGATAAAAAAGTTAACCCCAGACCAATCTACATAGGTCAACTATGGGTATACCCCAGGTTTCGACCTAAAGTAGTTCTTGTGTGGGAAACAGTCCAAGCTTAATGGGGGGCTTATCCTGCCTCACCTTCTACAGCTATCAATCACATTAATGATGTTCAGAAAGGCCCTCATTGCCCTAAAGAAATAAAATGCAGCCATGAAAATAAAAAATAATTGAGATACAACTCCTGCTAAATCATGGTTGCTACCAGCCACTGATAGCAACGTAAATAGTAATGCAAGCGAAAAATGTAAGGCAAGGTAATGACTCCAACTTATTGATAGTGTTTTATGTTCAGATAATGCCCGATGACTTTGTCATGCAGCTCCACCGAT
>NZ_JASEYC010000041.1:0-7643 GCF_035064245.1 Citrobacter sp. R-1.5.2 | reverse complement strand
ACCGTTCGACCAGATTGAGGAGTGGTAGCCGTGGACGAATATCCCATCATCGACCTGTCCCACCTGCTGCCGGCGGCGCAGGGGCTGGCTCGGCTGCCGGCGGACGAGCGCGTCCAGCGCCTTCGCGCCGACCGCTGGATCGGCTATCCGCGCGCGGTCGAGGCGCTGAACCGGCTGGAAGCCCTTTATGCGTGGCCAAACAAGCAACGCATGCCCAACCTGCTGCTGGTCGGCCCGACCAACAATGGCAAGTCGATGATCGTCGAGAAGTTCCGCCGCACCCACCCGGCCAGCGCCGACGCCGACCAGGAGCACATCCCAGTGTTGGTCGTGCAGATGCCGTCCGAGCCGTCCGTGATCCGCTTCTACGTCGCGCTGCTCGCCGCGATGGGCGCGCCGCTGCGCCCACGCCCACGGTTGCCGGAAATGGAGCAACTGGCTCTGGCACTGCTGCGCAAGGTCGGTGTGCGTATGCTGGTGATCGACGAACTGCACAACGTCCTGGCCGGCAATAGCGTCAACCGCCGGGAATTTCTCAACCTGCTGCGCTTTCTCGGCAACGAGCTGCGCATCCCGCTGGTCGGGGTTGGCACACGCGACGCCTACCTGGCCATTCGTTCGGACGATCAGTTGGAGAACCGGTTCGAGCCGATGCTGCTGCCGGTATGGGAGGCCAACGACGATTGCTGCTCACTGCTGGCCAGCTTCGCGGCTTCGCTCCCGCTGCGGCGACCCTCGTCGATTGCCACGCTGGATATGGCTCGCTACCTGCTCACGCGCAGCGAGGGCACCATCGGCGAACTGGCGCACCTGTTAATGGCGGCGGCTGTCGCTGCCGTGGAAAGTGGTGAGGAAGCGATCAACCATCGCACGCTCAGCATGGCCGACTACACCGGCCCCAGCGAGCGGCGACGACAGTTCGAGCGGGAACTAATGTGAAGCCCGCGCCGCGCTGGCCGCTGCATCCCGCTCCGAAAGAAGGCGAGGCGCTGTCCTCATGGCTCAACCGCGTGGCCCTTTGCTATCACATGGAACTGCCCGAGCTGCTGGAGCACGATCTTGGCCACAGCCAGGTCGATGACCTGGACACCGCGCCACCACTGTCGCTGCTGGCGATGCTTTCCCAGCGGAGCGGGATCGATCCGGACCGGCTGCGCAGCATGAGTTTCGCCGGCTGGGTGCCTTGGCTACTGGATAGTCTTGATGACCAGATTCCAGACGCATTGGAAACCTATGCATTTCAGCTCTCGGTACTGCTGCCAAAACTCCACCGTAAGAAGCGATCCATCACGAGGTGGCGTGCCTGGCTACCCAGCCAGCCGATACACTGTGCCTGTCCGCTCTGCCTGAGCGATCCGGATAACCAAGCCGTACTGCTCGCGTGGAAGCTGCCCCTGATGCTGAGCTGCCCGCTGCATGGCTGCTGGCTGGAATCCTATTGGGGAGTGCCTGGGCGGTTTCTCGGCTGGGAGAACGCCGACGCCGAACCGCGCACCGCCAGCGACGCGATTGCGGCGATGGATCAGCGTACCTGGCAGGCACTGACAACCGGTCACGTGGAGCTGCCGTGCCGACGCATCCACGCCGGATTGTGGTTTCGACTTCTTCGCACGCTGCTCGATGAGCTGAACACCCCGCTTTCCGCGTGCGGAACCTGCGCGGGGTATCCCCGCCAAGTCTGGGAAGGCTGCGGGCATCCGCTGCGTGCTGGGCAAAGTCTGTGGCGACCGTATGAAACCCTAAATCCGGTAGTACGGTTACAGATGCTGGAGGCGGCGGCAACGGCAATCAGCTTGATTGAGGTGAGGGACATCAGCCCGCCAGGCGAGCAGGCAAAGCTATTCTGGTCCGAGCCCCAAACCGGGTTCACCAGTGGCCTGCCGACGAAAGCGCCGAAGCCCGAGCCCATCAATCACTGGCAGCGTGCAGTCCAGGCCATCGACGAGGCCATCATTGAAGCGCGACACAACCCCGAGACGGCACGCTCGCTGTTCGCGTTGGCTTCCTATGGTCGGCGCGATCCCGCTTCCTTGGAACGGTTGCGCGCCACCTTCGTGAAGGAAGGCATCCCGCCGGAATTTCTGTCACATTACCTGCCTGATGCACCCTTTGCATGTCTTAAACAAAATGACGGGTTAAGTGACAAATTTTGACGGATAGAGCTTTCCGGCTCACACTGTCACATAATCGAACGTATACGTGACGGGTGAAAAGGTGCTGATCGGCTACATGCGGGTATCGAAGGCGGACGGATCCCAGTCCACCAATTGGGGTCAATTTGGATATCGAAAATTATTGTACTATAAGGGCTTCCCCGGCATGTCAACGCCGGTGTTTACGGTTTCTGTCTGCACTATAGTAAAAAAATAAAGGGGAGAGACTGCGGTACTATAAACGGTCATGATGAATCGTCATCGATTCGGACCCTGATGAAAGACGCTCGTGAGGCTCTAGTTCGTTAGTCGGGTACACTTGCCCTGTACAATAAGCAGATATACCTCACGGGGTCTAACCCTTTATCATCAACGAGTTGCAGAACAGATGGTCATACAGCTTTGTACTTTAGCTGGCTGAGTACAACCTGAAATCATCACCGTAATGCAATGATGCCCAGCACAGTCTTGCATTTTTGGCAGCGATGGCAACAACAGCGCGCCAGTATCCTCTGCGTTCGACCAGTGAGCAGACCCAACGACTGAATAAATCAGTCCTTTTCTCCGCCCCGATCAGTACCGAGCGGGCACCCTGAACCAGAAGTGTTCTCAGATACGAATCGCCAGCTTTCGTTATCCTGCCAAGCTTCGACTTTCCGCCGCTGCTGTACTGCGATGGTGTCAGTCCCAGCCAGGCTGCCAGCTGGCGCCCATTCTTAAAATCATGTGCATTACCGATACTGGCGACCAGCGCACAGGCCGTTGTGGGGCCAACGCCCTTCAATTCCATCAGCCGCTGACTGCGATGATCTGTTTTGGCCATGCGGGACAAAATTCGGTCATATTCAGCGATGTTATCTTCAATGCGAGCAACGTGCTCCAGCAAATCATCAACACATTGCTGAACCTGAAGTGGTAAAGAATTCTTCTGCTCAAAAACTATGTGGCGCAGGGCATCTGTACTTTGTGGGGCGATAACGCCGAATTCAGATATCAACCCCCGGAGACGATTATATGTTGCTGTTTTCTCTTCGATAAAACCCTGTCGGGTACGATGCAGACACTGCATTGCCTGCTGGCTCTCATCCTTAACCGGCACAAACCGCATATGTGGGCGACGAACCGCCTCGCAGATAGCCTGAGCATCAGCTGCATCATTTTTCCCTGATTTACCAGCCATGCGGTAAGGCGATACAAATTTAGCGGCCATCAGACGCGGCTCATGACCATACTGCCGAAACAGTCTTGCCCAGTAATGAGCCCCGGAGCACGCCTCCATCCCGATAACACAGGGCGGCAAACCAGCAATCAGCCCGGGAAGAGCTGCGCGGGTTACTCTGGATTTAACCAGAACGGTTTTGCCATTCTGGTCAACGCAATGAACAGCGAACACATTTTTAGCAAGATCGATACCGACAGTAGTAATGGTCATAACGAATCCCTCCGGGGTTGTGTTTACCCCATGATTGCACAAGAGTTAATCAGGCGCATAATCAGGGGAAGTCCCTTCCATTCGTTAAGGTCGTTTTTTGACCTTCCTACTTTAGCTGGCCGCAGCCGACGAAACTTACCGGAAGCCGGTATCCGGTTGCTTTTCCAGATATAATCGCCTGTAAGATTGATGTGTTCCCAGCCTAGCGGGGACAAATGCGATAGCAGTCGCTCGTTGATCTTCATCCCTTTACGCTTCAGGGCATCGACCGCTCTTTCCATATAGATGGTATTCCACAGCGAGATAGCTGCCGTCAGCAGCGTCAGTCCGCTGGCGCGGTAGCTCTGATTTTCCGGTTTACGATCCCTGATTTCACCCAGACGGTGCAGGAATACCGCGCGCGCCAGCGCGTTACGGGCTTCTCCTTTATTCAGTCCCGCCTGTACCCGCCGACGAAGTGCCGGATCGCGGAACCAGTCGAGCATAAACAGCGTTCGTTCAATACGGCCAATTTCCCTCAGTGCTTTGGCAAGTCCGTTTTGCTTGGGGTAGCTGGCAAGCTTTTTAAGCATCAGGGATGCCGTCACGGTTCCCTGCTTTATCGAGGTTGCCAGGCGCAGCACTTCACGCCAGTGAATTTCGATCTCTTTCAGATTCAGGCTGGTTGTTGATATCAGTGACTGAAGCGCCGGGTATTGGTCTGCTTTCCCTTTGATAAACAGCTTTTTGTCGTGGAGATCCCTGATTCGTGGACAGAACGCAAAGCCTAGCAGATGCATCAGGGCAAAGACATGATCGGTGAAACCAGCTGTATCGGTGTAATGCTCCCTGATTTCCAGGTCGCTTTCGTGATACAGCAAACCATCGAGAACATGGGTTGAATCCCTGACCCGACTTATTATGCAGGTGTAAAACGGGCTGTATTGATCCGAAATATGGGTATAAAACTGACGTCCAGGTTCTTGCCCATATTTCGGGTTAACCTGCCCTGCGTAGCGGCCTGAGCTGCCTGTTCTGAAATTCTGTCCATCTGATGATGACGTTGTTCCGTCTCCCCAGAATGCCGCCAGTGGTCTTTTTCCCTGCGCATTTACCAGCTCAGCAAGCGCGGCTGAATAGGTTTCGTCGCGGGTATACCATGCCTGAATATCTTCGAGTGATGATTTGGTGCTCCCGGGGCAGGCTTCTGCCATTTTGGTCAGGCCAAGATTGATGCCATCCGCAAGAATGGTGGTGAGGAGCTGGCGGGTATCGGGACGGGTAATGTCATTTTTTATATGCGAAAAATGACGGGTAAACGTCGTCCAGCAGTTTACCTCGTCGAGAATTTCCGTGATTTTAGGTCGCGGTAGCATGCTGTAAACCAGTTCTGCCAGCGGTGAAACCTGTGCCGGAACGCAGTTATCCAGCGGAGAGACTTTTACGCCCTTGTCGGATATTTCCACATCGGGCAGTTCACCAAGGGCAGCCATGGCATTGACCTCTTCAAGTCTGGACTGAAGCAGAGTCATACGGCTGGCAATGTACTCATGATAATCAGCAGATACGGGCAGTGGCAGCGCCGGTGTGAGTTTGTCAAAGTCCTTTTCGGGAATGAGGTAATCATCAAAATTTTTGTAGCGGCGTGAGCCTTTAACCCAGATGTCCCCGGAGCGCAACGCTCCCTTAAGCTCGCTGAGCGCACAAAATTCATAATACTGCCGGTCAATACCCGCAGGTGTAATCACCACCTTGCGCCAGCTTTCAGGGACAAACTCAAGCGGCGCAGTCGCCGGAACTTTACGTGACTGCTTCCGGTACATATCCTTGATCACAACCAGCGCATCAGCCAGAGGTTGTGCTGCCGGGGTTGCGACTAACTGTAAAGCGGACAACATGCGCGGGGCATATTTCCGTAATGTGCTGTATTTCTCAGTAATAATATGCAGCGGGTCAAAATTATTTTTTCTGGCGAGATGGCGTGTTTCCTCCAGACTGGCGACAAATTCAGGCCACGGGAGTATGTTTTCTATTGCGAGCCATGGATCGCCACCGGAGTCGCGGGCATCAGACAGCGCCTGACCAACATCGATGTACTGCCTCAGTTTGGACTGGATCAGCTTTCCGGTCTGCTGAAGGCGCTCAGCCTGTGTTCTTTTGGCTTTGTTGAAAAGGCTGTTCAGCATTCGTTCATGCAGCTCAATCACTTCGTCTGTCAGTGTGGCTCTGGCTTCTTCCAGCACGCAGACCAGGATCGCATGACGGCGGGCTGCTGAAAATCGGGTCAAATCCCGGCTACTCATCTTTCGGCCTTCCCGCGCCAGTTTCAGCAACCGGTTCTGGTGAATGGTACGATCTATACCTTCAGGTAATGCCAGCGATTCAATGCTGCTGAGCCGATCAAGATGTTGCAGTACGTTCTTACCATTGATTTTACCCGGCGGTTGCAGAAGCCATGTCAGCCTGGAAGGCTGATTATCTGATGACTCAAGTAAACGATCCAGGGCATCCCGGTGCGCCGGAGTTAACGGGGCATTCAGGGTCTGAAATACGATTTTATCTCCGCCAGCCATGGCCTCCGCACAGGTCCGCTCCACGACATCAATCGCGGGAATTATCACGTTGTTCTGCCGGAGCCAGACCAGTAACTCTTCGGCCAGGAGAATACCTTTATCGGTGCGCGTCGCCATCGACAACAGGTGCGTAATACCGTCCTGCTGTATTTTGCCGGTGAACGCCTTTACGCCAAGATAGCGGTACAGTTCGGTTAAATGCTCACGCCGGGTCGTATCCCTGCCGGAAAGGTAAGCAGGCCAGAGATCCCCGGTAAGCTTTAGCCTGCTGGCGATATGCTTCAGCAGCGCATCAGAGGGTGGGATTTTTTTATCCGGAGCAAAGCCGACATTTTTCAGGTAGCAAAGAAGGACGGCAAAACCAAAACGGCTGGCAGGTTTACGGTGAGCACTGATAAGTGCCAGATCATGCTCACTGAAATAGGCCATTCGGGTCAGCGTTAACTCATCATCTGGCAATGCCAGTAATGATTCTCTTTCCGACAGAGAAAGAATCTGCCTCCTTGCCATATAGTTTCCCTCATAAATTATTCGGTTCGGTATTTTTAACAAGAATGCTTATCGCATAAGGGTACACCTTGACGCCACAACCAAAACGTGACGGCACACGATAAATGACATAACCTATATGCGATAGAATAAATGCAATAACCTAAATGCGATAACGCGGTGGGAAAATGTTCATCAGAGCTTATTTAAGGGCATCGACGGAAGACCAGTTCGCCGATCGGGCAAAAGAGATGCTGGAGCAGTTCGTCCAGGAACGGGGGCATAAAATCGCCAGCTACTACCGGGAAAATATCAGTGGCACAAAACTTGAGCGCCCGGAACTAGGGCGCTTACTGATGGACAGTCACCACAATGATATTTTATTGGTCGAGCAGATAGACCGTCTGACACGTCTCAGCAACAGCGACTGGATGACGCTAAAAAAACAGATAGAACAACATGAGCTGCGAATTGTCAGTCTTGATGTGCCCACATCATGGCAGGCACTGTCAGATAAGGACCCTTCGCAGGCCGACCCGATAACCCGCGCAGTAATAACCGCCATCAATAACATGCTTATCGATCTGATGGCCGCAATGTCACATAAGGACTGGCTGAGCCGCCGCCAGCGGCAAAAACAGGGAATCGAGCGGGCTCATACAATTGGAAAGTACCGGGGTAAGCAGGCCGATCAGGAACGGCATCAGAAAGTCCTGTACTACCGGCAGGTAAAGAAACTGAGTATCCGGGAAACGGCGGATGCTACAGGCTACAGTGCTTCACAGGTTTGCCGGATACAAGCGCTTCATAAAAATAATGAAACTGCCTGAAAGGCTGGAATAACGGTGTTTATTTGCAGTCATGGCCTAATAGTTAGCGCCCTGTAACAACTTTTGTGATTAGCAGCCTGACGCATCATCTATGTAAGGAAAGTCCGCTGTGTGCCAGAAGCGGACTTTTTAAAAATATTGCGTGCCCAACAATTGGGCGCAGGTCACATCAAGTACCCTCAGAATT
>NZ_JASEYC010000040.1:0-8163 GCF_035064245.1 Citrobacter sp. R-1.5.2 | reverse complement strand
AGCTGATAGAAACAGAAGCCACTGGAGCACCTCAAAAACACCATCATACACTAAATCAGTAAGTTGGCACCATTACCAAAAATATGAAACTATTGAAGAAAAGATCCTGGCTATCTATTCTGGAAAAGCTGAAAAATTAGCTCAAAGAAAAAGTGCTGTTCTTAAAGAACTGATTACGGCTAACAGTGCGAAAGCTATTGAAGAACTTACCAGAGAAAGAATGGTTATCGACAAAAGGCTTTTTGTCTGTAAAAACATACTCAACAGTATTCGTAATGCTTCATCTAAGAAGAATGAAAACTTTTCTAATTATGTTGTCGTTCTTTCTACCGAAGCAGCAAGATTAAATATGCTGACACCGTACACCGTTTAACGGAAACATCTCTCTCATTAAGCCCCTTTTTTGGGGCTTTTTTGTTTTCTGGTAAACCACATATCCGAAATATTTATATTATTTCATATATTATATTGTATATTATTTTATATATTATATATTAGAGTTACAAGGAAATAGAAAACTAACTAACAAACGGGGTGATTTATGGAAATATTAAGAGAAAAAAGAAAAGCATTTTCAACTAACAGATATATGTTAGTGATTGAAGATTTTAACGGCGGCTTATCTGATTCAGCATACAGAATAATTGAAACAACAAAAGATTTCAGACCAGAAGACAGATTTAATTCTTCAAAACCAACTTACAGGACTTTAAGTCATATTGATTTTTCAGACGACGAAGAAGTTAACAATAAAAGTTTTATTACATTAAAAAACAAATTCTTTGACCTAATATAATAACAGGGGGTGAAAGCCCCCACAGGAGAACAGTATGGAGTATACAATAAATTTCTTTCATAACCTTGACGACATATTAAAAGGTACTCATTTAAGGCTTGTCTTTGTGGCTATCATTGGATTTGCCATTTTTATGAAAGGTATCAGGCATGTTATCAATGATTTTCCAGTGCTGGTAAGCTACTACAAACGAGCCAAACGAGAAGGATATACAGATTTCCAGTTCTTTATTAATAATGCTCACAACATTGGAATGTATCTTTTAGTTTTGTTTGCCACGGTTTTAAGTGCCTATGCAATTTATTTCAGTGCAGAAAGGATAAACACAATTCAGGAATTGCAGGAAAATACAGTCATTACCACACCCAAAAATAAATAAATAAAAAAATAATAAATAAATTTGAATATTAAAAATTCTCCGGGTATTGTTATTTTACCCGGTTGTTTTATTATATATATATAGCCATTAATAATTATTATAAAAAGGAGGTATTTATGGCATTTTACAAGAAAAGAACTTCCAGTGATCCCGGAATGAGTAAAGAAGATAAAATGAACTTATTCATGGAAACACGAAAAGCAGAAATTATAGAATCTCTTAACCAATTACCCGACGATAAACCTATCTGGCAATCACCCGTTTTTACAACCAAATACATAAACCCTGTGAGTGGTGCTAAATATAACATTGAAAACTCCGTTTTGCTGTTAGGTCAAATGAGAGAACGAGCTTTAAAGAATCCAGACGAAAAAGAAAAACTTCCCTTCTTCATGACTTTTAATCAGGCTAAAAATTCGGGTCTAATCGTTCCGAAAGGAACAAAGTCTTTTTCGATATTAAAAAGATTCGGAAAGAAGTACGAAGTAACCAAGCTGGACGAAGAGACAGGACAGGAAGAGATAGAAGAAAGGTTCAGGAGAGCAGCTTCAATAGATTTCGTCTTCAACATTTCAGATCTGGAAGGAGAGCTATCAGCGAAGCTACAACGAAACATGAGTATGGGGTTTAGTAAAGCCACTAACGAAGAGGCAAAAGTCATTCTGGAAGCACTGGAAGCGACCTCGCCGGTGAAGATCACCAGGGTAACCGACTTTAACAGTTCGTCAGGCTCTTACTATGTGCCGTCAGCAGAGTTTATTAACCTTCCCCCTTCTTCCCTTTTCAGGAATGTCATAGAAGAGATCTCGACCCTGGCACACGAGATAGCCCACTCCTGGGGGCATAGCAGCCGTTTAAACAGGGAAACCCTGAATACATACAGCCAGGACAACAAAGCACGAGCTGAGGAGGAACTGGTAGCGAATGTGGCAAGCCAGGCAGTCGTTAATCATTTTGGTCTGGAACTCGACGACAAGAGACAGTTTGAGTCCTACGAGAAGAACCATGATACCTATGATTTTGGCTGGGCGAAGCTTCTTAAAGACAACCCGGACAGCATAACAACAGCTATCCAGAATGCAGATAAAACAGCGGGTAAAATGATTGCCGAAGTTGAATTGTGGTTGTCGAATAAATTGAAAGATAATCCAGATCTTGCAGTATCGGAATTTATTAAAGACAGGATAAACAAAAAACAGGAAAAGGAAGAAACACCAGAAGAAAACCCCACTCCTGAAATATCCACCAGGAGAAAACCTTCTATCTGATTAAGAGAAGAATTTAGTATAAAAGGAGGTTTTACCCTCCTTTATTTATTCTTTTACGTATGTTGGTCTTATCACTTCTGGATTATTCAAATCTATTTTAAAGACGGGAACTTTCCCTTGATGATACTTTAATGAGTATTCAAAAAGAGTGAGTAGTTTGTAAAATTCTTGTTCTATTTGTTCGTCGTTTAAAGTTTTATCAATCGCCAGGTGATAGGTGGCAATGCCTACGGGTTCTCTTGAACCATTCCAGTGATAAGGAACACGGAAAGTAACAGCATGAGATACATGATACTTTTCCCTTATTCTTGCCTTTTTTGCCATTGTTCCACAAATAAAAGACACTTTTAACTCTTCACTTTCAAAAAGCATTTTATATCCAGTGAATAAAGCTGGTATTTTATCTTTCCAGTGATGAGGGGCATCATAGATTTCATTATAATTTTTACAGAAAAGCTTTAAAGCATAGTAAAAATTCATTGTAAGAATATCTGGTTGATTAAATGGGGTTCGTGGTTTTACTTCATAAGTGCAATCAAAGTATTCCAGAAATAAATTAACTCTTTCTTTCTTATCCCGGATTCTTAATACCATATTTATCTCCTTTTTAGTTGTTATCACTCATTCATTATCAGGAAATAAATTAATATCAATGTGTACCAGTTATGTTTCTGGATATACGGCTTACCCACTCAAAAGAACGGTTAACTTATCATCAAAAAGGGCTTGCAACTCTTACACAGTACCACTAAGATAGACTCATACAGTGTGCGAGTGAGATAGAGTTAAGGGAATGAATTTACTACACTTCATTGAAACCAAAGTCTTTCAGAGAGTGATCGATGGATTGCTTTCACCTGACGAACTCCGGGAGTTTCAGGAAGTGTTAAGGCAAGATCCTACCGCTGGCGATACCATATCAGGTACGGGCGGTTGCCGTAAGATTCGCTGGGCTTTGCCTGGTATGGGTAAAAGTGGTGGTATCAGGGTCATATACTACTATCTGACAGCAGATAACGAAGTATTCCTTCTTATAGCTTATCCCAAGAACGAGAAAGACAATCTCACTAATGCTGAAAAGAACCAGTTGAAGAAAGCCGTAGAAGGTATAGAGCAAGCCTCCCAGGAGGCAAGGGGGAAGAAATGAGAAAAGAACTCTTTGACGACCTGATCGAGAGTGTTAACGAAGCCGTAGCCATCAAACGGGGTCTTGTAGCCCCAGCTCGTGTTACGACTTTTGAGATGCCCGATGTGAAAGCTATCCGCACGAAAGCGAAGCTCAAACAAAATGAGTTTGCCCAGGTAGTGGGTGTCTCCCCTTCTCTGGTGCAAGCCTGGGAACAGCGAAAGAGAACACCCACCGGCAGCAGTCTTAAACTGTTGCGGGTCATTGAAAAGCATCCTGACATGCTTAACCTGTTCAGAACAGCATAAGCCCCTTTACTGGGGCTTTATTGTTTAATCTGTATTACCCAGGGTACAGCAATGATAAAGAGATACAGTGAAAGACTTGCAGAACTGGAACTACTACAAAACAGGCTGTTGCTGTCGTTCCGAACGGATGACGACGATTATATTTTAACTGTATGCCGTCAAATCAGCGATACAGGGCTAAATCTCAAATACAGTAATACAGATTATATTTTCCATTACATAAACTGTTGCTCTTACCACAGAGAACCCAGTTTTATTGTGATCGGTTTACTGTTGTCATTACAGGCTAAAAAAACGGTCATGGCATACAGATTATTTAAGAAGCTGTATATAGATAAAAAAGATAGCCACAGCTTAACTGACAACATTCAAAGAACGGCTGGTAGTTTACTGACTGTTATGAACAGAAAGGATAGTGCAGCTTGAAAAATTTAATCCGTAGAATTGAAAAATATTTTAATCAGGAAATGGATTTCAATGATATTTCATCGACTACTATCGACGGAAACGAAAATCTTTTATCTGGTGCTATTACTTTCTTAATGCACAAAAACATTGATAGTGAAGTCTCATTGTCTTTACTTCAAAATTTAATCGATCATGGTGTTAATGTTAATCATAAAATTGAAGAGTCTAACAGCCCATTAATAAAAGTTTTTCTTTATCAATGGAAGAACAGCGAGTTTAAAGCAAAGGTCATTGAAATACTTTTATCAGGTGGAGCAGACCAGAACATACCAGGTCACAACCTTCTTGAATATGCTACGGCGAAAGAATGTAAGCTCTTACTGGCTTATGGTGCAGATCTGGAAAGAATCGCTGATAATCGCTCACAGACGGCTATCTTTGATTGTTATTGTCTCGATAAGCTGTCTGTGCTGATTGATTCAGGGGCAAACATTAATCACTTAAACAAAAAGGGTAAAAACTGTCTGGCTTGCTATTACAAGAAAAGCGAATATGTCAGATTTTTACTGGATAATGGTATAAATGCAGCCAGCTTCCTGAATGATAGTGATTATACGGAAGAACAAAAGAAAACTGTTAATGCAATAATTGCTCAAAAAGAGAGTGAGCAGTTAAAAACAGTATTCGGAAGTAATCTTGAATCAAAAGGGATGATTAGGATATGAAAAAAGCCACAAACTGGGTAGAAGTGGCTTTTTAAGGGTACTTACTAACAAATTTCAGAGTTACATAGGAAATCCTTATCCTGTGTTTATATTTCTATCAGGTTTTTAAAGTCTGTCAACAAACCCCGCCTATAAAACTATTTTTATATAAAAAAATAGCACTTTTTGTATTTTAATAATTTACTTATTGAAATCATCTACTTATATTTTAAATATAAAAAAGAAAACGCTTGCTTTAATTTTATGAATAAAAATATACCTGTACTTATTTTTTTATTTATTATATATTAGTTCTATTCTAATAATAAAGGAGAATAAAAATGAAAAAACAAAACACTCAATACTCTACATTCACTTCATATCTTTCTAAAACTAATAAGAATGTGGATATGTACAGGATTTATAATCCACTAAATGAAAAATTGCGTTTCAGTTCACACGATAAAAATTTTTATGATTTATATTTTAAAAGGCATTTTATCACAAGAAGAAATATTTTAACTGTCTTTTCTATTCATTGTTATTTAACAAAAAATGAAAGATTTATAGATGATAGAGTATCCTTCGTGAAATGTTCAATATATTTATTTAGAATAATATTTAAATCATTAGCTAATGATATTGATTTTAACATTTCTTTCCGTGGTGGAAATTTGATTTTCATTTCACAGTTCGGGAAGAAAGAAGAAATTTCATATTTCACTTTATCAAAAATTGCAGGTGATATTTTTGATATTAAAGACTTTTCAATGAGCAATGAAAAATTACTTGCGGCATAAAATAAGGAGAATAGCATGATATTAAATGTAGTCAGCATTCAGGAGAGATATATGAACAACCAGATCAATAAAGTGCCTTACAGCAGCGGTGATAAACCAGAACTTCCTAAAAATAAAAAAGTTAAGTTTTATCACGAAGACGAGTATGCTTTTGCTCATTTCATGTATGACGATACAGCAGCCGAACAAGACAATGCAGAAACTAAAATCGAGAATAATAACAATTAATAAAGATAAGGGGTTACTATGGAAAAACAATTTAAAAAAACACTGGCAAGCATTCAAACCCGTTCCAACCGTTCAAGCTCTGATACAGTCAGAGAGTTCTTTAATTGTGTGTCTTACACAATGATAATGAATAGTCTTTTCCAGTTAGAACGAAGAGAGTTATTCTATTCAGGAAGTAATATATATGGTTTCAACCAGCTTGCTATACAAGCTGGTTTTATTGAGAAATCAATAATGTTAACTGACAGGCATAAATTCAGTATTGAAGAAAAATTTTATAATCAGTTTGATACTGAAATTATAGATACAGCTAATCTAATCTCGCTTGAAATACAAAAACAACCTTTAACAGATGTTTTCAATAGAATATTTGAAGATTGTTATTTAACAGGAAAAAAAGGTGAATGGCTGGGGCAGTTTTTAACACCTAACAGGCTTGCAGAAGCAATTTCTAGATTTGTAGGCTGGGAAAAGGATATTAAATACAATATTGGCGATTGTTGTGCAGGTACAGGCTCTTTACTTTTTCCCTTACTTAGAGAAATTCATAGCAAAGAAGGATATGAAGGAGTCCAGAAAATAGAGCTTCTTTATAATGAGATTGATCCATTAATGGCACAATTGTTTATGGCTCAGATATTAACCAACATGACTTATCATAATCTCGATTTTAAATCTCTTCATGTTTATATAGGTAATGCGATTACAGAATATGATACTGTAAGCACTCTTTTTTTGAGATTTAAGCAAAATAAATTAGTAGCTCAACGGGTATTAGAAATTGATAAAGAAAAGAAAGCAGCATAATTTTTATAAGGATAAACAAAATGAAAAAACAATTTTATAAAGCAATGGAAAATATTTTAACACGATCTAATCGCTCACATTCTGATACAGTCAGAGAGTTCTTTAATTGTGTGTCTTACACCATGATAATGAATAGTCTTTATCAGTTAGAAAAAAGAGAACAGTTTTACTCAGGTGAAACAACATATCGGTTTTCAACTATTCTCAATGAATTGCATGTAGCAGAGAGAAATATAATCATAACAAATAGACATAAATTCAAAGTTGATAGTGTGTTTTATAAAAGATTCGCAAATGAAATAACATATATTTCAGGAGTATTATCTAATGAAATTGGGAAAAACCCACTAACTGATATATTCAATGAGTTGTTTGAAGATTTATTTTTAACAGGTAAAAAAGGTGACAGCTTTGGTCAATTTCTTACACCTACTGATATATCTGAACTTTTGACAGATATAGTTTATACTACCAGTAAAGATAAATATAAAATCGCTGATAGCTGTGCTGGTACTGGTTCTTTAATATTCCCATTAATTAAAAGGATATTTTTTAAAGAAGGGTTTGAAGGTATTCAAAAAGTAGAGTTGTTTTATAATGACAAAGATTCATTTGTATCTCAGTTGTTCATAGCTCAAATATTGACTAATATGATTTATCATAATCTCGATTTTAAATCTCTACATGTTTATATAGGCAATGCAATTACAGAATATGATACAGTAAAGACTCTTTTTTTAAGGGTTAAGCAAAATCCGTTAGTGGCTCAAAGAGTATTAGAAATTGACAGAGAAAAGAAAGCAGCATGATAAAAAGAATTACGGCAAAGGTTTAATTTTGCCGTAAGATATACACTTCAATACTAAGGAAAATAAATAAAAACGGACCACAATTACATTTTTATCTATGTATAGAGATATCAGATATTAATTACTTGTCAATCATCATCCACAAAATAAATTATATCGAATAAGCCATTTTTATAACGGAACCACTTTCCTTTATGAGTTTAAAGTAAAGCTGTTCTATTGTTGGAGTAGGGCATTTAGGATTACCAGAACGGTACCGCTTGCTGCGGTCGTTACCCAGGATCTGACTATCATAGACATTGCACGAGCAAACTCTAAACTCCCCTTCCCTGCCGTTCGTGCTTCTCTCTCTTAACATGAACTCTTTTGTTCGTAGCTCATTAAAAATATCGTGCGGGTCGTCCAGGATATCCATTTTATAGACTTCAACCAGATTGTTTTTAATGCAGAACGATTCCAGACGGCGATAAGCTTGCTCGGTAAGACCAAGAGCATAGACAATAAATTCTCCCGACAGTGAAGCTTTACGG
>NZ_JASEYC010000039.1:0-8234 GCF_035064245.1 Citrobacter sp. R-1.5.2 | reverse complement strand
TGTTGCATAAGCCACCCTGTCGCCAGATCGAAAAGCAGGCCAGGACGTTCGTTGCTTATCCAGCTCCGGGTATATAAGGGGTTTGAGGGCCAATGATGTAAAAAACCACGCTAAGGAGGTAATTCATTGTTTAAATTGAGATTTAACGGCCTCAATTCCCCCTTCATAATATCCTCCGGTAGTGTGAACGTATAATGTCCCAGCATGTTGATATGACCATGCATCAGAGGCGAAAGCCGCGCGATATGTTCATCTTCTGGCCCTTCCCCAGTGCTACGCAGGTGCGACAAGGCTTCCTGCATATAAAGCGTATTCCACAGCACCACTGCGTTTGTCACCAGACCCAGCGCACCCAACTGATCTTCCTGCCCCTCGCGGTAACGTTTTCTGATCTCACCACGCTGACCGTAGCAAATGGCTCTTGCCACGGCATGGCGACCTTCGCCCCGGTTAAGCTGTGTTAGGATCCTGCGGCGATAGTCCTCATCATCAATATAGTTGAGAAGATACAGTGTCTTGTTAACTCTTCCGACCTCCATTATTGCCTGAGCAAGCCCTGACGGTCGGGTACTTCTCAATAGCGATCGAATGAGTTCTGACGCATGAATTGTGCCCAGCTTCAGCGAACCTGCAACCCGCATCATCTCATCCCAGTGGCTTTCGATTTTAGAAAGGTCAACACAACCCCGAGCCAGTTCGTCCAACGCCCCGTAATTCGCTGCTTTGTCAGCCCGCCAGAACACCGCCTCACCAGCATCCGCCAGACGAGGTGAAAATTGGTATCCCAGTAGCCAGAACAAGCCAAAGATAATGTCACTGGTACCTGCTGTGTCCGTCATGATTTCAACCGGGTTTAGTCCCGTTTGTTGCTCAAGTAGTCCCTCCAGCACAAAAATGGAATCCCGCAGCGTTCCAGGGATCACTATGCCATGAAAACCCGAATATTGGTCAGAGACAAAGTTGTACCAGGTAATGCCGCGCCCTGAACCAAAGTATTTTCTGTTGGGGCCAGAATTCACCGTTTTCACTGGTGTGACAAAACGCATACCATCAGCGGAGGCCACCTCACCGCCACCCCAGTATCCTGCCAACGCTAACGAGGACTGAAAATCAACCAGCCGCGCATTGGCGCTGACCAGCGTTTCTGCTCGGATGTAGTTCTGTTTCACCCAGCTCAGGCGATGGCGGGTCAGTGCAGGGATATTGTGCTTGATCAGCGGCTCATGTCCGATATTGCAGGCCTCAGCCAGCATCACCGCACACAGGCTTATATGCAGATCCTGCGCGCGGGCACCTGACTCGCTGACATGGCTGAATTCACGGGTGAAACCCGTTCTGGCGTCAATCTCAAGCAACAGTTCTGTCAGGTCAACGGGTGGGAGCAATTGTCTGACTCGGCTGCTCAGTCGTATCAGCGCCGGTGGCTCATCCAATTTATCCAGGCTGCTGATGGTCAGCGAAGGATGTTTACCTTCATTGCAGATGTCTACGGCGGTATTGCGGTCAAAACGTGATGCCACCGTTTTCCAGGTTTCATCCAACCGTGCTGCCAATTGCACCGATGCTTTACTGCCATTGGTGGGGTGACCCAATGCCCGGCACACTGGAACCCGCTGCGCCTGCCATTCCTCCCCCTGAAGAAGTTTTTGGCGCGGATCACCCCAACGATCGCTGTTTTCCAACCAGATGTCACGACGGCGTAGCGCATCCTGAAGTCGCTCCAGCAGACACAACGAGTAACCCGCTCGCTGTATCCGACCTTCAGCATCGTACACCAGGCGTTTCCAAGGGCCTGAAATGATATGCTCAGGTGCATCGTCCAGGATCCGTTTTTTCGAGCCGTTTAGCTCTGCCAGGTAATGGATGGCCGCGAGGGTATGTTCACCGTCTGGGGCCGCCCGGAAGTGCAGATCGCGCAGTAGTGCGGGCAAAAAACGCCTTACCCGTCCGTACTGCTCCACCATTTCATCCTGAAAGTTTGTATCCTGGGGGCGGGCCAGTTCATTCACTTTTTCCACTGACTCTGCCAGTCTGGCGACAGGTACACTGCTGAATATGGTCTTTCGCAGCAAATCATCACCAGTATCTTCATCAAGTAAAAGTGCACATGCCCGCGCCAGCAACAACGCCGCACGGTCAAGATCCTTGAGCGTCCTAAGTCGCTTTTTCTGCCCGGTTTTCTTCGCCTCCCTGGTAATATTGAGGATCAGCATATCCAGCACGTCAACGGCCTCGTCCAGCGCCGAGATTTCTTGCGCTTTCACGAACGCGGTAAGGATAGCCAGCCGCCGTTCTTCTGGCATTCTGCTGATATATTTCACCGATGCCATTCCGGCATAGCGTGCCAGGTTGCGGAGCTGTATGGCAGGCAGCCCAGTGAAATTCAGGCAGGAAAATTCCAGGCTGCGCAGGCGAGTGTAACGTTCAAGTGCTTCAGTGAATGCGGGGCCGCTGATAGTGACAGGGCCTCTTTTTAGGTGCTCCATCACTGAGAGTCGCTGTCCTTCGGGGATTTCAAGTAACCCAGCCAGTTGTGCGGCCTGCCAACGGTTTGGCAGCGCGGCCAATTTTCGCCATAAGCGGCGGGTCGCACGCTCACGGATTTCACCAATGACCCTCGTAAGGGTGGATGCGGCTGGCAACAACACTTTATTTTGAAGCAACCACGCGGTGGCAAAATCGAACATCAGTCCGGGGCGTTCATTACTGAGCCATGCACGAGTATACAGCAATCGCTTCAGTCTGAACGACCACGGGAAATCACCGAAATCATGATAGCTGTAGTGCTGCCTGATAAGCCCGTGGTGCTCCCAACGTGTATTTTCCCTTTGAGCATAGCGGGAGATGATCTCTGGATAGCGGATGTTAAGTTGCCTTGCGACATAAAACTGGACACCGGGCGGTATTTGCATGAGATCGGGCAAGAAGGTTCCCAGAAAGCGGGCGGTTGTGAGTTGAAGGGCAATCCCCAACCGGTTATGCCTGCCCCTACGTAGGTTGATGAAAGTAAGGTCTCGCTCATCAAGATGAAAATACCGTGCCAGTTGGATCTCGTTTGGCTCTGCGGCATAACGCCCGTAGTTCTGTGTCTGTTTGTCGGTCAGAAAATCAGCAGCCATCACGCATCCTTTCATTATTTATTGATCCGTATTATTTTGGCGGTATCAGATATTATAAATTTTGAGACCAATGAAAACTGCCCTAAACATGAGTATCAAAAATCGTGATTTATGCCTTATGATACTACGCAGTATCAATATCGATTTATGAGACCAAAATGGCATTATTAGGGTATGCAAGAGTATCAACCAGCCATCAGAAACTGACGAGCCAGGTTACTGAGCTCAACACAGCGGGAGTGAGGGATGATCGAGTGTTTACTGACATGATGTCGGGAGCAACTGATGAGCGCGAAGGGCTACAGCGACTCCTTGCCAGAGCGGAGAAAGATGACATTATTCTCTGTACAAAAATGGATCGTCTTGGACGTAATACCGCAGATATGATTCGCATCGTGGATACTTGCTATAAAAAAGGCATCGCTATTCGCTTTCTTGAGAACGGCCTTAGTACTGAAGGCACTATGGGAAAAATGGTCATCCAGATACTAGCTGCTGTTGCCGAAGCGGAACGTGAAAGGATCTTGGAACGAACTAACGATGGACGGCAGGCAGCTATGATTAAGGGCGTCAAATTCGGAAGAAAACCTCATAGAAAGGCTGAATTAGCTAATGAATTGATCAATAAGGACGTAGAAGTAAAAGAGGTAATGGAAAAAACGGGTATATCACGGGCGACGTATTTTAGGCTGAAAAGAAAAACGGTTACTAACAATATTAATCTTTCCAATAATAAATAAGAAAGATGAGCATTCTTAAAAACCTGAACGGCTTCTATTTAGCAATATTTAAACTCGAAAAAAGGATGTATTCAAATTGAGTCAATATTTAAAGCTTGGCGATGACCAGTCTCCGGTTCAGTTGGACCCACACAGCGAAGTTGGTGCATTTAAAGTCGTTGGACACTGCGCATGGGCAAAACCAGAAGATAAAATCACTCCTGACTTTTTGCGTTCAAGAGTAGAACCTTGGTTAACTGCACTTTTTCAGTCTGAACACTTAAATATACTTATTGGCGCCGGCCTTAGTTCGGCTATCCAAGAGTCAGCGACCGGCACCAAACCTCAAGGTATGGGATGGATTGAAGATCTCAAAGTTTGTAAGGCTGAAATAGACAGTTATGTAGCTAAAACAGCAGACGCCTCAGGAAGGGGAAAGGGTAATATTGAAGATCAGATTCGTTCAATTAATGAGTTGATTAAAGGACTAGAGATTTTAACGGTACAAAACCTACCGGTTCCACCATCTCCACCAGGTGCTCCCTCATATCGAAATTTAAAAAGTGAGTTAGTAGAGTTAAATAATGAGCTAACAAGGTGTCTGAAATTATTTTCAGACTCAGTTAGTTATGGTGAAAAATTAATTCGTGATGCAAACAACGATTTAAAAACAGAAACATTTAATTATTTAGTAAGTTTTTTGATGAGTTTTTCAAGTCGAACAGCAACTAGGGATCGATTACATATTTTTACGACAAATTACGACAGGATAATTGAAACGGGCGCTGAAATAGCAGGTCTTCGTTTAATTGACAGATTTGTCGGTACTATAGCACCAATTTTTAGATCTTCTCGGTTAGAAGTGGATTATCATTACAACCCACCAGGGATTCGGGGTGAGCCAAGATATTTAGAAGGTGTGGCGCGATTTACTAAATTACATGGTTCATTGGACTGGTATGCTACTGAAGGGGCTATAAGGCGTTTTGGATTGCCATTTGGAGCCAGTTCGGTTGAACCCTTTTTACAGGTGGAAACTACCGGAACTGCAAATTATCAACAATTAATGATTTATCCAAATTCAGTTAAAGACCGTGAAACATCTGAATATCCTTATGTTGAGCTATTTAGGGATTTAGCATCTGCAACATGTCGTCCTAATAGCACCTTGGTAACATATGGTTATAGTTTTGGCGATGAGCATATAAATCGGGTTATTATTGACATGTTGACAATACCCTCAACGCATATAGTAATAATTGCATACGGTGATCCACTTGGTAGAATCATGCGTTTTATAAACGATAGTGGAAGAAAAGCTCAAATATCTTTATTGCTTGGTGATCACTTTGGAGATATAAAGAAATTAGTAGATTTTTATCTTCCTAAAGCCGCGATAGACAGATCATCAATTCGTATGGCGGAGCTATTGAAGTCAAGAGGTTTGTATCGTGCAACTACCTCAAATAATAGTGGGGATTCCGAATGAACTCATTTCCCATTGAACAAGGTGAGCAACTCAGGGTAGGTACTGTAGATTTTGTTTCACCCAATGAAATTAGAGCACTATTAGATATCGATTCACCTGATGCTGTCGCTTTGAATGCAGGCACACCTAGAAATTTTCCTAGAGTAAACAGCTATGTATTAGTCTCATGTGATAATGGTTACTTAGTTGGGCAAATAGAGTGGCTTGCAGTTGAGCATTCACCTTATCCTAAACAAAGAGATATTCAAGATTTTGGTCTAGTAAACCTACCATTTCCTCGAAAAAAAATAAGTTTAAATCCAGTCGGAACTCTTAAACGCTTTTCCAAAGATGGTACTGATTATTTTAAATTTCAACGCGGCTCTGAATCATTTCCTTCTATTGGTTCAGCTATTTTACTACCAACAGATTTACAGCTTAGATCAATTGTCGAGTCTGGTGATAATAGACGAATAGTTATTGGGCAAAGTCCACTTGCTAACAATGCTAATGTAGCCGTAGACCCTGATAGATTATTTGGTCGTCATATAGCAGTACTTGGTAATACTGGTAGTGGTAAGTCTTGTTCTGTCGCAGGATTAATCCAATGGTCACTCGAAGCTGCAATGGAGTCAGAAGTAAAACCAAACGCCAGATTTATTATATTAGACCCCAATGGCGAGTATGTACGTGCTTTGGGACCAACTACAAAATTTAAAGGCAGAATTTTTAAAGTCGAAGCTGGGGAAAATGAGCATCAACTCCAAGTGCCATCTTGGTTTTGGAATAGCTCGGAATGGGCATCATTTACGCAAGCGAGTCCTAAAGCCCAACTTCCTTTACTAAAGCGTTCTCTAAGGGCAATGAGAAACGAAGATTTTGAACTTGAAACAACCTCAAATATAGAAATAAAACGTTTTCTAGGGAATGTTCTCATAACCTTAAAACATGATAAAAGTTCAGGGAAACCCTTTGGAGCTTGGGGGCCTGCAAAAGGCTTTAACGAGATAATGGGTAAATGGATTGAAAGCTTTGAAGGATACAGAGATAAACTTGGAAATAACAACTTAACGAATGTAATCACAATAATGTCTAAATATAGACAAGATAGGAATGTACAGTACGCAACCATGCAAGCGACCGTGCCTGAAATAGATAGCATTATCGAGAGTGTTACCTCTGCATTTAGAGAGTTCGGAGGGTTTGAGAAAGAGTTACTACCAAAGAATGAAGATATACCGTTACCATTTGATGGTAATAACCTGGTTGCCTATTTAGAAGCTCTTGCTCAAGAAAATGGCAGTGAACAATATGTTGAATATTTGGTTGCCAGAATACGCACCATGCTCTCAGATACAAGGATGAGATCTGTTACTAATGATGCTGATAATCGGATTGACTTAGCTAAATGGTTAGAGAAATATCTTGGTACCGATTGTTCAAGAGATGATAACAGTTGTATTTCTATAATAGATCTATCTCTAGTTCCAAGCGAAATTACTCACATTGTTACTGCTGTGATTTCAAGGATTATTTTTGAATCATTGCAACGCTATAGAAGACTATATAATAAATCTTTACCTACGGTACTTGTAGCTGAAGAAGCACATACATTTATTAAACGGTATCGTGATGACTCTGAAAATCAGGATGTCGCAGCTGTTTGCTGCCAAGTGTTTGAGAAAATTGCACGAGAAGGCAGAAAATTTGGTCTTGGGATGGTGGTTTCCTCGCAACGACCATCAGAATTATCACCTACAGTTTTATCTCAATGTAATACTTTTCTTCTGCATCGAATTAGTAATGACAAAGATCAGGAGCAAGTTCATAAAATGGTACCTGATAATTTGCGAGGATTACTCCGTGAGTTGCCTTCACTGCCATCCCAACATGCAATACTGATGGGCTGGGCATCTGAGCTTCCTGTCCTGGTTAAAATGAAAAATTTGACGAAAGATCAGCAACCCCATTCTGATGACCCTGACTTCTGGGATGTTTGGACAAGAAAGTATGCTGATGGGAAATTGGTCGAGAGAACTGTCGATTGGGGAGCTGTTGTAAAGGAATGGCAACAAAAGTGATCTGCGGCAGAAAATGAAAGCGGGAGGGCAGATCGGAATTGAAGGAACTTTATGTCATCAATCTACTTGGTGTTGCGTTCCGTTGTCCCTGGGGTCCGCTTGGAAAAAGGAAATTATCCTACGCTAAGCGCATTTTTTGCACAGATGGCTACCGACTGAACGTAACGTGTGAGTCATGATCAGAAATGTGTTAACTCTAGGAATTGACACGACTTACTGTTTGATGGGGAAATCATGTTTAGCTATGGAAGGTGCGAACAAGTCCCTGATATGAGATCATGTTTGTCATCTGGAGCCATGGAACAGGGTTCATCATGAGTCATCAACTTACCTTCGCCGACAGTGAATTCAGCAGTAAGCGCCGTCAGACCAGAAAAGAGATTTTCTTGTCCCGCATGGAGCAGATTCTGCCATGGCAAAACATGGTGGAAGTCATCGAGCCGTTTTAACCCAAGGCTGGTAATGGCCGGCGACCTTATCCGCTGGAAACCATGCTACGCATTCACTGCATGCAGCATTGGTACAACCTGAGCGATGGCGCGATGGAAGATGCTCTGTACGAAATCGCCTCCATGCGCCTGTTTGCCCGGTTATCCCTGGATAGCGCCTTGCCGGACCGCACCACCATCATGAATTTCCGCCACCTGCTGGAGCAGCATCAACTGGCCCGCCAATTGTTCAAGACCATCAATCGCTGGCTGGCCGAAGCAGGCGTCATGATGACTCGAGGCACCTTGGTCGATGCCACCATCATTGAGGCACCCAGCTCGACCAAGAACAAAGAGCAGCAACGCGATCCGGAGATGCATCAGACCAAGAAAGGCAATCAGTGGCACTTTGGCATGAA
>NZ_JASEYC010000038.1:0-8584 GCF_035064245.1 Citrobacter sp. R-1.5.2 | reverse complement strand
CGGTGGAGCTGCATGACAAAGTCATCGGGCATTATCTGAACATAAAACACTATCAATAAGTTGGAGTCATTACCTGGAATATTTTGGTATAACTTATTCATATGAGAATGGAAAGTTTAATCTTTCTGGGCCAATCCGATACTAATTAACTTGATAAAACGCTCTATGAAAATCTGTGAGCGTTTTTAGACTTAGAATGATTGTTTAGAACGCAACAACGTTGTGGCAGTCAAGCTCAACATTAACAAGACCATTTTCTAAGTCAAGACTATAAAATTAGATTGTCAGCTGACTATAATAAAGCCTTTTTTGATGCTTTCATATTGAGCATTTTCTGCGGAACAGTGATATTAAGTTTATCAGAAACGTACTCCTACTCCCTGTCAGGAATAATAAACTTTGGTCCACAACTTTAAGATGTATTAATTACTTGGTATCAGTTATTTTCTTTAGTGATCATGGGCATTCCTGATATACATCATAAATTTTAGTTTTTCACACAGAACAGCTGTTCCAGTAATTCATTGAGGCAAGCAGTATCGCCATCCGATATGAAAACTTTAGTGATCATATTAAGTTATATGGTGTTAATACAGGCATAATTTGCCAAAATAAAATATTTACTATAAAAGAACATAAGAACATGAAATAAACGGGGTGAATATGAATGTCGGTGGGTTATGCGAATCAGAAGTAATACTGATCTGTGTCAATGCTGCATTATGGACTATTAACATTGGCTTTATGAGCATTTGGGTTGTCAGATAAAATATTACACCTTACTTATTGATTTATCTGTAAATTGTGTTAGTACATAATCAGGAAATCAATACAGGGAGGTTTTATGTATAAAAATAATGATGAAGCCATCGATCTCGAAGCAAAACGATTACTTGATAATGGAATCTATACCGATCTGGAAAAGGCATATAGTGAAGCAGAAAAGATAATAACAGAGGTGCGAGTTGAATTTAAAAAGAGGCAGGAAAAAAAACAGTTCCGATCTCGGATTAAATCAATCAAACGAGCACTTTCAGATGATGAGTTCAGGAATAATGTTCCTTATAATCATAGAAATCAATGGAGTAAATAATGAACGATGATGAAATAAAAAATACCTATCTAACAGGTAAAGCCTTTCTGGGGGATAGAAGCAGGGCCGAAATAAAGAAAACACTTGAGCAAAAAATTGCGGGAGCACAAAATAAGCTCAATTATCTAAAAGCGAAAGAAAAAAGAGATAGCAAAAAAGAAAATACACGACAAAAAATAATTCTCGGTGCAGAGGTTGCCAAGGTTTTAAACTGTGATATTAGTGAGGTAGATAAACAATTACTATTTGGTTTGTTGTTGGAGGTTCCATCCTTACATACACATGATATCGAACGGTATAAAATAAATGGAAAAATCTACATCGAAAGAGTTCTCAAAAAATTCAGACCATAAAATCAATTCACGTCCGAACAGCTCTCCGGCTTAAAACTTGTTTTAGGCTGGGGAGCTGTTGACCAAGCCCCAGAGGGTGCGGTAGTCAATTTTTACGGCCATCCGTGGCAATAAATCACAACCAAACTCAGATGGCAAAGTCTTCAAGAGCTTTACCACCTTCGAGTGCAGCAGCAATCGCTTTTGGTGTACGACCTTGACCCGTCCACGTCTTTTCATCACCATTTTCGTCAATGTACTTGTATTTAGCAGGACGAGGAGCACGAACAGCAGCCGGACGAGAAGATTTAGGATTGCCCAGCAGTTCAGATGGATCAATACCATCTTCAAGCAGTTGTGCACGAAGCGCTTCAATTTTGGCCTGACGTTCAGCATTTTGTTGCAGTACAAGTGATTCTTCTTGGCGTCTGTCTTCGACAATAGCAGTTAATTTTTCCAGCATCTCTTCCAGTGTTGCCAGATCTGTTTCTCGTGCCTGAGCGCGAAGGGTACGGATGTTATTAAGTGCTTTAATAGCTTCAGTCATTATCTTTTATCCTGAATGTTTAAGGCCATGAGCAGGATACCATACAAAAGACGATCATGGATCACATTACCCCTTCTAAATTTTATTGTTGATTTTTTATGGACTAGTTCTTAACCAGTCTTGACCTCTTTTTTATTTTTGTTAATTGATTAGTACGTGAAATAAAAAAGGACGATGAAAATGAAAAAGAAAAATAAGAAAGGTTTCTCATTACTGGAACTCATTTTAGTGTTGAGTGCAGGTAGTATGATGGCATTTCTAAAATTTCAAGACATGAAAACTAATCAAGAAAACATGATGGCTGATTCTGTTGGTAATCAGATAAAGCAAATAGGAGAGGCGGCAAATCGCTATATCAGTATCCACTATGACAAGCTATCAACACTTTCTTCAAGTAGCAGTCAGTCAAGTGATCCGGGACCAAGAACATGTACATCTAATAGCTGTGAAATCACATATCAAACATTAGTAAATGAAGGGTTTCTTCCTGTAGGTTATACAGGCATTAACATGCAAAAGTCATCTTACAAAATAGTATTAAAACGTGCAGGGACTGCTCCCAATTTTGTTATCAATGGTCTTATTACAACAACATCGCCTTGGCTGGAAGGCGGTAAATATCGTTATGATTTGTTAGGAAAAGCTATGCAGGTCGCTGGTATTGATAGTGGAATGACGAAATCAGCTACTTTAGTATCAGGTCTACAGGGCGCATGGACAGAAACTTCATCAGCTTTTAATAACATCACTGCAGCGGGTCTACTGGCTTATCGTGTTGGCTACGATTCCTCTATGTATTCTGTGTATTTGCGTCGTGATGGCACATTACCTATGACAGGTAATTTAAACATGGGTAATCAGGACATAAATAATGCCAGAAATATAACGGCAGCGGGAACCACAACTACGGAGGCATTACGAACTAGCGGGGCAGCAGCGATAGGATCAACATTAGACGTTGGCGGTGTGGCAACGTTAAACTCTGATTTGAATGTAGCAGGTAATGGTCATGTCAATGGTAATTTAAATTCTAATAATACCGTATCAGGAACAACCATAACGTCCAGAGGTGAGACCTATACTAATAACTGGTTCAGAACTATGGGAGATGGGGGGATTTACTTCCAGAAATACGGTGGCGGTTGGAATATGACGGACACGAATACCATAACTGCTTACGCAGGTAAAAATATTCAAACAGCGGCGGGATTATATGGTGGTTATGTAAAATCAACAGGAAACATAGACGCTAATGGAACGGTAAATGCTTCATATGTGTGGGCATCAGGGAACCTCAACTCAAATTATGTTCATTCCAATGGTAATATAGATGCCGCAGGGCAAGTTTATGGTGCTGGAGGGGTTGTCTCAGGTGGTAGAACAACAGTTGGAGAGTATCTTCATCTAAATGGAGTGGCCTATGCCGGAAATGGATGTTCTCCTAATGGTTTACAAGGGCGAGCAGTTGATGGTTCTATATTATCTTGTACTAATGGCGTGTGGAAAGAAGGTGGCGGAAGTGTAAATAGAATGTTCATTGTTGTTGAAGGAAAGTGTTATGTTCCAAATAAAGATACCGGCGGTTGTTCTTGTCCAAACGACCCAAATCGTCTAAAACAGATAGAAGTGTCAAGATATAGAGGAAATGAATGTAATAATGGTGGAAGTAACTGTAGAGAGCCAGATAGAAGATTATATACATGTAATTAGGTGACTGGCGGCATTACGAAAAGTTTATTTCCACTGGGGCTGATTTAGTTGCCCCATGTTTGGGAATATATATTCTCTCCAATGTGGAGTTTCCTTTAAGGGAAAATGAAAGGGCCGTTAGGCCCTCTTGTTTAAATATTTATTTCATTTAAGTAATGACTCAAGTTGTTCAGCAATTTCATCAATGGTATTTATCGATGTATTTAATGCCATTTTATCTACTAGTGTAGGGCTGAATTTTAAGATATCAGATTTAGATACTTCGTGCCAGATTGGTAATATTACTTGGTCTTCACCGTTCATTTCTCTGGCAGTCAAACCATTTAATTCATACTCTGTCCAGTCCTTTTTGATAAAGGATTTAGATAAAACAACAACTCCAAACCGAGAGTTTGCTAATCCATAATCGATTGTCTTACGTAGACTTTTACCCCAACCTAAAGAGAATTCGTCATACCATACATTTATCCCTTTTGCTTTTAACAACTCAGCAAGGGGACGGACAAAACTATCTTTATCTTCTGTTGCATGAGAGATAAAAACATCATAACTCTCTAGAATATCTTCTGTCTCATCAGGTTTGTTGATAATTTGACGATTGAAATTATGGCTTGAAGATATTGCTCTTTTTTGTGATTCCAACTCCCTTGTGATTTTTTTCTGATGATCTAACTGTTCTTTTTCAATTTTCTTTTGAGCTGCAATCCTTTTTTTCTGCTCATTATCTTGCTCTTTAAGGAGTTGGACTTGATAACGATGTAAGTCTCCAGTTTTAGTTGCTATTTTTTTATTGATATCTGCTTTTTTAGAACTACATTTTGAAACGTCGTTATTATAACGATTGATTTCTGACATTTTTGAGTTCAAGGTGCTTAATGATATCGATTTAGTGATACTACGTTCTATTTGATTTATTTTCCCTGAAAGTTGAGCTTCTTTACGTTGCTCGTCGGAAAGTTGTTTTTGTAAATTAGCAATGTCTTTTTGTAGTCTGTTGATATTTGACATGGTAGTACTTATTGACATTAGATGTTCTCCCAGACGATATTGTGTGCAATATACTACGTCGCTAATGAATTTTAAAGCTTTCTCTCGATGTTTTAATTACTCCACGGGCTGTAAAAATAATTGCCGTAGTGGGGTTTTCTTAATGATAATATCTCCAGTAGTTATTAATATACCTCTATCAATCAAAGGTTTTAGAGTCTCATGGATTATATGTCTTCTAAAAATAAGATGGCGATGAGGTAATTGAATGGTTTTCTTATTGGCGATTGCCTCTGCTTCTAAAAATATAAATTCAGGATCGAGAGGTAGGATGTTACTCATTTCATCAAATATGTTATAAACAGTAATGCTGCTTCCATTTGGTATATTATCTATTATGTTAAGCATAATGCTAATTATTAAAATTGACCATCTCTGGAACATCCACAGGCTGGGGGATTCTTTCATTTCTTTAAGCATTATAGGTAATTTGGGCCACTTCCTCTGCATGCTCGGAGTAAATAGATTATTGTTTATAAGCCATTTATTCCATGTACTGTAGTCTCTATTGAATAGTTCATCAGTCATGTCTAAATACTCATATGAGCGATTTCTCAATCTATTGCTCATATGAATTGTTAGGGATTTTGTGTGTATATTTTCTTTGCAATTTTTAATGAACTGAGATCGTAGTCGTGATTTTTCTTTTTCAAGTGATGGATATTTCAGCCAGCGCCATTGAGGTTTGTTACTATCTATAGGATAGAATCTTATAATTACACTTCCATCAAAATCATCCATCAGATTCAAATCAAATTCATTTAGTAAATATATTATCCATATATGAAATTCTTTCCCTTTATGCAAGGTGTCTCCACGTAGGATAAAACAATCATCGTTTTTTTGTATAACCGATATTTTATCAACGGCACGATTCTTCTTTTTGTAAAGGCAGAAGCTTTCAGTAAAAACCTCATTAGATTCTTCATAAGTTATATTCTCATGAATGCTTGGCAGGAATATGATTTTATTTTTCAGTATTTTATTGATTGAATTTAGTGTGTTTTTTAATCTTCTTGAATGTCTTTCATTTATTTCTTTTTCAACAGCGAACTCATGACATTCAATCGCTTTAATACACTCAGAGTAATAAAACCATTCATTGGGAACTTGATTGTTTTTAATACGTTGATACCATTCTTCTATCTCGATATCTTCAGAGTATTCAAACGCTAACTCTACTGCATTTATTTTGTTATTTTTAAAGTAACGTACTTTTTCAGGCTCGCATTTGTGTGTTACGCAGATCTCGACGATGTATAATCCAGTATCTGTGTTAAGACAGACATCTGACACATAGGTTCCAATTCTATGTTCTAAGGTTGCGGATAGTATTTTGGTTTTTACTAGTGGTGTTTTTAGCGTGTGATTCTTATACGCAAAAGTCATTTGAGGTATTGTTAATACATCTAAGCTAAGAAAATAATGTTGCATTGCTAAATGCAACTGTGTCATTCGGCAAGCACGTTTTTCAATAAGATTTCTATGGGCGAAATGATGCTTTTTTAATTTTCCACCATTGCGAGCAATTAATTCATCATTACATGACTTACATATGCAATTACACTTAGCTCCATTAGGAACATCATCAATATGCATGATCTGTTTTGTTTCTTTTTCCACAGCATATTCAATGATCACTACAAACTCCATTTCTTTACTATGACTGACTTGTCTAGATTAAATCCTTATATTGAATATGTCTACTGTATAAGGCAACGTAATCCTTAGCTTTCAGGTCTTTATTTGCTGCGAGCAAATTGAGATAGTATAACCATGTCATTAATATTGGTACCTAAATAGCTGTGCGGGATTGTAATCCATTTATAGCGTAAGGCTTTGGCGCTGTTTTCTCTTTCTGCCACGCTGTATCAGGTCTACGATGTATGCCTTTACGCAACATGTTACATGCCAGTCAGCGTAAGTGTAGTGGTATTAGATACAGCTATTTAGATAACAAATCCACCACTGCAACATCAGAAGGAGCTGATCAAGGTGCTTGGCCTTGTGGGTATAAGCAGCACGGACGCTATTGCTTTCCTTATGGCTCATTTGAAGCGCTACAGCGTCTTCTGACCACAAACCTGACTCAATTAAGGCACTACAGGCCAGCGTGCGAAAACCGTGTCCACAGATGTCCTGCTTCGTGTCATAGCCCATATTGCGAAGGGCTTTGTTGATGGTATATTCAGACAGAACAGCTAAACATGGGTAAGACAATAGCCCGACCACTCATCCATTAACGCCACACGCTTAGGCCATAACGTCCCACGTTGATATGCAGCCTCAGCCTTATCAGCTAACTGGTGAGCCAGCGCATGTTCAATCACCTCACGCTGATGATCTGTTGTTTCACCAGCCCAATCACGAAATGTTGAACGGAAGCCATGCTGTGTCAAACCACTGTGTCCCATCCGTTTCAATACAGCCAATAATGACATATCAGATAGTTGTCCACCTCTTGGGGCAGGGAATACGAGATTATTGTCCTTAAAGCGCGGTAAATCCTTTAACAGGACAATGGCTGCATCAGACAGTGGAACACGGTGTTCTTTCCCAGCCTTCATTCTGTTAGCGGGTATAGTCCATGTTTTACCTTTCAGATCTATCTCTGACCATTCAGCGCCACGGATTTCACCAGAACGGGCGACGGTCAGGATGGAAAACTCAAGTGCTCGTGCTGAAATGCCAGCTCGTTTCTGTAGTTCAGAGATGAAGGGTTTGATCTCACTGTAAGGCAATGCTGCATGATGCTTTTGTTGCTGAACCTTGCTTGGCATTGGCAGGAGAGGCTTAAGCATACCTTTCCATGCTGCAGGGTTATCACCTTCAAAGTATTCTTTCGCTTTTGCGTAATCGATGATCGCTTCAATACGACCGCGAAGACGACTGGCAGTTTCATTTTTCGTTAACCAGATCGGTTCAAGTATCGCTAATAGGTCAGTCTTTGTAATCTCAGCGATGGGTTTTTGAGCAATAACAGGATAAGCATACGTTTCCAGCGTGGACCGCCATTGAGCAATGTGTTTTTGGTTCTTTAGCTCTTTGGTTTTAATTGCGATAACGTCTTCAGCACAGCTTGCGAAGGATTTGTTCTTGTGCGCCAGACGTTCCTGATGCGCTTTTTGGGCGTGTTTTTCTGCAAGAGGGTCAATACCATTACGGATTTGTTTACGCAGCTCACGAGCTTTGTCACGCGCTTCCGCTAATGAAACTTCAGGGTAGGGGCCAAGACCCATGTTTAAACGTCTCGGAACGGTTCTTCCTAGAGCATTAACTCTTACTCCCATAGCGACGCAAAGCACCCATGAACGGGACTGGCCTCTGTTTCGAAGATACAGGCCGTCAACGCCACCGACGGCAAAAGAGCCTTCTTTTTTTAACTTAGCAACTGCTAGTCCGGTGAGTTCTTTTGCTTTTTTCGGCATAGTAAATCCTGTCATACAAACCGCCATGCATAAGGTACTGCATAAAATGTCAGATTTTTTCGAATGTAGCAAGACGTCCTCGAACAATCTATTTTGACAACACATTGTTTATTAATGATAAAAAATTACTTTTTCTGGCATTCTCGGACATTGATTTGGCGGACTACGCTTCCGCCAAACATGAACCCCAGGTAACTTAGTTACCTGGGGTTTTTTCGTTTCTGACGTGATGAGCGATACTATCGTGCCCTGGTTCCTGCATTTTGTGGATTAAACAATAGTGAGCGACGATTCCTGACAGCAATACGATAATATATCCAATCTATTTTTTATTTCCCTTCTATTTACTAATTCTATATATGAATTTCTCTCTGGTTTTTGATGGGGTTTTTCATATTTTAAGTGTTGATGTACATCAAATTAAAAT
>NZ_JASEYC010000037.1:0-8625 GCF_035064245.1 Citrobacter sp. R-1.5.2 | reverse complement strand
ATTTCCACACGGCAGCGGCGCCCGGCAAGGTGGGCGGATTCTCACGCGGCAGCGGCGCCCGGCAAGATGGGCGGATTCCCACACGGCAGCCTCGCCCGGCAAGGTGGGCCGATTCCCACGCGGCAGCCTCGCCCGGCAAGGTGGGCGGATTCCCACACGGCACCGGCGTGCGGCAAGGTGGGCGGATTCCCACACGGCACCGGCGCGCGGCAAGGTGGGCCGATTCCCACACGGCACCGGCGCCCGGCAAGGTGGGCCGATTCCCACACGGCAGCCGCGCCCGGCAAGGTGGGCCGATTCCCACGCGGCAGCCTCGCCCGGCAAGGTGGGCCGATTCCCACGCGGCAGCCTCGCCCGGCAAGGTGGGCCGATTCCCACACGGCAGCGGCGCCCGGCAAGGTGGGCGGATTTCCACACGGCAGCGGCGCGGGGCCAGTGGGATTCAGGAGAATAGGTGTTTTACCGAATGCCCTGACGAGGCGTAAAAAAACCGCTTGGCGGCGGCCTCATAAAGCAGAAAACCCGCTCAAGGCGGGTTATCTGCTCTGTAGCCTGTGATGCTTCGCGGGCATCCGGCATACAGCGAGGTGAAATTCTTCTTTTGGCATGTTAATTATACGTCTAACGCGGCATATGATCAAACCTGTATTAAATAAGCCACTGTACCGTTTATAATGCTCTCAGATCAAAGAGGTAAAGCCCGTTTAGCCGCCTGTGTGATGAGCCAGTTCAGACTCTTCAAAATCGAATTTGGTACTAAACAGGACCCGAACCGTGGGCAAGCACACGGCAACGGTATAGCCCTCTTCCGGTTTCGCACCCGGAAGCCTGGGCGGCAGCGTGGTGAAATTCTTCTTTTGGTTAAGTGAATGGCATAACCGGATGGGCGGATTAGAGGAAAGGGGATTGCCTAGTAACCTACGCGCCACAGAGATGGAGGTGCGGGGAATGATTGAGCTGATTATCGCTATTCTGACCTTAATTGCGGCTGTATTGCAGTTGATCAACTGGTTCCTTTAATGGTGCCGGAGTCTGTGAAGGTGAAAGCCTGAACGGGCAAAACTGAAAGGTTTATAGCCGTCCTTCGGGGCGGCTTTTTTTCGGCAAAATTAGGGTTTTACCGAATAATGCAGAGTTTTAAGGTGAGAATTTGCAGACTTGGCGTTTTACCGAACATAGATACTCCCTAGGCTGATAGGTGCATTAGTTATCACCCTACCTGAACATATTGTAAAAGATGTCAGTCTCCAGTGACTTGTGTACTATCAACTGACAAGACTCTTACACGCAACGCAGGGGGATGGAGTTTTATGCTTAGAAAAATAATCAGGGGTAGCGGATTCACTCAGTCAGAAGAAAAACTGATAGAGTTCGCTGATGATGCTTTTTTTGGTCTTTGGTCTTATCCTAATGTTTATAGCGATGAGGGTTACTCTAAAAATAAAATTGGGAAAGAAGTTAGTGACTTATTAGTTATTTTTGATAAAGATATAATAATTTTTTCCGATAAAGCTATTACATACAATAAAAACAAAGATCCTAAGGTTGCATGGCAGAGATGGTTTAAAAAATCAGTCATACAGTCTTGCACACAGTTATTTGGCGCAGAGAAGTTTATAAAAGATCATCCCGAAAGACTTTTTGTTGACAAAGAATGCTCAGTTAACCTCCCCATTAAAATAGATAATTCTTTTAATTTTCATTTGGTGGCCGTCACTAATAATATTTCAGATCCGGCGATCTCGTACTTTGACAAAATAGAAAAAGGCAGCTCTGCTACTTTAGTTAACATATTTCCTTTAAACGCCCATCAATGTCTAGAAAATCCATTTTGTGTCGGAGACGTTTATCCTGATAAGACTTTTGTCCATATACTTGATGAGACTGCCCTAAAACTACTGTTAACCGAGTTAAACACAGCAACTGATTTCATTGGCTACCTTAACGAAAAAGAGAGGGTTGTAAGAGAAAGAACATTATTGGTCAGCGCTGGGGAAGAAGAGACTCTTGCTGCTTACATTATGGGTGATAAAACCATAATATCAAAATAAATTATTGGAAACGATCAAGGGATGACCATACCGGAAGGTGAATGGAAAAACTATAAAACCACTTTCAATTATCAATATCAGCTCTCAATGAAAAAGGGTAGCGTTTTCTGGGATAACCTAATCCACAACTTCTCGACAAGTATATTGTCAGCTAACGTTGGTTTTTTTAGTGAAATTGAATTTTCTACACATGAATTAGGTGTTAGAGAATTAGCCAAAGAAAGTAGGCAATCTAGATATTACCTTTCAAAGAACTTTAAAGAGAAATTAAAAACAACTCAGCCTCATCTAAGAACGTCAAGAATGGTCGAATCAATCGATGAGCCTGGAAAGTTTTACTTATTCCTTTTTTTTCCTAACGATAGCAAGTTGAGTTACTCTGATTACAGAATTCAACGTATATCTTATATAAATGCTTATGCTGAGGTTGCCTTTAATAAATACAGACATATTAAAAAATTAATTACTATTGCAACAGAGCCGCAAAATACAGAAGGAAGATCTGAAGACCTAATATATAGCATATCCCCAGAGAAATTTACCAAAGAGCAAAATGAAAAAGCCAAAAGATTATCAAGAGAATACAAAATACTAAGTGATTTTTTACCTACTAAAACGACAAAGAGCGATAACTTTAAATCAGTTATATCAAAAGGTGAAAAAATAGGGCGGAATACACCTTGTCCATGTGGCTCCGGTGTTAAATTTAAAAAGTGCCATGGTGCGAATAATTAGCATTATTGTATGTATAACGGTAATGGCGCGGCAGAGAAACCGGCGCGTTCTGCCCTAGTGTTGGCCTGCGGGTTCCCCCGCACCCGCTGTATGTAGTATCGGCAGCATCTGAGAAAACCACTACATGTAGTTATCAGCGCCACAACGGCGCGGGGACGAGTGCGGTTCGGAAAAATTGGGGTTTTACCGAATCCGGCAAAAGATTGCTTCCTATAACGTCCGCTTCTGGCACACAGCAGCCGTTAAGATGTAAGGCCTTACGCCAACTAAATCTAATGGGACAGATTTAGTTGGTGATGGTCAAGTAATCTGCAAACGGTCACCAAGTAAAATGCAAATGGGTAGTCAAGTCCGATGCAATTACGCACCCGGCAAGGTGGGCCGATTCCCACACGACAGCAGCGCCCGGCAAGGTGGGCGGATTTCCACACGGCAGCGGCGCCCGGCAAGGTGGGCCTATTCCCACACGGCAGCGGCGCCCGGCAAGGAGGGCCGATTCCCACACAGCACCGGCGCGCGGCAAGGTGGGCCGATTCCCACACGACAGCAGCGCCCGGCAAGGTGGGCGGATTTCCACACAGCACCGGCGCCCGGCAAGGTGGGCCGATTCCCACACGGCAGCGGCGCCCGGCAAGGTGGGCGGATTCCCACACGGCAGCGGCGCCCGGCAAGATGGGCGGATTCCCACACGGCAGCGGCGCCCGGCAAGATGGGCGGATTTCCACACGGCAGCGGCGCCCGGCAAGATGGGCGGATTCCCACACGGCAGCGGCGCCCGGCAAGATGGGCGGATTTCCACACGGCAGCGGCGCCCGGCAAGGTGGGCCGATTCCCACACGACAGCGGCGCCCGGCAAGGTGGGCCGATTCCCACACGACAGCGGCGCCCGGCAAGATGGGCGGATTCCCATATCGACATGTATGTAGCTTGTGTTATCCGTGGATTGTGCAGCTCAGCGGGTCGCTTGTCGTATGGCGTAGTGTCCCCCGTAACCGGCCGCGTGCGGCCGCTAACGCGCAGTACGGCGCCGCGACCCGAAGGCGGGCCGCCGTTCCCGCGCGCAGGCGCGCGGCGCCCACTGCGCACCCCCGTGGGGGACGTGCGGCAGCTGTGTGGCGGTGAGCGGGATTAGGGCTTTGCAGGGAGGGGGCTGGGTCGGGCGATACGTTCAGCATTGCGGTTTCCGGCGATTTGCGGCCGGTGCCCGTTTAACTCCGGCGTGGTCGCCTTCCATGCCCTGACGGCATAAGAAAATAAAACCGCCATGCTGCGGTCATTCATGATTTTGTGGTGTAGCGATAAATAGTCATGCGAGAAACGTTGAAGCGCTTAGCAACTGCACCAACTGTCATTTCAGGATCAGCAAGTAAGATTCTAATTTGTTTAACATCTTCTTCAGAAAGTGACGGTTTTCTCCCTCCCACACGGCCCCTTGCGCGTGCAGCTGCAAGGCCTGAGCGCGTTCTTTCAATATTGCGGTTGCGTTCAAAGCTAGAGAATATCGCCATCAGATGAGTATAGATTTCCCCTATAACTGGCGCATTTGTGTCTATTCTGTCCTTGATGGCTATGAAAGTTATTCCGCGTTTCTTCAGGTCGTCGAGTAAAGTAATGACTTGACCCAATGAACCACCGAGCCGATCTAGTGCCCAAACTACTAGGGTATCTCCCTCGCGCAATGCTTTCAGGCAGTTCTCCAGTTCCAGCGCACCTTTTTTGTCGCGCTTTGGGCCGCTACGTGAGGTCTGATCCTGATAGATTTGCTCACATCCAGCTTTTGTTAGTTCGTCAACCTGGTGCGCCACATCCTGAAGATGCGTAGATTTACGTGCATAGCCGATTTTCATTCTTTTCTCGCTAATTAGTTATGGGGTTATTGTTATGTTGATACAGTAACGAGTTTTGTTACATGAGGGGAGTCATTTTTCGGGAGAAGTCAGGACTTTTCAAGACTGTCACAAAAACCATCGTTTTTGATACATTAATTTAACCAATAGGTTGCAGATCAAATCGTCTGTAACAGCCTTTCTGGCTGTTTGTATATAATCATGAAAAAATGGTGAGTAGAGTTTCAGGGTAACAGGGGATGCTTATGTCGGTTTTCCACAACTGGCTACTTGAGATCGCATGTGAGAATTACTTCGTCTACATCAAACGCCTTTCCGCCAACGATACCGGCGCAACAGGTGGTCACCAGGTAGGGCTTTATATCCCTTCAGGTATCGTTGAAAAACTCTTTCCGTCTATCAACCATACCCGTGAACTGAACCCTTCGGTTTTTCTCACCGCACATGTGTCATCGCATGATTGCCCTGACAGCGAAGCCCGGGCAATTTATTATAACAGCCGTCATTTTGGTAAAACCCGGAATGAAAAAAGGATTACCCGCTGGGGTAGAGGCAGCCCACTTCAGAATCCTGAAAATACAGGGGCTCTGACGCTCCTGGCTTTCAAGCTTGATGAGCAAGGGGGGGACTGTAAGGAAGTAAATATTTGGGTATGCGCCAGCACTGATGAAGAGGACGTCATTGAGACCGCTATTGGTGAAGTTATACCCGGAGCGCTTATATCCGGCCCCGCAGGACAGATTCTAGGCGGACTATCTCTACAGCAAGCGCCAGTAAATCATAAATATATTCTACCTGAAGACTGGCACCTGCGCTTTCCGTCGGGAAGTGAAATTATTCAGTATGCAGCCAGCCATTATGTGAAAAATTCCCTTGATCCGGATGAGCAACTTCTTGACCGCCGGCGCGTGGAGTACGACATATTTCTATTGGTTGAGGAACTGCATGTTCTGGATATCATCCGGAAAGGATTTGGCTCTGTGGATGAATTTATTGCGCTGGCCAATTCTGTCAGCAATCGCCGTAAATCCAGAGCCGGGAAGTCTCTGGAACTGCACCTGGAGCATCTATTCATTGAGCACGGCCTGCGACACTTTGCGACGCAGGCCATCACAGAAGGTAATAAAAAACCCGATTTCCTTTTCCCTTCCGCAGGGGCTTACCACGATACTGAGTTTCCCGTAGAAAATCTGCGCATGCTGGCAGTCAAGACTACCTGTAAGGATCGCTGGCGTCAGATACTGAATGAGGCCGATAAAATTCATCAGGTGCATCTGTTTACACTCCAAGAGGGAGTTTCTCTGGCTCAATATCGGGAGATGCGGGAGTCGGGTGTCAGATTGGTCGTGCCATCATCGCTGCACAAAAAATACCCGGAGGCGGTGAGAGCTGAGCTAATGACGCTAGGTGCGTTTATTGCTGAGCTGACAGGGCTTTACGCAGATATTCCATAGATTATCTCCCGGCATAAATACCGGGAGGAGCGATCAGATTCGTTCAACCTTGCACGAATCGGCATTAACCGCTTTCAGGATATAAGGTTCAAGCAGTTTGGCTACGGCTTCAAACACGGGCACCACTACGGAGTTACCGAACTGCCTGTACGACTGAGTGTCTGACACAGGAATGCGAAAAGGCCTGCCATCTACTTTTTCAAAACCCATAAGGCGCGCGCACTCTCGTGGAGTCAGCCTGCGGGGCCGATGCGCCTGATTTTCTTCGTTCGCGAAGTCTGTTTCACCTGTGGCCATATCCCAGCCACGGTCTATCAGAATTTCAGACCCGTCTTTGTGATAGCGAGCAGAAAGCGTACGGGCAATGCTTTCTTTATTTTCAGGATTAACGAGGCCAAAACCGAATCCGTTACCCTTAGCTGCGTGCTTTTTGGCGTAGTTATAGAGATACTCCCAGAGTTTCGGCGTCAGTATATATTTGCTGTCAACCACGGGTTCCAGCAGTTCGCCAAATGACGGACGCTGTTCCGGATAAAAACGACTAATATCGCGCAGGGTAAAGCCCTGGTGAATGTTCAGATCACGACGGAAACCGACCAAAACGATACGTTCTCGGTGCTGAGGTAAAAAGTGCTTTCCGTCGATAACTTTAGGATCGTTTTTGCCCATCTCAGCTGCATCCGCAACTTCATAGCCCAGTTCGTCGAGGGTATCCATGATGACTTTAAAGGTTTTACCCTTGTCATGGCTCTTCAGGTTTTTAACGTTTTCAAGAACAAAGATGGCAGGTTTTTTTGCGCGTATAATACGCGCCACATCGAAGAAAAGCGTTCCCTGAGCCTCACATTCGAAACCATGCGCGCGCCCGAGCGAGTTTTTCTTGCTTACGCCCGCAAGGCTGAACGGTTGACAGGGGAAACCTGCTAGAAGTACATCATGATCCGGCACATGCTCATTAATGTAAGCATAGGCATCGTTTTCAGGTACTTCAGGTTTATCACTGAGCGTGACTTCCCGAATATCGAGATTGAAAGTGTGTTCCTGAGCATCGTTAAACCAGTTAGCTTTATATGTGCGCACAGCCTCTTTATTCCATTCACTGGTAAAAACGCACTGGCCACCGATGGTTTCGAAGCCCTTCCGTATACCTCCAATCCCAGCAAACAGGTCAATAAACCGGAAGGCATAGTCAGGGTGATGTGCAGGCGCTTCCGGAAGCATTTTTCGTAGAAGTTCCTCTTCGGCTAACGTCAGCGTCTTAGGTGAGCACTTACCATTAATCCAGCGATTAAGAGTCTCGCGACTCCACTCATTTTTACCAACTTTTCTAAGCAGTTCAGCCACGTACTTCTGGTCATAGATTTCCAGCACCTGCCCGAGCAGCTTTTTATAATTTTCCTGTCGCAGTTGTTCTTCCGCTTCTGCTTTCTCAAGCAGATCCTGCGCCAGTAATTCAAATTCAGACATATTGCCTCCATTGGGTCTTATGGGTGAAACTGTATCACTCATTTGACCCAGATTGAATGTTTTTATCTGGATATTTAAACAGGTTTATTGTTAGGTAACGCACGTTGGCCACGCTGGAGCGTCTTCTGGGCCTGCTGTCGGCCTTTGAGGTCGTGGTATGGATGACGGATGGCTGGCCGCTGTATGAATCCCGCCTGAAGGGAAAGCTGCACGTTATCAGCAAGCGTTACACTCAGCGCATTGAGCGACATAACCTGAATCTGAGACAACATCTGGCAAGGCTGGGACGGAAGTCACTGTCGTTCTCAAAATCGGTGGAGCTGCATGACAAGGTCATCGGGCATTATCTGAACATAAAACACTATCAGTAAGTTGGAGTCATTACCGGTTCTCTTTGTCTTTTAGTGATTCTATAAACCTCATTACGTCTGAATATAAAAATCTATTATTTGATTTATGTGGCTCATGAGGTTGTGGGATGGTCTTGTTTTTGAATGTGCCAGTTTTCTTAATGGCAAAGATTAATTCACCTTCTGTTATTCCTAACATTTCAGCAAATGTTTTTGCTTCTATAGTTACTGACTTCATTTAATTAACTCTCATGGTATCGATTTTCTTTACCGGCATCTTTAACAATGGTGCTCGTTTCTAGTGTTGCTGCGGTACGCTTCATCATCGTCTGCGGGGCGGTTGCGATAGTGAAGGAGCTGCCGGGCGTGAGCAAATCTATCAGGCGCTGGCCGCTGATAATCTCCATCCGTTCACTGGCAATACTGACAGATTTTGAACCTGCGCCGGTTTTCCCGGTATGGCAAAACAGACCGCGACAGTTATGACGTTTAAGCAACTTCTCGAACTCCTGTACGTGCTGTAAAGCAATATGGCCGCGATAGCGTTTAGCCTGAATAAGATAGCGATATTTTCCTATTATTACCTGGCCGTCAATGCCTCCATCGCCGGTATAGCGTTTGTTTCTGATGGTTCTGAAGCCATGCGCGGCTTTGTTGAATAAATCGAACTTTTGCTGAGTTGAAGGATCAGATCACGCATCTTCCCGACAACGCAGACCGT
>NZ_JASEYC010000036.1:0-9924 GCF_035064245.1 Citrobacter sp. R-1.5.2 | reverse complement strand
GCGCATCGAGGTAATGGAGATGGAAATTAATGGAGAGGCCAGTCAGCATGACATAATTCTGCTGTTTGCCCTGAAATGTCGCCTGGCCAGAGGAGGCGATAATCCGGTACGTTTCCATCTTCATTCCGGACCCGGTATCCATCGCTCTCGCAGTATCCTCCACCGTCCAGAGAAAGACATCCCGTGCGCGGCTGTGCTCGCTAAAATCGGCTGAATTCACGGCCGGGCGTAGTGCTGCCCCCTGCGCAGAGCTGTACAGCACCTCACCCCGGGGATTGAGGAGCAAAAGGGCAACGTTGCGGTAGCTGGCGATCGATTCCTTTATTTTGCTTACTTTTTTTTCATCCGGATCTGCCGGGGACTGGAGTATACGGCTCAGTGTGGTGCTGATTTGTTGCAGATCGCTGACATCCTGCTCGGCAAAATGCTTTTCAACAGAATGCAGCATAAACCAGGTGAAGGCGATAAACGCCAGTATTGTGGACAGGCTGATAAAAAAGGTCAGCCGCAGCGCGAGTGAGAAAGGTCGTCTGGACGGTTTGCTATGCATCCGGGATCTCCAGCATGTAGCCCACGCCCCGCACTGTCTGGATCAGTTTTGTCCCGTAATCGTTGTCTATTTTAGCGCGGAGTCGCTTTACTGCGACATCAATCGCGTTAGTGTCGCTGTCAAAATTCATGTCCCAGACCTGAGAGGCAATCAGGGAGCGGGGAAGAACTTCTCCCTGATGGCGAATGAAGAATTCCAGCAAGCTGAACTCTTTACTGGTGAGCACAATGCGGTTCCCGGCGCGGCTGACTTTTCTGGATACGAGATCAACCGAGAGGTCAGCCACTTTAAGCTGGCTTTCCGTGATCATCGTGTTTCCCCGCCTGAGGAGGGTTCTTACCCGGGCGAGCAGTTCAGCAAACGCAAAGGGCTTCACCAGATAATCGTCCGCACCCAGCTCAAGTCCTTTGACCCTGTGTTCAATCGTGCCAAGGGCCGTCAGCAGTAATACCGGCATCCCCTTTCCGGCACTGCGCAGCATACGGATGATATCCCAGCCGTTTACATCAGGCAGCATGATATCCAGGATGGCTAAATCATACTCGGCTGTCATGGCAAGATGATATCCGGTCAGACCATTATCAGCGTGATCCACGACGAACCCCGCCTCTGTCAGCCCCTTGCTGAGATATTCACCTGTTTTAATTTCGTCTTCAACGATTAATATTTTCATCATGCTCCCCGGCTGGCTGCTAATGTCATTTTATTGCGCCCACGATCGTTATCAACGGATTACAGCAAAAATGACAACATTGTCATTATCCTGTCACCCGGCAAACAGAGAGCGTTCGGTAAAGTATCCCTATCAATACTCTGGACTTCGTTTGAACCATTTACCAGGTCTGCCTGTACGAGAAGCGTTATGTTCAAATTAAAATTACTCAGCATCAGTACCATATTCATCCTGGCTGGTTGTGTTTCTCTGGCACCTGAATATCAGCGTCCGCCAGCTCCGGTTCCCCAGCAGTTTTCATTGTCTAAAAACAGTCTGACGCCTGCGGTAAACAGCTATCAGGATACGGGCTGGCGAAACTTTTTTGTCGATCCCCAGGTCAGCAGGCTGATCGGTGAAGCCCTGAATAATAACCGTGATTTGAGAATGGCTGCCCTGAAGGTTGAAGAGGCCCGGGCCCAGTTCAACGTCACGGATGCAGATCGTTATCCCCAACTGAATGCCTCATCCGGGATCACATACAACGGTGGTCTGAAAGGTGACAAGCCGACCACACAGGAGTACGACGCGGGTCTGGAGCTCAGCTATGAGCTCGATTTTTTTGGCAAACTTAAGAACATGAGTGAGGCTGATCGCCAGAACTACTTTGCCAGCGAAGAAGCCCGTCGTGCCGTACACATCCTGCTGGTCTCCAACGTTTCACAGAGCTATTTCAGCCAGCAACTGGCGTACGAACAACTCCGTATTGCGCGGGAAACGCTGAAAAATTATGAACAGTCTTATGCATTCGTTGAGCAACAACTGGTGACCGGGAGTACGAACGTTCTGGCGCTTGAACAAGCCAGGGGGCAAATCGAAAGTACCCGCGCCGAAATAGCCAAACGAGAAGGCGATCTGGCTCAGGCAAACAATGCCCTGCAACTGGTGCTGGGAACGTACCGCGCAGTTCCGTCAGAAAAAGGGATTAAAGGTGGGGAGATCGCACCAGTAAAATTGCCACCAAATCTGTCGTCACAAATATTGCTGCAGCGTCCGGATATTATGGAAGCGGAATACCAGTTGAAAGCGGCTGATGCCAATATTGGCGCAGCGCGAGCGGCTTTTTTCCCGTCCATTACCCTGACCAGTGGTCTCTCCTCTAGCAGTACGGAGCTGTCCAGCCTCTTTACGTCAGGAAGTGGAATGTGGAATTTTATTCCTAAAATTGAAATTCCTATATTTAATGCTGGCAGGAACAAAGCCAATCTGAAGCTGGCTGAAATTCGCCAGCAACAGTCCGTGGTTAATTACGAACAAAAAATTCAGTCAGCCTTTAAGGATGTTTCCGACACGCTTGCGCTGCGCGACAGCCTTAGCCAGCAACTTGAGTCACAGCAGCGTTATCTTGATTCACTTCAGATAACTCTACAGCGTGCCAGAGGATTGTATGCAAGTGGTGCTGTCAGTTACATCGAAGTGCTGGATGCAGAACGTTCCCTCTTCGCGACGCAGCAAACCATTCTCGATCTTACCTATTCCCGACAGGTTAACGAAATTAATCTGTTTACCGCGCTGGGTGGCGGTTGGGTAGAGTAAATTTATTCAATTAATCAGGAAATTAAAATGCGTAATTCACTTAAAGCCGTTTTATTTGGTGCCTTCTCTGTCATGTTTTCTGCCGGTCTTCATGCTGAAACACATCAGCATGGCGATATGAATGCTGCCAGTGATGCTTCGGTACAGCAGGTTATCAAGGGCACCGGTATCGTTAAAGACATTGATATGAATAGTAAAAAGATTACCATTTCGCACGAAGCAATCCCGGCGGTGGGCTGGCCTGCAATGACCATGCGCTTCACTTTTGTTAATGCAGACGACGCTATCAATGCCCTGAAAACCGGCAACCATGTCGATTTCTCGTTTATTCAGCAGGGCAATATCTCCTTACTCAAAAGCATTAACGTTACGCAATCCTGATTAACAGTCCGGAGCGAATACATCCAGTGCGCCTGAACATTCATTATGGGATTACTGTGAATGAATAATCGTGCGCATATGCCAGGTGTTTTGATTTTTCAGCGAGAAATTGTATGGCTTCTTTAAAGATAAAATATGCTGCAATAATTATCAGCAGCCTCATAGCAGGGGGGCTGATATCGGTTACTGCCTGGCAGTATTTAAACTCATCACAAAAAACAGTACCAGCAGAACAAAAGGCACCGGAGAAAAAGGTACTTTTCTGGTATGACCCTATGAAACCGGATACCAAATTTGATAAACCCGGAAAATCGCCTTTTATGGATATGGACCTTGTGCCGAAATATGCTGATGAAAGTGGCGATAAAAGCAGTGGCGGGATCCGTATCGATCCAACTCAGGTTCAGAATCTGGGATTAAAAACGCAAAAAGTCACGCGAGGAATGCTGAATTATTCTCAGACAATCCCGGCTAATGTCAGTTACAACGAATATCAGTTTGTCATTGTGCAGGCGCGTTCTGACGGTTTCGTCGAAAAAGTGTATCCCCTGACGATTGGCGATCATGTGAAGAAAGGCACTCCGCTTATCGATATCACCATTCCTGAATGGGTTGAGGCACAAAGTGAGTTTCTGCTGTTATCCGGTACAGGCGGTACGCCAACCCAGATAAAAGGGGTTCTGGAGCGACTTCGTCTGGCTGGTATGCCGGAAGAGGATATTCAAAGGCTGCGTTCAACCCGCACAATCCAGACCCGTTTTACCATTAAAGCACCTATTGATGGTGTCATTACTGCATTTGACCTGCGCACCGGCATGAATATTTCCAAAGATAAGGTGGTGGCTCAGATTCAGGGGATGGACCCGGTCTGGATCAGCGCTGCAGTGCCAGAATCTATCGCCTATCTGCTGAAAGATACGTCGCAGTTTGAAATTTCGGTACCGGCTTATCCGGATAAAACATTCCATGTCGAAAAATGGAACATTCTTCCCAGCGTGGATCAGACAACCCGCACGCTTCAGGTCCGCCTCCAGGTTACTAACAAGGATGAGTTTCTCAAGCCGGGCATGAATGCCTATCTCAAACTGAATACCCAAAGTCAGGAGATGCTGCTGATACCAAGCCAGGCCGTTATCGATACCGGCAAAGAACAGCGCGTGATTACTGTTGATGATGAAGGCAAGTTTGTGCCGAAACAGATCCACGTTCTGCATGAATCACAGCAACAGTCCGGCATTGGCTCCGGTCTTAATGAAGGCGATACCGTGGTGGTCAGTGGCCTGTTCCTCATTGACTCCGAAGCCAATATTACGGGCGCGCTGGAACGTATGCGCCACCCTGAAAAAACAGAAAACAGTATGCCAGCAATGTCTGAGCAGCCTGTAAATATGCATTCAGGGCACTGAGGAGACGACGATGATTGAATGGATTATCCGGCGCTCTGTCGCCAACCGTTTCCTGGTCATGATGGGGGCACTGTTTCTCAGCATCTGGGGCACATGGACGATAATTAACACGCCGGTCGATGCGCTGCCTGACCTGTCAGATGTGCAGGTCATTATTAAAACCAGCTATCCCGGACAGGCCCCGCAGATTGTAGAAAACCAGGTCACCTATCCGCTTACCACCACCATGCTGTCCGTACCTGGCGCAAAAACCGTGCGTGGCTTTTCACAGTTCGGTGATTCGTATGTATATGTCATTTTTGAAGACGGGACCGATCTGTACTGGGCCCGTTCGCGCGTGCTGGAATACCTGAATCAGGTTCAGGGCAAACTGCCTGCGGGTGTGAGCTCTGAAATCGGTCCGGACGCCACGGGAGTGGGCTGGATATTTGAATATGCCCTGGTCGATCGCAGCGGAAAACACGACCTTTCAGAACTGCGTTCTTTGCAGGACTGGTTTCTGAAATTTGAACTGAAGACCATCCCGAACGTGGCTGAGGTAGCCTCGGTTGGTGGCGTGGTGAAGCAGTACCAGATTCAGGTCAATCCGGTAAAACTGTCCCAGTATGGGATCAGCCTGCCCGAAGTGAAACAGGCTCTTGAATCGTCTAACCAGGAGGCCGGTGGTTCATCCGTTGAAATGGCCGAAGCGGAGTATATGGTCCGTGCCAGCGGTTATCTTCAGAGCATTGATGATTTTAATAACATCGTCCTGAAAACAGGTGAGAACGGCGTGCCGGTTTATCTGCGGGATGTTGCCCGCGTGCAGACCGGGCCCGAAATGAGGCGTGGTATTGCCGAGCTGAACGGCCAGGGAGAAGTCGCTGGCGGCGTGGTGATCCTGCGGTCGGGTAAAAATGCGCGCGACGTTATCACGGCAGTGAGGGATAAACTGGAGACGCTGAAGGCCAGCCTGCCGGAAGGCGTTGAAATCGTGACCACCTACGATCGCAGCCAGTTGATCGACCGGGCGATTGATAACCTCAGTTCCAAACTTCTGGAAGAGTTTTTCGTGGTGGCCATCGTCTGTGCCCTGTTCCTGTGGCACGTACGTTCTGCCCTGGTGGCGATTATCTCTCTGCCGCTTGGCCTGTGTATCGCCTTTATCGTCATGCACTTCCAGGGACTAAACGCCAATATCATGTCGCTGGGAGGGATAGCTATTGCCGTCGGTGCGATGGTGGATGCCGCCATTGTGATGATTGAGAATGCGCATAAACGGCTTGAGGAGTGGGATCATCAGCATCCGGGTGAGCAGATTGACAACGCCACCCGCTGGAAGGTGATTACCGACGCCTCCGTGGAAGTGGGACCCGCACTGTTTATCAGCCTGCTGATCATCACCCTGTCCTTTATTCCTATCTTTACCCTGGAAGGTCAGGAAGGACGTCTGTTTGGCCCGCTGGCATTCACGAAAACGTACTCCATGGCGGGAGCGGCCGCGCTGGCCATCATTGTCATTCCGATCTTGATGGGATTCTGGATCCGGGGAAAAATTCCTGCCGAGACCAGTAACCCCCTGAACCGGGTGCTGATCAAAGCGTATCATCCATTGCTGCTGCGGGTCCTCCATTGGCCAAAAACAACCCTGCTGGTTGCGGCCTTGTCCATTTTCACCGTTATATGGCCATTGAGTCAGGTGGGGGGGGAGTTTCTGCCGAAGATCAATGAGGGCGACCTGCTGTATATGCCATCAACATTGCCTGGCGTCTCTCCGGCAGAAGCTGCAGCACTCCTGCAGACGACGGACAAGTTAATCAAAAGCGTTCCTGAAGTGGCCTCTGTATTTGGCAAGACCGGTAAAGCAGAGACCGCAACGGATTCCGCACCGCTTGAAATGGTGGAAACCACGATCCAGCTCAAACCTGAGGATCAGTGGCGTCCGGGTATGACGATTGACAAGATTATTGAAGAACTCGACAAGACCGTCCGTTTACCGGGTCTGGCAAACCTCTGGGTTCCGCCTATCCGTAACCGTATTGATATGCTCTCAACCGGGATCAAAAGCCCGATAGGTATCAAGGTCTCAGGGACTGTCCTGGCCGATATTGATGCGACTGCGCAGAGTATCGAGGCGGTAGCCAAAACCGTGCCGGGCGTGGTGTCTGCCCTGGCTGAGCGACTTGAAGGCGGGCGTTACATCGATATCGATATCAACCGGGAAAAAGCGTCCCGTTACGGTATGACTGTTGGTGATGTACAGCTGTTTGTCTCATCAGCCATCGGCGGCGCAACGGTAGGGGAAACGGTTGAAGGCGTGGCCCGGTACCCGATTAATATTCGCTATCCACAGGATTATCGGAACAGTCCAAATGCATTGAAACAGATGCCGATCCTGACCCCGATGAAGCAGCAGATCACGCTGGGCGATGTCGCGGATATTAAGGTCGTTTCAGGGCCGACTATGCTGAAAACGGAAAATGCCCGTCCAGCCAGCTGGATTTACATTGACGCGCGCGGCAGGGATATGGTGTCGGTGGTTAATGATATTAAAACGGCTATCAGTCAGAAAGTGAAACTTAGACCGGGTACCAGCGTGTCATTCTCCGGACAATTTGAACTGCTTGAGCACGCCAACAAGAAACTTAAATTGATGGTGCCGATGACGGTGATGATCATTTTCATCCTGTTGTATCTGGCGTTCCGCCGGGTTGATGAAGCGTTGTTGATCCTGATGAGTCTGCCGTTCGCCCTGGTTGGCGGGATATGGTTCCTGTACTGGCAGGGCTTCCATATGTCAGTCGCAACCGGAACCGGGTTTATCGCCCTGGCCGGTGTGGCAGCAGAGTTTGGCGTGGTCATGCTGATGTATCTGCGTCATGCCATTGAAGCGCATCCGGAACTGTCAAACAAAGAAACGTTCACACCGGAAGGTCTTGATGAAGCCCTTTATCATGGTGCCGTGCTGCGTGTCCGGCCGAAAGCCATGACCGTGGCGGTGATCATCGCGGGTCTGCTGCCGATCCTCTGGGGTACCGGCGCAGGTTCAGAAGTCATGAGCCGTATCGCGGCCCCCATGATTGGCGGGATGATCACAGCTCCGCTGCTGTCCCTGTTCATTATTCCTGCCGCCTATAAACTCATCTGGCTGCGCAGACATAAAAAGAGCGTGTCATAACCCTGAAAGGGCACCCCTGCGGGTGTCCTTTTGCATAAATTCACCCTGACGTCAGGGTTTATATCGATAACATACAGAGGTGAGTATGAAAAAAATAATTTTAATGACCCTGGCTTTTGGCCTTTCACTTCCTGCAATGGCAGGTGAAAAAGTAATAGACATGTACAAGTCTGAAAACTGTGGTTGCTGTTCCCTGTGGGGCAAGGCGATGGAAAAGGACGGGTTTGAGGTGCGGACCCACGTCATGAATGATCAGGCCCTGTCAGCCCTGAAAGAAAAATATGCTGTTCCTGCTGAGCTGAGAAGCTGTCATACCGCAGTTACTGGTAATTTGATCATTGAAGGCCATGTGCCTGCAGCCACGATACATAAGGCAATGCAGTCTGGTTCAGGGATTTATGGTCTTGCCACCCCGGGCATGCCTGCGGGGAGCCCGGGAATGGAGATGGGGGCCCGTAAAGAGGCTTACGATGTTATTTCATTCTCTCCGGAGGGCAGTAAAAAAGTCTTCCAGCGAATCGAATAGTCAGCGGAACGGCTGATAACGGGACGCCGGCAGCAGGCACTCCTGTGCCGGCGACATTCGTGGTAATCGCATCCATGACATACCCTGAAGACAGAAAATGCTTCAGGCATGCATAAGGAGAGTTACTGTGAAAAATGACAATGTAGTGCAACACAACAACCAGACTGCTTCTGAACAGACATTATCCCCGGACGAGAGCCACGTATTGCATAAGGTGAGAGATCCCGTGTGCGGGATGGCATTCCTGCCCGACAAGGCGCACAGCAGCATTCGATACCAGGACCATCAGCTTTATTTCTGCTCTGCCAGCTGTGAGAGTAAATTTACAGCCCATCCCGACCGTTATCTTACCGAAGATGCCAGTGAACATTCCCACCACCACCACGATCACCACGAAGTCAGCCCAGACCAGATAAAACAGCCTCACCATCAGGCGGAGAAAGATATTTCTGAAGGTGTGTGGACATGTCCGATGCACCCGGAGATACGCCGCAGTGGTCCCGGAAGCTGTCCTGTCTGTGGAATGGCACTGGAACCGCTCGTAGCCACGGCATCGACGGGGCCGAGTGATGAACTTCGCGACATGACAAGACGCTTCTGGCTGGGGTTGTTGCTGGCGTTTCCGGTTCTGATACTCGAAATGGGATCTCATCTGTTTCCCGCCTTGAGGAATACAGTACCGCCACAATACAACACATGGCTGCAGCTGCTTCTGGCCTCTCCAGTCGTGTTGTACTGTGGCTGGCCATTCTTCGCCCGGGCCGGAATGTCGTTGCGTAACCGCTCCCTGAATATGTTTACCCTTGTTGCAATGGGGACCGGCGCAGCCTGGGTTTACAGCGTCATTGCAACCGTCTTCCCTTCCTGGTTTCCTGCATCGTTCAGAAACATGGATGGCCTGGTGGCCGTTTATTTTGAAGCCGCAGCAGTAATTACGGTGCTTGTTCTGCTGGGACAGGTTCTTGAACTGCGGGCACGGGAACAAACCTCAGGTGCCATTACTGCGCTTCTGAACCTTGCCCCCAAAACAGCCAGGCGGCTGGATCATGACGGTCATGAAACGGATATTAATGCAGAAGATGTCCTGCCTGGCGATAAGCTCCGCATCAGACCTGGAGAGAGTATTCCGGTCGACGGTATCGTGGTCGAAGGCAAAACAACTGTTGATGAATCGATGGTGACCGGGGAGTCTATGCCGGTTACCAAAAAAGAGGGTGAACCTGTCATTGGGGGGACGATTAATCAGACAGGTAGTCTTATCATCCGAGCAGAGAAAGTCGGTGATGAAACGATGCTCTCACGAATTGTTCAGATGGTCGCTGATGCACAGCGTTCGCGTGCCCCCATCCAGAGAATGGCAGACAGCGTTTCAGGCTGGTTTGTTCCTCTGGTGATACTTATCGCGGTTGTTGCTTTCTTGATCTGGTCTGTCTGGGGGCCCGAGCCCAGGATGGCGCACGGTCTCATTGCGGCTGTGTCGGTCCTGATTATTGCCTGTCCCTGCGCGCTGGGACTGGCCACGCCGATGTCGATAATGGTGGGGGTGGGCAAAGGCGCCCAGGCCGGGGTGTTAATCAAGAATGCCGAAGCCCTTGAGCGTCTTGAAAAAGTGGACACGCTGGTTGTCGACAAAACAGGCACGCTCACGGAAGGTTC
>NZ_JASEYC010000035.1:0-10008 GCF_035064245.1 Citrobacter sp. R-1.5.2 | reverse complement strand
GAGACCATTAAAAGAGGCGTCAGAGGTAGAAAACGTTGCTTAACGTGAGTTTTCGTTCCACTGAGCGTCAGACCCCTTAACCTGAAAGAACATGCGCCACCGGTAGGCAGTCATCTGCCCACCCTGAGTGAGATTTTTACCAGCGAAGCTCATAGATTTTTGTCCGACAGTCATCGCATCACCAGTGAGGTGATGACGTGGTCTGTGATAAAAAGGGGGGAAACAGGCTATCGCCGTCGCAGCGACAGAGAACCGGAGAAAAAATATCCGGGTTATTCGATCAGGCTCAGTTCATACTCCGCCTGCAGACATCCGGCCCGCCAGTCTTTTTCATTGACCAGCATTGCCAGAAAACGGACCGATGCGGCCACATCAACATAACCCACGGTATGGCGTTCACAGGCTTCCATGCCCCGGAAAGTGAACACATAGCCTGCCCAGTAGGCTACAGTCGCCATGCGGTGATATTCGGGGAGTGAACCAAAGACGCTCAGAAACGCCTTTGCTCTGACCAGCTCGCTTTCCAGCTGAATGAGCGACCAGAGTTCCTCTGAACAGCCTTCATTCACACAGGGTTTCATTGTGTTATTCCTCATCTGTCAGGCAGATAACCGGGTTCTCAGAGATTTAAGGGCACCGGAAGTAAGACAACGCAGCGCGTATAAGACTGCATCCCCGGCTTTCAGAAGAAATCCGCAGAACCAGGTGCAGAATAAACCACCAGTAAGGCAGAGCAGGAAAGTAGTCAGTGGGAGGAGAACATCCCATTGAGGAAACCCACTGTATTTCAACGCATTCAGGTATGAGAAGAACATTGAGTGTGACAACTGATACTTAATAATGTCAGGGGCGTACATTTCCAGGAGCAGGATTGTCGAGACAATTGTGATTAAGACGTAAGACAGAACGGACAAGGCAGTGCGGGAGTTGTATGAGTTCATGATGATTGACCTTTGGTTGTTAATAATTCAGCGCTCGCCGCAAACATGACTGCACCTGTGCAGTCATGTGAGGAAGCGAAGTATCACAGGGATAACCACGGGCACTTACGCTCAGGAGCATAAATGCGCTATATTTATGCGCATACATGATGCGCAAAGGATTTAACAATGAATACGACTATGCGGTCGCGCAAAAGAAGCACCAACATTTCGCTGGATGCCGCCCTGGTGGACGAAGCGAAGATGCTTAACATCAATCTTTCCGCTGCCCTTAACTCTGCGCTTGAACACGTGGTCCGTGCTGAACGTCAGGCCAGATGGCGACAGGAGAATAAAGCGGCTATTGATGCCATGAATCAGTTCACCGCTGAACATAGTATTCCCCGCAGCAGTGCAGGACTGAGCGTGTTTAAATGAATCAGGGAACAGTATTCAGAAAGCTGGATAATCCGGAATACCCGTATTTCCTCATCGCTCAGTCCGATCAACTTATCGATCTCAACACCCGGGTCATTATTCCTTTTGTCCGGTGGCGTCAGTCATTACCCGGGATGAGCAAAATTAATCCCGTTGTTAACATCGATGGTGAGCGATACATTCTGATGACACAGCTGATTCAGACGGTTTATCTTCATGAGCTGGATGAGGAGGATATTCACAGTTACCGCCCTGAGATGAGAGACCTCATCGTCAGCGCGATAGATTTCCTGACAACGGGAAGTTGAAAGGGGTTACATAATGCCGGCGATGGATTTGGCCAGCTGCGCTTCCAGAACGGGTTTTGCCTCTTCAAATTTGAGGTTAACCTTGTTGGCGTTGGATACCACGCGGGTCTGATATTTTGCCCTGTTTCCCTCTTCTGTGCTGGTCTGCACCTTAACACCGGAGGTTCCCTGCTTCAGGGCAGCAATATTATCCGTCGTAACTTTGGCTTTGCTGCGTTCGGAGATTTGCAGATCAGTCACCATTGTATAGTTAACATCTTCCACCATCGCATCCGCGGCCATACCAATCAGGCCGGTGGCCAGTCCGACACCCAGGGTCGCACCTGCTGAGCTGGAATTGTAGGCAGTGATGCCAGCTCCCAAAGCAGCGCCCATTGCCGCACCTTCATAACCGGTTTTCAGGAATCCCTGGGCTTCACGCAGGTCCATCTTTTCAGCTTTCAGCACATTCGCCTGAATCCAGAAATAAGCACCATCAGGTGAACTGGTGACACGATACCCTTTTGCTGCCAGTTCACTGGTAATTTGAGACTGAAGGCCGGACATGTGGTAATCCCCCCGAAAAACCGGTGTGTTTATAAGTAGAATTTTTTCGTAATCTGAACCGGGGAGATCTCTATGAAAAAATCACGTTTTACTGACAGCCAGATCATGTCCATCCTGAAGCAAGCCGAGGCCGGAACACCGGTGACCGAACTGTGCCGCGAGCATGGCATGAGCAATGCCAGCTTCTATAAGTGGCGTTCTCGTTTTGGCGGTATGGACGCCTCCATGATGACCCGTCTGAAAGAACTGGAAGACGAAAACCGTCGCCTCAAAAAAATGTATGCTGAAGAACGGCTCAAAGCCGAAATCATTCAGGAGGCCATGGCAAAAAAGTGGTGACGCCATCGCGTCGAAAGCTGATGGCACAGGATGCAGTCAGAAATCGAAACGTCAGTGTGCGTTTTGCCTGCCAGTTGTTTGTTGTCAGCGAAAGCTGTTATCGCTATCAGCCTCATCTGAATGAAGAAAATGATCTCATTGCTGACTGGCTGATCCGCATCACTGACAGTCAGCGCAACTGGGGATTTGGCCTGTGTTTTTTATACCTGCGTAATGTCAAAGGCTTCCGGTTCAACCACAAAAGGGTGTACCGGATTTACTGCGAGTTGTCGCTGAACATGCGAATAAAGCCGAAGAAACGACTGAAACGGGATAAACCTGAACCGCTGGTAGTGCCTGAAAACAGAAACGAATGCTGGTCGATGGACTTCATGCATGATCAGCCATCCCTTCATGACATTAAGGGCATTACCGTTTGTGGACATGCTTGTTTCTCCGGATGTAAACAAAATGATTTGATGTAAGTGCTTGTTTACGCACGCGATATTGTCCCATGACTCTAAAAAAAAAAAACTGTGACACATGTCACATTATTTAAAATGTTTAGGATTTTTCTGAATATATAAGTGAGTAGGCTTTGTCATTCAGGTTGTTTTTGTATTGATTGCGAGATCTATAGCTATGAAAGTGAAAGAGAAAATGTGGGATGGCCGGGGTAGGCCGCGCAAATTTCGTCCGGGTGAGGCTGTGGAGTGGCGATTGCGGGCACCGGACAATTTACTGATGGAACTGAGAGTCTGTGCCAGAACAGGAAAGAGAAGCGTTAATGATGAAATTATTGCGCGACTGTTGCAGTCACTAAATTACCAGCCAGATGTCCCTGTTATCAAAACAGCTGAGGGTGAGCGTTTGATTTCGCTGGCAGTGAAGTTCGAAGACTGGTTGCATCACCTGCTTGATGGGGATGCATATTCCGGGGAGATGAATAAAATTGGCACCCCCCAAGCGGAGCATCTTTGGGTGTGGTGTGAGGGTGAACGAATATTACTTCCGGGTAAGACGACAGGATATAGTATGCGTATTCCGGGGAATCTTGCCGAAGAGATTCGCACAATGGCCAGAGTTCACAGGCGCAGTCTGAATGATGAAATGCTGACAAGGTTGATGAGTACACTGAAATATTTTACAGGGCGGGTTCTTGAACAGAATGAGGATGCTCAAGCTCTGAAAGTGCTGTGCATGGAATTTGAGATTTACTTAAAAGAAAAAATTAATGAGGCAGAAAAAAGCGCGCTTCCGTGGGATAAGGATAGCGCGCAGTGATCGACGGAGGCCGGGTCGTCCGGCCTCTCGTGCTATTTATCATCGATAATGAAGTGCTGTTTCTCTGCTGCGTCTTCAGCAATATTAATGGCGCTGATGTTATTGTTTATCAGGTCATCAAGTGAAACTCCCGCCTGTTGCCCCTTGAGGTTAACATAGATTTCAGAGACCAGTGCAGTCAGAATCATAATACCTTCCCGGGAGCCTGATACTTTCTTTATCAGGTCGCGGCGGAATCCATCAAGGTCGAAGGTTGACCCCTCTTCTTTGGATTTATAAACCATAAGACCAAGCCGGACAAGTTCATTGACTATTGAAGAATAGTTCATTTCAGAGGTGGTTGCGCCCTTCTGAAGTTCAATATCCAGTATATCCTGTATTTCCCTGTCGATTTTATCTTTGAAGTATATGTTCTTGCGCGGCATAATATTTCCCTGATTTTTTCATGCAGTGCCGGATACGGCACTGTCGACCATTTTTCATGTGAGTAAATTCACCCTCAACCTGAAGAATGCGTTCATATAAAGACTGTTCTGACTTAAATGTGTGTGTTAATCCGGCACTGTGATGTGTGTGCATCCGGCACCATCAGGTGTGTGGATTAGGCACTGTGATGTGTGTGCATCAGGCACTATCAGGTGTGTGGATTAGGCACTGCATATCACTAACCTACTCTATTATCAGGATACACACAATCCCCACACCTTTTTCCCACATATTCCAACTTTCCGCATAATGGCATAAGTTATTTCACTGAATTCAAAGAGAAAAACTGCAAGATGAAATCTTGCGTGGGGTGTGATGTTTTAAAGGGTTAGCAAAGAGCGGCAAGTAAATAAGTGTGCCCGGGTTGTAACTGGTATTTGAGAGCGTGGCTGAATGCATGATTCAGAGCGCTTCCGCGCGTTTGTAGGGAATTATCTTGATTCAAATGATCTGGCGGAGTATTTTTTATTGCGCAGCGTATACCGGTTTATGATCGACATAAGGTCCATAAAATGAAAATAACGAAATTCCCCATCCTGTTGATGATGTTCTCACTATCGACATTCGCCGCACCGCAGATGTGTTTTGACCAGGCGGGGAGAGACTATCAAATAGATCCGCTGCTGCTTATGGCAATTTCAATTAAAGAGAGTCGTCTTAAAGCGTCTGCGGTAAATGGATCAAACAACGATGGATCAGAAGATGTCTGCGGGATGCAGGTGAACAGTTATCATTACAGTAAACTTAAAACGTTTAATATTGCCCGCGATCGACTATTAAAAGATCCATGCATATGCGTTTACTCGGGTGCGTGGGTTCTGGCGCACAACTTCCAGTCCTACGGGAAAAACTGGGACAGCGTTGGAATGTATAATACGGGGCCACGTGATGTGATGATAAAAAAACGCCGTGCCTACGCTACAGAAATAAAAAACATCTACCGTATTCTGCTCGCCAGAAAAACAATACTGGAACAATCATCAGAGCCCCCCCTCAGTGTCAGCAGCGAGGAAAACCGAAGAAATCGTTATCAACAAAAATTAATAAAATAAAAAACCGCTCATAGGAGCGGCTTTTTCTCAGGCTTTGAGTTTTGCAAACTCTTCGGCCATTTTCCAGAGAACCTGATTTAATTTGATGTCACCATCTATTCCGGAGACTTCCCGCGTTCTGGTCATCTTCCCTTTTGGCGTTCTGCCACGAATCCCCCCACGGATCACATTTTCCTGCACCACGTCAAATGTTGTCCATAAATCCTGCCCTTTATCGAGAACACGGCGGGGGTTAATAATTTGCTCCGGCGTTATTGGTGCCGGTTTTCCGTCATACTTAAGTTCCAGGGCTGTTGCGCCAAAAAGGCGCTGCTCAGGCAAAGTAAGCTGAATGCTTTTCATCAGGTCAATATTTTCATCGACCGCGTCAAATGTTTCCAGCACCGTGTAAGCACCTTCGATAACCTGCCCGACAATATCTCCTTTGTGTGGCACGCGAATTTCGCCAAAATCCTTCCATGCAACCAGGCCATTACTACAAACCTGACGGAACATACCGGGGATCATTTTATAGCTACTTGAACCATCATGGCTATTCAGCAGAATAATTTCCGGTACTTCCTTTCCGTTAATCTGGTCATGACGACGCAGGCGGAGCATATGCTTTGTAAAGTCGCGTTTATCCTGGTCACGCGTACGGGACTGGGTTGCATAATATGGCTGAAAACCTTCATCACGTAATCGGTCAAGAATGACAATCGTTGGAATATACGTATAACGCTCTGAACGAGAATCGTGTTTTTCCTCAGAGAACGCACTCGGAACAATGCGCTGTAATTCGTCATTCGTCAGCGGGCGGTCTTTACGGATTGATGTTGGCATACGATAGCGGCTTGCGAAACTGACCATAATTATTTACTCCTGATTATTTAGTGAGAGATGAAGAAATAACGCGATGGAAATTATCCAGCGGCGCTGCAGCTGCTACCGGACACCCGTCGACTACCCAGACAGAGATATAATCCGGGCATTCGTAATCAATTAACGTCAGCTCAGAGGCATTCGCTGGCGGTGTAAAAATACCTGGTTGTGGCTCCCCTTCCGATGCAGCCAGGACCCAGCAAAACAGATCCGTGAACTGGGACGGAGTGAGGTCTGAATCACATGTTCCGGTAGGGGTGTTAACGTTCATCGGGTGTACTCCTCGGGTGTACTCCTCGGGTTGTCCGGGTTATTCCCTGCGAAAATGACGCGGGGACAGTTCATGGGGCAGCAGTCACTGCCCGTTCGTTAATCGTGATACGGGCAGGGTTCACCGCTGCCGCTCTGGCAGCAGGCACAATTCGACGTTTCCTCGACGCCAGCGGCCTGTGCCCATCCGCTATGCCACGCACTTACCAGCTCCGGAACGTCTGAAAACATATGCGGAGGGGTATGCTTACCACTGGCAAAATCGCCGTAGCCTTCAAGCATCGCCTCAAAAACAACATCCAGCGCCTCGTTTTTCGCTTTCACGGCGTCGATAACACGCATCACGCGCGCTTTACCCCACTGAATGCGCAGTGCCAGACCTCTCAGCGGAGGTAGTTCGCCCCCCATCTTCCTGGAAGATTCTTGAGCGGCGGTTTTGACGTTGACGTTTCGTGTGTGCATCCTGGTTTTCTCCTGTGGTGATGGTTGTCCATCTCCCTGGTGAGTTCTCTCGCGGCAAAGGGCAAAGGAGCAACGGCGAAGGGAGGAAGGAAAGGGGCGCAGACAAAAGTTTTTGCGGATACTCGCAAAAAGTTTTGGCGGAGTGCATTTCACCCCTTGGATGACGACCCGACGGTGCTACGACCAGCCCTCCGCGTGAGGACACACGGGACGATGGCCTCACCGGGGGAACAGGGTGCACACACCCGACACGTCGGAACGGCGTGGCGGCCTTAAAGCGACAGTCACACCGTCGCGGTCGCAGCAAGCCAGGGGTTGACCTTCGCCATCAGACCCTAGCGAAGCCCGAACCCCGAAGGGATTCGGCGGAGACTGGCGGGTGCGCAGCAGCTGCCCTGGCGGAGTGGGGCTCGACGACCGGACAGCAGCGCTGGCCGGGAGCCGAAGGGGGCCATCGCCCTGCCCGTTTTTCTGTTTCAGGCCATGAGAGAGCAGTGCCATCACTTCCGCATTCAGATCTCCGGCGAGGCGAGGGAGGTTTGAAAACTTTAATTATTAATGCTAATGTACGCATACACTAGCATTAATCTACGGTCCATAAAATGGCTGAAGAATCTCAGACTGAACAGTCCCGCGCTTATTTTTACCGCAACTTTAAGTACACCCTCGAACATCTGGCCAGAGATTACCAGGCAGAGCTGCAGCGTTATTCCGATGAATCATGGGAATTCCCTCAGAGGGCTGCACGTCTCAGTGCAGCAGTTAAACGCTATAAAACGTACCGGATGCTGAGTTTTATTTTTGAAATCGCAGACGACATCGATCTGGATTTAACTCCACTGATTGTAAAGCGTCTTTGCATGCGTCTTTTCGGACGTTCGGGCAGTCAGGACATCATCGTCAGCATTTTTGGCCAGAAAGGTCGCCAGCATCGCAGCAGAGACAACACCCCTGCCATCCTTGATGAAATTGCCGCCCGCTACCGTCTTGCTGCACATTCCTGCCAGGCTTCAACGCTCAGTGATATTGAAAGTGTGAAAAAGAATTATCAGGCAGGCATCCGTTCAGCACGGAACAGGGAAAAATAATCTTCCCATATTAATGCTAATGGATGCGTACAGTAGCATTAATATGTAATACAGAGGTAATACATGAAGGGAAGAGAGCGGGCGCGCCGGAGGCGCTGCCGCCCTGCCCCGTTCCCCTGGAGGGAACCTTCCTTTCTGGTTGTTCATGCGTGCGGTCGCACCAGAAGTGGAAAAAGGGGCTGCCAGCGAACCGGCAACCCCTTCATAAAGGCGCTTCAGGCATGTCAGACATCATCAGTTCCTGAATGGCGGGGGATTCCCCCGCCGGGGTTAGCTACTTAGCGGATTCGTAAGCCATAAAAGCCGCCACCTCCCTGTTCGTGTCCCTGTAGCGAATTTCGCAGAGCGATTTCCGGGTCAGGTAAGTGAATATCAGCAGTGTGAGACACACTATTAACACGCACCAGAGCAGGGTACTTCGTGGCAGTTTCATAGCTTACTTCTCTGTCAACGCAAAGCAGAAGTGTCACCTTCGGTGCGAAACAGAGATGTCATGCTTTGGTTCAGAGAATGCGTTTGACCGCCTCGCTATATACTTCCGAGCGTTCTCTTTTCCCAACAGAAATCACGAAAACGACAACTTTCTCGTCTATAACCTGGTATACAAGGCGATAGCCTGAAGACCGGAGCTTAATCTTGTAACAATCAGGCATACCACGGAGCTTGTTTGCTTCAATCCGGGGTGACTCAAGTACTTCAACCAGCTTCTTTTTCAACTGTTCACGTACCGTCGAGCCCAGCTTTCGCCATTCCTTTAGTGCCCGCTCGTCAAAATCCAGAAAATACGCCATCAGAGTTCATCCAGCGTCACACGTACTGGCTTAGGATTACGAAGTCGTTCTTTCACTATCTCCACAAGTTCAGCATCTTCATCACTCAGGAGTGTCTGTTTGAACGGCAAGCGTTCATTGTCAGCGATATACTCGAGCATGAGACGAAGCGCTTCAGAAGGAGTTACGCCCATTTTTTCAAGCGCGGCGTAAGAACGCGCTTTAAGTTCATCGTCAATACGTAGGTTAATGCTACCCATGTCTTACACCCCTTGTAATTACAAATGTCATTACAAGTATCGCACTACAACATGCTTAGGGCAAGTCACGAAGTAAGTCAGAAAGTAGTCGTAAGAACGGTGATCACTGTCCGCTTTGTGCCAGGAACGGACGTTACTACTAGCTCAAGCAAACCGCTCCTTAGCCCTTAATGAAGAATGGAGGTATTGGTATAAATAGGTGAATATCGGAATATCTCCAACAGGGAAAGGGACGTTTTTAGGGGATAACTATATTATCACCTAGTGGCCGTAAGAATATGCGCAGAGAGAACATATTTCACAACAGCCACCTTAGTTTTATGAAAAATCATAAACCGTAGGAATATTTAAACGCATTTAAACGTCAGGCGAGCAACGCCATTAACAAGTAAGTGTGTATCAATATCAGTTCTGACTTCTTTCATAGATTTATTTTGTACCCTACAGAAATCAGAAGCCTTTTTTGTTGCAGTGCCAATAGCGCCTCGTATACGACCTGCAGCAGGAGCAGCTTCTACCTCAGTGAGGTAGTTCCCATTATCCAGTTTTTTGACATCGGACTGATATGTCAGACCCAGGCCTTGAAACTGTGTTTTATCATTTTGCACAGAGCAACCGCTTAGAAAAGTACCAATTAAAATGGTGGTGGCAATTACTAATGTTTTCATGTAAAGAACAATCCTTATGTATTTGGTTAGTCTCTATTCTACAAACTGAAATACAACATAAATTAAACCAATTGCTATTTATAGATTTGCATACAGCTATCGTATTGAATATTTAGAGAAATAAATCACACTAACCGAAAAACAAGAACGTCAGGTGATCTGTTCCATATGATTCAGAACACATCGATGTAAACATGGATCGGCTTTGTTGAATAAATCGAACTTTTGCTGAGTTGAAGGATCAGATCACGCATCTTCCCGACAACGCAGACCGTTC
>NZ_JASEYC010000034.1:0-11535 GCF_035064245.1 Citrobacter sp. R-1.5.2 | reverse complement strand
TTGAATGGGTTCATGTGCAGCTCCATCAGCAAAAGGGGATGATAAGTTTATCACCACCGACTATTTGCAACAGTGCCGTAATTATTTAGGATATAGCTCTGTGATTTAGTCTTTTTAGGGCGTTTATTTATGTCTTTATGCTGTAATGTCGGTGCTGATTTGGTCTTCAATAAGGCGATTTTTAGCCCGCTTTTTCCGGGGGGATGAAATGTTATTGGATTGCTAAATGATTTCAAAAAAGGGGTAACATAGAGCGGGGATTAGTGTGGCGAGGCGCAGGTTTCCGATGGCAGGCTAAACGCAAAAAATGCGCTTTTTAGCCGGTGATGAGGTGAGGCCGGGAGGGGATGCGTCGCCGATCACAGTTTACAACAGGGTTTGATAACGGGAGGAAAAGTCATGCTGCAGGGATTGAATCATCTGACGCTGGCGGTCAGCGATCTGGCGTCAAGCCTGGCATTTTATCAGCAGTTACCTGGAATGCGCCTGCACGCCAGCTGGGATAGCGGAGCCTATCTCTCCTGTGGGGCGCTGTGGCTGTGCTTGTCGCTGGATGAGCAGCGGCGTAAAACGCCCCCTCAGGAAAGCGACTATACCCACTACGCCTTCAGCGTGGCGGAAGAAGAGTTTGCCGGGGTGGTGGCTCTGCTGGCGCAGGCGGGGGCTGAGGTATGGAAAGATAACCGCAGTGAAGGGGCGTCTTACTATTTTCTCGACCCTGACGGCCATAAGCTGGAGCTGCATGTGGGGAATCTGGCGCAGCGGCTGGCCGCCTGTCGCGAACGCCCCTACAAGGGGATGGTCTTTTTTGATTGACGGGTTAGTTCAGCTTACTGCCGGATTTCAACGTGCAGATCCACAGCGGTGAATTGATAGAGCTGAGCAAGATAGCCTTTTCGTTGAGCTTCTGAGCGTTGAGAAACAGCCCGTCGTGGCTGTCGGACATCTCGCGCATAAAGTAGTCGAAAATCACGTTCGGCGATTCATCAATCGAGGAGGCGCTCGATTCCCACTGATTGATGCGGTAATGACGCTCGGTGGCCGAGATGCGTTTGCTGCTGTAGGTAAACTTCACGTAGCGTTGCAGGTAGAGCCAGCCGGCGGCGGAGTCGGTGTAACCTTCGACCACCATCGAGCCTTTACCCTGCGCGCCAAAATTGAAGTGAATATTGCCGTTAACGTTCTCTTTGTCCATGTTCTCAAAGCGCATGATGCCCTTAGTGGAACAGCTCATGACACCCGCGTTGTCGGCAGGCAGCAGCCGCCAGGCGCTAAACGCGGCGGCGGCAATAAATACCAGAACGCAGAGGGCAAAGAACGGACGCGGCGCGAGTCTCATTACGGCTTCCAGGAGTAGTAAAAGTAGTTATCGCAATAGCTGAACGGGTTATCTTCATGCATGGCGCAGTGGGCAAGGAACACGCGCCCCAGCCCGTTGGTTTCGAGCCGATCGCCGTAGAAGAAAAGAAAACGTTCACCGGGTTTACAGGCAATATTCAGCCGCTGGCGTACCTCATCGAAGTTTTTGCCGTAGGACTCTTCACTGACCGAACGTCGCATTTCATCGCTGGCCAGCAGTTCGCACTGGCTATGGCTGAGGCGGGTCAGCGCGATAGGCTGGGATTCACTGATGCCGACCAGACTGAAGGCAACCAGAAGCAGGGCAATGGTGAGCAAGCAGGCTCCGGCCATGTACCAGCACATCCCGCGAGCATGTGCGGAGCGCGGTGCGTCTGGCGTTGTCGTAACGGGCGGCGGTTCGGCAGGCGTCTGTTGTGGTGAAACCGGCGGCGCGTCGTCCAGCGCTTCGATAATGACCTCGGGATTAAGCTGCAAATAGCCGCGCGAGACGGTGACGATGATGTTATCGACGCCGTAATGGCGAAAGGTCTTCCGCAGCATGCTGAGATACTGATTCAGATTGCTGTTGGATGAGGTTAATCCATTGTCATCCCAGACTTTTTTCAGAACATCTTCCCGGCTGACAATCTCGGTATGGCGCAGAAAATAGTTAAACAGGGCGCTGGCGGTGAGGGATAGCTGGCTGTCCGGTTCATCGCTTTGCGGCAGCGTCAGGGTTCCGTCGGTGGCGTCGTAGATAAAACGGGCATTGATGTTGTAGCGCATCGCGGCCTCAGTCTGTGCTTCACGCGGGAAGCGTCATTTTATTCAGGGAGTCAACCAGCGCGCGACGGTGGTCGGCGCTCATGGTGATCCCTTCCGTCAACTCCGAAAGCCAGATGCCGTCAGCGGCGTAGCGCACCAGCGTGCCGGTTGGGCTGTTATCCAGCTCATCGCCCTGCGCCAGTTTCTCCAGCATCCAGTCGCGCCAGCATTTGCGCAGCACCGGTTCATCGGGCATTGCCAGCGACAAAACCATAAGCTGGCGGCTTTCATGGGTGTCCGTGAGATCCGCCAGATAGTTCAGATAGGCGCGGGTAAACCGGCCATAGCTCACGCCATCCTGTTGCATCAGCGCGGTAATCGCTTCTTCCATGATTGCCAGCAGACGCGCGAACAGGGCGAATATTAGCGCCTGCTTGTTCGGGAAATGGTGGATAAGGCCGCCTTTACTGACACCTGCCTCGCGGGCAACGGCGTTCAGCGACAGGGCGGCAATGCCATCCCGACCAGCAATCATTGCCGCGGATTCCAGCAATTGTTGGTGCAGACGGACCGGATCTTTCTTGCGGTGTTGGGCTTCCATATTCATGGCCCGAATCATACCGACCAGACGGTATGATTATTTTTGACGACGATCAAGGCGTACGGGATGTCAGTAGATTGAATGTGGTTAATGCGTGAGAGGTCACAATTCGTAGTATGAATCAGGCAGTTATCACCCAGGGGGCGTTTTGGCAAAAAAAACGCGGTGAGGGGGCTCACCGCGTTCGAACGTTTATGACGATAACGACTTACTTCTGCGCGGCGCTTTTGGCCTTCGCTTTGGCGTTGTCACAGGCGGTCTGGTTTTTCGCACAGGCGTCTTTCGCGGCTTTCGCCTCTTTCTGTGCGTTAGCTTTCGCCGTGCTTTTGGCCTGAGCGCACTGCGTAGGGTTGTCCTGGCAGGCGGTTTTCGCTTTGCTGACAGCCTGACCGTTAGCCGCCGTTGCTGCGCCGCAAATCAACATAGCGCATGCTCCCAGCATCAGAGTGATTTTTTTCATGGACTTACTCCGCTGCCGCCTGGGCCAGATCGTTCTGTACCTGCTTACGCTGCTCTGCTGTCAGCACCTGGCTTAAGTCGAAGTAGTATTTCACTTTGTAGTAGCGTACCTGCTGGTCAACTTTGCTGAATGCCGCCAGCTGCTGCTTCACGCCCGCTTCGTTCCATTTACCGGACTGGATCATATCGATGATCATGCCGTCTTTAACATCTTTCATGGAGATAGACTGAACGTTTTTCTCCAGCTGCTGGTGCAGTGTTTTGATTTTAGAAACCTGAGCATCGGTCAGCTTCAGGTGCTGAACAATCGGGTCCTGAGCTGGAGCCGGAGCGGCTGCGACATCAGCGGCCTGAGCGGTGAAGGTTGCGCCAGCGAGCGTTGCGACCAGTAAAGCCGTGCGGGTAAATTTTTTCATTGTAGTCATCCATAAAGCATTTGAATTGACGCCGAAGCATCAGACGGGGGAGTCCCCATTTATTGTCGGGCTAATAATAGGTTGCCTGATGCTGACGATGCTTGCGGATTGTTGTGTCTGTTGGTAACGATGGGAAACAATGACTCTGTGAAATCATCCTTTTTTACGTATTAAGACCGTCTTAATCTTTCGCACTCTCCCTGCTATTTCAGCAGCAAACCCGGTGTCTGTGGAAATGCGAAATATCGCTAAGCATTTGCGGTTTTTGTCGCAGTTAAGCCATGCTAATCAATTTTTTACCTTTATATAACAATCACTTTCGTTAAAGGATATTTCGTTATAAGCCATAGCGAATCGTTATTTGTGCCGATGAAGACGGTGTGGGAGCGTAAAAAGACAATACAAAAACAGGGGTATCCAGAAAGATTATGGCAAAGACAAAACAGACAGTAGCACAGCTCGCGATCGTGACCGGCCTGGTGGCGGCCAGCTTCACGACCTTTACCGCTCAGGCGGATCAGCTGGCGGATATTAAGGCGAAAGGGGTGGTGAAAGTCGCCACCTTTGACGCAAACCCGCCGTTTGGCTCGGTGGATGCCAAAACCCATGAACTGGTGGGCTACGACGTTGATTTCGCCAAAGCGCTGGCAAAATCGCTGGGTGTGAAGCTGGAGCTGGTGGCGACCAACCCGGCCAACCGTATTCCGCTGTTGCAGTCTGGCAAAGCGGATCTGATCGTGGCCGATATCACCATCACGCCGGAGCGCGCGCAGGTGATTGATTTCTCCACGCCGTACTTCGTCACCGGTCAGCAGTTCCTGGTGCCAGCGAGCAGCGGCGATAAGCTCGACGATTACAGCAAATCGCGTATTGGCGCGGTGAAAGGCACCACCGGCGAGCAGACGCTGCACCAGCGCTTCCCGCAGGCGCGCGTGCTTTCCTATGATGATATCCCGCTGGCGCTGACCGCGCTGCGCAACGGCAACGTGCAGGCGATTACCCAGGACAGCACCATTCTGGCGGGCCTGCTGGGCGAAGCGCCGGATAAAGCGAAATTCAAAATCCTGCCGGATCTGCTGAGTAAAGAAGAGATCGGCGTGGGCGTGAAAAAAGGGGAGCCGGCGCTGTTGAAGGCGGTGAACGATGAGCTGGTGGCGCTGGAGAAATCCGGCGAGGCAGCCAAAATTTATGATGTCTGGTTTGGTCCTTCCACGAAAGCGCCGCAGCCGCGTTCCTTTACCATAGAAGCAAAATAATATGTTGTCGGCTTTACTCTCTCGTTCCGCGGCGAAGGCCGCGGATTTTTCACATCTGCAGAACGCCAGCGTGGAGTTCCGTCAGGTGGTGAAGGAATACGGCAGTCATCGCGTGCTGAACGGCATCGATTTGACGATTAATCCCGGCGAAGTGGTGGCGATCCTTGGGCCTTCCGGCTCGGGAAAGTCGACGCTGATTCGCCTCATCAACCAGCTTGAAAGCCTGAGCGGCGGCGAGATTCTGGTGGACGGCAAAGCCACCCGCCAGCTCAACGGCCGGGCGCTGCGCCAGCTGCGTAGCCGGATTGGCTTTGTCTTTCAGCAGTTCAATCTCTATGCCCACCTGACGGCGGCGCAAAACATTATGCTGGCGCTGGAGTCGGTTCACGGCTGGACGCGCAGCGATGCGCATCAGCGGGCGCTGGCGCTATTACAGCAGGTGGGGCTGGCGGAAAAAGCGGACGCTATGCCTTCGCAATTGTCGGGCGGGCAGCAGCAGCGGGTGGCGATTGCCCGGGCGCTGGCTTCGTCGCCGCAGATTATTCTGTTTGATGAACCGACCTCGGCGCTGGATCCGGAAATGATTGGCGAAGTGCTGCACGTGATGCAGTCGCTGGCCCACAGCGGTATTACCATGATCGTGGTGACGCACGAAATGCAGTTTGCCCGCGAAATCGCCGACAGAGTGGTGTTTATCGACGGCGGCGACGTGCTGGAAGTGGCGCCGCCAGCGGCATTTTTCGCCCGGCCACAGCATCCTCGTGCGGTACGTTTTCTACAGAAGGTGCTGGATCCGCTGCATCAGGAGCGGACGGCGTGATGAGCAATTTCGACTGGCTCGGGGTGCTCAGCGGGCAGCCTCTGCAATGGATTATTTCGGGCTTTCTCACCACGCTGTGGGTTTCCCTTGCGGGAATTGTGCTGGCAAGCGTACTGGCGACGCTGTTTTTGCTGCTGCGGCTGGCGGGCGGTCGGCTCGGGCAGGGCATTACAGGCTGCTGGGTGTCGCTGTTTCGTAATACGCCGCTGCTGGTACAGCTGCTGTTCTGGTACTTCGCGGCCTGGAACTTTCTGCCGCAGGGGATGCGTGATTTTGTGAACGATCCGCATGACTGGTCGATTCTGCCCGGCGACGTCTGGTGGTTGACGCCGGAATTTCTCTGCTCGGCATGGGGGCTTGGCGTTTTTACCTCGGCGTTTCTGATTGAGGAGGTGGCGGCGGGGCTGCAAAGCGTACCGAACGGGCAGCGGGAAGCGGCGCTGGCGCAGGGTTTTTCCACCGCCGGGTTGCTGCGCCACATCCTGTTGCCGCAGGGGCTGGCGAATGCCTGGCAGCCGGTGGTCGGCCAGTATCTTAACCTGATGAAGCTATCGTCGCTGGCCAGCGGTATTGGGTTTGCCGAGCTGACCTATCAGGTGCGGCAGATAGAGAGCTACAACGCGCATGCGCTGGAAGCCTTTGCCGTGGGCACCGTGCTGTACCTGTTTACCGGCATCGTGCTGGGGCTGCTATTGAGCCGCCTGGGGCCAAAGCCAGTAGGGCAGGCGAAGCGGCGACGTCAGGTTAGGGATGTGCAGGGAGGGATTCAGCATGAACGCTAATCTGGCGGTCATTGTCGATAACCTCGACTATCTGCTGTGGGGGCGACTGGCGGACGGCGAACCGGGCGGCGTCGCGCTGACCCTGATGATGGCGCTGGGGGCGGGCGCATTAGCGCTGCCGGGTGGCGTGTTGCTGGCCTGTGCGGCATGGCGATTCCCCGGCATCACGCGGCGTTTACTGTACCTGTGGGCGGAGATTATTCGCGGTATTCCGCTGATATTCGTTATCTTTTGGCTGTGGTACCTGTTGCCAATGCTGACCGGCAGCGATTTACCCGGCGCGGTCACGGTGACCTTAGCGCTGGCCTGGTTTACCGCGGCGTCGGTGATGCACTCGGTGCTGGCAGGGCTGCAGGCGTTGCCGAAGGGGCAGTATGAAGCGGCACTCACTCAGGGATTTAGCGCCGGACAGAGTCTGCGGTTAATTCTGTTGCCGCAAACGCTGCGCAACGTGCTGCCGTCGCTGGTGGGGATTTTCATCAGCCTGCTGAAAGATACCTCGCTGGCGTTTATCGTCAACGTCCCGGAGCTGACGACCGTGGCCGGGCAGGTGAATAACCGCGTACAAATCTACCCGACGGCCATTTTTGTCTTTATTGGCGTGGTCTACTATCTGCTCTGTTTTGGGCTGGAAAGGGTGGCGAAGCGCTGGCAGCGTCGAGTGACGGTATAAAAAAACAGCCCGGCGTCGCGTGATGCTCAGTCGGGCTGGGATGTTATTTGGTCAGGTCCGAATTAAACGTTCTTACGTTCAATGGTTTGCTCGCCCCAGAACAGCGCATCTTTGTCTGTTTTACGGAAGGCCAGCTCAAGAACGGCATCGCTGCCTTCTTCCCAGATTTTTTCCGCGACTTTTTCGTCATACTTTGCGAGTTCAAAAATCGCTTCGGCAATTTCCGGCGAGGTATTACGCAAGCTCGCCCATTCACCTATATGATGTGCTTTGCCTTCTTGTGTGGGCATCTCTCTTCTCCCTTAATTAGCCTTTGAGTTTAACGGCCAGGCCAGCGACATATTCACCCTGATAACGGGCAATCGACAACTCTTCCTGGCTTGGCTGACGTGAGCCGTCGCCGCCGGCAATGGTTGTAGCGCCATACGGCGTGCCGCCGCGAACCTGCGAGATATCAAACAGTTCTTGCGCCGCATAACCGATCGGTACAATCACCATACCGTGGTGGGCGAGCGTAGTCCAGGTGGAGGTGATGGTTTGTTCCTGACCGCCGCCGGTGCCGGTTGAGCTAAACACGCTGGCCAGTTTGCCGTACAGCGCGCCGGACGCCCACAGGCCGCCGGTCTGATCGAGGAAGGTGCGCATTTGTCCGGCCATATTGCCGAATCGGGTTGGCGTACCAAAAATAATGGCGTCGTAATCGGCTAACTCCTGCGGCGTGGCGACCGGGACGGCCTGCGCTTTGCCGCCCGCTTTGGCGAACGCTTCTGCTTGCATGGTTTCCGGTACGCGCTTGACGACGACATCAACGCCGTCCACTTTATTTGCGCCTTCCGCGACGGCTTTAGCCATCGTCTCAATGTGTCCGTACATGGAATAATAGAGCACCAGAACACTTGCTTTTCCACTCATCTTAACTCTCCTGTGTCAAATTCGTTGGTTACGTAACAAGCTTCCTTAAGCATAGCCCGTGCTGACGGATTCGCTGCATCACGCCAGTAAATTCTCGCTTAAACAACGCGATTGCCTGTTTTTTAAACGAAGGCCGGTTCTGCGGTGCATCAAAACAGTAACTCATTAATAACTATGATGAATAATATTGGCGATTAACTATTTATTTGGTTGATTGTTATCAACAACTTTTGCGCCTCATTCCCGGAGAATATGCGCTGGTGGGTCACACACAACGGTAGGTGCATGAAGAAACAAATAGCGGTGGCTGTCATGATGGGCGCGAGCCTGCTGGCGATTTCGCTGGTATCAGCCCCGGCGATCGCGCAGGACGCGCAGATGGCCAGTCAGCAAATTTATCAAGGCTTCGGCGTGACGGTCACCCGGCAGGGCGATAGGGTGACGGTGAACGGCGCGGCGGCAGAGAAGGCGGAATATAACGCCGATGCTGACGTCTATATTCAGGGGCCGTACCGGTTGGTATTTCACAAGCGCACCGGCAAAGTCCGGCTGATGAAAGACGGCAGCTATGTGGGCGTGCTGAAGTAACCTCGCGAGGTGCGGCTGACGCATAATGTCACATTTTTCTGTCGCCGATTTTCCCCCATGATAAGAGTTGATTAGGGGAACACCCCGGCGTCAGCGGGTAAAACCTGACGGCAGATATGTCAAAATATGACCAGCTGCCGTTTCACACCCCTACGGCGACTATGCTTATCACTACCGCGTTATATCGCGGGTGATTACGCTTTTCATCTACGTAATGCACGATGTCGTTCTCTCAACTGGAGGTCAGTAATGGCAAACCATCGCGGCGGTTCAGGTAACTTCGCTGAAGACCGGGAAAGAGCATCAGAAGCAGGTCGTAAGGGGGGCCAGCATAGCGGCGGGAACTTTAAAAACGATCCCCAGCGCGCCTCAGAAGCGGGCAAAAAAGGCGGGAAAAACAGCCATGGTAGTCATCGCGGCACCTAACGGCGCATGACGTTATGGTTTCTCACCTAACCGCCGGTTTTACCGGCGGTTTCTTTTTCCGGTTGAAGCCGGCCCTCGCTACCCGCAAAATAGGAGAAAATCACAAGGAGAGGGCGTATGGCTCTGAATGCAGTAAAGAAAAGCGGCAAACGTTCTCAGGCGGTTAGCGCCAAAAAGCAGGCCATTCTCACCGCCGCGCTGAACACCTTTTCCCAGTATGGGATCCATGGCACGCGCCTCGATCAGGTTGCCGAGCTGGCCGGGGTGTCAAAAACCAATCTGCTCTACTATTTCCCGTCTAAAGAAGCACTGTACGTTGCCGTGATGCAGCAGATCCTCGATATCTGGCTGGCGCCGCTGCGTGCTTTTCGCGAAGATCTGGCACCGCTGGTTGCCATTAGCGAATACATTCGTCTCAAACTTGAGGTATCGCGTGATTACCCGCAGGCGTCGAAGCTGTTCTGTCTGGAGATGCTGCAGGGCGCGCCGTTGGTGATGGATGAGCTGACCGGCGATTTAAAAACGCTGGTGGCCGATAAATCGGCGATTATCGCGGCGTGGGTGAAGAGCGGAAAATTGGCGCCCATCGACCCTCATCATCTGATTTTTATGATTTGGGCGACCACCCAGCACTATGCCGATTTTGCCACTCAGGTGGAGGCGGTCACCGGGAAAACGCTGCGTGACGAGGCGTTCTTCCAGCAGACCGTCGAAAACGTCCAGCGGATTATCATCGACGGTATTCGCGTACGTTAGCTGGCTGGCGGTAGCGGGCAGCTCAGATCGCCTTCTTCACATTGCAGTAGTGAGGCGAGAAACGCTTCACGTTCGTTGGTTTTATCCGTCAGGCACTGATTGTTGACCATCGGCTGCACGCTGCCGCCGTGGCTGCTGGAGCTCATAAACGCGCAGTCCGCGTCGCGTAGGGCAATCCATGCGCTCTGGGCCTTCTTGAGTAAATCGCGCTGCGCGGGCTCGGCGCGCTTGAGCACGTCCTGCCAGGTTTGATTCAGCTTCTTATCTGCCGCCTGATATTGTTCAGCGCTGCAGCTGTTCAGCTCGGCCTGCGTGTTGGCGTTGTCACACGCGTCTGCCAGTGCGTAACTGCTGGTGAGCAGCAGGGCGAGAGCCGATAATGCACGTTTCATTCGATAACTCCCCAAAGTATTGCTACAGAGTCCAGGCTCTGGATATAACACGATTTTACCCCGGAATCTCCTCCTACCACCGTGTGTTTTTCTGATTTTGAAAGCCAGCGCAATGTTCGGATAGACGCCTTGGGTGTAGAAGGTTGATCATCCCGCGTTGGGTGCGTGTGTAGACTGAAAAAGGGAGAGCGTCAGCGATGACGGGCATGGAAAGTCAGGTTCGGCTGGGGCTGTTTACTCTGGCATGGCCAATATTTGTCGAACAGCTGCTGCGATTAATGCTCGGCTACGTCAGCGTCTTCATGTTAGGGCACTATTCGGATGAGGCGGTCGCCGCCACCGGGGTCGCTAATCAGATCCTCGCCATTTCGGTGATCTTCTACGGTTTTCTCACCGTCGGTGTACAGATCGTGGTGGCGCAGCTATTGGGCGCGAAGCGTTTTCGGCGCGTTGAGCGGGTGATTACCAACGGTTTGGTGGTGGCGTTTCTGATCGGCGTCGCGATGAGCCTGGTGTTTGTGCTGTTTGGCGATGCCTTCCTGCGGATGCTCGGGCTAAGCGATGAGCTGGTGGTGGTGGGTTCGCCGTTTATCCGCATCATCGGCGGTATTTCGGTAATTATCGCGCTATATTCGTCAATCTTACCTATTCTGCGTACCCACGGCTTTGTGCGTCAGGCGATGCTGGTGCCGATCACCGTCAGCGTGGTAAACGTGGTATTTAACTACCTGTTTCTTTACGGCCAGCTCAGCTTTCTTGGGCTGGGCGTCACCGGCGTTGGGATCGCGGTATGCATTGCCAACGTCATCGGTATGCTGATGTCGGCGTGGATGCTGAAAAAATACATCGGCTACGTGTTTCGCTGGCAGAAGCTGCGGCAGTGCTCGCGCAAAATGCTGGGGGCGATTCTGCGTTTTGGTCTGCCGTCAGCCGGGGAGAATCTCTCCTACGCCGGGTCGCAACTGGTGGTGACCGCCATTATCGCCTTTCTCGGCACCGAGGCGCTAACCACCAAAGTGTATGCGTCAACCATCAGCCAGTTCGTGGCGCTGTTTGCGATGTCGATAGGCCAGGCCTCGCAGATTATTATTGGCCGCGCAGTGGGGGCGAGGGAAATAGAATCCGCCTACCGGCAGGGCGTTAAAAGTTGGCGGCTGGGGCTGCTGGTGGCTTTTTCTCTCAGCCTGATTATCTTTTTGCTGGCCGAGCCGATTATGCAACTCTTTACGCCTAACCCGCAGGTTATCGCCCTGACCAAAAAGCTGTTTATGTGGCACTGTTGCAAAGTTAGCGATGAGGCAGCCTTTTGTCTTATTCAAAGGCCTTACATTTCAAAAACTCTGCTTAC
>NZ_JASEYC010000033.1:0-12181 GCF_035064245.1 Citrobacter sp. R-1.5.2 | reverse complement strand
GAATAACGGGCAATCCGGCCCACATCAGGCCATGGCCGAAGCGCACCGCCGCATGATCAATGCAGGCTGAATGCGACTGTAGTATCCGTGCTTTTACCCTTTCCTTGATAGATTATTCCTTAACCGGATATGTTGTGAGATTTTTGCCCCCGTCAGGGGGCTTTTTTATCTGACTCAGCTACAATTAACCGGTACCTGTCTGAAAGGATTTATTAAATGAAAATCAAAAACACCCTTTTTGTAATATTAATGTTATCCCTGCCAGCCATTTCTGCTGAACATTCGGAAATGAAAATGTCAGATATGCACTCATCGGCATCGTCACAGGAATATATGGCTGGCATGAAAGACATGCATGACAAAATGATGGCCGCCGTTAATGAGCCCGATCCCGATAAGGCCTTTGCAAAAGGTATGATCGCACACCATGAAGGAGCAATAGCAATGGCTGAGACCGAACTTAAATACGGAAAAGATCCCGAAATGAGAAAGCTTGCGCAGGACATCATTAAAGCTCAGAAAGGTGAAATCGAGCAGATGAATAAATGGCTTGGCAGTCAAAAATAAAGATTGCAAAAACGCCATAATAAGCGTAATTTTAATTCACTCCCGGGCACGGGAGCCTGTTAAACGTTAAATAATTAAAACCCGATTAATTTCGGGTTTTTTATATACTATACTCCGGTCCTTTGCTGTGGACCGGAATATATGCAGCAGCGATAATTTTTACACATTATCTCGTCATGGCAACAATATCGCTCAGGATCTCAACCAGCTCAATCCTTTCCTGCATTCCGTCATGATAGGTTGATCTTGAGATGATTCTTTCCGCTGTCATCCGGGGCCAGAATTTATCAAGCACATTATCGGGCTTCATTCCCACCGCCCGGCCAATTATTTTTTTAGCATCACAGGTGTCCGTAAACGTGACGGCTACACCGGTCATTTCTTCGATCAGATCCGGGCAGAGATAGTTCTCTATTTCACGTTTACGCGTGGCGAAGAATACCTTACCGGCATCCTCCACTTCTCTTTTACGTTTCTGAATGGACATAACCTGTGCAGGGTCTCCCCCAATATCGGAGTCCAGAAAAACGCACCAGGGAAGCCCCAGATCGTTGGCCAGATTCAATGTAACCCAGTGTTTGACGCTGCCACACCCTCCTATGAGGACTGGCACTATTTTCACGTCCTCCAGAGAGGCTGGCAGCACACCTGACTGTTTTAATGAACTGGCCGCATGCCTCAGGAAAGTGACATCCGACTTTCCCTCTACCAGAACAATCCCCTGCGCCCTTTCCATACCGGTCTCTGGTAGCACCCCCAGGCTTTCAGTGGCTTCCTTCAGCACAGCGTCATCCGGCATTTTTACTACGGGTTCACCCGCCTCATTTCGGGTGACATAACGTACACCTTCGACAGGGATCAATCCGGCCAGCGCCGGGACATGGGTGGTGACGATAATCTGACGGTGCGGCTGGCCTGCCAGTGCCAGCAACGCTTTCATCAGCATCATCTGATAGTTTGGCTGCTGTGACGTTTCAGGCTCTTCGATGGCATAAATCATGTTTCTGGGCGTCCCCGCGACATTCTTTTCAGCCTCAGCCCGGAAAAAATTCAACAGGATAAGCCTCCTTATCCCGCTGCCGCGCTTATTGATGGGGATGCCATTTTCCCCGTCCAGGGTGAAATTGAAGGTCCACTTGGGTTTTTCCTTAAATCGTGGAGTCAGTTCACTGGCGAGTTCGGGGGCCATTTCACGTAATTTATCCGGGTATACGGATTTAATGGTTGATGGGGCACCTTCACCCCATCAATCTGATACCACCCTCAGATGGTTGATAGATCGACTCCGTAGTTGAGTTCCTCTGCGAAGTCCGGCAGTCCGTAACCGATGGTTTTCTTGTAGAAAGGAGAGACCTTCGCAGTCGGTGCCTTCTTCTTGTGCTTCGTGGTGTAGAGCATTCGTGCCCGCATCACCTCGAAGGAGTAACCGCGCCCTTCACGGTTCTTGTCCTTGGCCAGTCGGTTGATGGACTCCGTGTAAGCGTTGGTGACGGGCATGTCCGTCTCGAAGTAGGTCATGGTCTCTTCGCGCCAGTTTCCCACTGCCCTGACCAGATCGCTCCAGACTTCCTTTTGGCCCTTCGGGATGGTGGCTATCCACTCGTCCAGGGCGGCTTCTGCCTGGAGCCGTGTGGTGGCGTCCCAGATGCCGTAGAAGCGCTCCTTGTGCTCGTAGGCGGCCAGCAGTTGCGGGAACGCGCCTGTCCAGGTCTCCATGATGAGGCGCTCCCGGTCTGAGACTTCGTGAGCGCGTTTCAGCAGGATTTTCCGGTCTCCCTTGAGAGTCCGGCTCTGGGACGGTTTCAGCTCCTTTCTGAGGCCCTTGCGCACTCTCTCTAGGGCATCGTTGGCCATGCGCACCACATGGAACTTATCGACCACGATACGGGCCTGGGGCAGCACAGCCTTGACCGCTGCCCGGTAGGGGTTCCACATGTCCATGCTGACGATCTCGACCTTCTGCCGGTCTTTCAGCTTCATCAGGTAGTTGGTCACCACGTCCTGGCGGCGGGTGGCCAGCAGGTCGAGCAGGGTTCGCTCCTCAATGTTGGTCAGAATGCAGCGGTAGCGCTTGTTCAGGTATAGCTCGTCAATGCCCAGGATGCGGGGCGTCTCGAAGCGGTGCCAGCGCCCCAGGAACTCGGCGCGGGCGTTGAAGATGTCGCGCACCGTCTTCTCGTCCAGGCCGGTCTGTGCCGCCACAAAGGTGTAGGGGTGGTTGAAGGATTCCTTCTCCACGTACTCATGCAGCCGCAGTGTCATACGGAATCCGTCCACCATCTCCGGTAGCTGGGGCCTGAATGTTGTCTTGCAGGCCCGGCAGGTGTATCGGCGGCGGACCACCCAGAGAGTGACCCGCTTGCCGTGGATGGGCAGATCACGATAGGGAACGTCACGCTTGCCGAACCGTACGAACTCACCCTGCACGCCGCATTCCTCGCAGGCGATGGGATCGGGCACGTCCACCTGGAAGTGCATTTCGTCGTCGGTTGATTTGCAGCCCAGTACTTGGTATTGCGGCAGGTGAAGGATGTTGTCGGGAAGTTCGGTCATGGTGTTGTATAGGCGTAGGTGTCAGTCAGATCCATCCGACTCGGCATTGGTGTTTGCTTTTTTACCCAACAAGCTGCTGGAAACGAAAAGTAAGGCACCGAGGACAATTGCAATATCAGCCAGGTTGAAGGCCGGCCAATGCCAGTCTCGCCAATAGAAATCAAAGGAATCCACAACATAGCCGCGAAAGACCCGGTCAATCAGGTTGCCCATGGCGCCACCGAGGATAAGACTGTAAGCGATGGCTTCTCCTTTATGACGATTTTCAAGGATCAGCTTGATCAGAAAAATCGAGACCACTACCGCGATTCCGATAAAAAAGTAGCGCTGCCAGCCTCCACCATTCGCAAAAAGACTGAATGCGGCACCGGTGTTCCATAGGTGCACCCAGTTAAAGAACGGGGTCACCGAAACATACTCGCCATAGGCCATTGATTGCTGCACCAGCCACTTTACAGCCTGATCAGACGCTGCCAGCAGGCCCGATATGGACAATAGGGCATACGGCGAGAGCTTTTTGCCAATAATGGGGTCCGCTTGGAAAACGGAAATTTTCCTACGTTAAGCGTTTTGAGCTTAACGAGTGATTTCGTTCCATTGAGCGCGAACCCCTGACCGTAAGGGATGTACGGAACGATCTGACTGTCCGTTAACAGTTTTGCTTACTTTCGTACATGTTATTGGCATGGTGTACGCAATCGTTCGGTTTCGGACACAGAAACGCTGTAGCCCCGCGAACCGAGTGATATCCAATAGCCGATTGGTTAAAAAGTAGTCTTAGCGTAGGTTATTTTCCCTTTTCCAAGCGGACCCCATAATGAGCATTATTTAACCCTTCAACGCCAAAATGCGTCTGGCACCGTTAAGTACAAGGGGTCGGTTCCGGCTGAGGGCGAAATGACACCCTAAGCGTTAGCTCTGTGTCGTTGCACGATGTCAGCGACGGTATTCTTGCTGATACCGAGCTCGCGTGCGATCCAGCGATAGCTGCGTCCCTCGGCCCTCATCGCAACCACCTTAGGCAAAAGTCGGTCTGATTTTGGTCGCACTCCGGCCTGACGACCAAGCCTCTTACCACGTGCCTTCGCAACAGCAAGGCCTGACTTGACCCGCTCGCTGATGAGATCCCGCTCAAACTCCGCAATGCCGGAAAGAAACGTCGCCAGCATTCGTCCATACGGCGACGAAAGATCGAACGCCATTCCATTCATGGCTATCACGGAAACCTTCCAGTTCTCCAGTTCACGTAGCGTATTGAGCAGATCGAGCGTCGAGCGCCCCCACCGGGAAAGCTCAGTGACCAGGATTGCATCAATTTGTCTGGACTGGGCAAGCGCCAGGACTTTCTTTCGCTCGGCCCGGTCGAGTTTAGTTCCTGAACCTGTTTCCTTAAATATTCCCACCACGTCGTAGCCGGCACGGCCGGCGAAGGCTCGCAGATCAAATTCCTGGCGTTCACAAGACTGATCCGCTGTTGAAACCCGGCAGTAAATGGCGGCACGATGTCCCAATTGAACCCTCCTGGATTTTTGTATCGGAACGCCCTGATTTATATGGGCTGGCTGTTGTCCAAAACAGACTATACTTCAAAAGGGACGAATTTGTATGTCACGACGCCATATTTTCACCGAACGGCAGCGAGCAGCGCTGTTCGATCTGCCCACGGACGAACTGTCGCTACTGAAGTTCTACACGCTGGGCGATGATGACCTGGAAAACATTAGGCAGCGCCGCAGACCGGAAAACAGGATTGGCTTTGCCCTGCAACTTTGTGCCTTACGATATCCGGGCCGTGCACTGGCTCCTGGTGAGATGATCCCGCGTGAAGTCCTTTCCTTCGTCGGTGCTCAGCTTGGAGTTCCGGCTGATGCGCTTCTCACTTATGCCACACGGCGCCAAACCCGTCAGCAGCACATGGACACGCTGCGCGAAATTTACGGCTACAAGACCTTCACGGGCCGTGGTGCCCGTGATCTGCGGGAGTGGACTTTCGGCCAGGCCGAAGATGCCAGATCAAACGAGGATCTTGCTCATCGTTTTATTGTGCGGTGTCGGGAAACTTCCACCATTCTGCCCGCAGTATCGACAATCGAGCGCTTGTGCGCGGATGCTCTGGTCGCCGCTGAGCGGCGGATTGAAACGCGGATTGCGGAAAATTTAACAGCGGATGTTCGCGATCACCTGGACAAACTTCTGAGTGAAATGCTCGCCGGCAATATCAGTCGTTTCATCTGGCTTCGCAACTTCGAGGTTGGTAACAACTCGGCTGCTGCTAACCGTTTGCTCGACAGGCTCGAATTTCTGCGTACCCTGAATATCAATCATAGTGCTTTGGCCAGCATACCTGCCCATCGCATTGCCCGGCTGCGTCGGCAGGGTGAACGCTACTTCACCGACGGTTTGCGTGACATCACTTCGGACCGCCGCTGGGCGATCCTTACCGTCTGTGTTGTGGAGTGGGAAGCGGCGATTGCTGATGCCATAGTCGAAACCCATGACAGGATCGTAGGAAAAACCTGGCGGGAAGCGAAGCGCCAGCATGACGAAACAATTTCCGGCTCTAAAGCCACACTCACGGATACGATCCGTACCTTCACCGCGCTGGGAGCTTCGTTGCTTGAGGCCCGCAGTGACGGAACCCCGCTGGAGATGGCTGTCGCCAGTTCGGTTGCATGGGACCGGCTCGCTCAACTGGTAGCGACAGGGACTCAACTCAGCAACACGCTAGCCGATGAGCCTCTTGCATATGTCGGGCAGGGATACCATCGCTTTCGTCGTTATGCGCCCCGCATGTTGCGCTGTCTGAAGCTCGAAGCCGCGCCGGTCGCCGGACCATTGGTAGCAGCAGCTTTGTCGATCGGAGAGATGAAAGGTGTTGCATCGCCAGAAAGGCGTTTCCTGCGGCCCAGCTCCAAATGGAACCGTCATTTACGAGCTCAGGAAAAAGGAGATACCCGTCTTTGGGAAGTGGCGGTACTCTTTCACCTCCGGGATGCTTTTCGTTCCGGAGATGTCTGGCTCGCTCATTCGCGCCGCTATGGTGACCTCAAGCAGGTACTGGTGCCGATGATCGCGGCGCAGGAAAATGCAAAACTGGCCGTGCCTTCCAACCCACAGGATTGGCTGGCAGACAGAAAGGCGCGACTCACGATCGCTCTTAAGCGGCTGGCCCGGGCTGCCCGTAACGGCACTATTCCGCACGGTAGCATAGAAGATGGAACGTTGCGGATCGACAGGTTGACAGCAGACGTGCCGGATGGTGCCGAGGCACTCATACTGGATCTGTATCGCCGAATGCCGTCCGTTCGGATTACCGACATGCTGCTTGAAGTTGATGCAGCCCTTGGTTTCACAGATGCGTTTACCCATCTGAGAACCGGGGCTCCATGTCGCGACCGGATCGGTCTGCTCAACGTCCTGCTCGCTGAAGGGCTCAATCTGGGCCTGCGTAAGATGGCGGAAGCTACAAACACGCATGATTACTGGCAGCTCTCACGCCTTGCCCGCTGGCATGTTGAAAGCGAAGCCATGAACCAGGCATTGGCAATTGTGGTGGCCGCGCAGGGTAAACTGCCGATGTCACGCGTCTGGGGGATGGGCACGTCAGCATCGAGCGATGGTCAGTTTTTCCCGACAGCGCGGCATGGCGAAGCCATGAACATGGTCAATGCCAAATATGGTTCTGTTCCCGGCCTCAAAGCGTATACTCACGTAAGCGACCAGTTCGCGCCATTCGCTTGTCAGTCGATCCCGGCGACCGTGAGCGAGGCACCGTATATTCTCGATGGACTACTGATGAACGAGGTCGGTCGCCATGTTCGCGAACAGTATGCCGATACAGCAGGATTCACCGACCATTTGTTCGGAGCCAGTAGCCTGCTCGGCTACAATCTCGTTCTGCGAATCAGGGATCTGCCATCGAAGCGGTTGTACGTATTTAATCCCGATACGACCCCTAGGGAGTTACGCAAGTTGGTAGGTGGAAAAGCCCGGGAGGATCTTATCGTTGCGAACTGGCCTGATATTTTCCGTTGTGCCGCGACGATGACCGCTGGCAAAATCAGGCCCAGCCAACTCCTGCGCAAGCTCGCTTCTTACCCACGACAAAACAACCTTGCAGTTGCGCTTCGTGAAGTTGGTCGTATTGAACGGACCCTTTTCATTATTGAGTGGATCCTGGATACGGACATGCAGCGGCGTGCTCAGATCGGTCTTAACAAGGGAGAGGCCCACCATGCGCTCAAAAATGCGCTCCGTATCGGGAGGCAGGGGGAAATTCGCGATCGCACGACAGAGGGGCAGCACTACCGAATCGCTGGGCTCAATTTATTGACTGCGGTGATCATTTACTGGAATACCGTCCATCTTGGTCATGCCGTCACGGAGCGGCGGAACGAAGGGTTGGATGTTCCCCCTGAATTTCTTCCCCACATATCCCCATTGGGCTGGGCGCACATTCTACTGACTGGCGAATATCTTTGGCCCAAGGAACCGAAAGCTTAGGGTGTCATTTCGCCCTCAGCCGGAACCGACCCCTACAATGCCCCCCGCGATGGTGCCGATAATCAGATCCGGATAATTGGAACCGGTCCACGCGACCAGGGCGCCGGCGGTGATGACCCCCAGGTTGATCACCACGTCGTTGGCCGAGAATATCCAGCTTGCCTTCATGTGCGCCCCGCCTTCCCGATGTTTGGATATGAGCAGCAGACAACTGGTATTGGCAATCAATGCGACGAATGCGATAGCCATCATCACCAGCGATTCAGGCTCACTACCGAATACAAAGCGTCTCACCACCTCTACGAGCACGCCCACAGCCAAGATCAGTTGCAGTACACCAGCAAGATGCGCGGCACGTACCTGCATTTTCACGCTATGTCCAACCGCATAAAGGGCAAGCCCGTACACCGCCGCATCGGCAAAATTGTCCAGGGATTCTCCAATCAGGCCGGTGGACCGGGCGATCAGACCGGCAGTCATTTCCACCACGAACAGAAGTGCATTGATGCCGAGCAACCAGCGCAGGGTCCCGGATTCTTGCTTAGCAGAAGCTGCCGAAAACTCGGCGGCCTTGATGGTCTCCGGATTTGCAGCGACGGTTTCCTGAAGCGAGGCGCCTAGCCCCAAGGTCTTCAGTTTCGAGGTGACGGGCTCGACCTCGCCGTCATGCACGACCTTCAGCCGGCGGTTCGACAAGTCGAAGGACAGCGCCCGAATCTCCTCAAAGCCGTTCAGGGCTAGGCGAATCATTCGTTCTTCTGATGGACAGTCCATCTTCGGCACGGCATAAACACTGACCCATCTCCCTGGCGCCTCGGAGGAGGCCTGTATATCGGTATCCGCTGCGGACGTTGCATCACCGCCACAGGCGCCACCACAGGATTTGCTCATGATACGACTCCACTTGAACAATGTTGTGGTACCATTTAAAACTATAAAGCTACTATAAGGTCAATAGAGTAAAGAATCCGTTGGGGAGGAGGCTGATGCGCATTGGTCAGTTGGCGCAGTTGGTAGGGGTCGAAACACAGACGATCCGCTTCTATGAACAGCAGGGCTTGTTGCCGCCGCCTGATCGGCAGGACAACGGTTACCGTGTCTATACCGAGAAGCATGGTGAGGGGCTGGCCTTCATCCGTCGCTGCAGAATCCTGGGCCTGTCACTGGCTGAGATTCACGAACTACAGAGCTATCAGGACGACCCTCATCAGCCTTGTACCGCCGTCAACGCCTTGCTCGATGATCACATCTCTCATGTGCGGTCGCAGATAACCGCTCTGCAAGCGCTTGAGAAACAACTCGTTTCACTGAGAGCGAGTTGCAACGATGACCGGGAAGTTGAGGCGTGTGGGGTTCTTGCTGGAATTAGCGAAGGAAACATGCACCAGCAGTAGGTGAAGCATCAACCAGATAATCCGATGAGATGCCGGTCTGTCTCACTCTCATGCAAAGGTAAGATCAACCATTTAATCCGCTTACCCCATTTTTTTAAAGTGCGGTTGTTCGAGTGCTATCGCTTTTTTCACTTTCTCGCCGCCAGTTCCCTATTTATCTGGCGTTGCTGGCAATACTGATGTTGTTCGTGGCTCCAGTGATTTCGAAATCACTGGAGCATCAGCGTGCCAGTCAGCCTTGTTCGGCAGCGATAACCACCACACACAATGATATGCCTGATACGGCGGCCATGCACCACGCTATGCCAGGTATGGAGCATGATCTCCACTCTTCTTTAGACAGTGCCTGCGCTGTTTCCCAGAGCATGTCCCACCACTTGGCTTCAAACCCGGGCAGTTCACCGATGGAAGACATCGCCTGCGGCTATTGTCAGCTCCTCATTCACTTACCGCTGATCCAGACCGTTTTCATTCCTTTTATCTGGTTGATACTGCTTGTTTCACAAGCGCCTTTTTTGCCCGTCATTGTTTCTCCGTTACTGTCTGCCTGTTATTCCAAATGCCAGCCCCGCGCCCCGCCTAGCCTGTTTTCACTGCGTTAAGTTTTGCCGTTCAGCAAGACAATAATTTACCGTTTACGAAACAGAGCCTGATACAGGCCCGCTGTTTTGTGACGCTTTATGCATGGCCATTCCAGATGATGGCCAGCGAGTACCTGCTTGGGAAAGTGCAGGCCGATAAAAACAGGCTTTAACTATGAAAAATACCCGTTTCTCTTTATCACCACTGGCAACGGTGATGACCATGATGATCACCTTACCCGCGTTTGCTCAGGCTGAAGACGGCCATGAGGGGCATCAGAATAGCGTGGCTACCCTAGACGATCCGTCGGTGATGGTAGTTACTGCACCGGCCATTTCTCCATTGACGATCGTGACTTCACCTAAAACACCGCGCCAGCCGGTTCCGGCCAGTGACGGGTCTGATTATCTGAAAACCATCCCGGGTTTTTCTCAAATCCGTAACGGCGGAACCAATGGCGATCCGGTTTTTCGCGGTATGTTCGGTTCGCGTTTGCGCCTTTTGACCAACGGCAGTGAAATGCTTGGAGCCTGTCCCGCGCGTATGGATGCACCGAGTTCCTATATTTCACCAGAAAGTTTTGATCTTCTGACGCTGACCAAGGGGCCACAAACGGTACTTTGGGGGCCGGGTAACTCTGCAGGAACAGTGCATTTCGAACGTGAGCGACCTTCTTTTGAGAAAGCCGGTATTCAAGGTGATGCCAGCCTGCTCGGGGCATCAAATAGTCGTTGGGATCAAAATGCAGATATCAGCCTGGGAAATGAGCAAGGCTATCTGCGCCTGATCGGTAACAAATCTCGATCTGACGACTACAAGGATGGTAACAACCAGCGGGTGCCTTCTCAGTGGGATAAGTGGAACGCGGATATGGCACTGGGGTGGACGCCGGATAAAGACACCTGGCTGGAGCTGACCGCAGGGCAAGGCGATGGCGAAGCGCGTTATGCCGGGCGCAGTATGGATGGTTCGCAATTCAAACGCGAAAGCCTGGGGATGCGCTTTGAAAAGTCCAACATCGGGGACGTGTTCGACAAATTTGAAGCCAGTACTTATTACAATTATGCCGACCATATCATGGATAATTTCTCGTTGAGATCACCCGGCAGCATGTTAATGAGCGGCATGGGTTCGTCCATGGGCGCCATGCACGACAGTTCATCAATGAGCATGGGGACGTCGTCGGCTATGGACATGTCATCCTCAATGAACACAGCGAGCAGTTCGAGCATGAATATGAGCATGCCCATGGCTATGCAACTTGATCGCCGGACCGTCGGTGGCCGCATGATGGGAACCTGGCTGTGGAGCGATATCAAACTTGAAAGCGGCGCAGACATGCAACAGAACACGCACCGTAATAAAGAAAGCGATAGCTGGGTGAAAGATGCTCGCTTCCGTAATTATGGCGTTTTTAGTGAGTTGACTTGGACAGCCACCGATCAGGATAACGTCGTTAGCGGTGCGCGTCTGGATCGTGTGTTGGTAGATAACTTTACCGACACCGGCCTTGCAGGACGCAACGATGTGTTATATGCCGGGTTTGCCCGCATAGAACACTCGCTGGCAGACATGCCACTGATGCTGTATGCCGGTGTGGGTTATACCGAGCGTTTCCCTGATTATTGGGAACTGTTCTCTCCAACCTATGGGCCTGGTGGCAATACCAGCGCCTTTAATAGTGTAAAAGCGGAGAAAACCACTCAGTTGGATATAGGTGCACAGTACAGCACCAAGAAACTGAACGGGTGGGTGTCCGCCTACGTTGGGCATGTTAACGACTTTATTCTGTTCCGTTATGATCCCAAGAATGCGCGCGTTAGCGAAGCCGATAACGTTAATGCCCGTATTATGGGGGGAGAGACTGGCTTCAGTTATAAACTGACGGACAGTTGGAAAACCGAGACCAGCCTGGCTTATTCGTGGGCTGAAAATACCCGTGACAGCAGACCATTGCCACAAATCCCACCGCTGGAAGCCCGCCTAGGGCTGTCATGGGAAAAAGGGGACTGGAGCAGTACCGGTTTGCTACGTCTGGTCAGCAGCCAGAACCGGATTGCCGAGAATGAAGGGAATGTCGTTGGCAAGGATTTTGCCGCCAGCCCCGGTTTTGCGGTCTTTTCTGCGAATGCGGCGTACAAAGTCAATAAGTACGTCAAAGTCAGCACGGGTGTCGATAACCTGTTCAACAAGGATTACAGTGAACACCTGAACCTTGCTGGAAACAGCAGTTTCGGCTATTCCGCGAATACGTCTGTTAATGAACCGGGCCGCACCTTGTGGGCAAAAGTTAACGTGAAGTTCTGACGCAGTCTGAGACAATTGCAGTCGGCCCTGAGAGTTGCCAGGGCCATCACATTCAACATAAACAATAAATTATCTCCTTAGCGTGGTTTTTTACATCATTGGCCCTCAAACCCCGTTTCAGCATGGGTTTATCAAGAATGGTTGATCATATAAAGCCACTGCTTAGACCAAAAAGTGATCAGCAGTTTTCACACAGCCTGTGCCAGAAGCGGACTTTTTAAAAATATTGCGTGCCCAACAATTGGGCGCAGGTCACATCAAGTACCCTCAGAATT
>NZ_JASEYC010000032.1:0-17444 GCF_035064245.1 Citrobacter sp. R-1.5.2 | reverse complement strand
CAGACGGTCGCATGCGCATCCTTTCTTATCGAAACTCGTTGAGATGATATGCAATCAAGAATAGAATTTCAAGAACTCACAAAGTAACGCGGTGGTTAATATCCTGTACCCACGGATTGCCCTTAGCGCTGCCTATATCGGCTAAAGCACTCCGGTAGCTTGATTCACCCCACGGCCACGGCAGGATCTTGGCCGTCGCAAGCGCCAGGGGAAAATCTTCAGCTGCAAGCCTGAGTGATTTCATGTGCGTGTAATCCATCGCCCAGATGATTTTTGTGAAGAAGAACTCGCGCTCGTTCATGTCCGGGCGCGCGTCCTGGCCCTCCGTGCCAACGGCCAGCAAGTAATCGGCCTGAATTGGCAGTATCAGCGCGCGTAGTAAGTCATGGATCGCCGGTTGCGGCAGTCTGCGCGCCAGATTAATTACCCGGTCGAACTTCAGTTTATCCTGCTTGCGCTTGTCGGTCTGCTCCATCAGATTTCATGGCCCCCTTCTTCATGCTCATGCTCATGGGTGTGTTCTTTTCCGGTATGGCTCTGTTCCGCCTGAGACGTCTGCGGCATGGCGTAATCGTCGTAAATGCTGCTGTCAAAGTCGTAGTCTGATGCTTCGGCATAATGCTCGTAATCGGCATACTCCTGCGCGCTCCACTGCTGATCGTCGGCAGCAGCATAATCATGGGCCAGCTCTGCATCATTTTGCTGTGCTTCATGACGCCGCAGGCCAACGGAATCATCCATAGGGTTCTGCTTAAGATGAAAGGCGTCCTCTGCGTTGCTCACCGGCTGATAATCAGTGCCGGTTGTCATGTTATGTTCATCGGGTTTCTGGTTAAACGCCATGCTTTCCCCCGTGGCTTCTGGCAGACCTTTTTCAGCTGATCGGGTTTCTAAACTGGTATCGCGGCCAATATCCTTAAACCTGGCCTCAAGCCCAAAGAAACGGTCAATTTCTGCGGCCGTGGTTTTCGGGCTGTCGCGGCTCACGCTCGATGCCAAAGATTTTTTATCGTCGGTAAAAATTTCCACCTCATGACGCGCACGCGAAATACCAACATAAAAAACGTCCTTAGAAGTGGTAAGCGATTTGGTATCTATGTTGAACAACACGCGATCACAGGTAAGCCCTTGGGATTTGTGGACGGTGGTTGCATAAGCATAGGAAAGATAAGAAGCCTGTTTTTTGTCCAGCTCAACCGTGCGCCCTTTTTTGTCCTCAAGCGTCAGTTTTTCACCCTCCACGGTTTTCACCGTGAAGCGGTCGCCGTTGGCAACGTCCAGCGTTTTATCGTTACGCGTTACCATAACCTTATCGCCCGGCGCCAGTTCGGCGCTGACTGCCTGGTATACAGACAGCTTGGTGTGTGTACGCGGGCTGAAAGCGATCTGCTCACCGCTGCTGCTTTCAACCGTCAATTTGTTGCCCGGCCCGGTATCAAGAACCTGGTAAGACTCGCCCCGCTTCATACCATTTTTGTAATCCTGTTCGGGGATAATGATTTGCCCTTTACTGAAATAACGGCTGTCGCGGCGTTCCGCCTGTGTCGAATCCACGCGGTCAAGTAGCGTGAACGTTTCGCCGGTTCCGGCAAGCCCCAGATTGCCCCGGATGTAGTCATTGAGGGTTTTGCGTGAGGCGTTCGTACCAGAGATTATCAGGGTGGCATCCTGTTGTTCTGAGGACAGAGACAGGTAGCGATCGGCAAGTTGAGCGAGTCGGGGCGCTTCTTCCTTCAGTTCGTTCACGCCGGTGATATTTTTCAGGGCGCGCGCGGCATTACCTTCAGCGGCATACTTAACCGCCTCAAGCAAAACTTCATTCTTCTGTCGCTGAATGTCTTTCATGTAGCTGGTCTGCATATCTGCTTTAATCAGCTGCTCAAAAGGCTTACCGGCTTCTACCGCTTTCGTCTGTGACGTATCCCCCAGGAATACCGCGCGAGCGTTATGCTTCTCGATCACCTCCATCAGCTGTTTCATCTGTCGGGCGGGTATAACCCCGGCTTCATCAATGAATACGACTGATTTTTCATCCAGCTTTTTATCCTTCGCTTTGAGGAAAGCGGCAACGGTGCGGGCCGGTAATCCATCATCTTCAAGCGCTTTTTTCTGTGTCCCATAGGGGGCCAGCGCCGTGACCTTCAGCCCTTGTGACTCCAGCAGCTCTTTAGCGGCCATCGTCATATAGCTTTTACCGGTACCGGCGTAACCATGTGCGGCCACAAACCGATCTTTGCTCGTCACAATTTCTGTAACCGCGCGCATCTGCTCCTTCTTGAGGGTTTTCCCGGCAAGCAGCTGGCCTGCAATCTCTGCGGTCAGCTGTCGCGGCATCTGCCCCCGGCCGCGTGATTCGATAGTCAGAATGGAACGCTCAAGGCGAATACCCTCCACGGTAGTGACGCGGTGGCTGGTCTTTTTAAGCCTGCCGTTTTTAATACCATCATCTACCGCAAAACGGGCTTTATCCGCACGCATCCCGCTATTCGTCAGCGAGTCGATCCACTCTTTGCGCGTCAGAGTTTCGGCCATAACTGAAGCACCGACCTTCAGAGTTGATTGATACCGGGCTTCGCCCTCGATGATGGCGCCCTTCTGTACCGCCTTCAGGTACGCTTTTTCAACATCGGCTATTGTGGCATGGCCCAGCACCTGCTTATTAGCGATTTGAATCAGCTTCTGGCGTTCAAAGCTGGCATCGCGCTCTGACAGCGACTTAACTGCAAACTGGATAGCCCGGTCAGCTTTAACCTCCGGGCTGGTAAAATCCGGGGCCATGTTGCGCGCTATATCAGCCTCCAGAGGTTTACCGTGTCCCTGCCATTCACGGTTATCAAAATCAATGCCGAGCGTTTTGGCGCGGCTGGCCCATTCCTGGTGAATTTCTTCACGGGAATGCTCTGTTTTCTTTTCACGCGTAGCCATCGAGACGCGGCTTTTCGTCTGAGCATCGGCGGTTTCCCGCGTCAGACCCATTGCAGCGAGTCCCTTTTCAATTTGCTCCGACCGGCGGGAAAAAGCGCGAATCTGTTCATCTGAAAAATGGGCCATATCGAACGTGTTATTTTTGCTGTTGTAACGCAGCTCATAACCGGCTTTGGTCAACTCCAACGCCAGCTCCTGTTTGTAAACATCGCCCAGGTGCATTTTGTTACGCATCAGCTCATCATTTTTGAGCGCGCGCCACTGGCCGTCCTCGCGCTGGGTCATGTTCATGACAAAAGCGTGTGTGTGCAAATCAGGATCTAGCGCCCTGGAAGTTTCGTGGCGGAAAGTAGCGACGACAAGGTTATTGGTATTCTGGGTTACTGATTTCCCCTGGCGAGTCGTCCGGGCCTGCGCGAGTTTTTCAGCTTCACGCACAGCAGCGGCAACAGCTTTTTCATGAGCCTCGATAATGGTTTTATCGCCGTGTATCAGCGCCTGCATGGATACCCCTTTAGGCGCTGAAAACGTCAGGTCGTAGCCCAGACGCTCTTTTTTGGCATCACCCACGTGTCGCTGCATATGCGTGAAGGTATCTATCTCTCCGACAAGCAGCTCTTTAAACCGGGCTGATTCAACGTCCCCGGATAAGCCGAGGGCTTCAGCTCCGGTTCCCTGCCAGGACGTGAATGATGAATCCTTACTGTAGTAATCATCCTTTGCATCAGAGTAGTAGCCCACAACGCTAGTGACGTTCTGGCGGGTAATCGTGGTTATATCAAGCATCAGATCTCCCTCAGTTCAATGCCAGGAACAGGGTTTTTGCGATGGTATTTAACGTGTTTAGCCTTGAACTTAGCGACGGGCATATCACCAGGCAACGCCAGATAGCCGGTGAGGTTTGGCAACATTGATATTTCGGTAGGCGTTACGGCACGAACAACTTTAACGTCGCGGCGTTTACGGACAATCCAGGGCTTCTGAGGATCGGATTCTTTACGCTCAACTTCGCCTTCTATCTCACCGAGTGAGCGCGACATTTGATCCAACGTTTCATCACCGAGACGGCTGCCGCCCAGCACGATGTTAGAACGCATGTTAGCCAGAATTGTCTGAGCCATATCCCGACCATAAACCTTAACCAGCTGAGAATAGGTTTGATAGCCAGCATAAACACACAGACCGCTTTTACGCCCTTTGGTCAGTGCATCGTTGAGGTTTGGCAGAAACTGGAGTGATTCCAGCTCGTCAATAAATACATTAATGCGGCTTTCTTTTTCACCCATACCCAGCACGATAGAAAAAATCGAATCCAGCCAGCAGGAAATTAGCGGATTAAGTGACCTTTTCATTTCTTCCTGCCAGGTGATAAACAGGGTTCCCGGCTTTCCATCATCAAGCCAGTCACGCAGGGAAAAATTACCTTCCGGCATTTTCAAATGTGGGGCAAGATTCTTACTGAGAACAAATCGCGCGCTTCCAACTGCTTTTTCAGACCCGGAAAAAATAGCTTCGGCAGGCGTCCCCATTAAAAATTCTTTTAATTTTTTCTGGTCAACGTTACAGGCCCAGTGAATAACTTCTTCCATAGTTACTGTGCTGTATAGGCTGTGAAGTTTTTTCGAAACTTCACTAAAAATAAGACGGCCATAGCCGAACCATTCTTCAGTAGCCATATCAGGGCTTTCCTGAACAATAGAGTTCACTAAACGCTCGTAATCATATGAACGGCGAATTTCATTGAAAAACACCCAGCCTTCAGTGCGTTTATCATAGGCGTTTAAAATAACATCGCCGGGACGATAGAAATTCTTTAAGAACCCCCCATTTGGATCTAAAGCAATATTTTTGCCGCCTCTAATGATGCTCTTAAATAACAGTTCATTGAAAATTGTGGTTTTACCAGTACCGGTTGTACCGGCAATCGAAAAATGCAAGTTCTCAGCGTATGTAGGTATGGGGATATTAGCCACGGTTAACTGGTTGACACCTCTTTCGCGTGTTTTATCAGCGAGTGTTCTGGCGCGAACAAGCTCTGTACCACGATAAATCTTTTTGAATCTTTCGCCTTTAAACACGCGTGATTTATCATAAATGATAAAAGCGATCAGACCGCCAACACCAATAAACCAGCCAGCAATTAAAGCTGACCATAAAGGCCATAGCGAAAAAGTATTCTTAACCAGATACGGAATCAGGTATTTAGCCGTGGATGGATCAATACCGTAGGTAAATTTTGCAACTAGAAACCATACCATCACTGGAGGCAAAGTAATTGCAAATAAAAATGCTAAGCCTCTTTCTCTATCGTCCATTTCAGCGCTCCTTTTTTGGTTCCCAGACTTTGTAGCCGTTACGTTCAACCTCTGCTTTTGCCGCTTTGGTTTTGCCCGGTTCTGCTATCGAGCGCAGGAGGATTAGCGTTTCAATAGCGAGTGATTCATGCAACATCATCTGTCCTGCCGGTGGGAATTTTACGCCAGATAGCGTTTCGGTTATTGCCTTCAGCTCATCGCGCAGTGGGCCAAAATCCGCATCTGAAGCACGGTCAAAAAGATAATCCAGTTTGCGATTTACGTCGCTCAGCCGGTCGGCAACTATTTTCAACCCGGACTCCCGATCACCTGGGCCAGCTTCAATGCAGCGCCGCAGATAATCTGACCGATTACCTCCTGAAACCAGGTCTATATAGGCCAAAAGTTCATCTGATACTTTTGCGGTTATTATTGGCATTCAGTCCTCACATTGTGCATTTCTTAAACAAAAAATTGGGATCTAACAAGCTGAAATCTTAGTATTACCAAAGTAATAAAGCAAACTCATTATAAAACAATGGGTTATTGGGTGTTTTTAATACCTAATTATTACCGAATATTGACGCTATTTATTTTTTTATCTTTTAAATCAGTACGATAGCGTGATTTATCGCGCTGCGTTAGGTGTATAGCAGGTTAAGGAAAAAAAATCATCTTTTTTGGTAGGAGCGACCTCCGTAGGTTAAGGGTCATTTGGCTAAAAAGCGTCCTATTCTTTGATGGTCATGCTTGCATGACCATCTGAGCAACCAAAAACTACAGATAAACTACAGAGAAACTACAGATAAACTACAAAAAACGATTTACCTTAGCGTTGTCAGACTACTAATAGACTACAAGGAAACTACAAAGAAACTACAAAGAAACTACAAAGAAACTACAAATAGACTACTAAAACCGTGGCAGACTACTAATAGACTACAAGAAAACTACAAATAAACTACAAAACTGGATTGACCCCTTCTTACGAGTGTTGTAGAGTCATCTTCATACAACGGAGGGGGTTATGAATAAACCAGCAGATCTGAAACCCCGCAACTTATCGGCTGCTGTCAGATTGCGCCTAAATGAAATCGAGAACTGGCTGGACAGAGGGCTAACGCGGCATGAAATTGCTGAAATCCTCGACAGCGAATACAGCTTTTCGGTAACAGCCAAAGGGCTTGAGATGGCACTGTATAGAACGCGGCAAAACCGAAAAAATGTATTGCACAATACACATGATAAGAGTAGCGCGAAGGGTGCAGCGGAAAGTGTATTGCACAATACACAACCGTCTGAGCCTGAAGCGCAGGAAAGTGAAAAAGCAGAGAGTCCCGGCATTATTGATAAAGAGTTCTTCAATAAAATCGGTGAGGATTTCAACCCTAAGAAGTTCAACAAAAAATTCTGAGGTGATTTATGAAAGTAGCGGTAATTAATTACAGTGGCAGTGTTGGTAAAACATTAATTTCATCTTACCTGTTAGCCCCGCGCCTGACTGGTGCAAAGTTCTATGCGGTAGAGACTATCAACCAGTCTGCTTCCGATCTGGGTATTGAAAATGTGACCAGTTTTAAAGGTGACGACTTCTCACGTTTGATTGAGGATATTGTTTTTGAAGATGCAGGCATTATTGATATTGGCGCGTCAAACGTTGAAGCGTTCCTGATGGCTATGTCTCGCTTTGACAGTGGCGCGAACGAATTTGATAAATATGTAATCCCGGTGACGCCGGATAATAAGGCGATTGATGAAAGCCTGAAAACGGCACACACGTTAAGTAAAGCGGGCGTGAGCAGCAAGAAAATTATCTTTGTTCCAAACCGTATTAGTCCAGACAGTGAAGTAGAAGATGTGCTGGCGCCGGTGTTTGAGTTTGTCAAAGAAACGAAGATTGGCAAAATAAGCAAGAAGGCTGTTATTTATAACAGTGAGGTTTTCGAATATCTGGCGTTTCACCGTATCTCATTCGAAGTATTGACCGCTGAAGATCCAGAAGAATTCAAATCCCGTGCAAAACAAACAACCGATGCTGACGAGCGCAAAAAACTGGCACGCCGTTATACATACATGAAACAGGCGATTCCGGTAAAAGCTAATCTCGATAAAGCATATGCGGCTTTAATGGGAGAATAAAATGGAAAAGCAGCCGGATAAATTAGAAGTTCTGATGGACTGGTTTTTAGGTGACGCGAAGGAAATCACCGCAACTCAGAAAGAAATGACGCAGAAACTTTCTGAGCTTTCGGAAAAGCTGGCAAAAGACACCGAAAGTTTAGGAGAGACGGCAGACTCTTTTAAACGGGCTTTAGTAGAAAACCAGCGTTCAATTAGCCTGGCAATTAGTGATGATGCTAAGGCGCGCGAGGAATTTCTAACTAAATTCCGCCGCGCGCAGGCGTCCAGTGCTGAGACGTTTACCCGTCAGATCCTTTTTATTACAGCTGGCTGCACCATCGTGGGCGCCGCAGTAGGCGCCGCGATAGCGATACTTTTACTGAGATAAAGCAAACCGGGCGTGTCCCGGTTTTTTTGTCAAGCGGAGCGCGGAGGCCGAAGGCCGGAGGCATTAGTGGCCGCCGCCCGCGTAAGCGGGGCGAGACGGGAACCGGCTCGAAGCGCAGCACGGCAGAACGGCCCCGCAGGGGCAATGCCCGTTTTAATTCATCGTGACAGTCGCGCGTGACCATCACGGGGAGAAAAATAATGAATGACCGACAGCGAGAACTGGCCCGTATACGCCAGGCCCGCCGCCGCGCGCGGCTCAAGGAAGAAGGCACAAGCGTGACAGTCACGCTAACAAAACAGGAAGAAGCAATGTTGCAGGAGCTGTGCCGGGTTCGCCGTCCTGGACGAACGCCTTATTCAACGAACGAATTTTTCCAGCTGCTGCTTATCCGCAACTGGCAGCAGTGGCAGGAGCAGAAGGCACAGCTGGGAAAATGCCAGGCTTGCGGAAAGCTGAAAGCGGAGGGGGGGTGCGAGGGTGAACGGAAAGGCGAAACCTTTAACTGCTGGCTTGCCGTCGAAGCCAATGAACTAAATTTGTAGTGTATTGTGCAATACACATTTACACAGAAACAAAAACCACCGGCAATTCCTGGAACCGGATACCTACGGCTATTCCTGGGTGAACGGTACTTTTTGCACCTGGGTGCGCTGAAAAAGCTGAATATGCAGGGTGACGTTCGCGTGCTGTTCTGCTTTGTAGACTGAATGCGCCAGCTATACGCCTGACTGCTTAAACCTGGTAAAGTTCTGCAACCGGCACTGACCGGAAAGCAAGGCAGGGAAGACCTAAGCCAGAAACCTTGACTGCTCCCCGCCCTTCAGGGCGGGGATTGCGGATCATGTTCTTCTCTTTCAGGGATTCAACGCAGACAAGAAAGGCTTTCAATTTCCTATACGTGAACGGCCGCGCAGCGGAAAGAAACAAGCCCGGTCAATCCGGGCTTGTTTCTTTAGGCGGCTCAGAAATCGCCTAAAGGCCCGGCTTGGCCGGGCAGTCAGTGCTATTTAGTTTGTTGCAGCAGCTGGCTTAATTTTGCCGCCAGTGCATACGTCGATTGGAAAGCGCCTTGCAGGCGCTGATTAGGCAGCTGGTTGAACGCTTCGAGGCAGGCGCGCAGCAATAATTCTTTCTGAGATTCGACTTCTTTTTTCAGTTGGGAAGGGGTGGTAACTGTAGTCATGCTTGCTCCTTAGTGAGCCGATATCGGCAATTTTTCGGGTGGCGGTGTTGCCTCCCGATGATTTAATTATCGGTGATTATGCTTTTAAAGTCAATACAGGTACGGAATTTATTTACCTGTTTTTATGCCCGTCAGGGCATGGAAGGCGACCGCGCCGGACTCCACCGGACACCGGCCGCAAATCGCCGGAAACTGCGGGACTGACCGGAGCAACAGGCCAACCCCCCTCCCTGCTAAGCCATAACCCAGCCCGCCGCCACGCAGCTGCCGCACGTCCCCCACGGGGGTGCGCAGTGGGCGCCGCGCGCCTGCGCGCGGGTACGGCGGCCCGCCTGCGGGTCGCGGCGCCGTACTGCGAGTTAGCGGCCGCCGCGCGGCCGGTTACGGGGGACACCGCACAGTCACGGCCAGTGCCCCGCTGAGCTGCACAATCCACGGATAACACAATAGCGCACTGGCAAAGGATGCCGACGCCTGAAGGGCGTGGGCACCCCGAAGGGGCGGGGCGGCCGCTTGCGGCCGGGCGAGTCCGGCGCAGGGTGTGGCCTGCCAAGCGGAGCGCGGAGGCCGAAGGCCGGAGGCGTTAGCGGCCGCTGCCCGCGTAAGCGGGGCGAGACGGGAACCGGCTCGATGCGCAGCACAGCAGAGCGACCCCGAAGGGGTAACGCCCGGTGTGGCATCAGGATTTAGTGCAATGGCAGAACATGAGCTGGAGAGATCACCGGCAAGCAGCAGCAAAGGGGCGGCACAGCCGCCCCGATGGCTGTTTGCCGATACCGGCGATTAATTAGAGCGGTGTTTAATATCCCCCGCGTTGCGGGGGACTAGGTTTCAGCAAGTCATGTTAAATACGTGTCCATCATGTAAACTGAAATCCCCAATAAACAGATCCCGCGCATAGGCTACGATGTCAAAATATCGGGCTACGGATTCCGGAATATCATTCAGTAGACCGCTATCATTCAGGTATTCCTCTGCAAAAGTTTCTTCGTCCTTAGCTTCGCCCATATAGGCATCTCTAAACAGGTCGAAATCAGTGCTATTAAACAGATCAACAAAGGCCACAAACGCCGCTTCGTTACCTTCCTCGCGGGCTTGTTTAAAGCCGTTAATAAAATCCCAGTTGATATGGCACTCTGACGCCATACCAGACGGAATACCCTCCCAATCTTGGAACATAAATTCTGGATCAGCCTCATTTGCGTGTAACTCGCGGCAGCGCTCGTAAAACTCCTCTGAGCTATCAAAATCGGTCAGATCGAGCCAGGCTCCCGCAATGCTTCCGCAGTTGTATTTATGGTAAGTGCCAACATAAACAGAAGGGGTCGTAATATCAGTCATGGTGTACTCCTTAAAGCGCCGATACCGGCAATTTTTCGGGCGGCGGTATTGCCTCCCGATGATTTAATTATCGTTGATTATGCTTTTAAAGTCAATACAGATACGGAATTTATTTACCTGTTTTTATGCCCGTCAGGGCATGGAAGGCGACCGCGCCGGACTCCACCGGACACCGGCCGCAAATCGCCGGAAACTGCGGGACTGACCGGAGCAACAGGCCAACCCCCCTCCCTGCTAAGCCATAACCCAGCCCGCCGCCACGCAGCTGCCGCACGTCCCCCACGGGGGTGCGCAGTGGGCGCCGCGCGCCTGCGCGCGGGTACGGCGGCCCGCCTGCGGGTCGCGGCGCCGTACTGCGAGTTAGCGGCCGCCGCGCGGCCGGTTACGGGGGACACCGCACCGTCACGGCCAGCGCCCCGCTGAGCTGCACAATCCACGGATAACACAATAGCGCACTGGCAAAGGATGCCGACGCCTGAAGGGCGTTGGCACCCCGAAGGGGCGGGGCGGCCGCTTGCGGCCGGGCGAGTCCGGCGCAGGGTGTGGCCTGCCAAGCGGAGCGCGGAGGCCGAAGGCCGGAGGCGTTAGCGGCCGCTGCCCGCGTAAGCGGGGCGAGACGGGAACCGGCTCGATGCGCAGCACAGCAGAGCGGCCCCGAAGGGGTAACGCCCTGTGTGGCATCAGGATTTAGCACAATGTCAGAACATAAACTGGAGAGATCACCGGCAAGCAGCAGCAAAGGGGCGGCACAGCCGCCCCGATGGCTGTTACTTGTCTTTGTCGCGTAGCACTTTGATTAGGCCGGTTACGGCCGTAATCAGAGCGGCCAGCGAGGTGATGATTTGCGGTAGGTTTTCGAGGATGGTAGAGGTCATATAGCACCTGTAGAGAAGTTGGCGGGGTGTCGTTTCCGACGGCCGCACTGTAACCGGGCGAATAAGGCAGGTTGTCAACAGCTTGAGCGAAGCGTCTGTTGACAACCTGCCGCGCCCGGTTTCACTGCGGTCATAGGCGGAACGACCCACGCCAACGGAACGGCTTTATGACCGGGCAGCTGAGATACCGGCGAACCTGGCTGGCGGCTGACGCCAGCCGCCAAGCGCCAGCGCGGAGGGCAAAGCCCGGAGGCCAAGCGGAGCGCGGAGGCCGAAGGCCGGAGGCCGGAGGCGTTAGCGGCCGCTGCCCGCGTAAGCGGGGCGAGACGGGAACCGGCTCGATGCGCAGCACAGCAGAGCGGCCCCGAAGGGGTAACGCCCGGAGTCTGCCGCTGTTTATCTCTCGTTCCATCTGAAATCGGCGGTAAGGCCATTAAAAGGGTCAGTTTATCAGGGAGGCGTTAGCCCCCCATGTTGTTAATCATCAGGCAATATCGTCTTTGTAGCAGGCATAACCGAAGCTAAGCTCTGTTTTCATATAGTGGCGGGCAAAGTCCCAGGCATCGTGGCCGAAGTCCTCATAATCTGCCAGGACGATTTCGCGGGCTTTGTGCCATTGCTGTACGGAAGAAAGCGGCAGAACAGGGCAGGGGTGCGACCAGTCAGTGACGGTGTTGCAGATCATATCTGCCAGACGCTCCAGGGAGCCGTAAACCAGCTCTGTGCGCAGATCCGCCACCATGCGTTGTTTACGCAGTGATGCCAGATAATCAATCTCTTTGGTTATATCAGAATTTAAGCGGGTCTGGTAATCCATGATGTACTCCTTTGCGCGCCGATACCGGCAATTTTGCGGGCGACGGTGTTGCCTCCCGATGATTTAATTATCGGTGATTATGCCCTCAAAGTCAATATAAGTACGGAATATGCATGCATAATTTTATATCTTGCAAAGCGTTCATAGAGTGCCTGAATCGCTTTCTGACAGCCTCAATAAAAAAAGGCGGGGATTCCCGCCTTTTTTCTTACAGCTGCTTACGTGGCTTTTTACGCGTCATATACAACGGTATCGCGCAGTCTACCGCGTACAAAAAGCACGCCAGCGCGCCGCAACCGTACAGAAACGCAAGCGGCTTATTATCGAAGTAGCTGAAAACCCCTGTCGCCGCACACAGGCCCAGAACAGAGACGCAGGCGCAGGTGATCTGCACCAGATCCCTGTATCCCGCACGAACGATAAACCAGGGCAGGGCAAGCGCAGCGGCGCTAATAATTAATGCGAGAGGGACAAAAACGAGATAGTGATACATGTGAACTCCTTGATGGTTGCCGATACCGGCGATTGTTCGGGCGGCGGTATTGCCACCCGATGATTTAATTAGAGGTTTTGCGCGTCCAGGAGATTGACCTGAGCCGGGGTAACGTGAAACTTTTCCCCTTTATGGATCACGTTATGCGGGGCGCTAATTTCATCACTGATAAAGCTAACCGGGTAACGTTTTTTACCGCAAATCCGCTCGCTAAACCATGCCACTTTTGCCGCTGGCCGATCCACTGGATGAACAATCACACCGGCCATGCTGCAACCCGTTGCGGGTTCGTCCAGCGTAATGCTTACCGGGACTGTATCCCGGTAAAAAAACTTAACCGGCGGCACACCTGCCTGCGTAGCGGCTGCGACAACTGCAAGCCCGATAACCGCTATCCGATTAATAAGCATTTTATTCCCCTTACTCATGCTGATATCACCTTGCCAGCTGTTACCAGTTTACGAAATTCACTTTCATGAATTTCACGCCCATGCTCAAGCGTTGAATACACGTTGCCGATAAGCCAGTTACCAGCCGTTTTTGTCTCGGTATACCACCATGCTTCTGTCAGAGTAAGCAGCGGTTCGCTATCCTCGCCCTTCTCATAGATCCAGATTTTAGTGACGTCTTTACCCGTTTCGTTGCTGCCCTGAATGGTAGGGTCAAAGGTATGTTCAATCTCTATATCGAAGTAACGCTGAAGGAAGTTAGTAAAGTGCATGACGACTCCTGTAAGCGCCGATACCGGCAATTTTTCGGGTGGCGGTGTCGCCTCCCGATGATTTAATTATCGTTGATTATGCTTTTAAAGTCAATACAGGTACGGAATTTATTTACCTGTTTTTATGCCCGTCAGGGCATGGAAGGCGACCGCGCCGGACTCCACCGGACACCGGCCGCAAATCGCCGGAAACTGCGGGACTGACCGGAGCAACAGGCCAACCCCCCTCCCTGCTAAGCCATAACCCAGCCCGCCGCCACGCAGCTGCCGCACGTCCCCCACGGGGGTGCGCAGTGGGCGCCGCGCGCCTGCGCGCGGGTACGGCGGCCCGCCTGCGGGTCGCGGCGCCGTACTGCGAGTTAGCGGCCGCCGCGCGGCCGGTTACGGGGGACACCGCACCGTCACGGCCAGCGCCCCACTGAGCTGCACAATCCACGGATAATGCAGGAGACGAATCATGATAGGAGGCTGAAGGGGAAATGAGCGGCAGCAGGGGAAGGGGTTGCCAAGCGGAGCGCGGAGGCCGCAGGCCGGAGGCGTCAGTGGCAGCTGCCCGCGTGAGCGGGGCGAGACGCGTAGCGGCTCGATGCGCAGCACAGCAGAACGGCCCCGGAGGGGTGACGTCCGGGGGTTCGCTTTTAAAGATTTTCGACCACATCAGTAAATCGTAGTGACACCATGAAGCAAAAGTATCGTGCAGACCAGAATCAACAACAGTAACAGCAGACCTTTTTTTCGACGTAATAAAACCGGCCCCAAAGCGCCCGCAAGAAGCACACTCAACACGATTTCCGTTATACTAATCGTATTCATAATCTCTCACGTTTCCCTTTTTAGAACTCTGCCACACACAGATAAAACCTTATAACAAGCTACAAAACCCGTTATTCAGACGCGGTAATGCCTAGTTTTTTTGCCAGTATTTCAGATGACAAAGAAACCCTTATCCACTTCCCGGTTACAAGGTGAATGATTGTGGCTTCATGCCCTTTAACAGAGTGGGATATTAACTCACGCTGAATGATATGCGTCTCTCCATCATTTCCCGTCACGGCAATTAGGCCCTCTGTAGAACAGGGGTTGATACTACTAATGTTGGTGTTGTTTTCGGTTTTGTTCAGCATCGCTGATCCTCAAATATCGGTTTGTGTTACGTCTGCCGCTTTGCGCTGGATAAGCGACTTAAAGAAATCCGACGCCTTCAGAATATCGCTATCCTGGAAGTCGGGAAATGTCGCTTCTGTCAGCTCCTGCGCCGTACCTGCCCGTATAACGGTTTCATCGCGGATCATCGTTCGCTTAACGCCATCAGCCTGTTTTTTGCTGAAGGAGTGCCGGAAAATAATCGCGTATTGGCCGCCGCTATCCTGATGAACAGAAGTATCCCAGCGATGATTACCCTGTTTACGATAGTGGTGATAGATTTGCTGGCCGTAGCGCTCCTGATCGGAATTACGGTAATCGAACATTAACAGTTCCAAAAGCATTAACCGATCTGGCAATTGCCAGGCGGTAGGGTGTTGAAGTGTCGCTAACATAGTTTCCCCTGAGCGTGACAGTCACGATAAGGCGGGCTTTGCCCGCCTGGTTATCAGTTAATCAATGGCACGATAAATACGATTCTGGCTTTCGTTCTCCAGCGTATTAACGTACTCCCGCAACAGGTGATACCGGTTAGCCATCGTTTCGTTCAGTTCGGCTTTGCCTTCTTCATATGCCAGGCCGCAAAAGTAACTGTAGGCATACAGACAAACAATAATCCCTACTTCGCGCGCGCTGCATTCACCTTCAAAATAGTTAGGTAACGAGAGCCAAAGAGGTTGGGGCGCTTCCATAAAAAACGCGCCATTGCTGGCCTGAAGGTATTCCCAATACCCTCCCTGGTAGTCTTTAGCGTAACGATTCAGAAAGGACTGAATGAAGTGATCTGCGCTGAAGAAAGCGCCACGAAATGCCGCAGGCATGAAGTTCATGCGGGCGTTTTCAGAAATGTAGCGGGCGGTGATTTCGATAGTTTCCATGATACTTCCTCTTAAAGCCGATACCGGCGATGGTTAAGCGGCAGGCACATCACCTGCCACTTTTTAATTATCGTACAATGGGGCGTTAAAGTCAATATAAGTACGGATTATATTTACCTAATTTTATGCCCGTCAGAGCATGGAAGGCGACCTCGCCGGACTCCACCGGACACCGGGGGCAAATCGCCGGAAACTGCGGGACTGACCGGAGCGACAGGCCACCCCCCCTCCCTGCTAGCCCGCCGCCACGCGGCCGGTTACAGGGGACACTGAGAAAACAGAAAGCCAACAAACACTATATATAGCGTTCGTTGGCAGCTGAAGCAGCACTACATATAGTAGAGTACCTGTAAAACTTGCCAACCTGACCATAACAGCGATACTGTATAAGTAAACAGTGATTTGGAAGATCGCTATGAAGGTCGATATTTTTGAAAGCTCCGGCGCCAGCCGGGTACACAGCATCCCTTTTTATCTGCAAAGAATTTCTGCGGGGTTCCCCAGCCCGGCCCAGGGCTATGAAAAGCAGGAGTTAAACCTGCATGAGTATTGTGTTCGTCACCCTTCAGCAACTTACTTCCTACGGGTTTCTGGCTCGTCAATGGAAGATGGCCGCATCCATGATGGTGACGTACTGGTTGTGGATCGCTCGCTGACGGCCAGCCACGGCTCAATCGTAGTCGCCTGCATCCATAATGAATTTACCGTGAAGCGGCTACTGCTGAGGCCCAGACCCTGCCTGATGCCGATGAACAAAGATTTTCCTGTGTACTACATTGACCCGGATAATGAGAGCGTTGAAATCTGGGGAGTGGTTACGCATTCCCTTATCGAGCATCCGGTATGTTTGCGCTGATTGATGTCAATGGCATGTACGCCAGCTGTGAGCAGGCATTTAGGCCAGATCTGGCAAACCGAGCAGTGGCCGTTTTATCCAACAATGACGGCAACATTGTGGCCCGTAATTACCTGGCGAAGAAAGCGGGCCTGAAAATGGGCGATCCGTACTTCAAAGTCAGACCCATAATCGAGCGTCATAACATCGCTATTTTTAGCTCTAATTACACTCTCTATGCCTCCATGTCGGCCCGGTTCGCGGCCGTAGTTGAGTCCCTTGCAAGCCACGTCGAACAGTATTCAATCGACGAGCTTTTTGTTGACTGCAAAGGGATAACGGCCGCCATGAGCCTTGACGCTTTCGGGCGCCAACTGCGCGAGGAAGTCAGGCGACACACAACGCTGGTATGCGGGGTCGGTATTGCCCGTACTAAGACGCTGGCGAAGCTGTGTAACCACGCTGCAAAAACATGGCCCGCTACTGGCGGGGTGGTTGCTCTGGACGATGGCGCCAGACTGAAGAAATTAATGAGCATCCTGCCGGTTGCGGAAGTCTGGGGCGTCGGCCATCGTACAGAGAAAGCACTCGCCACAATGGGGATCAAAACGGTGCTGGATTTAGCCAGGGCAGATACGCGCCTAATCCGTAAAACATTCGGCGTTGTGCTTGAAAGAACGGTACGGGAGTTGCGCGGCGAGGCTTGCTTCAGCCTGGAAGAAAACCCTCCTGCGAAGCAGCAGATTGTTGTGTCGCGCTCATTCGGCCAACGCGTAGAAACCCTGACGGACATGCAGCAGGCTGTCACCGGATTTGCAGCGCGCGCAGCTGAAAAACTGCGTAATGAGAGGCAATACTGCCGCGTCATAAGCGTCTTTATCCGTACCAGTCCTTATTCAGTGCGTGATACACAGTATGCCAATCAGGCAACCGAAAAACTGACGGTGGCAACCCAGGACAGCCGCACGATAATTCAGGCAGCACAAGCCGCGCTGGCGCGGATCTGGCGGGAAGATATTGCGTATGCAAAAGCAGGGGTCATGCTGGCAGATTTTAGCGGGAAGGAGGCCCAGCTTGATTTATTCGACTCTGCTACGCCTTCAGCTGGCAGCGAGGCTTTAATGGCTGTTCTTGATGGTATAAACCGGCGTGGAAAGAGCCAGCTTTTTTTTGCAGGCCAGGGCATCGATAACTCCTTTGCCATGCGTCGTCAGATGTTGTCACCTGATTACACGACAGACTGGCGCTCAATACCAATAGCCACCATCAAATAATTACCGGCGCCGTACACGGGCCGGTTAACCCCTCAACCGGCCGAAACAAGTTTCGGCACGGTTTCGCGGTTTTCGGTAAAAGCCGTTTCCTCTGTATAAAAGATCAGCTAAATTATGTGTATTGCACAATACATATATGTGAGGTTAGCAGTG
>NZ_JASEYC010000031.1:0-18502 GCF_035064245.1 Citrobacter sp. R-1.5.2 | reverse complement strand
AAAGCGTGCGTATTGCCTGAAAACACAACCCGCTACGGGGGAGACTTACCCGAAATCTGATTTATTCAACAAAGCCACATGGATCCCTAACTTCCGCTTCTTGCTCTTAGCGGACATTAGCATAGGCTATTTACCATAACGCCGCATTATGCGCAGACATAAAAAAGCCCGCAGGGCGGGCTTGATGCTATGGCATTGTTCTTGCGAGTCGAAACCAATACTGTGCCATCGTTTCGTCTTGCTCGACTCCCCACCCATGCTTATACATCTCACCAAGAGATGCCTGAGCCCCTGCATGATCTTGCTCAGCAGCCCGAATAAACCAATGGAAAGCCTGCCTGTCACTTTGCTCAACGCCCATACCGAGATGATACATCCAGCCAAGTTTAAATTGCGCACTACTATAGCCTTGCTTCGCGGCACAGAAAAACCATTCAACTGCAAGCCCATCATTTCTTAAATCAGAGAAAGCATACAGCCTTCCTAGATGAAACTGAGCCTCTGCATGACCTTGCAGAGCGGCCTTCTGATACCATTCAGACGCTTTTTGGACATGTTTATATCCACCTAACCCCAAATGATATACCCACCCAAGATTAAACTGGGCATCATCATGGCCTTGCTCCGCTGCAAGCTGAAACCAGTATATAGCCAGCTTATAATCCTGATGAACACCCAGCCCGCATGAGAATATCTTCCCCAAATAAAATCTAGCCTGACTATCTCCAGCAGTAGCCTGTGGTAACCAATGCTCAACAGAGAATGATTCCATAAAGGTCACCCCTTAATAGTGATCTGAATGTCATCCTCATTGACGCCAAAATGAAGTGCTAGACCAGCCTTAGCTTCTTTCAGGCTTAAAGGTCTATCGCTGACATCAACTTCTTCATACTCATCGTATTCGTCACCACTAGTCTGTTTTATTCCAGATACAATATGACCAACAGGTTTAAAATCGAGAGTATCAAGATCTATCCCCATATCCTCAAGGTTTCGGTAAGAAACCGGATTCCGGTTTCCATCCCATTGGTCAGGGATATCAATCTCAGCATAAGAATCAATGTTGATTATCCAACGCTTCTTGGGATGGTCTGGAATCCTGCTAATCCCAGAAATACGGCCAATCATAAAAGCATGGTGATGCTTTGCCTCCTGGGTTCCCCAATCAATCTTCGAGTTCTGAACGCAAACAACATACGAACATTTTCCTGCATGGGTTGCATTGAGTCTCCAGGCTTTGCTTCCACCTGTTTTTAAAATCTCAGTAATTCCACGAGCAGTAAGAACAGTAACACACTTAGTACCTGGCATTTGAACCACCTATAACATATTGAAAATCTAGTTTTAGATAATTTACGCTTTAATTAATATCAGTATATCACGTAGATATCAAGTAAAAACACAAATGACAATCAATTTTCTACATCAAGTACTACTGAAAGTGCTATTTATAAAGAAGGTTTTGTCATGCTTAATGGATTCAGATGGGTTATGCCATACGGAGATAAAGGATGATCTATACATGGATAGTTATTGCAGAATGGTATTTACCATAACGTCCCTTAGCAGTGTGATGGAGTGCAAACTGAATCGCCATGGGTTTAACAGACACCTCAGAGTCATTTAAGATGGCTTAAAGAGAGGTGCCCATGAGCGGTAAGCGTTATCCCGAAGAGTTTAAAATTGAAGCAGTCAAACAGGTTGTTGATCGCGGTTATTCTGTTGCCAGCGTTGCAACACGTCTCGATATCACCACCCACAGCCTTTACGCCTGGATAAAGAAGTACGGTCCGGATTCTTCCATTAATAAAGAACAGTCAGATGCTCAGGCCGAGATCCGCCGTCTCCAGAAAGAGCTGAAGCGGGTTACCGACGAACGGGACATATTAAAAAAAGCCGCTGTAGATTCAATTGGTCAACGCAACAGTCATGTGAAAACATGTAGTTGCGGAGGATTGTTGGATGAGACGGACATTTACAGCAAAGGAAAAAACATCTGTTTTTGAACTGTGGAAGAACGGAAAAGGCTTCAGTGAGATAGCTAATATCCTGGGCTCGAAACCAGGAACCATCTTCACGATGTTAAGAGATACTGGTGGCATAAAACCCAATGAGCGCAAGCGAGCTGTTGCTCACCTGACGCTGTCTGAGCGCGAGGAAATACGAGCCGGTCTGTCAGCTAAAATGAGCATTCGAGCCATCGCTACAATGCTGAATCGTAGCCCTTCGACAATCTCACGTGAAGTTCAGCGTAATCGTGGCAGGCGCTATTACAAAGCCGTTGATGCGAATAACCGGGCCAACAGAATGGCTAAAAGACCAAAACCATGCTTACTGGATCAGAATATGCCGTTGCGAGAGCTTGTTCTGGAAAAGCTTGAGATGAAGTGGTCCCCAGAGCAAATATCAGGATGGTTAAGGCGAGCGAAGCCGCGTCAAAAAACACTACGAATATCACCTGAGACAATTTATAAGACGCTTTACTTTCGTAGTCGTGAAGCGCTACACCACCTGAACGTACAGCATCTGCGCCGATCGCACAGCCTCCGTCATGGCCGGCGCCATACTCGCAAAGGTGAAAGAGGCACTATCAACATAGTGAACGGAACGCCAATCCACGAACGTTCCCGGCATATCGATAACAGACGCTCTCTGGGACACTGGGAAGGCGATTTAGTCTCGGGTACAAAAAACTCCCATATAGCCACACTTGTAGACCGAAAATCACGTTATACGATCATCCTGAGACTCAGGGGCAAAGACGCTTTATCAGTGAATCAGGCTCTTACAGATAAATTCCTGAGCTTACCTCCTGAACTCCGGCGATCACTGACATGGGACAGAGGAATGGAACTGGCCAGACATCTGGAATTTACTGGCAGCACAGGAGTTAAAGTTTACTTCTGCGATCCTCAGAGCCCCTGGCAGCGGGGAACAAACGAGAACACTAATGGGCTAATCCGACAGTACTTTCCCAAAAAGACATGCCTTGCCCAATATACTCAACATGAGCTGGATCAGGTTGCAGCTCAGCTAAACAACAGACCGAGAAAGACACTGAAGTTCAAAACACCTAAAGAGATAATTGAAAGGGGTGTTGCGTTGACAGATTGAATCTACAGCGGCGTACTTCGCAAAGCTGTCCGACTGAGGTACGCCTTTATCCGTGACAACACCTGTTGCTGGCCTGTTCGCCTGCTCTGTCGGGTGCTGGATGTACATCCCAGTGGTTTTTACGCCTGGCTTCAGCAGCCGCATTCACAACGCCACCAGGCAGACCTGAGACTGACAGGGCAGATTAAACAGTTCTGGCTGGAATCGGGATGCGTCTATGGTTATCGCAAAATCCATCTGGATCTGCGGGACAGCGGGCAACAGTGCGGAGTGAACAGAGTCTGGCGACTGATGAAACGTGTCGGGATAAAGGCTCAGGTCGGATACCGGAGCCCGCGGGCACGTAAAGGCGAGGCCAGTATCGTGTCGCCCAACAGGCTCCAGCGACAGTTCAATCCGGATGCTCCGGATGAGCGTTGGGTAACAGACATAACCTACATCAGGACCCACGAAGGCTGGCTGTATCTTGCCGTGGTTGTTGATCTGTTCTCACGCAAAATTATCGGCTGGTCCATGCAATCCCGGATGACAAAGGACATTGTCCTGAACGCTCTGCTAATGGCTGTATGGCGGCGTAATCCCCAAAAACAGGTGCTGGTTCATTCGGATCAGGGCAGTCAGTACACAAGCCATGAGTGGCAGTCGTTCCTGAAATCACACGGTCTGGAGGGCAGCATGAGCCGTCGCGGTAACTGCCATGATAATGCGGTTGCAGAAAGCTTTTTCCAGTTGCTGAAACGCGAACGGATAAAGAAAAAGATCTACGGAACGCGGGAAGAAGCCCGCAGCGATATTTTTGATTACATCGAAATGTTTTATAACAGTAAGCGTCGGCATGGTTCCAGCGATCAGATGTCACCGACAGAATATGAAAACCAGTATTATCAACGGCTCGGAAGTGTCTAGATTATCCGTGGCGATTCAAAGCATTAAATGGCGTGTGCCATCAAAAACACAAAAGTGGTTGGTTAGGTGTAACCGCGGATGGTTTTGAAGTCCTGATTGGCGGACATTGTGCAAGAAAATACTTTAAGGCTGATAAATCCTTTACCAATGAAAGAAACCGGGTTCGCAAAGAGATCGACAGAAAGAAGGCTCTTCATAAACTAAAGGACTATCGTGATAAATCACTGATTATGAATGAAGAACTATCTTATCTGCGGGCTACAATCATTAATACAAGAGTAATTTTAGATCAGATACTTAAATCATTTCCAAATGCAGTTTTGTCATTCATCACTACTGCGCAGAAGACTCATAGCTGGGATATCAAAATTGATGTCCTGCAAAAATTTAATGATGACAATAACCCCATATGGGTTACCAGTTCATTGGGCAATTTAAAGTCGCTACCTTATATGTATGAGGTCATTAGTTTGATGACCCAGGCAAAATCGCTCGCAGAAAAATTCTCCGAGGCCTGCAGCCTGAATCCAGAAGATTTATCGACACCAAAACTGAAACGGATCATTGAGACCCTGAACGACAAAGATGATCTGATAAAATCAGCTACATCTTTAAGCCAAGAAGTCACGCGATTCATTGATACCAAAAACTTAGAGCTACTTATCTTCGTATGCGACAACTACGAAGAGGAGTTCCTCGCAACCAGAGCAATTATGGCTATATCAGGAGCAAAAGTCTCAACTGATAGACATGTAAACCTGCGGTTACGTCGGATTAAGGACAAAACCACAAAACTCTTTGACGGAAAACTGATTAGAAAGAATCAGATAGTCGAGAAATTCCAGCGTAGCAAGGCATTCACTAGTTAGCTACTCCTTTCACCAATGACGGGTGCCATTCGGCATCCGTTATGATTTTAGCTGTGCCCACATCCGCTCATCACGAAACATTACATCGAGTGTACGGGCCGGATTTAGCCTATAGGTGCAACACCTGCAGTGCCACAATAACCAGTGTGCGTTCGTCTCCTGACAGTTCTTCAAGCTTCATACCGTTTCCTTCAGGCTAATGTTCATATTCATCCCCGCCCCTTTGGTTTTTTCTCGTCAAACGCCAGGAGAACCCCGAGGCCGATCAGCGAGGCGTAGAAGACCTGCATCGCAATTTTCACCGGCAGGGAGATATTATCAACCAGGACACCGGGAACCACGACGGCCACGCCTGCCAGTATCATTCCCCTGCCGGTCTTTTTGACCAGTTCCGACCACTGAGTTTCAGGCACGTTCTGGGTGCGCAGAAAATTATGAATGCACTGCTCTGCCTTCTGTTTAATCACTGACATGTTTTATTCTCCGAATACCCGTCGCATATTTTTCTTTATCCTGGTCGCTTCACCGGTTACCGGTGCGGCAGGCTCTGCTGGTTTCTCCGGTACTGCAGCTTTACTCACGTCAGCCGTACCGGCCATCTGCTGGATCTGAACCTGCAGCTCGCTGACCGAGCCAGGCGGCACCGGCATACTGGCCAGCAGACGCGGCAGCTCCTGTGCGGTCGTGTGCAGGGCCAGACCGGTGATAATCAGGTTTCTGAGCTGATCTCCACGCAGACGGGATGACACCCCCGTCTGCACACGCTCAACCCGTTCACTGCTCCGGTCATCCTGAAGCGTCAGGGTGTAACGCCGGCGCTGGTATTCCGTCTCCGGTGACATGGCCAGAGCCGCCACGGTACCATCAGACTCATCAGGAAGTCCTGCGAGTGAAGACCAGGTGCCAGATACCAGCGCCATCACGGCGCAAAGCCGGTGTGATGCTGAATGACTTCACCGGCTCCGGCGTTTCGCAGCTGCAGCTGTTCGACGAACGTCCGCCACGTCCTCATAACGCTGAACTGATGAAGTTTCTCGATGGCATTAATCATTCAGGTCTGGGACAGGTATGGTTTTCCGGACGAGGGATTGCGTTTGCATGGCAAATGAAACGCGAGATGCTCTCCCCTGCGTACACCACCCGCAGGAAAGTAAATCCCCATTGCGAGGATCAGTTAAACTTCGCTTTTCAGAATGAGTCAGTAGTGCTAGGCGCAGCCGAACGACAGGGCGAAGCCCGCGAGTGGGTGAAGAAGCACCAGGCAACAAAACGAACATAATCTCCTTACGCACTGTATATAGGAATTACATTCTCTGAATTTTGATTATGAAAGTAACAGCAGAATAGTGTGGGACCGTGGTCCCAGTTAACTCCGGAGTGTGGTGTCGACTATCCGGGCCGGGTTGCCGGGTGAAAGTTTTGACTCTCAGGACGGAAGTGGGACCGTGGTCCCAGTTAACTCCGGAGTATGGTGCCAACAATCCGGGCAGGGTTGGCGGGTAAGTTTTGACTCTCGGGGCGGAAATGGGACCGTGGTCCCAGTTAACTCCGGAGTGTGGTGTCAACATTCCGGGCCGGGTTACTGGGTGAGATCTGGTACGCATGTAGTAAGTGGTTCCGTGGCGCCTGATAGGAAAAAGTAACCGGAACTGGATCTTGAGATTGTGATAGCAATCAGGCAGAGAGAAGTAAACAGACCTGTTTAACAAAACTGAGGCTATAGTGCAGTGAATCGCTGCTCCGGAATAAATGTGTTCCGAAGCAGCAAGATAATAGAAATATCAGAAATTTAAGATGAGCTTACTAGCATCACCAGGCAGGCTAACCATGTTGTAAGTCGCGAAGTATGCTTTCTATCTTCTCGATACACTCGGCAGGCAAGCGTGATTTGTCGAGATTAAAAATGACCCTATCGCCTTTGTAAAGAGCTGTAGCTCCAGGTACAAACTGATGACGGGTACTGAGATTAACTTTTTTACCGGATGGCTCTTTAAGTACATCTGTTAGTAAACCGATAACTTCCTCGGGTTCAAATATAACCCCCGCTGTCTTTTGCTCATGAAGCTGCTGTGTCTGTTGCAATAGTAAAGCTTCTTTTCCTGAGAATGCCTTGTACAGCGCCTCACCAGAGCGGGCAGAAAGTTCACCGGGATGAGTAAAGAGGGCAACCACGGATTTTGGTAACAGGGACGTGTTTATGCAACGCGTGATAATTTTACGGGAAATATTTTCGGCTTCTGCCAGGGCAGAGACATTGCCGCTAAATTCATTTTCCAGCCTTAGTGCATAGCGCTTGCCCCGTTCATAAGCACTGACTGGGCGGTAATCATTACCCAACCTAGATAACGACATCATCTGTTCGTCATCGAGATCGCCCACGAGAACGCGATAATCCGATGATGTCATTATGGCGGCTTTACGGCGACGACTGCCATCTGCAATCTCAATTACACCTTCTATCCGTCGTCCGAACGCAGGCGTCTGCTGACCACTCAGGAGAAAAGAGGGGATCAGATCATCAAGCGCGTCTTCGGTCAGTAGTTCCTGATCACGTTCATTACCTGACCAGACTCTTGATGCCGTTTCAACACTCTCGCCCGGGATGGCTTCTAGAACAAATTTCACTTCCCGGCCACAAACCGGAAGCAGAATGGTATTCCCGCGGGCCATAGCTCCCACCCGTGCAATTAATGAATCAACCATTGGTGCAGCGGGTGCCGCTGACGGTTCAGTTTCGGGGCGGATGTCTTTTACGGTATGTTTTGGAATGACTGGTGCACGTTTCATTATCTGATCTCCCAGCGAGGTTTAATCAGACGATCAAAAATTTCATTACAGACAGGTTCCCAGATAGACAGCGCATTTCGCCAGGCTCCTGTAGATGAGCGCTGATCGATAGCCTGCTCAAACACCGTTCTCATACGGATCTGACCTTTACCGACTTCGTCGGTCTCGCGAACAACGTTTTTCAGTACCATGCTTCCCCAGGCATCGCGGATCTGTTCTTCCATCCAGGGTGACTGTGAGCCATTGTTATTGCTGTACTTGGTCAGAAGAATTCTGACGTCAGGTTCAAAACCCTGCAGGTCCACGTTTTTTAACAGATCGCGCAGCATGTCAAAAAACTGAAGGGCAGAGGTGTAATCAAATAACTCTGCTGGCGTTGGCACGATGAGTACATCAGCAGCACAAACGACATTGATGGTACCAATACCGAGGTTCGGTGCACTGTCGATAACAATAACATCATAATCATGAGCCACCGTTTCGATGGCCAGACGAAGCATCATATGAGGTTCTGTCGGCAGTTTCCCGTTGTCAAACCTTCCCATGAGCTCTGTCTCAATGCGATGCAGGGCCAGGCATGACGGAATGATGTCGAGACCCGGCCAGCAGGTGGGTTTGACGGCATAGGCTGCATCATCGCGCTCACCAAGATAAAATGGTAGCAGTGTGTCTTCGGCATGGATATGCAAATCAGGGACCCAGCCGTGGTACATGGAGGCTGTGCCCTGTGGATCGTTCCCTTCGACAAGCAGTACCCGCAGCCCTTTCAGCGCCAGATCCTGTGCCAGGTGGACAGATACCGATGTCTTATAGACACCCCCTTTATGTGCTGCCACCGCGATGACGGGCGGAACGCTGTCATCAGGACGGCGCAGACGGGTGCCAAATACATCCCGCATATGGTTAATTTGTTCAATGGTGTAGCCCACTCGCTGCTCCACACGTCCACGCATTTCCATATCAGGATGGGGAAGGCGTCCTGCTTTTTCTGCATCACGGATTGCCTGAGAAGAAACGCCAATCAGATCGGCGGCCTCACCCACACGCCAGCGACGGGTAATTTTCCTAGCTTCCGGGCTATCATCGTTAAACTGTGCAATCGCGATAGCTTTCGTCATTTCATGACCGGCAGTAATGCACTGGTCAAGCGTTTCCATCAGTCCCATTTTCTGTTCCTTGTTTTCAACTTTGCATTAATCTATTAAATCTTGATGAAAGGCGCAAAGCAACATTAAAATTGCAAACCATCTTAAAAATTGCAAAGCTGATCAAAATGTAGCCGTATTCAGTTTAGCATCCGCCTGAAGGTTGCCGCATGCTGCAGTCAATATCATCCGCTCGCCGCAGAAAGCGTGCGCACGCATGCGCATGCGTCGAGGAAGCGGAATTACTGTGTGCTAACAGGGTGTGGCTAACGCTCTGAAGCTAACGAAGATCCACCGGATGGATCTGAATGGTGAGGAATTGACTACAGTATGCAGATTATTGACTGCGGTATGAAGCAGAACAGGAATAGAGAAGGGTAATGAAATGTATTTTTCTGCATATCACAGTCAAGATTATTGCCTTTCAGGGTGTTGTATTACCGGGTTGTTGTACCAGGATTCATATTGTGTCACGTCAGTCGTCCATATGTACGAGATGCTGGCAGTTATTCCATATTTCGATCCAATAATTGATCCTTAAGGAGATCATGGTGAGATCAAAAAGAGATCCCCGGATCGTGCAGCGCCCCGCTACGCCTGAGCCCGGAGACTGTCTTCATTAACTGTGGTGTGTGGTATGTTGACTGTTGTGTGCAGGATCACCTATTGCGGTATGCAATTGTATTAACTGGGGTATGTATTTCCGTTGACTGTGATATGCGTATATACTTTCCTTTGTGGATGATCGCGGGTTAATAAAATGGCTATGGAAAATAATGAGTTACCCCTGAATCTTCAGGAGGTCAACAAGACAACGGGCGAAGTTGTTAAGCTGGATGTCAACAGCGCCAGTACTGTTCAGCCTGTTGCACTCATGAGGCTTGGTCTGTTCGTTCCTACACTGAAATCGACCTCCAGGAGTAAGACGAACCGCAAAAACGTCACGGATGCGACTGAGGAGCTCGTACAGCTGTCCATTGCCCGGAGTGAAGGGTATACCGATGTCAGGATCACCGGATCGCGCCTCGATATGGATACGGACTTCAAAGTCTGGCTTGGGATCATCCGTTCAATGTATGATTTTGGCGTCAAGGATGACACGCTCAAGCTGTCTTTTGTTGAGTTCGTTAAAATGTGTGGCTTTGACTCCCGGCGCTCTAACAAGAAAATGCGCGACAGGATCAGCAACTCCCTATTCAAGCTGGCATCCGTAACCCTCAAGTTTCAGAGTGAAACGAAAGGGTGGACTACGCACCTAGTTCAGTCTGCCTATTACGACATCACTGCTGATGTCGTGGAGATCAGGGCAGAGCCCAAGCTATTTGAGCTTTATCAGATGGATAGACGGGTCTTGTTGCGTCTGAAGGCCATCGATGCCCTGCAGCGCAAGGAGTCCGCACAGGCACTCTATACCTACATCGAAAGCCTGCCGCAGAATCCGGCCCCAATCTCCATGAAGCGTATGCGAGATAGACTCAACCTGACATCTAACATCTACACGCAGAACCACACGGTGCGCAAAGCTATGGCGCAGTTGAAGGATATCGGCTATCTGGATTACACCGAATTCAAACGCGGCCGGGCCACCTACTTTAGCGTGCATTACCGTAATCCGAAACTCATCAGTAGCAAGGTCGTTGTTCCCCGTGAGCCGGAAGAGGAAGTACCTGAGCAGAACTATGACGAAGTGATTAAAGCCCTGAAGGCTGCAGGTATTGATCCTCAGAAACTGGCAAAGGCGCTCGGCAGCGTGAAACCGGAAAATGACTGAGGTATGCCGTTTTAGGGTTTGTTGACTGTGGTATGCGTTCTGCATACCACAGTCAATTTATACTGATTCATCATCCCATTTAGGTTTTGCCTGCCTTGACTGCGATATGCGGATACGCCTACCGGGATATTGATATTGACTGCGGTGTGTGGAAGAGCGGGCAGTCTGCTGAACATCTTCACTGCGATATGTTTCCCTTCATCACTCAGTCAATATTGTGCGTCAGGCCGGATGTCCTGAGCCCGGTAATTTCATAAAGGGTCTTAGCCCGTCGAGATCAAAGTATTCCGAGTCAGCGTCCGGGATTCACCGATCCGCACACCGGTGTTCCTGAAAGTGGAGAACATCATGTAATGGCGAAGATCCGGCATATAGAAGAGCAGAGCTTTCACTTCGGATGCGAGGAGGTACGCCAGAGGAGCACCGGTTAAGGTGGCCATCTCGTCCCAGTCCTCAACATTATCTTGGTCAGTACGTACACGCCAGACGTTCTGCGAGGAACGCCAGATGGTAATCACCTTCCCGCTATATGAAATCAATTCGCGGTATTGTGGCGAATGCTCCTTGAACCACATTTTCGGATTTGAACCTGGTTTACTGGTCAGATACTCATACACACATAACAACGTTCCAAAAATGTTCTGCGGGACGTCACAGACCTCGCATGACTGGCATGCCCATATTTTCGTTATAGTCATAATAAATTTCCTTATTATTTGATGGCTATTAGTTCTATTTATTTATCACTCATGAGACATTCCATTGCCCGCATGAAGTGAATAGCCAGATAACAGTCACCATCCGTAATTACCTGGCGCAGCGTTCCTACACTTCCGAAAAATCCATAGTAGAAAAGTTTCCGGAAGCGATGATGAACAGATTAACAGGATTTACTCGTCAGGTCGGTCTGATGCGGGGAGGATGAAATTTATCTAACCAATTAAAGTGTAGCACATTTTTAATTTTCGTTTCACAAATCTGCGCAGAAAATCGCCGTGATCCGGAACTACCGCTTTTCGGATCTACACGGTGGGAAACGCGTAATTGATATGATTTTATAACAATACAAACAAAATCATACTAGGTATGATATTTATCACTTTACTATCAATCATATCTGATATGATTTGAACTAAAATAGCAATAAAAATTCTTAGTATGATTTATTATATAACCACACATCATCAAACGGAGCGTGCAGGATGGATCAGGAAGTGACGTTTTCACTCAGCTATGAGCAGCTGTTGCAGGAAGCCGAGGAGTCGATACAGAAATGTGATCTCAACAAGGAAGGCCCTTACTATCCTCAGGAGCTGAGTAAAGCAACGGACTTCCTGCATTTCTGGCACAGGCTGGTGAATCGTGGCTATTCAGGCGTGGGAGATTATGAACGCATTGAGGCCGACTGGCAGCGCCTGCACACCCTCGTCTTTAGGATAGAGGACTGACATCGTGACAACGGTGAACGTCCGCCGTCCGTCACCGCTGCAGCGGCGCGTGCTGATTGTGCTGGCAGGTCTTGAGCACAATGACATTACCTGTGTCCGTACCCGGGACCTGGAACATCTGCTGGAGCAGGGTGGGGACGCCCCGGTGTACGGACCGAACCTGCGTGCCTCCTGCCGGCGCATGGAAGCCTCGGGCTGGCTGCGCACGCTACGTGCGCCGAATCTGCAGCTGGCTGTCGAGCTGACGGACAGTGGACGGGCAATCGCCGTCCCCCTGCTGGCCGCCGAACGCGAACGAGTGCAGACTGAGCAGCGCGCGACGGTGGTCCGGGTCCTGCCCCTGGTCCGGCTAAAGCCGGTGTATGCGTCCGACACATTCGGTGACGACCGCCCGGTGGAGCTGAGTGATCGCTGGCATCTGGCGTGCCGGGGAGACTACGTTATCCGTCTTGACGGCACCACCTGCCTGCAGCTGTGGACCTCTGCCGGGCAGGTGACGCGCCTCGAAAGCGACCCCCTGCAGGTGGCGGAGTGGTTACAGGCCTGTCACGATGCCGGCATTGATATCCGCCTGCAGATCAACGAAAGCACCGCGTTGGAACAGGGTACACCTTCACTGAAAGGGGCTGAGTTTCCCGGCGGACAGGCTTCATCCACGACAGTAACCTGGTACCAGCACCTGCTCAGGGCACTGCGACAATACGATGTGAAGGGGTTATCCGCAACAAACCCGGAGCACCTTAAAGCAGTGAAGCCAGGCTGGCGTAATAAGGAACAACCGTTACAGGAGCGTTTCCTGGCGCTGGCAAAAGCCGTGGAGGGGACTCCTGATGCCCTTCGCTCGGATCGGTATGAAGAAGATACCGGCCATTTGATGACACCGATGCTGGCCGGATTCAGGTTTACGCCGGATCAGGCTTCCCGCCTCACCCGCCTTATCCGCTGGCCGCTGATGAGTCAGGAAGAATTTGACCGGCGCGAACTGAACAGCCTGCTGGACGATATCTAGGCCTGATTTCGGCAAAAATACCGTAATAGGACCAGGCTGCTTTATGTAAGCGGTACGGCTTTACTGGATCAGTCTAAACCAGTTTTATTCATCTTTTACTTCGAACAATTCTTCAACAGATTTTGTCGGGTAGAAGAGCGAATTACTGTTTTCTTCTTTTAACTGTATAAAACCCAGGCGAAGGTAGAATTTTTTGGCGTTGTCGTTCAGCGCTTCCACGAACATTCCGTGTATACCCACAGCCTGCGAGGCCTGATACACGACTTTCATAGCATGGGTAACAAGTGTTTCTCCATATCCCTGGTGATGAATGCTTTTATCAATTGCCAGACGGCCTAAAGTCACGCTCGGCACATTTTTGTAGGGGACGCGCTTTTGTTGCGTTTTGCTGGGTAGAAGTGTTTTCTCAAAGCAGCTGCCAGACAGCGTGTAGTACCCCATAACACGTGGTTTATCCTCTCTCGTCACGAGCAGATAGCCACGCAAAATCTTACTGTTGTGCTGGCGTTTCAGATGGTCAGTAAGAAAAGTATTCAGATACTCTTCTCCACAATCGAAGTTGCTTAATTCATATTCAACTTCCTCTGAAAAAATCTCAATCCTTAAACCGTCCATTTATTACTCCAGTTCCCGGAGACGGTTAGCGGCGCGTTTCAGCCGGTCATTCGGTACTGGCGGATTAGTGATTGCATCCATAACCAGGTTCCAGGACTCCTCATTGAGGAGCAGACGACGGTGCTGGTCAATAACTTCTGCAGCGCGTTCTGAGGCGGTACTGACCATGAACTGCGAAATTGACTGGTTAGTCATTGCTGCAGCTTCTTCGATCATGTGTTTGTCGTCTTCATTTAATCTCAGGTCAATGCGCTGCTTTTTCAGTGCTGACATGGTTTTTCTCCCAGGCCACTCTTTAATCTGAAAGAGCGGACTGTTTTGTTAAGTTCGGGACTTAAGGCGATAGCATGTACGGAGGTATGCCGTACAAATATAATAGTGTTATGGTATGCAGGTTTCAACCACAAGTTAGCTATGGATCTAGGCACAGCACGTAAAGGTACAGAGAAATGAATCGCCATGGGTTTAACAGACACCTCAGAATCATTTATGGACTACCCCCACAACAGTGGACAAATTCTGTCCTCACGACGGAGGCCTGTTCGAAGGCCTCCGGACTGACGCCACCGAGATGACTGTGGCGCCGGGCCCGGTTGTAGAACACTTCAATGTAATCGAAGATATCCGCCCGGGCCAGATCCCGGGTTTTGTATATTCTCTTCCTGATACGTTCTTTTTTCAGTGAACTGAAGAACGATTCGGCCACCGCATTATCCCAGCAATTGCCACGCCGGCTCATACTCGGAGCCAGGTTATTGGCCCGGCAGAAGCGCTGCCAGTCGTCACTGCCATACTGGCTACCTTGATCGCTATTTACGATGACCTCGCCGTCCGGTTTTCGCCGCCAGACCGCCATCATCAGTGCATCCAGCGCCAGTTCGCGTGAGAGAGTGGGCTTCATCGACCAGCCCACCACGTTACGGGCGAAGAGCTCGATAACCACCGCCAGATACAGCCAGCCCTGCCAGGTGCGGAGTAGAGTAAGAGGCAGGGCGTAGTCGGACTATTTCCCTGCCTCTCCTCCCCGAACCGGACGTGCACCTTTCAGCGCATCCGGCTCTCCATTTAAATGCTGGCGAACGCCATTGCCACTTCTGTAAAGCGCGATGTATACGTGTTTCTGGTCTCCGTCCTCAGATAGGGATTACCTTCGGGTAGCCGCCAGCGGAACAGCTTCTTGCCTTGCCCCACCAACCGGTACAGTATTTCGCCGCTGAGCTTGCCGTGATTGGTTTTACCAAATAAAACCCACGTTTTGCTCTGACCCGGTTTCGGTGATTTACACCACCACCTCATCAGGGAAGCGATACCTGTACGGTATTTGCGGGCCAGCCAGTGAGCCAGCTTCCAGAACACGACACGGTCGATATAACTGAAGACTTTGGCCTTAAAATCAACGAACTTATAGAACATGGCCCAGCCTTTCAGTTTTCGGTTGAGTTGTTCAGCCATATCGACTTTGCTTTCACTGTAGTTGCCTGATAACAGTGCTGTCAGCGATGCGGCGAAGTTTCTGGCTTTCTCCGTTGAGACCACTCGCATCTCGCCATAACGACTGCGTTTGCGAATGATCCTGTGCCCCAGAAAGATAAAGCCGTCATTAACATGGGTGATTTTAGTCTTATCCATGTTCAGCCTGAGTTTCAGACTGCCTTCGAGCACACCCCGACACTCCTCCCTGATGGCTTCCGCCTGTGCTTTGGTGCCTTTGACGATGAGGACAAAATCATCGGCATAGCGGCAGTACGCCACCGCGGGTTTCCACTGCCAGTTTTCTCTGACCGCCGTACTTCGGCCCCGTTGGATACTGTTATTCCAGTACCACCGATCTTTTCTGGCTTTCCCGCTCAGGTAGCGCTCATGCAGGTATTGATCGAACTCATTCAGCATGATGTTCGATAATAGCGGCGATATAACACCGCCCTGTGGCACACCTTCACTGGCCGCCCGAAAGAGACCGACATCGATATGTCCCGCCTTGATGGTTTTCCACAGCAGAGTCATGAAACGTGCGTCACTGATCCTGCGGCGTACAGCCTTCATCAGCAGTCGATGATGTACGGTGTCGAAGTAACTGGACAGGTCGCCTTCAATCACCCAGCGTCCCCGGGTTTCACCGCAGTCTGTGAGCTGTAATTTCACCGTGCGGATCGCGTGGTGGACACTGCGCTCAGGCCGGAAGCCATATGAGAGCGTATGAAAATCACTCTCCCATATCGGCTCCATCGCCATCAGCATGGCCCGCTGAACAATACGATCCCGCAACGCGGGGATACCCAGTGGTCGCAGTTTGCCGTTGCTTTTAGGGATGTAAACCCGTCTGGCGGGCAAGGGCTGGTAGTGGCCTGAGAGTAATTCATCCCTGAGGATTTGCAGCTCAACAGCCAGTCTGGCCTGTAGCATTGTTTTGTTCACGCCATCAACGCCGGGGGTATGCGCCCCCTTTGATGAAAGCGTGATCCGCGCCGCTTCAGCCAGCCATTCTGGTTGTGTTATCAGACGCAGCAGCCGTTGAATCCGTAGGGACGGATCGGTGGCTGCCCATGTGGCAAGCTTGCGTTGCATTTCGCTGATTATCAAAGGTCTTCACCTCGTTAGGTCAGTTAATTCACGTCGCAAACACATTCAAACTGCTTCCCTTCGCCATGTAATGGGCTTTCCCCATCGCGGACTACTACGGAAGCTCCGCCAGCCAGCGCGTCATCGGAGCCATGCCCCCTTAACATCCGTCGCTGACCTTCCCCGGTTTACCTGCCTGGAGTCAGGCATACTGAGGAGGCTGCCCGTCGCACTCTTTATCCTTGCTTGCCGCAAGTTGGCAGAAGTCAGCAACGCAAGCGTGATAGACGCTGCTGCCCCGGTGTTTCGCATACATGTCAAAACACCTTCGACCGGCAGTGCTTACGTATCACTGCCAGTTCCTCCTGCACGGCCTGTCAGATCACGTAGGCCGTGGTGACGTTTTCAACCCACAGAGGCGGATTAACGGGTTCATGTTCTTCAGCCTTTCAGTACTTAACCTTGAGGATCATCTCGGCTTAGTGATCTCGCCTCAATCCCCGTTGTCAGCGGGTTACATCACCCTGCGGGCATGCCGCAGGTCACTGCCGCTCAGGTTCTCCACCGTCACACCCGGTGGGATTGTTGGGGTTCTCATCGTGAGTTACCGGTTCAATATTCCAGACAGACTCGCGGTTCATTTAAGCATCCATGCCCGCCCTGAACTCCGGGCACACTATAAGTAATGTCGGTGACCCAGACCTGATTGGCCCGGACAACAGTAAACTGCCGCTGCACGCGATTAGGGGCAACCACTGAAGGTCTGCCAGCGATACGACGCGGCGCTTTATAGCCGCGCACGGCTTTAATCCGGTTCAGTTGCATAATACGGCCCACCCGGTTTTTACCGCAGGTTTCCCCGATTTCGTTCAGGTCGCCATGAACCCGCCGGTAACCGTATACGCCTCCGCTCAGTGAATAGGAGTCACGGATAAGCGTCAGCAGACGCTGATTATCTTTATCACGTGCCGAGACCGGGTTATGCAGCCACGCGTAGAACCCGGCCCGGGCGACATCCAGTACCCGACACATTGTCATCACACCCCATACAGTGCGGTGCTCATTGATAAAGCGGTACTTCAGTCGGGCTCCCTTGCAAAGTACCGCGCGGCCTTTTTCAGGATATCCCGTTCTTCTTCGGTACGTTTTAGCTGTGCCCGTAGTTTCAGGATCTCGCTTTTGGCTTCCAGTAAATCCCGGGCATGCTGCTCGCTGTTATCCGGTTTGATAGCCCGTAGCCACTTGTAGAGGCTGTGGGCAGAAACGCCCAGACGGTCAGATACTTCGGCAACGGAATAACCGCGTTCCGTTATCTGTCGGACGGCTTCTTCCTTAAATTCAGGTGTAAATCGTGGTGTGCCCATATGCTCCCCCTATGCTCAAACTATAGGGCAGGATCGTCTACCGGGGTGGGGTCAGTCCAACTATAGGGCAGATTTGTCTACGGGCTCGGGGGCACTCCACACCTTTAATCAGGTGGCCAAATTTACTGTGCCACTACAGTCGAACAATCACATAGAGCGATAAAATCAGACACTTCAGGACAGATTCATCCAAGAAACCGCCTCAAAGACATCAGCAGTGTCGAGGGCGTCAATTCCTTGCTGGATATTCTTATATCGGATTCCAATCGGTCGCTTAACAGACCAGTATAATTCTTGAAAGGCTTGTATTTTCCAAACGTGGAAATCCGAAAAGGTTTAGATGATATCAAGTCCAGCCCGGAATCTCAGTGAGATAAAAGGATATGATTGTCTGATACCTGATACTGACCATTTCACGGACAGAAACTGAGTAACAGTTCATATAGACAATTCCTTAACAAAAATGAGGCATATTTACCCCCTTATTTGTCGTTTCGTTCATGACAATAGACGCTATCCTACTGGAACCCTGACGTACACAGAACCAGGATACTATTATTCGACCATTTTTCCCCCGTGAGGAATGGTCTTTTTTTCATTAACTTGCCATTACCCCGATGAATTTGAAGCCCAGAATACCGGTGCATTAAGTCCTAAAAATAACGATTACCTACACATACCTCACATTTGTTACATTGCACAACAATTAAGCAACGTGGCTATCTGAACCATAAGCTGGTATGATATTTGCACACTGATGAATACATAACATCAGACAGTTTATTGAAGCGGTCCGGGGGATGTCGCCGGACCGCTTTTTTTATTTGAAGGTATTATTGGTAATGACTCTAACTTACTGATAGTGTTTTATGTTCAGATAATGCCCGATGACCTTGTCATGCAGCTCCACCGATT
>NZ_JASEYC010000030.1:0-18504 GCF_035064245.1 Citrobacter sp. R-1.5.2 | reverse complement strand
GGTTTGGCGATTGATCAGATCGCACAATCCGGGCTGAGTTCCCTTTCAGTGATCTACTATTCCGCGCAGCTATTTAGTAATGCTGGTCTTCATTGCACGAAAACCTCATTTCGAGAGTCAATGTCTCGATATTGCCAAAGTAAATCAGGTGTTTTTTTAGATGGTTGGTGCTCAGTAGACGATGTCCCTATTTTTAAGGTTGATGGATTCACTACCCTTGAAAGGGGACCATCTCAGTCTGCAGATAAATGGATTCAATCCAGCCGCCATTGGGGATATGAAAGTAAACGAGAACAACAAGTAAAGTCAGATGAGCGTCAGCGTAGCGAAATGGAAGAAAAAGAACGGGTAGTGAGAGAGAAAAACATGGAGGTTGATACTAAAGTTGGTGATTTGATATGTCGAGAGGATTACGAGGCGAAACCTTATCAATATCCTGGGGTTGCATACTACAAAGCATACGTGGAAAAAAAAGAGAAAAATAAACTACAGTTGCGATTGGTTTGGCACGGTGGTGATAGGTTTGTAGTTAACGATATAACTAATGTGAATAATATAATCTGGTCAAGTCCTAAAGGGTGGCGCCATTGCAATTGAATTTATAACACTTCTTTAATAACTAAGCCCGCATGTTCGGGCTGTTTCTTATATTCTCCATTCTGAATGTTCATTTTGAATACCGGGCCGATGTATTCTAAACCTCAATGAGGATAATATGAGTTTTAATGCAAAGGATATGACCCAGGGCGGTCAGATCGCGAGCATGCGCATCCGTATGTTCAGTCAGATCGCCAATATCATCGTATACTGTCTCGTCATTCTCTTCGGCGTCATTGTCGCGATTACGCTGTCGGTTAAACTGACCTGGCAGACGTTCGTGAACGGCATGGTTTATTACTGGTGTCAGACGCTGGCCCCCATGCGCGATATTTTCAAATCCCAGCCTGTCTATACCATCCGTTATTACGGCCATGAGCTGAAGTATAACGCGCAGCAAATAATGCAGGACAAATATATCCAGTGGTGCGCAGACCAGGTCTGGACGGCCTTTATTCTTGCCGCCATCATCGCGGCCGTGGTGTGCGTTATTACCTTCTTTGTCACCACCTGGATTCTGGGCCATCAGGGTAAACAGCAGAGTGAGGACGAGATAACGGGGGGGCGCCAGCTGACTGACGACCCGAAAGCGGTGGCGAAAATGCTCAGGCGCGACGGTCTCGCATCCGACATAAAAATCGGTGAGCTGCCGCTTATCAAGGACTCGGAGATCCAGAACTTCTGTCTGCACGGCACAGTCGGGGCCGGTAAATCAGAAGTTATCCGCCGCCTGATGAACTATGCCCGCCAGCGTGGCGACATGGTCATCGTGTATGACCGTTCCTGTGAGTTCGTCAAAAGCTACTATGATCCGGCCACGGATAAAATCCTTAACCCGCTGGATGCGCGCTGCGCTGCATGGGACCTGTGGCGGGAGTGCCTGACGCAGCCTGACTTCGACAACGTGTCCAACACGCTTATTCCTATGGGCACGAAGGAAGACCCCTTCTGGCAGGGTTCGGGACGTACCATCTTTGCCGAAGCCGCTTATCTGATGCGCAACGACAAGGACCGCAGCTACAGCAAGCTGGTCGACACGCTGCTTTCCATCAAGATTGAGAAGCTGCGCTCGTACCTGAAAAACTCCCCGGCGGCGAACCTGGTGGAAGAGAAAATCGAGAAAACGGCCATCTCCATCCGCGCCGTGCTGACCAACTACGTCAAGGCCATCCGCTACCTGCAGGGCATCGAAAATAACGGCGAGTCATTCACCATACGCGACTGGATGCGCGGCGTGCGTGAGGACGGTAAGAACGGCTGGCTGTTTATCTCCTCCAATGCTGACACCCACGCTTCCCTCAAGCCGGTTATCTCCATGTGGCTGTCCATCGCCATTCGCGGGCTGCTGGCGATGGGTGAAAACCGTAACCGCCGCGTGTGGATCTTCGCCGACGAGCTGCCTACCCTGCACAAGCTGCCGGACCTGGTTGAGATCCTGCCGGAGGCGCGTAAGTTTGGCGGCTGCTACGTCATTGGCATTCAGTCCTACGCCCAGCTGGAAGATATTTATGGGCAGAAGCCTGCGGAAACGCTGTTCGACGTGCTGAACACCCGTGCCTTCTTCCGCTCGCCGTCGCGCAATATCGCTGAGTTCGCCGCCGGTGAAATCGGTGAGAAAGAAATCCTCAAGGCGTCCGAGCAGTATTCCTACGGCGTGGACCCGGTACGCGACGGTACTTCGGTCGGCAAGGACATGGAGCGCGTCACCCTGGTGAGTTACTCCGACGTCCAGACGTTGCCGGATCTCTCCTGCTACGTCACGCTTCCCGGACCTTATCCTGCCGTGAAGATGGCGCTGAAGTATCAGCAGCGTCCAAAGGTGGCTCCGGAATTCATTCCGCGCACCATCGACGGGAAAGCGGAGGAACGCCTGAATGCCGCGCTGGCTGCACGTGAGTATGAATCCCGCAGCATCGCCATGCTCTTTGAACCGGATGCCGATGTTGTCGCGCCAGAGGGCGGTGCGGAGAATGCTGGTCAGCCACAGCAGCCACAGCAGCCACAGCAGCCACAGCAGCCACAGCAGCCACAGCAGCCACAGCAGCCACAGCAGCCACAGCAGCTGGCGCCAGCGCCCCGCGCTGCAGACACCGCATCCGCTTCGGCATCCGTAGCGGGTGCCGCAGGCACTGGCGGCGTGGGGCCTGAGCTGAAGACAAAGGCGGAAGAGGCTGAACAACTGCCGCCTGGCATCAGTGAAAGCGGTGAGGTGGTGGATATGGCGGCATGGGAGGCGTGGCAGGCGGAGCAGGACGAACTGTCTCCTCAGGAGAGGCAGCGTCGTGAAGAAGTGAACATCAACGTTCACCGGGCGCCTGAAAAGGATCTTGAGCCGGGAGGATACATCTGATGATGAGCATCGGATCTGTAAAATCCGCCGGCAGCGCGGGCAATTATTACACCAACAAGGACAACTATTACGTTATCGGCAGTATGGGCGAGCGCTGGGCCGGAAAAGGGGCTGAAGCGCTGGGGCTCAGCGGCGGGGTGGACCAGAAGGTCTTTACGAAGGTTCTGGAGGGACGCCTGCCGGACGGCAGCGACCTCAGCCGGACTCAGGACGGGGCGAACAAACACCGTCCGGGCTACGACTTCACCTTCTCTGCGCCCAAAAGTGTCTCCGTGATGGCCATGCTCGGTGGCGACAAGCGTCTTATTGAGGCCCACAACCGCGCGGTGGAGACCGCCATTAAGCAGATAGAGGCGATGGCCTCCACGCGGGTTATGACGGAGGGCAGGAGCGAGACGCAGCTGACCGGCAACCTGGTGATGGCGCTGTTTAACCACGATACCAGCCGCGACCAGGAGCCGCAGCTGCACACCCACGCGGTGGTGGCCAATGCCACTCAGCATGGCGATGAGTGGCGAACGCTCAGCAGCGACAAAGTGGGTAAAACCGGGTTTATTGAGAATATCTACGCCAACCAGATTGCCTTTGGCCGCCTGTATCGTGCCGCGCTGAAGGATGACGTCGCGGCGATGGGCTATGAGACTGAGACGGTCGGCAAACACGGCATGTGGGAGCTGAAGGGCGTACCGACGGAGCCGTATTCCAGCCGCAGCAGGACCATCAGCGAGGCGGTCGGTGATGACGCGTCCCTGAAGTCCCGCGACGTGGCGGCGCTCGATACCCGCCAGTCGAAGCAGAGGGTTGACCCCGAACAGCGCATGGTCGAGTGGATGCAGACCCTGAAAGAGACGGGGTTTGACATTAAAGCCTACCGTGAGGCGGCAGACCTGCGGGTTGTGCAGGGGAATATTCCCGCAACGACGCCTGAAGCCATTGATATTAACAGCAGCGTCGGGCAGGCCATCGCGATGCTGAGCGACCGGCGGGCGCGGTTCACGTATTCCGAACTGCTGGCCACCACCCTCGGGCAGCTGCCCGCGCGGTCGGGCATGGTGGAGATGGCGCGTGACGGCATCGATGCGGCGATAAAAAATGAGCAGCTCATCCCGCTGGATAAAGAGAAGGGGCTGTTTACCTCGAACATCCACGTGCTGGACGAGCTGTCGGTGTCGGCGATGACCCGCGATTTACAGCGGACGGGGCAGGCTGACATTTTTCCGGATAAAAGCGTGCCCCGCAGCCGGTCATACAGCGATGCCGTGAGCGTTCTGGCCCAGGACCGTCCGCCCGTGGCGATCATTTCGGGTCAGGGCGGGGCGGCCGGTCAGCGTGAGCGCGTGGCGGAGCTGACGATGATGGCGCGCGAACAGGGGCGTGACGTGCAGATTATCGCCGCCGACAGGCGCTCGCGCAGCGCCCTTATGCAGGATGAGCGCCTCAGCGGCGAGCATATCACCGACAGGCGGGAGCTGACGGAGGGCATGACCTTTACGCCCGGCAGCACGCTGATTGTGGATCAGGGGGAGAAGCTGACCCTGAAAGAAACGCTCACGCTGCTCGACGGCGCGCTGCGCCATAACGTCCAGCTGCTGATTGCCGACAGCGGCCAGCGCACCGGGACCGGCAGCGCCCTGACCGTCATGAAGGAAGCGGGAGTGAGCACGCTCGCATGGCAGGGCGGTGAGAAGACGCAGGTCTCGGTTATCAGCGAGCCTGACCGGCGGCAGCGGTATGACCGCCTGGCCGCTGACTTTGCCCGAAGCATCCGCGCAGGTGAACACAGCGTGGCGCAGGTCTCAGGTCCGCGCGAGCAGGCCGTGCTGGCAGGCGCTGTCCGCGAGGCGCTTAAGGCGGAAAAGGTGCTGGGCGAGCGGGAGGTCAGTATCACTACGCTGGAGCCGGTCTGGCTCGACAGCCGCCATCAGCAGGTGCGCGACCACTACCGGGAGGGGATGGTCATGGAGCGCTGGAATGCCGAAGCACGCAGCCGGGAACGCTTTGTCATTGACCGCGTGACGGGCCGCAACAACAGCCTGACGCTGCGTAACGCCCAGGGTGAGACGCGGGTGACCCGCCTGTCTGAACTCAACAGCAGCTGGTCGCTGTACCGCACCGGCACGCTGCAGGTGGCCGAAGGCGACCGTCTGGCAGTGCTGGGTCAGGCGCAGGGGACGCGGCTCAAGGGCGGCGATACGGTGACCGTTAAGGCGCTCGGGGAGGCGGGGCTCGTCGTCAGCCTGCCGGGGCGTAAGGCGGACGTGGTCCTGCCCGCCGGCGACAGCCCGTTTACCGCCGCGAAGGTGGGTCAGGGCTGGGTGGAGTCGCCGGGCCGCTCGGTGAGCGACAGCGCCACGGTCTTTGCCTCGCTGTCGCAGCGCGAGCTGGATAACACCACGCTGAACAAACTGGCGCTCAGCGGCAGGGCGGTGCAGCTCTATTCCGCGCAGACGGCGCAGAAAACGACGGAGAAGCTGTCGCGTCAGTCTGCCTGGAGCGTCGTGTCCGAACAGATTAAGGATGCGGCGGGGCATGACAGGCTCGATGATGCCCTGGCGCACCAGAAGGCCGGGCTGCACACGCCGGAGCAGCAGGCTATCCATCTGGCCATTCCGGTGCTGGAGGGGAACGGCCTGGCGTTCACGAAGCCGCAGCTGATGGCCGCCGCGAAAGAATTTGAGCAGGACAGCCTCAGCCTGCAGGCCATCGAAAAGGAGGCGGACCGGCAGGTGCGCAGCGGCGCCCTGCTGTCGGTGCCGGTATCGCCGGGAAACGGCCTGCAGCTGCTGGTCTCACGCCAGTCGTACAACGCTGAAAAAAGCATTATCCGCCACGTCCTTGAGGGAAAGGAGGCCGTCACCCCGCTGATGGATAAGGTTCCGGACGCGCAGCTGGCGGGCCTGACCGACGGGCAGCGGAACGCCACGCGCATGATACTGGAATCTCCCGACCGCTTTACCCTGGTGCAGGGCTACGCCGGGGTGGGTAAAACGACCCAGTTCCGGGCAGTCATGTCGGCCATCGGCACGCTGCCGGAACGGGAGCAGCCGCGGGTTATCGGCGTGGCCCCCACCCACCGGGCGGTGAGCGAGATGCGAGATGCGGGCGTACCCGAAACGCAGACGCTGGCGGCCTTTATTCACGACACGCAGCAGCAGCTGCGCGGCGGCGAACGACCGGACTTCAGCAACGTCCTGTTTCTCGTGGATGAAAGCTCGATGGTCGGTAACGCCGACATGGCGAAGGCGTACAGCCTGATTGCCGGGGGCGGGGGACGCGCGGTCTCCAGCGGCGATACCGACCAGCTGCAGTCCATTGCCCCGGGCCAGCCCTTCCGCCTGCTGCAGAAGCGCAGCGCCATTGACGTGGCGGTGATGCAGGAGATTGTCCGCCAGACGCCGGAGCTTAAACCTGCCGTCTACAGCCTGATTAACCGCGATATCGGCAGCGCCCTGACGACCATTGAGCGCGTGGCGCCGGCACAGGTGCCGCGCAGGGCGGATGCCTGGCAGCCGGACAGCTCGGTCATGGAGTTCAGCCGCGAACGGGAGGAGGCCATCGCGAAAGCCATGGCGGCCGGTGACCTGCTGCCCGGCGGGGAGCCCGCGACGCTGCTGGAGGCCATCGTGAAGGACTACACGGGGCGTACGCCGGAGGCGCAGGCGCAGACCATCGTTATCACCGCACTGAACGCCGACCGCCGCCAGGTGAACGCCATGATTCATGACGCCCGTCAGGATGCCGGTGAGGTGGGCGAAAAAGAGGTCACGCTGCCGGTCCTTACGCCAGCCAATATCCGCGACGGGGAGCTGAGGCGCATGGCAACGTGGGAGGCGTCCCGCGACAGCCTGGTTCTGCTGGACAGCACGTATTACAGCATTGAGGCGCTGGACGGGGAGGCGCACCTGGTGACGCTGAAGGATACGCAGGGCAACACCCGCAGCCTGTCGCCCGCGCAGGCGGCGACAGAGGGCGTCACGCTCTACCGTCAGGACACCATCACCGTGTCGGAAGGCGACCGGATGCGCTTTTCGAAAAGCGACAACGAGCGGGGCTTCGTGGCCAACAGCGTCTGGTCGGTCAGTGAGATAAAAGGTGACGGTGTCACGCTGTCGGATGGAAAACAGACCCGCACGCTTACGCCATCAGCGGAGCAGGCAGAGCAGCACATCGACCTGGCCTATGCCGTCACCGTTGAAGGCTCACAGGGGGCGAGCGAACCCTTCTCCATTTCCCTGCAGGGCACGGACGGCGGACGTAAGCGGATGGTGAGCTTCGAGTCAGCCTACGTGGCGCTGAGCCGCATGAAGCAGCACGCGCAGGTTTATACCGACAACCGGGATAAGTGGATGGCCGCGATGGAAAAATCGCAGGCGAAAAGTACGGCGCATGACATTCTCGAGCCGCGCGGCGACCGCGCCGTCGCGAATGCCGCCCGCCTGACGGCGACGGCTAAAGCGCTGGGTGAGGTGCCTGCCGGTCGCGCCGCGCTGCGCCAGGCCGGGCTGCAGCCTGAGGGCTCGATGGCGAAATTTATCTCGCCGGGGCGTAAATACCCGCAGCCGCACGTGGCGCTGCCCGCTTTTGACCGCAACGGCAGGCTGGCGGGCGTCTGGCTGAGCGCCCTGACCTCCGGAGACGGGCAGCTTAAGGGGCTCGCTGGTGAAGGCCGGGTGATGGGCAGCGGGGACGCGGCGTTTGCGGGTCTGCAGGCCAGCCGTAACGGCGAGTCGCTGCTGGCGCGGGATATGGAAGAGGGCGTGCGGCTCGCGAGGGAGAATCCGCAGAGCGGCGTGGTGGTGCGGCTCGAAGGCGAGGCGCGACCGTGGAACCCCGGCGCCATTACCGGCGGTCGGGTCTGGGCCGACAGCCTGCCCGACAGCACCGGTACGCAGCCCGGAGAGACTGTTCCGCCGGAGGTACTGGCGCAGCAGGCCCGGGAGGCTGAGGTGCAGCGGGAGCTGGATAAGCGTGCTGAAGAGGCGGTCCGCGAGATGGCCCGCAGCGGCGACGGGCCGGCCGGTGGGGCTGACGTTGCCGTCCGGGATGTGGTGCGGGATATGGAGCGGATAAAAGAAACGCCGGCATCTCCCCTCACGCTGCCGGATGCGCCGGAAGAACGCCGCCGGGATGAGGCGGTGTCTCAGGTGGTGCGTGAGAACGTGCAGCGGGACCGCCTGCAGCAGATGGAGCGCGAAACGGTGCGAGACCTTGAGCGTGAAAAGACCCTGGGAGGCGACTGATATGCGCGCTGAAAACCATCCGCTGTTCCCTCTTGTGGTGGTGGCCGACTGCTGGCTGCAGCGTCTGCTTGTGTGGACGCCGGGCCAGACTGACCTTATCAAAACCGTGGCGCTGCTCCTGATGGTGGTCGACCACATCAGCATGTTGTGCGGACTGGATAATGACTGGCTGCGTCTTGCCGGTAGGGGAGCGTTTCCGCTCTTTGGCCTGGTCTGGGCCATGAACCTCGCCCGCCATCCGCAGATTCAGCAGCGCGCCCTGAACCGGCTCTGGATATGGGCGGGTGTGGCGCAGGGTGGCTGGATACTGGCCGGGCTTCGCCCGGACCTGGGCAATATCCTGTTTGCCTTTGCGGTTAGTGGACAGGCGCTGGCGCTGATGCAGCAGCACGGGCCGCGCGCGTGGCCGCTGTCCCTGATGCTGGTTCTAGCCTGGCTGCCGTTTTCGGCGGGAAGCTACGGGCTGGCGGGGGTAGTCATGCTGATGCTGGCCTGCGGCGTCTGTATGACGGGCCGGCGCACCACGCGCACGGGGCTGGCGCTGTGTCTGGCGCTGGCCATACTCGCGCTGAATGCCGCTGACAGCCCCGCTTTTGCCATCGCGGGTCTGGTGATACCCGGCGTTACCCTGACGGTGCTGAGCCGGACCTGCTGCCGCGTGCCGCGCTTCTGGCCCCGCGAATTTTTCCCGCTGTTCTACGCGGTGCACCTGGCCGTCATCGGACTGATGGTGATGTGATATCTGCCGTGTCAGAATAAGGTCACTCAGGGGAATACACGTGAAACAGATTTATCCGGAGGCAGGATGAAAGAGCAGGGGCGCCCCACGCTGACGCTGCGCCGTAAGACGGAGCCAGAAGGTCAGCGTGCCGTAAACAACAGTGAACCGGACGGTGCGGGACCGGGCCGGGTCACGCGTAAAAAGACCGTGGTGGTGAACACGACCCCAGCCTGGAAGGTCAGGAAACAGGCGGTGGATGAGAGCGCGAAAAAGGCGCAGGCGGACGAGAAGGCTGCCAGAAAAGCAGAGAAAGCCCGGCTGTGGGCAGTGCAACAGGCGCAGGAACGGGAGGCCATGCGGGCGGCCAGGCGCAAGCCTGCACCTGAACCGGTGTACCGGAAGGTTATGCCGCTTGCGGACGCGCTCGTGCTCCTGGAGCGTTGCTGGCCGGCCCTCGTTACGGACGGCCAGCCGCAGCTCCTGGCGGTCAACATCCGGGAGGCGATGGTCAATGACATTCGCCGGCGCGGGCTGGAGGTTTCCGTGAAGACGCTGAAACGCTGCCTTGCCGCAGTCACCCGCTCGGATGCGTATCTGGGCGCCATGACGGTGGGCGCGTGGCGTAAAAACCTTGCCGGACAACCGGTCGCACCGGTGAGCGAGGAGGAGGCGGCGTATGCCGTGGAGCGCAGGGCTCAGGAGCATGCTAAACGACAGCGCAGGGCGGCCAGAAGCGTCGCCACCCGTGCACGGAACGAACTGATAACAACCGAGAAGAGAAAAACAAAGGATGAACATGAATAAAACCCTTTCAGTCATGCTTGCCGCAGGCCTTCTGGTCTCCGGCGTGGCGGGGGCAGCAGAGAAACCTGCCGTTGCCTTTACCCCGGAGCAGGAAGCCCGCATTGGTGAAATCGCGAAAGACTACCTGCTGGCTCATCCGGAAGTGCTGGTTGAGGTCAGCCAGAAGCTGCAGGCCCAACAGCAGGAGAAGCAGCAGCAGGCGATGACGGCCGCCGTGGTTCAGAATCAGGCAGCGCTGCTGAACGATAAAGGCACACCATCATATGGTCCTGCTGATGCGAAAGTGACGGTCGTTGAATTCTTTGATTACCAGTGCATCTACTGTGCCCGCCTGGCGCCGGAACTGGAGAAGGTAATAAAAGCTAACCCGGACGTGCGCTTTGTGTTCAAGGAATTCCCGATATTTGGCCAGCGCTGGCCGGCGTCGCTCAGTGCGGCGAAAACCGGGCTTCAGATCTGGAAGCAGAAGGGGGCCGATGCTTACCTTAACTATCACAACGCGATTTACGCCACCGGCCACAACGAGGGTAAGCTGACCGATGCTGATATCAGCGCGGCCGCAAAAGCCGTGAAGTTCGATGCGAAAACAGCCCCAGATGTTCAGGGAACCCTGGATGGTATAAACACACTTGCGCAGCAGCTGGGCTTCAGCGGTACCCCGGCCCTGGTGGTTCTCCCGTCAGCCGGCGCCAGTGCTGATAACGTGACGGTTATCCCTGGATACACCAGCGCGGAGGCCCTGCAGCAGGCCATCAGTCATGCTGCCCATGCTGCCGGCGATACCAAAAAATAATCAGGCGTCCGCCACCTGATACCGCTAAAAGAGACTGACGCCTTCGCCGTGCTCAGTTGTCCAACCCCGGAGAAGGGTAAAAGCAAGTTTTCCCCGTCTCCGGCGTTTCTGGTTAACACATCCGAACAGTATTTCTGAGGTTATTTAATGCGTAAGTTCACCTTTCGCCAGCTGGCCATGTCCGGTCTGGTATGCCTTTCGCTGAGCTGTATTCAGCCCGCAGCTGCTGCTCCCTCCGTTCAGGTCGGCTTTTCACCTGAAGGCAGCGCGTTGAAGCTGGTCCTTAAGACTATTGAGTCAGCACAGCAGGAAATTCGGCTGATGGGCTACTCATTTACGTCTCCGGAGGTGGTTAGTGCGCTTGTCAGGGCAAAACGCCGTGGTGTGGACGTAAGAATAGTGCTCGATGAAAAGGGTAACCGGAGCAAAGCCAGCCAGGCGGCGATGAACATCGTGGTAAACGCGGGAATTCCGCTGCGCACCAACGGTCGCTACGCCATCATGCATGACAAAGTCATTATTGTTGATAATCATGCAGTTGAGGCTGGTAGCTTTAACTACACTCGCTCTGCTGCATCGAGGAATAGCGAGAATGTGCTGGTTATTAATGAGGTGCCGGAAGTGGCACAAACCTACCTTCAGCACTGGCAGTCGCGCTGGGACGGAGGAACTGAGTGGCATTCTTCATACTAAGTCGCATCGTCATTTGATCCGCAATCTACATCCATCCAGGTGAGTCATGCGCCAACATGGCTCACACTTACGCGTAAAGTTAAGTCGCTGATTTCAGATATCTGTAGTATTCTCTGCAAACGATCCAAGTTTGATCCTTGAGGAGGCAGAGATGTCGCAGATCGATAATGCAGTAACTTCCTCATCGAAAGAAAAGCGTTCTTACCGAAAAGGTAATCCGATGACTGCTTCTGAGAAGCAGTTAGCGGCTGTAGCTCGAAAACGAATTACACATAAAGAAGTGAAAGTCTTTATCCGTAACCCTCTTAAAGATCGCATGATTGCGCTGTGTGATCAGGAAGGGATAACTCAGGCCCAGTTCATTGAAAAACTCATCGAGCGAGAACTGAGTGAGCAGGGACTGTTGAAGTAAAGGCTTTACTTTTTGATGTTCAGTGCTAGATTACTGATCGTTTAAAGAATTTTGGCTGGCCACGCCGTAAGGTGGCAGGGAACTGGTTCTGCTGAGGTGTCTACCCGGAACCAGAAAAGACAAAACCCCGATAATCTTTCAATGTTTGGCGACGTAGAAGATTACCGGGGCTTACCTAAACTGTATAGAAGCTGTTGCTCTATGCAGGGAGTATAGTTTTATGCTCAGAAAACTGCAATACCTGTTTCTGTGCCATTTACTCCTACCGTGCAACATAAGTGCGGGAAGGTGTGACTGACGCTCAGACCCTGTTCTCCCATTATCGTCAGGTCAAAAACCCGAATCCGGTATTCACGCCGCGAGAGGGGAAAAAGACCCTGCCGTTCTGTCGTAAGCTGATGGCGAAAGCCGAAGGCTTCACGTCCCGTTTTGATTTTGCTGTCCATGTGGCGCGTATGCGCTCAGAAGGTAAACGCAAACGTATGCCACCGTTGTTGCGTCGTCGGTCCATTGATGCACTGCTGCAGGGGATGTGTTTCCATCATGACCCGCTGGCCAATCGTGTACAGCGTTCCATCACCAATCTGGCCATCGAGTGCGGGCTGGCCACGGAATCGAAAAATGGCAACCTGTCCATCACCCGCGCCACGCGGGCGCTGAAGTTTATGGCGGAGCTGGGGCTGATTACCTACCAGACGGAATATGACCCGCAGATTGGCTGCAACATCCCGACCGATATTACCTTCACGCCGGCGCTGTTCTCCGCGCTCGACGTCTCTGACGTGGCTGTGGTGGCCGCCCGCCGCAGCCGCGTTGAATGGGAAAATCAGCAGCGCAAAAAGCAGAACCTGAAGCCGCTGGAGATGGACGAGCTGATAGCGAAGTCCTGGCGCTTTGTGCGCGAACGCTTCCGCAGCTACCAGTCCGAACGTAAACAACATGGTCTGAAACGCGCCCGTGCACGGCGTGATGCGGACAGAACCCGTAAGGACATTGTAACCCTGGTGAAACAACAGCTGACGCGGGAATACGCCAGCGGGCGATTCACCGGCGGTCTTGATGCCATGAAGCGGGAGCTGGAGCGCCGCGTGAAAGAGCGCATGCTAATGTCGCGTGGCAACAACTACACGCGGCTGGCCACCGTCCCCATATAACCCTTCCTGTGTGAAAAATCCGGCTGGCGCCGGAGGGTTTCGCACGTCTGCTGCTCCTGGCTGACGGTTTTCTGCACGAAATGACGACCGTCCTTCCTGACATTCACCCCATTTCGCCATCAGAATGGCCAGAAATTGCATCAGAGTGGCCACATCTGGTCGGCAGATTCAGTTACCCACAAATAACTGCAAGGGACCTTTCCATAAGGTTACAACCGTTATGCTTACAGAGCGCCAGCCGAAGTAATTTCAAAGTGCGTGGTTTCTTTTAAAAACCTGCTCTGTACTTCTTTTAAATAACTTTTATTCCATTCATATAAATATATAACCTGTTCGTCGCCTGGCCTGTGGACAGGCTCCTGATAATGCCCGCCCTTGCAGCGGACTATGTCCGCGCCGGTTCGGCAACTACTGGAGTAGCTCCCATCGCTACGCGACGGGCCCCAACAGCACATATAGTTACAACATTCAAAATACTCACTCAAAAGCAGGAACAGTGCCTGCCTGAACCCTCACAGCCCCTCCCCACCACTGAAAAGCGAGGCCGCTCCGGCCCAAAGGGCCGGAACAACATCGCTTTTAATGATGGATGTTGTAACTAGGATTCTGAGTAACTGTAAGTAGTATCGCTGACCGTTATTGAGTACACGCCCGTAAGCGGCCCTGACGGCCCGCTAACGCGGAGATACGCCCCGACTACGGCTTCGCCTTGTCGTGACCACTCCGACAGCGCACACAAGCTTCTGTATCGCTTTTAGCGGGTTTTGGTCTGGCAGGGAGAAGGGATAGATTGGTGGAACCTATCAACAATGTAACCGGCTCCGCCGGGCTACGGCGCCATTCACTCACTGAGCCATATTCAACACCCGCTGGCGCCTCCATGACGCTTCGCGTCATTCAGTGGACCGGCTGCGCACTGCTCGCCAGTCCGGTAAGCATGTGATATAAACAGTTATGTTTATAAACACTTCTGTGGATATCGTTATGCTGCTGACCGACTACATTGACAGCGTGTACGGAACGGCGCGCGGAAACCGGGCGCGTTTCCTGAAGGACAATCCGGATATCCTTCCCCAGGAGCTGAGCCGCTGGCTTAAGGCAGGCCTGAAAATCAGACCAGAGACCGGCGAAATCTACAAGCCCGTATCACGCCGCGTCAGAATACCGTCAGCGGTGGCAGCCGGGGCGGGCGTCTTTCTCTCTGACGACCTGCGTGAACGTGTTGCGTCACTGGCCACCGCGCAGAACGTGACAAGTGATGCCATGCTGAATGCCCTGGTGGAGCGCGAGGAACTGTGTCGTAAACTGTCCCTTCAGACGGAGAATGGTGACGCCGTACCGGAACAGCAGATTGCCGGCATTGTCAGCCGGTCCTTTTCAGCGCTGTCTGAGCGCAGTGAAACCGGGGCCTGGCACAGGGCGCTGGAGGTGCTGGTCCGGGAACTGACGGAATCTGGCCTGCTGTCATTCCATACCGGTAATATTGCCGAGAGCCGCCGCCTGAACATCCCCCGCACCGCGTATTACTGGTACGGCGGTTTCGTGGCAAAACGCGTGGCCATGATGCTGGGCTGCTACGATATCTACCTGTGGAACGAAATGATGCGCCCGGACAGCGATGTGGTCTTTGTGGGGGATGCGCGCAACGTCGTCGCCTGCTACTTCATCTGCCAGCAGATGTGCCGCCTGCTGAAAGCCGTGCGGCTGAGCTGGCGTAAGCAGCAGGGCGCGTGGGGGAGTCGGGCTGAGCTGGATGAGGCTGCGCACCGGTATACGCAGCGGCTGGCGGAGGGGATAATGGATAACGGTATTTTTATTGGTGGCGACGAGCAGAACTCTTACCGGCTGTACGATTATGCGGAAAAACATTATGCATGGGCCATGCGCTGAGCGGATGCAGACGGTTCCGGATGCCACTTTGTTGCTGTTCCGGTTAAAATACTCTCAGTATGACAGTAAGCGGGAACCCGACAGAATTTTGTGGACAGAATAAAGAAGGAAAAGAGCACTCAGTGACGTTGACAGAAAAATCGGGCCATCTGGCATGGTGTGCCCTGGTGGCGCTTGCGCTGGCCAGACAGAACGGCGATGCGCTGTCACCGGCACAGGAAAATCTCTTTCTCACCCGCTGGCTGGCGGCCGCGCTGAAGCAACGGCGTTTTTCGCGTGATGTGGCGCCCGATATCGAGTGGCTTCTGAAACAGGGACGCCAGCTGGGCGTCAGCGCGAAGCTGGCCAGCAAGCTGAATTACCTCTGGCGCTCCTGCACCGGCGAACTGTCTGAGCAAAACGACCTGTTCCGGCTGACGTATGCCCTGGAAACCGCGAAAGACATGAGCTGGAATTACCGCCTGTTGAGCGATCGGGAATGGTCAGGTCGGTATGCCGTTGCGCTGAACGCCGGCGTGAACGGCATTTATCTCTCGCGGACTAACCTCGACGCGGCGTTTGACGACGATGGGCGACAGATAAATCCGCTGCTGACGCGCCTGACCGGTAATGTCGGGGGCGTGGTAAAGCTGTTTAACCGGTGTGGCTGGCAGGCAGAGTCAGCACAGGATGCCTCCCTGCCACACCAGTTTATGTTGGTAGCCTGCCGGGATGCCGGATAGGTTATCCTGATTACATATGTAATACATTTGTAATCAATCATTAATCACCAAAGCCGCAACACAAGGTGAAGGTATATTGGTTGTAATATACACATGAGGCCACGATAATGTAGTTAAGGATGCAGCAGACTGGTTAATCCAGACATCCCGCTACCAGCGTTCGCTGGTCAGGCCTGGTCCGGTAAAGGCGCTTCTGAATACCAGATATATTTCTGGCGAAACCCACCTCAAGGTGGGTTTTGTTATGTATGAGCGTGATAGTTATTTTTTTTGATATCTTGAATACAAATGCAATACGTTTGTATTTCTTTTATAAAAGACGCTTTCGGGCCGTTTCATAGGCTTTTTCGTCTTCCCGTTTACCTACTGCGACCACCCATATAACAATCTCGTCATCGATAACCTTGTAAATCAAACGAAAACCAGATGCTCTCAGCTTTATTTTAAAGCAGCCAGCCAGATCACCATGCAGTCGGGCTGATTCCACATAAGGATTTTGCTGAAGCTTTTTTAGCTTCTTTTTGAATTGCTCACGGATCGTCTTTTCGAGCTTATTCCATTCCTTAAACGCCCTTTCGTCAAATTCAACATTAAAGGTCATCAACGTTAACCCTGATCCGTCTTGCCGGATTTTTCAGTCTTTCCCGAACCACTGCCAGAATATCAGCGTCTTCATCATCTTCGCTCACCATCACTGAGACTTCAGCAAAGGGGAGTTTTTCGTTCTCTGCGACATACCGCAGGAACAGACGAAGTGCGTCTGAAGGCGACAGATTCAGTTTTTCAAAGGCCTGATAGGCGTCTTTTTTCAGTTCGTCATCAACGCGGATTTGAATTGTGCTCATTGCTCGTACTCCGGTTATATCGTGTACAGTTATTATACAAGCACTACAAATGTAATTACAAGTGTGGTGCGTTTTTTACTAACCAGCAAGTAATGGCCACCACCCTTTTTTGACGGCAGAACACTAAATGAATGACTTGTGTAATACACAAGTATTCTATTTTCGTGTCAGAAGATGGCTGTAATCACGGTGATCCAGCGAAAAAGTGACACCCAGCTGTGGCGCCACGTCCAGCGCAAAAACCTTCAGATACACCTCCGTACTTTCATAGCGTTCATGCCCCATATAGGCCTGGACGACTTTCGGCGGCACGTGGTTGAAAAACAGATGCATGGCAAAACTGTGCCGCAGAGTTTTTGGATTGATGGCCGGGAGCGCAAATTCAATCCCCTCCTCCCGGGCTCTGTCGATCGCCTGTTGCATCCACAGCCAGGCTGTTTTCCTGCTGACGGCAAACAAGGGGCGTCGTCGGCCGGTTCTGAACGTGGCCAGATAGCGGCGAAGCTGATCGACATATGCGGCATCGAGCAGCGGCACTATCCGGGCTATCTTCTCATCCGCTGACGGTCGTCCCCTTCCCCGCTGGCGTTGTTTCAGTGTGCGTAACCGGATGCAGGGGCGTGGACCATCAAGTTGCAAATCCTCGGGTGTGATGGTCAGGGCTTCAGTAATACGGGCTCCGGTATTTCACAGTGTGGCAAAGAGCATACGCTGGCGCTCATCCGGCAGATAATGCAGTAATACGGCAACTTCGGGCGCCAGCAGATATTTAGGGAGATATGGCTGCAGCAGCGCCATACCACGCAGCGCGATGGCTGTTTCATAGTTCGTCGCAGGGACAGGGCTGTTGCCCGCTATCATCAGCATTCTTCCCTCCCCCCTTTCACTTGGTGTAATACAGTTAAAATACAAATGTAATCCTTATGAATTACACAAATACCCTCTCAGACCAGTTAAATCGCACCCATGTTTTTCGCCTCAGCCATAAACGTCCCGTGATGGCTTTCTGGGACGACGACCGGGATTGTTCTGCGGTTGTACAGCTGCATCAGCAACAATGTGCGATGGCGGCCGTCCGATACGCCAGAGTGTGTGACTGAAACCTGCGGGTATTCAACTGTGCCTTTCGCGATGTAGGTTTTGATCCTGTGCCACCGGCGCGGGTCAATGCAGAATGCACCGTCACCAAGAACGCTGAGAAAGGCCAGTCCGTCTACTTCAACAATCTTCGTCGGCTGATGGCGAAGCGGCTGCGGCAGATAAAACTGCAGGTCCTCAAAAGCCGGGAACGTGAGGCCCGACTCGTCCCGGGGGATGGCCTCAAAGGACGTAAAGGGATACTTCGTCATATAGGTCTGCATAAAGGTGTCCAGGTCTGTCTCAATCCTGGAGAACCATTCTGGTTCAGGTAAAAACGCTTTATCCCGCTCCCGCATCTCTCTGATGCTGTCGCCGAACAGGTCTTCAAGGCTGATGTTAACCTCCATGCTGCACTCCTGTTGCTGAATAAAAACAAAACCACGGCCCGGCAGGAACAACAACATGGGTATCCCGGGGTGGGGAGGTATCATTTTTTGTGTAATTCATTTGTATTACACAGGTGCGCTGTGCAAATTCTGTCGGGTAATACCCCTGCCAGTTATAAATTATTCGCGTAGCGTAATCCCGGCTTTCGTACTTATTCTGACACCTCCGTAGCCCTTATGCCACGGGAATAATTCGCCGCAGCCGTTTCCGTGAGGTAACAAAAATCGAAATATTCGTGTTCTGATACCTGGGTATTTTCAGCCAGGTGCCGGGAGAGTCGGAGAAAAAATGCCCTGTTCTGCCGTGGAACCGGACAGGGTGCGGGCCGGAAGCGAAAAGTTGCCTGAGGCAGGCCGGTGAAACACTCTGCCTGTTTCGTTACATCGACGGGAATGAATGCGTTCAGGCGAAAAAAAAACCGCCTTCAGAGGCGGTTTTTGAAAGGTATGGCCCTAACCAGTCCGGGACAAAACCACAGTCAAGCAGGAGAGAGCCGTTTTTTTCGGTACGATACGCCGCAGGTTCTGCAACGTATTCAAATGCGCTAATATACGGTAATTATAACACTACACAGAAAGGACGCAACAGCATGAGGATTGATGTTCGCCTGAGACGTAACGGCCTTTCCCCACGTCAGTTATTTTTCATTGAATGCTGGGGAAGTCTTGCGCATAAAGAAAGGGAAGGTGCGAATAAGCAGGTCATTTCTTCCCAAGCTGACTCGCTGATTAAAATTTCGCGGATCTGGGCCGATTT
>NZ_JASEYC010000029.1:0-20156 GCF_035064245.1 Citrobacter sp. R-1.5.2 | reverse complement strand
AACTACATGTAGATAAGTAGGTCTATAGATCTACATCTCAAACTATATTGGCAAACTACATTATTTATTTATATGAGAATTGAGCATATCGGTGGAATGGGTGGAATATGTGGAATATGCTGTAAAGCTTTGATATATAAGGGTTTATTCGTTCCACCTCTATTCCACCTTTATTTTTTATTGTGGAATCTGGCTTTTCAGGGTGGAATATATGGAGGGTTTTCGCCGTTATGGTGGTTATTGTACCGTATGTAGATTTTGAATGCTGGTATATCTGAGAAAATCTCAATTTCTACTTTCTACTTTTGCCCGGAACGGGGTTTTTAGATCTGAAATATGGTAATACACTATACTATACTACATTGTAAATTGATGGTTTAAGATTATAGAAAACCTGAACGGGAAATTTCTATTTTTCTACATTCTATTTGGTTGGGTACCTGCCCGGAACGGGTGATCAGGAAAAGAGTAAAGCAGTACAGCCACTTGATAAAAGTTTAAAGCTGGTGCGAGTTTCTAAAAGTAGAATCCAGTCTCCAAATGGAAACTTTCTCTACCTGGTGGATCAGCAATGACATTCCCTGTCATCGATATATGGTAGGTCGGTTTGAGAAAATGAAATAGTAATATACTACAATATACTATACTACACTCTAACCTATGAAGTGTGACCTTATCCAGGTGGAACGGGGAACATTGAAAGTTTTGGGGCTGTATGCCCCGCCATTACTGGTAAGTAGTGTTCCACGGTTAATTCCCCTTCGTGGAATGAGTAGAGCCTGAACAGTCGATTGATAAAAGTTTAGCAGTGCCAGCCGCATGATCGGAACGGTAATACACTATACTATAATATACTACATTAACGGATAGCCAGATCTGCACAAAAGCAATGCTGGACGGCGGCGACTCAATCCAGTTCGCCAGGAACGGCAAGCCATCCTCCCTTAATCGAGCATTATCGATCTGCAAGAGTGGCCAACCCTTCAAATCTGCTCACCGATTAACCAAAAACACCCCAATAGCTCAAATCCTTGCCTGTAAGCCGTTCTGAGCGACTTTTGCACCTAACCCATACAAACACCCTACCACTACTAAAAAAATTGAATGCCTGTAAGGATATTTTGGGGATAATGGGATAGGATTCCGATAAAAGAGCTACATGAAATCATTAACAGAACGGGGCTGTCGGTGGAACGGATCAGTATTGGCAAACTACGATATGTAGAACCAGTAATGTATCAATCAAGAGAAGATGCCCGTAAAGCTTCACTGTCGGGAGAATTTATTGTCTATGCTCTTGGTCTTACCGAGCAAGCTTATCGCCGTCTGGAATATCCTTTTGAAAATATTGATAACCAACTGATAATATGAAGGTTTAACCAGAGTAATCTGAGGAGGTTATTCTGCTAACCCAGTCAAACATGATCTGCATATGGTTGCCATTAGGTCTAATCATTCCGACTTGACAAGCATTAACGCCAGTTGTTTCCCCTATCAGAATACGCCCATCTAGCATATGTACTTTTATACCCACCCCTTGTTTAAAGCACTTATTGCAGATAGAGAAAAAGTCTTTCCTTGTTGGGTCACATGGCTGAACATTAAAAACATCAGCAGCAATAAGTCTTGCGGTTAAACTTTCGCCAATCGGCAATTCTTCGAGTGATGCGAGAAACTCAAGTTTTACCTCAATCCTATTGCTTCCCTTAGCTTCATCAGATGCCAAGATCATATTTTCTTTCTGATTAAACTTTGAAATATAACCGATTATTGATTGCCCGTTGCCGCTTACCAACTTTACAGGATAATCATTGAAGCGTAGAAATTGTATCCTGCGAGCAAGCGTAGAATATTCACGGGGCCATTTTTCCGCTTCTCGACCATATGAGATATCATTCATAACAGTTGTACCTTAGAACCAGTTTTAGCACATTAAACAAAAAAGCCCCGCAATCACGGGGCTTAGTACTATAAACTATATTAACGCAGCAGAGACAGTACGTTCTGCGTGGTCTGGTTAGCCTGTGCCAGAACAGAAGTACCCGCCTGTTGCAGGATCTGAGCACGAGACATGTTAGACACTTCGGTCGCGTAGTCAGAATCTTCGATACGGCTACGAGCAGAAGACAGGTTGTTTACGGTGTTACCCAGGTTGGTGATAGCAGAATCGAAACGGTTCTGTACCGCACCGAGGTCAGAGCGAAGGGCATCAACTTTTGCTAATGCTTTATCGATGGTTTCCAGCGGCTTTTCAGTTGATTGCATCGTTTTAGCTGCATCGGCATTGACAAGAATTGGGCTACCACCTTGCGACTTACCTACATACATAACTTTATTATCAACAGCATCTGTTACCACTCCGTCCTTGCTTACTTTGTAGTTTTGTCCATCAACGACTAAAGAGCTACCTGTTTTCTTACCATTTTTAATATCCAGATCAGATACTGTCGCAGCTTTATTACTTACTTCTTCAGTGGTAAGCGTTCCAGCCGCTGTTTTATAGATAGGCTTATCTGTAGCTAAACTTGCATCTGCACCATCTGTATCCTTACTACCAGTGATAGTAAAGGTTACCTTTTCACTGTTGATCATAGCTTCGTATTTACCGTTACCATCAGTAGTAGCAGCACTTATTACCTTATATTCAATACCTTTGAGGGTGAAAGTTGCGCTCTGAGCTTTACCCTGACCAGCAGCAGCTAATGCTGTAGCATCAACGCCTTGACCCAAGACTTTAGTATCGTTTGAAGTAGTCAGTGACCCATCTACTGCGCTAATATACATCGAATTAACGGTGCTATTCTGAACAGCACCACTTTCAATGTTAACTGTATAAGTATTACCAGCAACATCATAGTTGTCAGTACCGGTAGCTTTGAATTTAGAAACTAAATCACTAGCGGTTGCTTTTGTAGCACCGTTAATATTGAAACCATCTAATCCAAGTGTTTTAGCATCAATTTTTGCCAAATTAATCGTGATAGTTTCACCATCGTTAGCGCCTACCTGGATTTTCATCTCGTTATTCTCAGCCAGCACTTTCACGCCGTTGAACTGAGTCTGATCTGAAACGCGATCAATTTCTTCCAGGCGTTGAGTAATTTCAGCCTGAATCGAAGACAGATCGCTGTCAGAGTTGGTACCGTTAGTTGCCTGAACGGACAGTTCACGTACACGCTGCAGGTTGTTGTTGATTTCGTTCAACGCACCTTCTGTAGTCTGGGCAACAGAAATACCGTCGTTGGCATTACGGGACGCCTGAGTCAGGCCTTTGATGTTAGAGGTGAAGCGGTTAGCAATCGCCTGACCCGCAGCATCGTCTTTCGCGCTGTTGATACGCAGACCGGAAGACAGACGCTCGATAGCGGAGCTCAAGGAAGACTGAGATTTGTTCAGGTTATTCTGGGTCAACAGCGACAGGCTGTTTGTATTGATGACTTGTGCCATAATATTTTCCTTTTGGGTATATAAGTCAGGCTTACCTGTGTCTTTCAAGTTATCGACCACTTTGGCCTAAACTTTATCTTTTTTTTATTTTCATCAATCCATTGTTTTTTATTTGGTTTTTGGCAGACAAGGGGCAGTTAACAGTACACAACCAATTATGTGAATTTTTCATCAAGTCTTGCTCTCTGTTGCTACTTCACAAAAAATTGCTAAGGAAGGTGCGAATAAGTCACCAAACATAAAAATGCGCCTTTGTAAGTATTTGAATTTAATAAACTAATTTTTTTCAGTTTCGTTGTGGAGGGTGCTTATTCGCACCCTCCTTTGCGTAGTCCTGGTTAACCTGTGGGATCACTGTTTGCTGTTCCTTCGGTTTAAACAAGCTGTATGCCGTCAGAACGGCAAGAACGGCGACACCACAGTAAAATGCTTTCCTGTTGCTCGCTATCCTGTTCCTGATTTTCTTTTCTGTATTAAGATAGGTTTTCTTTAAATGCTTCTTTTGTTTTTTTGATAAAATATTTTCCATAGTAAAATCCCCGCTTATAGTTATTTTTTATACATCTAATGGTTACAGTGAAATTGTCAATAAGCTGGGGTAAAAAAAGACAACTGGTTAAGCTGTCTTTTATGTGAGTAGGTTCATTACATTCTTCTTCTGGTGCTGGGTTTAGGTGTTGAGGATTGAGAAAGTATCGAATGAAGTTCTTCTCTTTCCTCTTTGATATACTTATTTATCATTTCAATAGTTGGTTTGTTTGTTTTTTCATGTAAACATTCACCTCCACTGTTTTCAAAGATTCGATAGATATTACTAATGGCAACATCTTTATTCTTACTTGTATCTAAATATCTTTTCAGTAAGTGAGCCTTCAACTCTCCGGTAGTATCTATTTCATCTATTTCAGAAAGTCCTTTTTCATTTAATTCTATTACTTCATAGGCATCAACAAGTTTTTTAAATGTATCATCAGGGCAAAGCATAAGTAATTCACAGTTATAATATAGTCGCCCAATCTCCCCCTCTAAATCAGACAAGGTGTTATTATTAAGCAATCCATTATCTATCAGTAAATCGAGTTTATTGATATCTATAAACTTAGGGTTTTCTTTGTCTCTTATAAAATTAGATATACGATAGTTTTTCTTTAAATATTCGCCATTATCGTCACATTCGATAAATTCTAAAAAATGGTTGCTTTTGCTGAATTTATTTAAATCAAGACCTTTTTTAACACACTCTTTTAAAACCTCGTAACCACATTCTGTAATCACTGGTACATTATCTTTACCAGTTTTATACATATTATATCCTTGTTTTATTAATTCTATGCCTCCATAATCTCTATACCGTTCGATTGGTAGTTGGTTAATGTCAAAATTAATTGATTTTAGAAACCTGACAGAGTTAATAAATTCATTCATAGTGAAGCCATTATCAAAAAGTTTGATATGGATTTTATCTACTCCCCCGGCTTTTACTATGGCATTTATGATACTGTCAGTATCTAAATTACCATTACTTCTTTTATTGTATATCTCTTGACCTTCTGAGTTTTTTATTATCATAATTCCTCCTACATTCTTCTTCTGGTGCTGGGTTTTGGTGCGGTTTGTGTGAAAGCAGCCTGGATCTCGTTCTGTTCTTGTTTAGTGTGTTTTTTAATCATGTTTATAAATGGTAAGTTATCCTTACTGTTTATATTTTCACCTCTTTTCTCCAATGACTGATATATTTCATTAATAGCAGAATCTTTGTTTGCACTCGTTTCTAAAAACCTATCAATTAATTGAATTTTAAAATTACCAGAACCATTAAAATAACACAGATCCATGTCATGAATTTCTTGAATCTTATCAATATTTAACTCTATTTTATCGTAAGCATTAAGAACTTTTTTAAAGGTTTCTTTATTCATGGCTGATTGATATTTATAATAAAGCGGTCCAAAGTCTCCCTCTAAGTCTTTTAATGTTTTTTCGTTTAACAATCCATTGTCAGCAAGCAAGCTAAATTTGTCGTAGTCTATGCTCTCTTTATATCTTATAAAATTAGATATATCAGAATAATGAACCTTTCTACTATTACCTCTTTCATCATAGTCAATTTCAGATCTAAAATGATTGTCAACATTGAATTTATTCAGATCTAAACCTTGTTTAATACACTCTTTTAAAACCCCATAACCACATTCTGTAATGACCGGGATATTATGCCTACCTGTTTTGTACATATCATAGCCTTGCTTGATAAGTTCAATGGCTACAACTTCTTCGTATTGGTCTATCGGAAGCTTGTTAATGTCATAGTTTATGTTTTTTAAAAATCTTATTGCTTTAATCGCTTCCTCATCATTGAAATCATCGGCATAAAAAGTTAAGTTAATATTTTCTATGCCACCCGCTTTAACGATGGCATCAATTATTCTTTCTGGTTCAAAATCGTTTCTGTTTCTGTATAAACTTCTACCTTCTAAATCTGTTATTATCATAATTAACTCCTTATTTATTGTTAGCTGCTAATTCTATTTTATCTAATAAGTTTATTTTGTCTATTCTATTTTTCCTGAAAAGATTTTCAGCATGATAAATGTCTGCGAGTAGTTTGGTTTTTTTCTTTTCTGGAATAAATTCTTTCACCCTGTCGCCATACATTACCTTTTCCATTTCTTCCGCTTTTATTATCATAAGTCACCGCCTTTTTTATAATTATGTGATTAGTGTATTTAAATTAAATATTGCATAAAACATTCCCACACCCGATATGGCTAAAACAGTCATACCAGCAATGAATTTCATTGAAACAATTTGCTGTCTTGCTTTGTTAATGATGTTGTTTATTATGCTTTCTGATGTTCTGTTAAACCCATCAATTACCTTTATTCCCTCCTTATAATTTTTTCCTTTAACCCTGATTTTGTAGTAAACGGATAGAGAGCCTGGCGAGTAGCTGAATCTGAACCCTACCAGTATGTCTCTTGCTACCTTAATGGTTACTACATTCCCCTTTCTTGTTATGTCCTTAAACTTCTTCTTGTAGTGATCTTCCACCAGGATAGCGAACATATGCCCTGTATCAGCTATCCCCCCGTATCTGTCGTCCAGCTTCAACTGTGTGTGGCTATCGGTTAACAGGAAGTCCATAGCTGTCGTTCCCTTTCTTTTGCTGTGCTTCAAAGCTGATTTAACAGACCTGATTATCATATCGTCCATACCCTTTCCCCCGTTTACAGTCTTCTCTTCTTCGTCGTTCCTGTCGTCGCTGCTATGACTTCCTTCAGCTCCGCTTGCTCATTACCTGCCGCTTTCGCTTTGAGAGCCTCATAGAGCCTTACAGACGGCAAATCGGCTATAACCCCCATGTAATACTCTTCCACCTTCGCTATAAGCTTCTCGTAGCTGTCCAGGTGCTGTAATCGCTTATGTGTGCCGGTGGCCAACATGGCATCGAGAAAACAGACAATGTTTGCTGTTAAGTGGTCTATCCTTTCTTCATCACTTGCAAGCCTGGTATAACTACCCATGTATCTTGCAATGACCAGTTCCGGGATAGTGTAAGATCTGCGGGATAAGTGGTATTTGACCGTTTGACGGTGTGTGTCCATGAACAGAGAGAAGAACTCTTTACGGCAAGAAATCATCATGTCTTCCATGAAAAACATGCCATTGGTTTTTGTCTTGTTTATAGTGAATCCTGGTTCAAGAGATAACTGCATAGCTTCCTGATATCTTTCTTCTTCCCCTGCATTAACGATTGTCCAGAAAGTAAGATATTTTTTCGCTTGTTCGGGATTTTTACCAATGAGATTAAATTTCGCCATAAACACCCCCTAACTGTTCTTTTCTCATTTCTATTTCTTTAAGAATTTCCATTCTTTTAGCTTCATTATCTTTCCACCAATCCATTTTGATTAACTGCTTCATAACTTCATGGTAAGTGATAAGTATTAAAGTCTGGTCGTCTGCTTTTACTTTATCAAAAACCTTTTCAGTGATTTCCGTAGTGACGGATTTTAATTCTTCTTTCATGCTTTCAGGTCGGTTTGTCTGACTTATGAAATACTGAATCATTATTTTGCAAATTTCTTTTGTGTTAGTGAATACAGATAGCATCCTGTCGAGAGTTTCCTGTGCTTCCACACTCAATTTATACTCGCCAGTTTTTTTGTTTCTATTTTGCTTACAGGTTACATCTTCGTAGATAAAAGAATTGCTTGCTCTAACTCGTTTTATTTTTTTATCTGATTCTATAATGCAAAGCTTAAAATTAACCAGGCTTGAAGTTAGTTTATTTTGGTTTAAAATGAGTTTGAAGCCCACTAAATCTCTTTCTTTTAAAATCATACTTTCCTCCTTCTCTTTTCTTTTTGCTCTTGTCTTACTTGCTTATAGGATTTTAAATCGAAATTAATATCTCTGTATGTGTAAAAGAGAATGCTTAAACCAACACTGATAAAGCCGCACAAGATATAAGCCGTTAAATCTAACTTGAATGTTTCATCCCTGAATATAAAAACCATGATGGAAAACAATAATGTCATACTGAAAAAATAAACACCAACCAGATAATTAATTTTACCTTTAATCCACTTCGCTAAATGCCATATGTTTTTCCAGAATCCCGACTCTTCGAGCCTTTTGTATTTGGCTAAAAAAGTGTTTTTAAATAAATTAAAAAGAACAACAATAAACCCAAGGCCCATAATAATTGTGATTGGGATCGTCAGAATCGGATTGGTTAAATTAAACAAATTAAATGTATTCATAATTGACTCCTTTATTTGTATTTTTTATTTACCCTTTTATATATTTATAAATGCCCCAGTGAAAATGTCAATAAGCTGGGGCTAAATAAATATAAAAATATTTGATATTTGAAAATAAATAGAATATATTAAAGTCGTTACCATAAGTAACTCCGTAAATATTGTTGATTAATTGGTTTCTATATTGAAACAAAAAGCCCCTAAGTTAAGGGGCTTTATTTTATTTAACCTTTTGTTTTTGGTTTATCAGAAGAATCATTATTACCGCTACCAGAACCCCCGCCATCATGCCCGTTTGCTGCATTCATGGTATTTTCTTCATTTCTTTCTCTAAGCTCCTGAGCCCTTTGTGCTCCTCTTGTAGAAACACTACTCATAGTCATAACAGCTTGTTTACTACCGCCACCGATTTTTTCAGTCGTATGAGAAGAACCACCTTCGATACCATTCGCATAATCACCCATTGAGCGAGATAAACCGCCACCAATCCATTGTAGGATGCTGTCTGGTATAGAGTGAATTAAACCAAAGAGCTTGTTCATAGTTTCTTCCACAACTTTTAAATAGATCGTAATCATAACGATTTTACCTATGAAAGCGGCTGCACCGACTCCTATAGTATCGCCAGTGAAAGCAATGAAAGCATTTATTAACATTAGGCATGGTGTCATGAGTGATAGAGCTACTACGAACCCGATAACCATAAGAACAGGACGGAGGATAAGAGACAGTATCAACATGTATCCTTGCCCCATTTTACCTACTACACCGTCTTGATCTGGTGCAAGGTGAGCAACCATCCATAGAGGTGCTGCAAACATGGATTCAACTACTAACACCAACCAACCTATAATCGCACCAAACCAGACTATGAAAGGTTTCCATGCAATAACATAAGCCATTCTGATTCCAGCCCAGAACAGAGCAAATAATAGTCCTGTAACCAATGGTGTAACCAATGTCGTAGCTGAAATAACCCCACCAGGTATAACATTAGCAGCGGTACCAATACCTAAAACAACAGTTGTCATGACTCCATATGTTACAAGAGCAAAATTGATTAAAGATAATCCAATATTGATTATTGCTACAACTGGATTTGCAGTAAATGCCTGTGCTGTGAAAAGAGCAGCAAGTTCGGAAGGAGAGAAAACAGCCATTAATTTATCTAAAAGACTTTGGTCACCTTCTGTTCCTGCACCGGCACCACTTGCACTGTTATTATTCAACATATTTGCTTTTGCAAAATATGCTTTTAAATTTTTCTTGGTTTTATCAACAGAAGGATAATCTGTTTTATCAGAACCACCAAACCAGCTTGTTGATTCTTCCAACATACTACCTGTAACACCTGTACCAATAGGAACATTATTTACTACATTATTAACAGCACTTTGAGCCATTGCGATTCTAATAAACCATGCTCCTGCTGATACGAATCCATCTTTTTTCAATGATTCAACCGTGTCTTTTGAAATTGAATCCTGGTAAGCCGTATTAGCTGCAAGAGCAATAGCAACCTTATAAGCGTCACCTGCTACTTTCATATCATTGGCTATGTAATCAGCAGTAATAGAATCATCATTATTAGCAATTCTGTTTCCTACATCGCTTGCTCTTGCTAATAAAGCACTTAATGCTATTACATGAACTGGAATCAAGCTTCTTTGAATTTTATTAAGGTCAACAAGGTCAAGTGCTGCCTGGGGTGCATTTGCTATAACTTTATCAGAAGTAGCATACATGTCATAAATTATAGAACCACAGGCATTTCGTGAAGCCTCTCTATTTTTATTACCAAACTCTATGACAAGTTTTTTCCCATTGTTAGTGCCACTGGTTGTTGAGGTTGTAACTCCTGGATTCCATTCTTCTTTTGTTATGTTTAATAATTTATCAATAATACCAGCACTTTTTCCGTCAGCTTCGTTATCTGCCTGGTCTTTCTTAATGGCTGCTATACAGGCATATCCACTTACAGCACTTTGGTAAAGTGTACTGATCTGTCTGTCAATAACAGGCTGAGGCAAAACAGAACCTTTTAATGGATTTTCAACAAAAGCATTCCAGGTCTGATCTGCAAGTCCTACCCCCTGCACTGCAAGCCATACCACGATAATTTGTATGGCACAGAACCCGCCTTTGATAGGCATGATCATAGAGACACCAAGAGTCGTTCTCACTGGCAACCATAGAGAAGACCACTTCTTACCTAACATTTCACCATCGTGAGCTGTGTTGAGTGTGCCGGCAAGCATGGTATAACCTGCAAGAACTCCCCCAAAAGCAAGTATACCCGCAAGGAATACACCAGTTATGGGGGAAAAAGGGGAAGTATCAGGGTAAAATAACGGTATGAAAATATTTTTAATTAACCAGTTATCATCGTTAGGTTTGAAAAGATCAAAACCTTCTGCATAAGCATTTTGTGTTATTGTTAGTGAAAGAAGTAAGAATATACTTCCTAAATACCTCATTATATTTTTTGTACTCATAAGAACTCTCCATATTTATTTTGTTTTTCTTATATCTATTTCCTCATTTTTAAATTAAGGCTATTGACATATGTTTAGTTTTAAATATATTAAATTATATATAAGATAATATATGAAATAATATATTTAAATATATAAGAGAAAAAAATAATATAGTCAACACCCGGAGAGTTAAATATGATAAATAAAATAAAATCAGTAGAATTAATTGAGGAGAATATGTTGCAACAAATAAGCAAAGACATATTTTTAGTAAATGCAATACCACCTAATACATTTGCAAATGGGAAAGGTATTTTAATATCAAATCCTCAATGGCTTACAGAAAAACTACTATCTGTATCAGCGGGAGTTAGTAAGGGAAAATATACAATGCTGTATGTGGCTTTACTTGTTGAAATGGTGGAAAAAATCAAATCTATGAGCTCCGATGAGAAAGATAGAACTTTTAAAATTTTAAAGCAAAAAGAAAACGATCTTAAATTTTCGGTTACATGCGGAATGGAAAAAAAGAAAATACAATTATTAGTTCCTGAAAAAACACTTGATGATATTAATGGGTTAATGCCTGATAGCTTTAAGTATTATATGATTCCAGCATTAATTGACCATGCTATTAATTTAAAAGAAAAAAGTGGAAATGTATTTTTATTTGAATGTCATCAAGAGGGGTAATAATTATGAAAACTAAATTCTCACAAAAACTAAGACAATATCATTATAATGAAAAAAAACTAAGAAGAAGATATATAGAGTTTTGTATCCTTTGCTATGTTTCATATTCTGTATTGATTGCTACGGTTGTTTTCGGATTCTTGGCAGAAGATATATTCCAGTTGTATTCTGCTGTGATCTTTGGCTTGATAATGTCAACTCTGACATTCAGATTTAGTCTAATGGCATATGGAGTAAAGTATCAAACAACTTACACTCATGGTTTTTTCAGAACCCCAGGGGAATGGCTTCCTGATTTTTCCTACAATACGGTATGGAAAGAAGAATGGAATGAAGAACCCATTGATGTGTTAGCAATAGAAGAAACTAAATCTTTACCAAACAAAAAACCTAACAGCTTCAATGACATTATGTAAGATGATGAAAAACATCGAAAAAAACTTGAGATACAAAAAAGAGTACGCTAAATTAATAATGAACAAACGGTTTATAGGAGAAATAAAATGACTACTTCACACGATTTATCAACTATCTTAATGGCATGGGGTGTATTGTTTTTATGTGTATGGCTTACTAAGCATTATACCCGTTTAGAACTTAGTAATATTCTGACTTCTGGAAAAGTTTCTATTCAGTATGTTGTTGCCAACCTTGCTTATCGTGCTGGCTTCATTGCTTTGGTTGTTGCTTGTCTGGCTTCATTAGCGGTGTCAATCGGGTTTTCTGTCGGGTATTTCGGTTCTTATTACCCTTAAAAATACTCTCCTATAAGCCGTTAAAAAGCCCCTGTTTAGGGGCTTTGTTATTTCTGAATCTTTTCTAACATTCTTGATAGTTCTTCTGCCGTTTTGGGTCTACCTGCCTTAAACCCTGTTGATACCTTTTGCTGGTTTGCCGTTCGGTTAAGCAGTCTTGCCAGTTCTTCGGGGCTTCGCTCCTTAAACATGCCTGTTGGAGTCTTGCACACATAAACATTGTTGGTGAAAAAAATCCTGACTGGCTGATCTGCTTCACTGTCTATAAGGGCATTTCTGCCCTGGTTAAGGGTGTATCTGTCTTTCATAATCACTCTCCTTTGTTGGTTTTATTTTGAATGGAAGCTCCTATGTTATCCCAGTCGGTAAAGCCGAATCTGTCATAGTCCTCCATGATTTTGTCTAACTGTTGTTCAATTTCAGGTGGGAGTTGCCCGTTCTCGTTCTCTGGAAGGTGCTCTGTCGTGAAATCTGGCTCTTTCACCGGGGTGATTTCCTTCAGATTTTCTTCTGGTGCAACTTCTGGTACTTCAAATTCCAGGATATCGCTTATATCTTTAAGCTCAATTTGGTAAGCACGACTAACACCAGATAGCATTGCTTTATACTTGTCACTAAGTTTTTTAGTGTTCTTACCGCCCTGCTCTCTCAACATTCCAAGATTTTTGGCAGCTGAAATCATCTTATCTTTTGAAATCCCATAACGAGCAAGGCTATCAAATGCACTCGGATTAAGTAACACATACCCGTTGTAATCCAGGGCATGATCCATAACCGTTTCCTGCACAACAACACCTAATGCACCGGTACTTGCTTTTGTCGCATTACTGGAAAATTCAATCGCCTGATCAATCTGAGATTTTTTCATATCTAAGCGATTGCCCTGGCAATAAGCATAATTTTCCCAACGGAATCTTTGAGCATTATCCGTTATGAAACTTTTTAACATTTCATAAGTGTTAGCATCTTCATTTTGCTTTTTGGATATAAGTTCGTCTTCCGATCTCTTGAATCGTTCAATGATAATGTCAACGGCTGCCTGACAAGCTGCACCTTCTTTTTCACCTAATACATCACCGACCAGTTCAGCACCAACCTGAGCAAGAGCCAGCATTTCGAGTGAGCGAGGTTCGTTCTGCAAGTCAACCAGCTTAATATCAGATGTTAATTCATTAAAAAGTTCTTTAAGTCTTGCTTTATATTCCTTGCCCTTTGCTTTGATTTGTTCAATCGCTTTTGGGTAGAAATGCCCGTAGTTTTCATTCATGATCTGAGTGAGTTCTTCGAGCCTGTATTGACCGCCAGTGTAGTTATGAAGAACCGAATCTTCGACATCGATTTGCATTAAACGAGTGAACAAAGCTTGTTCTTTCATTGTTCCACCTGCCACATCTTCAATACGTAGATTAGTTGAAGCAATAACAGAGTTGTTCCAGCTTTCGCCCTGATAAGTGTTTCTGTACTGGTCTGAATAAGCTCGACCACCACCGTTTGTTATATCCATAATCATTGTTGCAGCATGAGCAATGTTATTTTTTAGAAACAGGTTATCTAATTCATCAACGATTAAAACACCATGATTATTATTTGCAAGAAATTTATGGAATCCAATCATAGTAGTATTCCAGTCAATATTATTACCCTTCCCTTTTATCGGGTTGCCCTGCAAGCTTGCGATAAGCTGACATGTTTTAGATTTACCCATATGAGCTTTACCGTAAAGGATATAGAATGGAGTTAAAGTTGTTACGGTAATATATCCACGCATATATCCAGCCGCTGCGAATGCAAGACCAAAAGCCATCTGAGGACAATTTAAAACAAATTCAGAAAGCATTGGGAAATATAAATCAGCACTTCCTTTAACTTCTGTAACTTTTACTTTTTTACCCACATACAAATCATTGTCGGGTCTGATATGGTGCATTAAATCACTTGTCCAGCCACACTGAGAATAGCCCGTCTTTTTATTTAACGAGCCATTAGAAATAACATCATTAATAAGAGAAAGAACTTTTGAATGATTTAATGGAGAAGGGGCAAGAAAACCCGCTTTCTTCACTTCTTTAAAATCGTTAGCAGCACCAGAAGGGATAATAACTTCTTTAAATTCGCCGTCGATGCTCTTGAAAACCAATTTAATATAAGTTACTGATTCGTCAATTGTGCCATCAAGGGCTTTAATAACTTCCACTGGTAAAATCGGGAAGTTATGAACAAGAATATCTTTAACAACAACCTTCCCTTTTACTGATTTCCTGGAAGTGTGATACATACCATGTGTAGTGATTTTCCCTACAAAACTTTCATAAAGAGTTATTTCTTTTTCTTTTTTCTTTCTGCGAATAGGGGAAGGTAACCCGTCCAGTTTGTTAGATGGATCTTCAGAACCAGCTTCCTGTGCTTCTCCAATTACAGTCGAAGCCTGGTGTTCGTCGTTCTGCTCGTCTTCTTCCGTGTATTCGTCGTCTTCCTGATACTCTTCTTCATATTCAGATTCGTTATCAAGATTGTTTTCTTCGATTTGAAGCTGTTCTTCTTCCTGTTCGTGTTCATTTTCCTCTGATACAGCATCAGGATCGTACATTTTTATCTCCACACCTGTTAAAAGGTATGCATCTTTTTCATTTGTTGTCATAAGCACCCCGTTTTATATTATTTTATATATTATTCCGTATATTATAAACTATGTTCGATTTTTATTAAAGTGTCAATAACCTGATGATAATAAATAACTTTTATTTTTACTCATAGACTCATAATAATTTTTACCGCAAATATAATGTGTGGTTCTCACTTCTTTTGTCATCTCTGAATGGTAAACCATTTTGTATTCATGCTTAATGTCTATAAACAATTTTCTTAAAATTCTTCTTTGCTGTTCATTCATTAAATCAGGATAGACAGGCATATTTCTTAATACGGCTTCTGTTAAAACTGCTTTTGTGAACATAACACTGCTATCTACCGATGGTGTAGCCATCCCCCATTCTTCGAAAATCATATCACCGAATAAATCAAACAACTCTGAAATGTTTTCGTAAAAAGTATATTCAGTTTCTTCCATATAAGTTTGAAACTTTTTATCAACTCTTGCCAGTTTTTCTAAATTCTTTTTAGGTATAGCCTGTAAATGCTCATTATAATCACGAGTGTAAAGCTCTATATAAAAATCATTATAATAACATTCAAGTAAATCTAAACCGTCTTCATTAGGTTTAAAAGTAATATGCTTTCTTTTCTTCATTTTTTTAGCATAACCTGGCTTATCTTTCATAATGAGAGGGTTAACCAGCTTGCCGACGAACAAGGGATCGGGAAGAGAACACTCTTCTTCCCTTAACTCATTAATCGCACCCACAATGCCATCAGGTGGGGTAAGGGGAGTTTCCTCCCCGCTTACACCAAGACTCTCTATTTCTTTTATTCTGTCCTTATTGTTGTTTATGTTCATAAGTCACCCCTTACTTCTTATCGTTTTTAGGCTTTTTTGGTGAGTTATCACCATCAGGGTTTATTCCATTGCTTTTAAGAATTTCTTTAAGGCGAGCAATTTCATTATTCATTTCCGTTGCTTTTTCTTTGCTGGCATTGAACAATTCGTCAAAATCTTTCTGCAATGTATCTTTATCAGCCGTTAAGGTTTCTACATTAGTCTTTAATATAGAAACATCGTTGGTTAATGCTTTAATTTCATTCGCTGATTTTGTAGCTTCTTCTTCTCTTATCTTTCTAATTTTTCCAGGTAATTCTTTTAATTTATATTCACTTACTGCTTTGGTTGTTGCATCTTTAAGCAATGATGGCAATTGATTATCTTTAAATGCCTGAATTGCATGTTCAACAGCCGTTGCCACTTTGTTTTTAACACGAGCCACAAAGTTTTTACGGTATTTAACCAGTTTCTGAGCGAACTCACTACGGAGAGTAGCGATCTCAACTTTATGCTTCTCTTTTAGTTCTGCATTTTCCGCTGTCAGTTCTGCTGTCTTCTCTTGCTCAACTTCCAGATTAGCGGTTAAATCAGTATTTTTGTCTGTAAGTGTTGTAATAAGTGCTGAGTTTTCCGCATTTATATTTCTTTCGGTTTCAAGCTCTGTTTCTAACTGATTAAGTTGTAATTCTTGTTCTTCGTTATATTTTCTTTCTCGTGCTAATTCGTCATTAAGATTAGAAATTGTATTTGTGTTTTCAATGATTTTTTCATTGAACTCGTCATTCAGTTTATTAGACTCTTCTAGCTCTTTATTTACTGATTCAAGCTTTCTTGAAGTTTCATTTAAAAGATTTTTAGCATGAATGTATTTAGCTTCATAAAGGATACCTTTATTGATAGCTTGTAATTCTTGTTCTCTTTCGACAAGTTCAGCCATTAGCTCTTTTATCTGAGCCTGTTTTCTTCTAACTTGTTCATTACTGTCAAATGCTGTTTTGTTAATTATAGACTCAAGTTTTTCTATGGATTGTTCTGAAAGATTTCCATGTTGCATTAAAGAGTCGGAAATTTCTTCATCATCAAGAGATTCGTCATTGATATGTTCTTGTGCTACATCAGCAAGAGGCTTATTATTTTCTTCTGCTTCTTTTTTTAATTTTTCTGATTTAATTTCATCTGTCGCACCAATTTCCTCTTGTAAAGAACCAAGGGTTACCGTTGCTTCTATCCCAGCCGCTGCCAAAGCCCTGTTTATCTGATTTTCAACAATCAATCTAACTTTGTTATCTTTTAGTAATAAAGCAGCATTGACAATTCTTTTATTAGGATTTGCTGCATTTATAAATGGAGTAAACTCTCCTTTATCATTCGTTGAAACACCATAATTCTTATCAGTGATACAATGAGCAGAACGGAAGAGGTGGAAATGGTCTGGAATTACATTTCCCAAATGATCTGTCTGGTTGCGGTGAATCCCCCAGGCAAGCACACTTTGCAGACCTTTATTGACTATAATCTGTGGTTTTCTACCGCTATTCTGTTCTTTTCTGAATATAAAATCGGGGTGAGAGATTTCTCTTATGATAATTTCCCTGGTTTTTGATTGTAGGTGCTTAGGAACACCATCAAGATAAAAGACAAAGTGCTCACCTTCCGGTTGTTCATCAAGCTCGTGAAGCTTATTAAATTTCTTTAAACCACCTGCAAGATCTTTCACTTTTAAATCGTTAAGAAATCTTTTTGTAGGGAAATGAACTTTATCGTATACACCTTCCTCTATATCTTTAACCAGTTTTGCAGGATTTGGATCTGTAATCTCTATACCTGACCAGGCATCGATATAATAAGCATCTTCTTGTGTTGGGTATAGAGGACTATCACTGCTGTTTGCTCCTGAGTTTGAAGTTAAAAAACCCTGATGGTTATATGTTTTTAAACCTTTTGCATTAACTTTTGCCATTTGTAACTCCTTAGTTATTTATTTTTTTAAGTAGTAAAGTAGTTTTTTATCTACTTTAATTTACTATATTCTACTTTTCAAAAATAAAAAGTGTCACCTGTTATATTTCCGACGAACTGACGACTTAACTTGTAATTACCTGACATAAGGGTTACTCCCCTTTATTCGATATTTTTACGGCTTTATTTTCCTTAACAAGCTCGCTGGCTTTTAAATCTGCAAGCACCAATAAAGCCGTAGCAATAGGAACACCAGGGGCGATCTGTGCAAGAACAGCTTCCAGTTGTGCAGGAATACGAATATTGGTTAAACGGGTTTCGTCTTCTTTTGCTCTTATTTTTACATTAGTGACGACATGAGCAGCATTATTACTATGTGCAAAATATTCATGCGACCAGTAAGAGTCACCGGCATTGAAAGCTGTTTCAACGGCAATCTTTTCAAACGACTGCATATCATCAAGCCATGAGTTTTTTTTCTTGCTCATAAGTTTTATGCCTTCTCTTTTGCTTTCATATCAGCAATGTGTTTTTCGATTCGTTTATGAATGTATTTAGCTACACCGTCGAACTCCTGGCGAGTGATCCCCAGGTTCGGTAAGCCTGTACCTTCCGAATAGATAGTTACACCCATGCCGTAGGCACGAGAGTAAGAGACTCGCTTCTTCATGTAGGGGACATTTTCAAACTGCATTTCGAGCAGGTCTTTATGCTCTTTGTTTTGCAGTTCTACACGATTAGGAATGACGATACAGAGCTTGTCCGTTCCGTCCAGTTCGTGAACACTCTTGATAGTGATTGAATGGCTTGCTGCATCGAGGATAGTCGGAATGATAACGATAGGGGCAAGCTGACCGCCAGGGTTAACACCTGGGGAGTGATCGAACACAACAGCATCTATCTCGTCGCGGTTTATTTCACTCAGGCTTTTAACAACCAAAAAGGGTAAAGGGCTTCCATTTGCTTTGGCAATGTCTGAACAGATCATAGCCCCGTTTTGTGGGTCATAATCAACCAGTGCCACACGCTTACCCTGATTGGCCAGATACCCGGAGAGAGTTAGACTAGTATGGCTCTTGCCTACACCTCCCTTATAGTTCCAGACGGAATACGGAATCATAAAACCCCCTAACATGATGTTTATAAAGAAATTTCATGGAATCACTCATGAACATTTTATTGCCGTCAGCTATTGCCAACATGCTATAATATACTATACTACATTGTAGAGGGTTTATGCAAAAAAATCATCTAAATTAAAAACATAACTATAACTAAGGAGTTGCCTATGGGATTCGGAACTAACGAAGCTTTAAATGCAGAAAAAGAACAAAACACAGAACACTTCAACACCCAACAGCTTGAAAAAACTTATGCTGATGCTGTTAACAATGTCATTAAGCTAAGGAGAGATCTGAAAGGATATGAAGAGACAAACAACCAGGAAGCGATTGACAAGACTTACGAACAAATAGCAGAGCTTAAAAGCATACAGAACACTACCTATAATGCTCTCGGCTATGTTCCACAGTTTGATGACCTGGAAAACGAAGAAGAAGTAATCCCCGACGAACTGAAAGTGTTTGCTCAACAGAAAGACAATAAAAGTTTAACCGCTGCCGTTGTATCACCGGCAAATGACGAACCCGCCACACCCGCACCAGTCCATAGCAGTGCAGAACCAACAGAAGAAGAACTGTTCCCCGTAGAGCCGAAGGACAACGGTTTTACTGATAAAGCACCAGTAGCAGCTATGACCGTGGCGAACGACGATCCAGAGCCTGCCGTTAAGGACACTACGGAACAGGATATTCTTGAACTGGAAGAACTTCACAATGCAAACAAGGGGCAGTCATTCAATTCTAAAACCCGCTTCCTGGACGACGAAGATTATCACAGGCTTTTTGATAATGTAGGTCGTATTGGTAGATCACTTGATGGGCAAAAGAGAATAGTTTACTTCAAGGACAACACTCAATTGCTTGAAAAAACCGACTCTATTGTGGTCATAGCAAGAAATCAGATCGACAGTGCAAAAAGACTCGTTCTTGTCGCTAAGGAAAAAGGCTGGAATACGGTTACCTTCCAGGGAAATTCTTCCTTCCTTGAAAATGCTTACTTACAGGCTGTTCAGAACGGTGTAGGGGTTAAGCCTTTAAGTGAAGAACAAAGACAGTTTTACAAAGAAGTTCACGAGAAATTTAAACTTGATGAATTAGGCATTAATTTTTTAGGAAAAAAATCTCTTAAAGACCTTGAAGAAGAAAAAAAGGAGAGGGAATTAGCGAAAGTCAGTAATGCCGAACCCGAAAAAAAGCCTGACATAAAACAGCAAAAAGAACCTGAAACACCTAAACCAGAAAATAAACCAGATGAAAACAAGCCAAGAAGACTTTTCAGAAGATAATATTATAAAGGGGGCTTAAATAGCTCTCTTTTTTTATGTATAAACCTGTAATATAATTGATTTTTTGTATATTTAGTATATAGTAATATATATCGGTATATACTATGAGAGAGGTGTATTATGAATACTGAAAAATATGGGTAATGACTCCAACTTACTGATAGTGTTTTATGTTCAGATAATGCCCGATGACTTTGTCATGCAGCTCCACCGATT
>NZ_JASEYC010000028.1:0-21280 GCF_035064245.1 Citrobacter sp. R-1.5.2 | reverse complement strand
GTCGTGGGCTTTGCTCAGTGCTACCTGTTCGACGCGCAGGACATCGTGACGTTCGGCGTCACCTATCTTGAGAAGCATTTCGGAACCACTCCGATCGTGCCTCCGCACGAGGCCGTCGAGCGCTCTTGCGAGCCTTCAGGTTAGAGGCCGTCGACAATGATAATCTGGATCAACGGACCTTTCGGCGCCGGAAAGACGACGCTCGCTAAGCGGCTGCGCGATCGGCGTTCCAAATCGCTGATCTTTGACCCCGAGGAAATCGGGTTCGTGGTGAAAGAAACGGTCCCCATGCCAGCGAGCGGAGACTATCAGGATCTCCCCTTGTGGAGGGGACTTACGATCGCGGCGGTCAGGGAGATTCGAAGGAATTACTCGCAGGACATCATCATCCCAATGACGCTCGTGCACCCGGACTATCTGACTGAGATACTCGACGGGGTAAGGCGGATCGACGATCAGCTGCTGCACATCTTTCTGACGCTCAACGAGGACCTATTGCGTCACCGGATCGCGAACCAGACCATGCATCCTGACCCGAATCGAAATGCGGAGATTCGAGAGTGGCGATTAGCGAATGTCGCCCGATGCTTGGCCGCAAGGGAACGGCTTCCATGCACAACCCGTGTTCTCGATAGTGGTGCACACACCAGCGATGAACTCGCAGCGATGGTGCTCGACGGAATCGATGGGCGCACCTGATCGCCTTCGACGCCTGCGCAAAGCGTAGCGCGAGGGTGGCGGGCTCACGACCAAACGCCCAGAGGTCGATCATCGCAGGGATGTTTGGCTTTGTGGTGCGGACGACGGGACTCGAACCCGTACTCTCACAGAGAAGCAGATTTTCGTACCACCTCGACTTTCGCCGCCGTCTGATGACGTTCGTGGTCTGGACTGTCCCTTCGCCATTGCCCGAAGGCTTTAGGCGCCGCCCGTCCAGTCTCTACACCTTCCCCCGAAGGGGCTTGGCTCGGGATTGGCTTAGGGTATTGCCCGTTAGCGTTCCCCGACTTTGAGCGGTTCTACTCCGCGGATTTCCCCGCGGGCACTCCAATTTTAAAGTCTGCTGCGTCTACCGATTTCGCCACGTCCGCCTTTTTTCGCCGTTCCTAGCGCTCGTGCGATGCACCTATGTTGCACCTAGCGCCGAATCGTTCTTCGTCATCCTGAAAAACCACGTCTCCTAAAGCCTTGCATAGCTTATCTTTTCTCCACCACGAACTTTTTTGTGGGATGGTAGAAAAAAAGACTTTTTAAGTCCGCTGGCTTGCCAGGCCTTGTTAGCTTGTACGGTCATGGTTATCGGGTAAAGAATATTGACGGCATCGCTGGTGTCGGTGGCTGAAAAGCCGGCTCCCATCAGGGCAATAGCCATTTCAGATGCAGGCGTACAGGGCAATGGTCAACAGCTACAGCCTGTCTGACGATTCCGGCGTCATGGCTGCGGCGGCTATCACGCATTTTTTGTTCGGTCAGGCGGTGTTTTCGTACCTCAATGGTTGGAGCGTGTTGATCGGACCTGGTACAGGTTTGGACAGCACGGGCTGCAAATACGCAAGGGATTTAATGGGCCTGGTGGCGTTCACGGCTTTTATCGTGACGTTTCTGTTCAGGGGCTACTCATAATCTCGTGGCTCGGCGGTTCCCGGCACACCATGACAGTAAGGAAGGACCCTGTGTCTCAACTCTCCCAGCTTCGAAGCCCCGCCGCCGTGCAGGCTGCCATCGATGAGTTCGTGCAACTGGGCCGCACGAAATTCCTGGCGCGCCACGGCTACGGCAAGTCCCGCGACTTCCTGGTACGTGATCCGAAGACCGGCACCGATTGCGATTCCAAGGCCATCGCCGGTGTGGCCTTCGGCAAGCAATTTCCCGAGCAGGGCCCGCTCACTGCTGACAGCTTCTCCGGTGGCGAGACGACCGTCGTTCCGGCGCTGACGCGGCTCGGGTTTCGCATCATTCGCATCGGCGAAGACTGGTCCGAAGAAGAGGTCCTGGCCACGGTCGAAGACTATTTCGACATGCTGCGTGCCGAGGCGGCTGGGGAGCCGTACCACAAGTCCGAGCACAACCAGGCACTGCGCCAACTGCTGAACGGTCGCAGCAAGTCTTCAGTCGAGCTCAAGCACCAGAACATTAGCGCCGTACTCGATGCCCTGGGCCTGCCCTATATCAACGGCTACAAGCCACGCGGCAACAGCCAACTGCTGCTGCGTAAATCCGTACACGCCTACGTTCTGGAACATCAGCAGACGGTCGGCGCTCTTGTCGATGCCCTGGAGGAGGTAAAACTTCCGGGTGACAAAACCTACCGAGCGGCTTTGGTAGAACCACCCGCCCGTGAAGTGCTTGTGCGTACCCCGGCATCTCTACGGCAACGCCTACCGCGAAAGTTCGATTATGCCGCTCGCGATGAAGCCAACCGCAAGCTGGGCCGGGCAGGGGAGCAGTGGGTGATTGGCTACGAACAGCAACGCCTGACCGAGCTCGGCCACCCAGAGCTTTTTCAGCGGCTGGATTGGGTGTCCGACACCCAGGGAGACGGTGCGGGGTTCGACATCCTGTCGTTCGAAGAGGACGCCCATGAGCGCTTCATCGAGGTGAAAACCACCAATGGCGGGGTAGGCTCGTCTTTCTTGGTCAGCCACAACGAACTCGAATTCTCCAAGGAGGCGGGCGATCAATTCCATCTGTATCGCGTGTTCCAGTTTCGGGACGGTCCGCGCCTGTTCACGCTACCCGGCGACCTCAGCCAACATGTGCATCTCAAGCCGACGGACTACCGGGCGAGTTTCCGGAGTTTGGTGGGGTAAAGGCAGGGTTCTGTTGAGCCGAATGGCTGTGTGCGGCCGATTCTGTTGAAAAAGTAGCGGCCTCCCCATGCCGTTGGCAAAATTGCTTTGTCAGCGAGCGTGGGGGCGAACAGCATGATGGGACAGTTACCGGGAGGACAGCAGCGCCTGTTCTACTCGTTCAATCTGGAAGATCACGTCCCGGCCCAACATCTCCTGCGCAGCATCGACCAGTGCTTGGATCTCAGTGATCTACGTGCCTACCTGGCAGATTTCTATAGCCCCATCGGGCGTCCCTCGATTGACCCGGAGTTGATGGTGCGCATGCTGGTCGTCGGCTACTGCTATGGCATTCGTTCCGAGCGGCGATTGTGCGAAGAGGTGCACCTGAACCTGGCCTATCGCTGGTTCTGCCGGTTGGGTCTGGAAGACGAAGTCCCCAATCACTCGACCTTCTCGAAGAATCGCCATGGGCGTTTTCGTGACAGCGATCTATTCCGCTGGTTATTCAATGAGGTGCTGCGGCGCTGCATGGCAGCCGGCCTAGTCAAGGGTGAAGGTTTCGCCGTCGACGCCAGCATCATTAAGGCGGATGCCAGCCGGCAACGTGGGGTGGCGGGAGATGAGGTCGATTGGAACGATCCAAAGCTCAGCAGCCGCGCAGTGCGCGAGTACCTCGAAGCCCTTGATGAAGAGGCGCTGGCTGAGGCTCTTCCCAAGAAAATTTCGCTCACTGATCCTCAGTCCCGTTGGACAGCAGCGCCAGGTGGCCCGGCCTTTTTTGCCTACTCCACGAATTACCTGATCGACACTGAGCACGGTGTGATCATGGACGTGGAAGCTACCCCGGCGCACCGTACCGCCGAAGTCGATTCGACTAGGACGATGGTCGAGCGTGTCGAGGCGCAGTTCGATCTCACACCGGAACGCCTTATCGGCGATACCGCTTATGGCACCGCCCCGATGCTGGCCTGGATGGTCGAAGAAAAGGACATCGAACCGCATGTGCCGGTGTGGGACAAGACCGAGCGCAAGGACGACAGCCTCTCCAGTAACGACTTTCACTGGAGTCAGGACGCCAATGAATATCGCTGCCCAGCCGGCAAACCGCTACGCAGTGAATGGCGCGCCTTCACCCAGCAAAGGTCGCGGGTAACTAAGGCCAAAACCGTCATTTACCGCTCCAGCCAAACCGACTGCGCCACCTGCCCGTTGAAAGCGAAATGCTGCCCCAACACGCCGAATCGGAAGATCGTCCGCAGCATCCATGAGGCTGCCCGCGACGTGGCTCGACGCATCGCCAAGACACCGGAGTACCTCGTCTCTCGCTGCGAACGAAAGAAGGTGGAGATGCTTTTCGCCCACCTCAAACGGATCATGAAACTCGACCGTTTACGACTGCGTGGCCTAACGGGTGCCACTGACGAATTCACCTTGGCTGCGATGGTGCAGAACCTGCGCCGCATGGCCAAGCTTTTGCCTCAAGGGCCACCGCTGACGGGATAGGTATGCCTGCTACGAGCAGAAACCCTCAAATTAACCCTTAAACCTGAGCAAGGACGCTCAGTGAAACGCCGGAAGGCAACTTGAAGTGGCTTGCAGCCACTTCGACAGCAGGCACACCTGATCGGCAGGCTGCCGCTAAAGCTACTTTTTCAACAGAATCGGCCGATTTGTGCCGGTCGTCAAGGACCGCTTCGGATCACTCTCAACCGGATCGCGGGCCAGCTGATTTGCTAAAACCCGCGCCAAACTCAACGAAGGATTTCGCATGATCCGTTTTTTTTGGCGATCACGCTCGGCCTGATGGTTGGCTGCTCGTCGAGTTCAAGTTCGATCTGATCAGTGAGCGGTAGCGCAAGTGGATCGCCTCAGCCAAGCAGCGTTGTTGCCGGCGGCCGGAAGAAAGCCTTGAACTAGTAGCGGAAAGGATGAAACTTTATTTTTACGATTCTCAGCATTTTCCAAGGTTGAGCGAAAATTAGGATGATACTTTAATGATTCCGGCCTCCATCCCCACAAAACGCTTGCAGATGGCAGAATTGAAATAAGTCATTGTTTTAAATGGATTTTTGCAGGAATTGCTACGTTGCAGGGTCCTGTAGTTAGGATGACACTTTATTTTCCTCCCACAGGCCTCGTGATACGCCTATTTTTATAGGTTAATGTCATGATAATAATGGTTTCTTAGACGTCAGGTGGCACTTTTCGGGGAAATGTGCGCGGAACCCCTATTTGTTTATTTTTCTAAATACATTCAAATATGTATCCGCTCATGAGACAATAACCCTGGTAAATGCTTCAATAATATTGAAAAAGGAAGAGTATGAGTATTCAACATTTTCGTGTCGCCCTTATTCCCTTTTTTGCGGCATTTTGCCTTCCTGTTTTTGCTCACCCAGAAACGCTGGTGAAAGTAAAAGATGCTGAAGATCAGTTGGGTGCACGAGTGGGTTACATCGAACTGGATCTCAACAGCGGTAAGATCCTTGAGAGTTTTCGCCCCGAAGAACGTTTTCCAATGATGAGCACTTTTAAAGTTCTGCTATGTGGTGCGGTATTATCCCGTGTTGACGCCGGGCAAGAGCAACTCGGTCGCCGCATACACTATTCTCAGAATGACTTGGTTGAGTACTCACCAGTCACAGAAAAGCATCTTACGGATGGCATGACAGTAAGAGAATTATGCAGTGCTGCCATAACCATGAGTGATAACACTGCTGCCAACTTACTTCTGACAACGATCGGAGGACCGAAGGAGCTAACCGCTTTTTTGCACAACATGGGGGATCATGTAACTCGCCTTGATCGTTGGGAACCGGAGCTGAATGAAGCCATACCAAACGACGAGCGTGACACCACGATGCCTGCAGCAATGGCAACAACGTTGCGCAAACTATTAACTGGCGAACTACTTACTCTAGCTTCCCGGCAACAATTAATAGACTGGATGGAGGCGGATAAAGTTGCAGGACCACTTCTGCGCTCGGCCCTTCCGGCTGGCTGGTTTATTGCTGATAAATCTGGAGCCGGTGAGCGTGGGTCTCGCGGTATCATTGCAGCACTGGGGCCAGATGGTAAGCCCTCCCGTATCGTAGTTATCTACACGACGGGGAGTCAGGCAACTATGGATGAACGAAATAGACAGATCGCTGAGATAGGTGCCTCACTGATTAAGCATTGGTAACTGTCAGACCAAGTTTACTCATATATACTTTAGATTGATTTAAAACTTCATTTTTAATTTAAAAGGATCTAGGTGAAGATCCTTTTTGATAATCTCATGACCAAAATCCCTTAACGTGAGTTTTCGTTCCACTGAGCGTCAGACCCCGTGTTGACACCGGCGTACCCTCGGTGCTATCTTCGCGCCCCAATAGTCGGGGCTTGGCCAGGACTTCCTGAGGCCGTCCGTAACTCCACCTTCAAACAAGGAATATCGTTGATGTCACTGTATCGCCGTCTAGTTCTGCTGTCTTGTCTCTCATGGCCGCTGGCTGGCTTTTCTGCCACCGCGCTGACCAACCTCGTCGCGGAACCATTCGCTAAACTCGAACAGGACTTTGGCGGCTCCATCGGTGTGTACGCGATGGATACCGGCTCAGGCGCAACTGTAAGTTACCGCGCTGAGGAGCGCTTCCCACTGTGCAGCTCATTCAAGGGCTTTCTTGCTGCCGCTGTGCTGGCTCGCAGCCAGCAGCAGGCCGGCTTGCTGGACACACCCATCCGTTACGGCAAAAATGCGCTGGTTCCGTGGTCACCCATCTCGGAAAAATATCTGACAACAGGCATGACGGTGGCGGAGCTGTCCGCGGCCGCCGTGCAATACAGTGATAACGCCGCCGCCAATTTGTTGCTGAAGGAGTTGGGCGGCCCGGCCGGGCTGACGGCCTTCATGCGCTCTATCGGCGATACCACGTTCCGTCTGGACCGCTGGGAGCTGGAGCTGAACTCCGCCATCCCAGGCGATGCGCGCGATACCTCATCGCCGCGCGCCGTGACGGAAAGCTTACAAAAACTGACACTGGGCTCTGCACTGGCTGCGCCGCAGCGGCAGCAGTTTGTTGATTGGCTAAAGGGAAACACGACCGGCAACCACCGCATCCGCGCGGCGGTGCCGGCAGACTGGGCAGTCGGAGACAAAACCGGAACCTGCGGAGTGTATGGCACGGCAAATGACTATGCCGTCGTCTGGCCCACTGGGCGCGCACCTATTGTGTTGGCCGTCTACACCCGGGCGCCTAACAAGGATGACAAGCACAGCGAGGCCGTCATCGCCGCTGCGGCTAGACTCGCGCTCGAGGGATTGGGCGTCAACGGGCAGTAAGGCTCTGAAAATCATCTATTGGCCCACCACCGCCGCCCTTGCGGGCGGCATGGATTACCAACCACTGTCACATTTAGGCTAGGAGTCTGCGCGGCAGAGCCGTGTGACCGGTTTTCTGTAGAGCACTGACGATGGCGGCGGCGCTCTCTGCAATTGGCAAGGCGTCGGCGCCAAGGATACCAATCTTGCGGCGCGCGGCGTGTTATGACGACTGGGGTGCATTTGAGCCGCCCCATTTAACCTTCGCCCTCACAGATACGCCATTCGCCTCAGATTTAGCGCCATGCAGACGAGCTTCCACTCGGCTTGCACCTTGTCCAGGCCCCTCATGCTGAACTGACGCAATCCCATCACCGCCTTGATCCAACCATTCGGAGCCTCCACGATCGACTTGCGCCGGCGGTAAGCTGCATCGCCTTGCTCCGTTTTCAATTTCGCCGCAATCGCCGCCGTATGCGGATGGGTCTTGGCATTGACCTTGGCATCTTCACGTCCCTCGCGGCCGAGGGCAACGATGACATCGCCGTGGTGATCGGCGACCTTTGCCAGAACAGCCTCACTACGGAATCCCGCATCCGCCAGCGTCTGGGCCGGCATTTCTCCGGTGTTGGCCTGAACTGCTGCCAGCATGCCCAGCAGCGCCTGACTGTCCGCGGCGCAGTTGGTCAACTCCGCCGCCACGATGATCTGGTGCTCGGCATCGACCGCTGTGTACCCGTTGTAGCTCTGCTCGGAGCCACCACCGGCGTGTTTCATGATCCGGCTGTCCGGATCGGTGAAGCTTTCCTGATCACGGTCATCCGGCACACCAAACTCGCGTTTGTACGAGCCACCGCCCTTGTCCGAGCCATCCGGATGGCGAGGCCGGCGGCCATCGTCTTCGCTGCGCCCCCGGGCCTGGTCCGCTTCACGCTGGCGCGCTTCCAGGCGCGCCTTTGCCGCCTGGATCGCCTCCAGGCGCTTCTCGCGGCGAGAAATCTCGGCAGGAATGTCCAGCTCCGGCTCGTTACGCTCCTGGTCGTCGGTAGCCTTGGCGCGATCAAGCAGCGCCTTGATCTCGCAATGCAATTCGTCCTCGGCCGGCTTCATGCGCTTATAGCTCATCGCCTTGTGGCGGCTGGCGTTGGCTTTTACCTTGGTGCCGTCGACCGCGATCGTGCCAAGCTTCACCAGCCCACATTCGCGCGCCAGTTGCACCACCTGAACGAACAAATTCTCAAGCTCGGTCAGGTGTAGGGCACGGAAGTCACTCAGCGTGCGGTGGGCCGGGAAGTTTCCAGCGGCCAGCACACGCAACGCGACATCCTCGTACAGCTTCCTGGCTAGTTTGCGCGAAGAGAAGACGCCGCTCGCGTAACCATAGATCAGCACTTTGACCATCATCGCCGGATGAAACGGCTGATTGCCCGGACCACCGCCGGCATACCGGGCGTGGAATGCGCTCAAGTCCAGCGTATCGACAGTCTCGCTGATGAAGTAGGCAAGATGCCCTTCAGGTAGCCACTCTCCCAGAGAAGGGGGCAGCAGATAGGATTGGTCGGGTCGGTAAGGAAGGTAACTGGCAGCCATCCCCGTATCGTCCTCGATCTTCCGCCGATTTGGCTTCTGCCGCGCAGGCTCCTAGGCCACCGTAGCTAAACATACGAGAAAAACCGCTTCTTGAGCGCTCTCTGAGACCACCTTGCCGACAACGCAGAAACGGTTGCGGAAAAATCGGCGTTTCCGGCGTACGCCACCCGACCTGGACGAACTATTGCGGACCTGGAACTGGAGTAGCGGAATTCCCCGGGGTTTCAGCGTCGCGCCACAGCGCCTCAGATAGATGCGGTAGCCTTTGGCGGGTCGTCATGCCGCGGACCACCCCCCCAAAAAATTCCACAATGCGGAATGGCGGAATTTTCTGGGGTTCCCGCTTACCCCCCCTTCAGGCGAGTAGCCAACCTGAACGGATGGTTCCACCGCAAAGGCGGGCAGGGCGGCTGTCGTAAATGCTGCGGCCAGAAGCCAGGTTGCTAAGTTTTTCATTACAGGCTCCCGTTCACACACTGCATTTTATATTCAGGGTCAAAATAAATTTCTTTGATTTTCCGCTTTTCCATATGCACCACAACGTCAATGGTGGAGTAGAGCATTCGCATAATATCGCTCATATCGAGCATACGGCCGATAGGGGTCGCCTTGATAAGCAGCCCAATACGGTTAAAGGCATCGCGCGCAGAGTTAGCGTGCGTTGACATAACACCGCCTGGATGGCCGGTATTAAGTGCTTTAAGATAATCCCACGCAGCATCATCCCTAAGCTCAGTCATGATGATACGGCCCGGTGTCAGACGCATACAGGCTCGCAGGGCATCAGTGGCGCTGACGCGGCCGATCTTTCCTGCATCGCCGTACATCATATAAACGGCTTCTACAACGTGATCGACCGTGACTTCGTGAACGTCCTCTAAAATAATTACACGCTCGTCTTTATGTAGCGATTTTAACAGCGCGCGCGTGAGTACCGTTTTCCCCGACCCGGTTTCACCGCAGATCACGATAGTGCGTTTCTTCTCAACGGCGGTTTGCAGGAATGCGGGCCATTTTTCGCTGCTGTGCAGCTCTTTAAGGAAAAAATCATCATCCGTTAGGCTTTGCTTGCTGCCGGTAATCTTCCGGCAGTCACTGAAAATCCCCTCGCGGGTCAGCTGCTCCAGATTTTTATCGGCCGCCAAATCCTTACGAAACGCTACGGCCGTTGTACCGTCAATCACCGCAGGGGGCAGACAGATAACGCCCCTGATCCCGCCAGGCAGGATCACGTCATTAATGGCCTGCATGGTCAGCTTGTTGCTGCTCACCAACGATTTAGCAAGGTTCCTAATAAAATCTGCCGTAATTGCCGCGTTCTGCACAACCCTGCGGCCGCTGAACGTATCACAGATAACTTCCTGAAAGCAGTTAATGCGAATTTCAAAAACAGTAGGATCTTCTAAATACTCGCGCAGTGGGCCAAGTTGATAGAAAGCTGCATCAGTCATGATTACTCCTGAAGAAAAGCGGGCGCTAAGCGCCCACTTTTTTAGTTGTCTGCGAGCGTATAAACGCCGCTGAAATCGAGGTCGCGGGCAACAAAAATGCTCACCGCATCACCCTGCTGATCGTAGAGGGTAGGGGGGATAGACATGTAAGAGCGGAGTGCTTCAGACGCCAGCTGCTCACCGCTGTTTTCTGTGCTGTTGTACTGAATGTTATTACTCTGCGTCTGGTTAACCAGCGCCGTTAAGGTGTCAGAGAACAACGAAATCATGATCGCACCACGCAGACGCTCCCACATATGGGTATCCACCTGGCCCGGAATCCCCGCGCTGCCGAGTGAGTTCGTTCCGGCACTGTCAATATTAACGATTGTCCCGTCCTGGTCATTGCGGATACGCTCCCAGAGAACAAACACGCGCGCCTGGCCGTCTTTGATACCACCGGTAATCTGCCCGTCAACCCATGAGCCTTTATCAATCAGCCTAACGAGTCCATCAGCTGAGTAAACGTCCTGTGAAACCCGGCAGGAAACCTGACCCGGAACAGTGGTATCCAGCTCGGTGCCGGTACCACAGGGGATCATTTTGCCTTTCGGAACAGTCAGGCTGGGATTAGCCATGACTCCAGCGCGGCTAGCCTTCAGCCTTGCAGGAGTCAGGTTTTTAGCGAGTGCTGAACTACCTTCGCTTGTTTCGTTGTCCTGGGGCTGCACTCCGGGACTATTGCTTGTAGCCGCCTGATTAGTCTGGGCCAGCTCGCCGCCCAGACGACGCTGCATAGCCAGTTCTTCAGGCGAAGGTTCTTTACGCTTATTAGAGGTACGCGCGGCGGTATTGCTGCTGCCCGCATCTGCATCTGCCTGTGCGGCAGCCTGCACAGCACGGGCATCAGTGGCGCTATTCTGCGCAGTTGCAGGTTTATTAACATCAGGATCGCTGTTAAAGCTGTAGTTTGGCAGTGTATTGGCCTGTTGCGCTTTACCACCGTCTTTATCAGCTTCAGCTTTAGCCGGGGTGCGAATTTTACCCATGACCGTAATCCCGATGAATACCAAAGCAAGCAGCGCCATCAGTATGACAAAGGCTTTCATACCAGGAGCCGAACGGCGGTTACTGCCTTTAAATCCGCCACGCTCGCTTTCGAATTCACCGTCTCCGGTGTTTTCATCGAGTTCCTGATCTACATCGACACTTTTACGGGCCATCAGTTATCCTCCCCAATTTGAACCCTGCGCACATCCGGGGAAGCCGTACCGGTTGCTACCGCACCGGCGCCCGGCGCGAAATTATTATTACGAACGCCAACGACTTTATCGCCCAGACGAATACGCCACTCTTTAGCGACGGTTTCCACCTCGATGATGTTGCGGTTCTCACCCACAACATGAGAGTTAGGCAGCGTTTCTTTGCCACTGGCCGAAATCATGTAGACCTGCGGTAACTCCGCATTGGCCGGAAACTCAAACCGGGTAAAGCGGTAGTTATCCCAGACGTGAACCGGCTGGATGCTGCGCATTTCAGGCTGTTCGCTCATTACGTACTGATAGTTCTTCGCCCCCGCAAAAGCCGTCTGCTTCAGCTTCTGCGTAATGCGTTTTTTATCAGCCGCGCTTTTGGCTTTTTCCTGCTGCTCAAACGGATATTCATAGGTCAGCTGAAGAACGGCCTGGCGCACAGCCCACGGCGTTTCAATAAAGGATTTTGATACCGTACCGTCTGCATTTTTCTTCGTTTCTTCACCGATGAAATGGAGGACGATGTTATAGGTGCGCTTATCGGTGACGATCACCAGGTTGGTATCACTCATGGCCTGTTTCGGCTTCACAAAAAAATGGTTCATTTTGTGCGCAAACGTCCAGCTTTCAGAATCGCCAAAAGCATGAGTGATATAGGTTTCGTCAGGCGCGACAACAATGTGGGTAGCCACACCGGCGATAGCGTCAATTTTGACCACATTAACAGGGTTATAAACAACGCTTTTAATGCGATAGTCATAAGGAGAATTGCGGCCAACCTCAAGCGCCATAACGTTAGTGGCCGCGCCTCCCAGGACTGACAAAACGACTGCTGAAAGAAGTAGTTTTTTCATGGGGCAGCCCTCAGTTAACTTCAGGGTTGACGCGATAACTCGTCACGCGGAAACCCAGCGGGTTGACATAACGCTGCTCAGCATTCATCGCCAGCGATTTATATTCATACCCCATAATGGCAATCCAGCGCTGCGGCTGATCATCAACGGGATTGCTGCGCACGCGGCGAACCGTAGTAAAGCGTATCGTTGCTACGCCGTGCGGTTTATCGAGGATCACAGAGTTAATCTTCACGCGGGTCGTTTCACTGTCGCCCAGAACCTTATCAAGACCGTTGCGGCCCTTGAACTTGCTCTGGTAAGACTCTGCCACGTTCGGCGTGGACATTAAGCCAACGGCCGTATAGTCGACCTGAACTGAATAGAAGTCATAGCTCTCACGGTGAATGACATATTGTGTCAGCCAGAACTTATCAATTTCGTCACCATAAGAGGTCTGGTCGCGGGTCAGCTTGACCTGCTGTACTTCGTGAGTGGCCTCGTTGAGCGTTAGCAGATGTGCGGGGATTGGCTGGCTGTACTTATGCACCACGTAACCAACTAAAGAGAGTGCAAAAACAGTTACCACCGCTGAACCGGTGGCAACCATCCAGGCGGTACGCCGGGACTTCAGCACTTCATCCATCAGATCAACTTCAAGCCCTTTACGGCTTTCGTTGAACTCTTTAATGGCTTCACGTGTAAGCCCTGTTTTTTTATTAGCTTTCATTTGCACCACCTTGCGTATCAACCGGGATTGTTTTGTTTACTGGAACGGTGTTGCTCCAGTCCGGCTCCGGTGGCGGTTTATGCCCGCTGGAACAGGCGCTAATCAGAAGAACTCCCATAAGCAATAAGCTGCGCATTACGGCATCCATTATCGGTTGTTGAACGTACTAATTATAATAAGTCGTCGAAATTGCAATTTCAACGACTTTTGTTTTAATTTTATGCAGCCTTCTTCCCGCGACTGCCCCTTGCCTTACCACTTAAATTAGAACCACTGCTTCCTCCGCTGTTGCTGCCACTTCCTCCACCTGCCGATTGCTGGCCGCCGCCACTGTTACCGCCTCTGAACGCATTACCGCCAAACATGCCGTGGCTGCCCATATTGCCAAGCGCCTGCATGGAAGAACCCGTAGAGCGTGCGGCGTCAGCAACTCCGGCGCTGATACCGCTACCCCAGCTGGCGGCAATTTGCGGAATCTGGAACAGAACGAAAACGGAAATGACCGTCAGTAATAAGGCGGAGATAGAACCAGTGATTGATGAGTAAGCGGCATCAGAGTTCATCGAGGACAGGAGGTTGTCGAACATCTGCATGATGAAACCAAACACGAGCGCAAGAATGACGACGACAAGGCCATAGTTAATGACCGACGCCAGCCAGCGAGCAAAGATGTTTTTTGTCGCTCCCCACAGCAGGCAGAAGATTGCAATCGGGCCAAAACAAAGCGTAACGGCCAGAAGGATCTTAGCCATGATCACAAAGCCCGCACCGAGGCCGCCCAGCACAACGGTAGCAATCATCATAATGCCGCCAATGGCATACGCGGCCAGGCCGCTCGATGAAAACACGTCTGCGGCTTCCCATGCGGTGTTGACGATCTTGATACCTTTTTCAATACCGCTATCAATAATCGCCGGTACGCCACTTGCACCGACTTTATTAGGGGCAGACAGTATCCCGGCAAAATCATCCGGCAGGTGAAGCGCCACGTTGACCAGTTCCTGTTGATACCAGCCGCCCGCCGTTGCAAAGCTCAGGATAAGGGCTATGGAAAGATACTCTTTAATCAGCGAACTCAGGCTGTCGCCCGCCCCCGGATTAAACGCTGAGTACATCCCCTGAACCATCAGCTTGATTGTCAGACAGGTGGCAATCAGAGGCGTTACATCAGAGATAATGGTGGCAACATTGGCGCTCACCATTGACGTAATCGCCCCGTCTACTTTTGCGAAAATGTCTGCGACTAGGGTGAATGCCATATTGCCTCCTTACTCCTAAATTTTCGGTGAATTGATTTCGCCGTCTTTTTTGCCGAACACAAACAGCTGACGATCGGCTTCGCGCGCGTTTTTGCAATCAGGTTTCTGAAGTTCATCCGCGTCTTTCTTGCATTCCTGAATTGTTGCCTTGCGCTCTTTCTCATGTTTTTTGTACCACTCCACGTCATGCGAGGCATCGCAGGCCACTAGGAGGAAAGGGATAACAAGCAGTAGTTTTTTCATAATTACCTCAGTTAATTGAAGGTGACGCGGTAACGTCCCCGCCGGTTCCAAAAACAAAATTGTGGGTGGCACGTTCTTTCTGCGCACGTAATAGCTTGTCCTGTGACTGCTGCAACATGTTCATCAGATTCAGCTTCGCCTGCTCACCCTGAATAGCACCCTGTGACGTCTGGATACGGGCCTGTAAGTCAGCAATCGATTTCAGGTCTGGAGTCGTTTTAATCTGCTCCGTCAGCTCCTGCATATCGGTTAGTTCCTGCATCTGGTTGTTGTAGGCTTTTTCTGCCATAACACGGTCATAAGCGCCTTTTTCAGCCAGCTTTTTGTTCATGTAGGTAATTGCTTCGCTGGGCGTCATGTCGTCAACTTCCGCATTAAACTGGCCCATCATGCTGTTAACTGAAGGCGTGACGGAAGAACTGGAGTTCATGGCGTCGCTGTAGATCTCCTTCCAGTTGTCCGGCAAATTATTTGCCAGCGTGCTGGTAGACGTCCCCAGCAGATCGCCCAGGTTGGTTGTCTTTGCCATCGACTCATACATATTTTTCTGCGTTTGCAGCTGGCTTTTAAGCTGCTCCAGCTGCTGCGCCATTTGCTGAAGCTGCTCGACCTGTTTAGCCAGCTCAGTAGGGTTGGTCACGATGATGCCTGCGGAAGCGCTTTGCGCGCCTCCCAGTATCAGGCCGGTGGTCAGCAATACTGCCGTCAGTGTTTTTTTCATGGTGTTTTGCCTCGTTGTTAAGCCGTCAGGCGCCAGTATTCTTTGAGCCATACTTCAGGGTCATTACCGAGCCGTTCAACCAGCTCATGCGCAATTTCGGCGTTTTGTGGTTCACCGGACAACACGCTAAGAACGTTGTCCATTGTCTTAATATCTGCATCAATATCGTCGCTGTTGCGAGGGTAGAGATTGAAAGAAGCAATCGCAGACTGTTGCCCTTGTTTAACCAGGAACTGTCTGGAGTGTTCGGTAATCGACATCAGCGCGTCGTATTCAGCATCAGTAAGGAAGGCATAATCCTCTCGGATAGCTTCCGGATCGCGCAGGCAGATTTTTGTGACGGTCTGCGACATGATCGTGCGGCCAATACGGCTGGACAGCGCATCGTTCGGCTCCTGCGTGGCAAACACATAGATAGCGTCTTTCTTACGGTCAGTTTTGATACCACGCTTAACTTCACGCTCGATAACCGGATCGTCAAGGTAGGCGTGGAACTCGTCAAAGCACTGAATGACGCGGCGTTTGCCGTCGATGGAGTCACGTACCCGGTACAGAAGGTACATCATGAGCGGAGTACGGGCCGGGCTGGATACTTCCTCTTTGGCTGCGATAAACTCGGATAAATCGAAGCCAAAAATATCATTCGCGCTGAGATCCAGGCTGTCTTTATCATTGTCAAACAGCCAGCCATACTGGCCTTCGCGCGTCCATTCGCGCAGCAGCCCTTTCAGTGATACGCCATTTTCCACAACTTCATTCACGTACCCGTCCAGGATAGTAACGGTGCGCGCCTCGCGTGGAATAAGTGAGCCTTCCCCCATAACCGCATCAACGCCTTCAGCCAGTTCGGTAGCCATCGTTGCGCTGATAGGCCCGTTATTGGTGGTTTCCACACAAATGCGGAACAGGTTTTTAATGAGGGCAATATTGCGTTTGGTCGGTTCAATCTGAAGCGGGGCAAACCCGGACGGCATACCCTGTTGCAGAACTTTATAGTAGCCACCAACGCTTCGAATGAACGGCTCCATACCGCGGTCACGGTCATAAACAAAAAGCCGCGGGTTGTACTTCATTGACTGCGCCAGCAGGAAGTTAAGCAGCGTGGTTTTACCTTCCCCCGACATACCCGTTATTAACGCATGGCCCAGCGGGCGTTTACCGTAGGAAAGTTCTTCAAGCGGGGTCACATGGAAATTAAAATAGAGTGGCGTACCGCTGATCGTGCGGAACATGGTCAGCGCTGGCCCCCACGGGTTATTGTCAGGCTTGCCACGCATAAAATTGTGGAACGGGCTGAAGTGCAGGAAGTTCCATGAGTTTATCGGAACCGGGCGCGGCGCCCATTTCTGGTTGCCAGGCAGTCTCGCATAATATGCAGCCTCAGAGGCCAGGCTGAGAGTCCCGCCAACCACGCCACAGCCGGTTAGCATAACCTTCACACGACGCGCTTTGCGCTGTACCGCGTTTTGGTCATTATCCCAGACATGCACGGTTCCATGATGGTAGCCCATCACGAACTCTCTGGACGTCAGCATATCGAGCGCGGTACCAAGCTGTGCCAGCTGGCTTTGCGCACGGTCGCGCGTTTCCTGCAAAGATTTTTCCTGATGCGTCAGAAACGTTTTAGCTGAAGATTCAGAGAGGCAAGAAAAACTCTGCGTCAGAAGGTATTCAAAATCGGCTTCTTTAAGCATGTTAAGCTGGCCTGGCTCTGTATCTTCTTCGTATTCACGAAATTCAATGCCGGTGGTATAGAAGTTGTGATCTACCGTTCTGATCTGGACAACATCCCCCCACAGTGAGCTAACAGGGCGGTTGTCCATGATGTACTCACGGATACGATCACGGCAAACAGGCACGATGGCCCATTCCATATTTGCGAGGAAATAAAGGAACTCCAGCGCTTTTGAATAAGCGTGAGCCTGCGAAGGTTCAGGCTCGTTGCGTTCGATAACAATGGCTTCGTCAAAAATGTCTGATTCATCGACTTCAGCAAGTTCTTCACGTTCTTTTTTATCAGGCGCAGGAATTTCAACACCGCGTTTGTCACGATAATAGATACCCAACTGCTGAATGCCATACGGCTTCATTGCTTCCAGGATTTGTTCAGAAATATCTTCCAGACCTTCAAGCGCCTCATTCTGCATTCGCTGAATTTCGTCACGAGTCGGCTTTTCAAATTTCGCCAGAAACTTCTGTGTTTTATCCCCTACCTGTTTGTAAATAACGGTCAGATAAAGGTCATTAATCAGCTGCTTGGAATCACCGTGCAGCTTACGGTTATATTGATCAACATAAGCAGGGAAAAAATGGTCATACTCACCATCCGGGTACTCTTTAGCCTCATGGTGATATTCATGCGTCCACAGCTCTACATGGTCTGTTCCGAAGCTCTTGACCAGCGTATTAAGGTCTTTATGCCAGGTGACCAGTTCCCGATCTGATGCGCAGTCATGTGTGCGGCCATCCAGCTTGAAAAAAGCCATCAGATCGCCGTTTTCCATCGAAATCACGTAATCATTGAGGTGATAAGAATAGGGCAAATACTTTTTATTTACTGATGGCTCCTTACGGTAGGCATCAATTTTTTTTGGCTTCGTAGCGGTGGCAGCTCTCATTATTTTAAACCCTTACGTTTGTAGTCAACAGAGGAATAAGACGATCCTCCCCACTGCTTAAACGGAGAATCAAACCAATTACTGAATTTGGTTTTCAACCACAGGCCCATAATTCGAAACATGCGGTCGTCATATTTTGTTAATGCAGCTGAAGGAATCCACAAAAAGACGAACACCAGGATCGCCCACATATGAATAATCATAAAAAGCGAGGCAGAAATCATGAATATCATCATAGCTACATTACGTGGTACACCCAGCGCGCGAGGTAAGCGAGTCGCACCTTTGAAAAGCGGTCTTTTCCCGTCAACGAACATCTTTGTAGTCCTCACTTTGGGGGACAAAAGTCCCCCCCTTTTCGCGTTGTTCAGCTTCCTACGCCCGTCAGGGAAACCAGAAATGATGCAGAACCAATACCAATCAGCGAGATTACGATACGAGGAATAAAGCTGGCTGGGATTACGTGAAGCATCCACATAAAGCAACTAACCATGATCGCAATAGCACAACCAATTGGAATCCATGTGCTCAACCACGTCTGGATTGATGTAGCGGTTGATTCACCAGTATCGGTGCCAGCGGCCAGCGCAATTTGCGGCAGGGCAATGGACAAAACGCCCATAACTACCGCAGGGCCATACTTCTTAAACAACGTGGTCATACTTTCTCCTTACTCACTATCTTCTGTTGATTGCAGATTTAACCGGCATTCTTCAACGCCACACTTATCTTTCAAAAACTCTGCCAGTAGCCTTAAATCAGCCCAGGTTCGTAGTTCATGCTCTTTGTTAACCCGAATGGAACATGCGATCTGGCCCAACTGTTCATCGTCTATCTGAAAAACGGGATACCACGTCTTTAATGAAACCCGTTTTATCGTTACCTCCTTCACTTTTCCTGTTTCAAATAGCTCCAGGATCTGTGATTGCAATACAAGGTACAAACGTTCCATCCATAACCTCACTCCCCCTTCGCTGTTTCCTGTTTGGTTAAAAAGGCATCCGTATTATTTCGGCTGAAGGCATCGCCATCACCCGAACCAAAAACATCTTGTTCACCGTCATACTGCGTGGCCGTACTTTTTGCCTGCTGAGGCTCAGTCGCGGTGCTGTCCTCACTGGTCTGGCCATCAGGTAGCAGCGTAGGGATTTTCAAATCAGTTGATTGACGCGCCACGTTGATAACTTTCGTGACATACCCGTTAGAAATCCCGTTTATGAGTGAGCCGGTGTTGTAGCAGGAAAGCGCGTGTCTCAGCGCAACCTGCCCGGCTGGATAGGATTTCAGGGCGCTATCATAACAGGCTTTAAGGATGGTCTGGCTCGCCCGCAGGTTGATGCAGGGCTTGAAAATATCGTCAACCGAAAGACCCAGGCCCACTAAATTATTTGAGTTAATTTGTGCAAGGCCCATATCAAAACTTTTATTATCCTTCAGCAGAACTTTCGAAACGCTGACGGCCTCAGCTTCAGTACGTGGTTGCTGTTTTAACTGGGTACTACCACCGTTAATATTGATCCTGTACGGCCCATTTGAGGACTCATGGCCGACGATGTACGCCATTGTTAAGGGTGAAACATCAGGCGCACATCTCTGCGCAAGCCTGGCAACTTCATCTGAGGCAGGCGCAGCACTGGCACGGCCAGCACAAGCAAGGCAGGCCAGAGCGAGAACCAGAAGTTTTGGATGTTTACTCATTTACGTTTCACCGCGTAATTGTAATTTCGACGACTTATGTTTATGATAAGGGCTAATGAGATCGTGTCAAGAAGAAACGAAAAGAAAACCTCTGAAGGAAGGAAGGTAATGCTGGTTCCCCTGAAATCAGAAAAACGCCCCAAAGGTGAACCCATGTATCGTGACCCGGATAACCCTTTTAATACGTGGACTGGTATAGGGAAGCGCCCGGCCTGGCTAACTGCAAAATTGGACGCTGGCATTAGCCTGGAAGCCATGAAAATGCAGGGCGTTGCCAACCCCAGAGAACATAGACAAGTAAAATACCGCGACCCCAGGAACGCAGAAAATACCTGGTCCGGGACTGGCCGCCGACCAACATGGCTCAAAGAGCTGCTTGATAGTGGTTTATCACTTGATGATCTAAAGATATAACCGGAGAGTATAAAAATGGGCGATGTTATTGATTTTGCGGAAAAGCAAAAAGGCAGAAGGAAGAAAAAGGCATTTTCCATTCCGCCCATTTTAAGAAAATTCCGAGTCCATGCTATCAGGTTACTCGCCAGCATCATCAAATCCGGCTCTTATTCAGTTGCTTATATCGTTAAGAAAATTACAGGAAAGTTAATTAAGTTGTTCGCAATGTTAACGATTTTCGTTTTTATTGTCGAATATATCGCAGGCGATATAGGTTACAAATCTATTTATAACTCTGCGTTATTATTAATATTACTTACCGTTATCAACATTCTGGCGGGTGTATATCTGAACAAACTGTTAAGGACAAAACAATGAAGAAACTCTTAATCCCTCTGATAGCAGCTGGTAGTCTGCTTTATCTTCCTGCCAGCCATGCTGAAGATCCCTGCAAAGTTATTATGTGCATGGCGGGCAAGCTCACCGGCGATAGCGGCGGAAGCGAGTGTAACAGTGCTGAAGCTGCTTTCTTCAATATCGTTAAAAAGAACAAGCACGGCTTTTTACCCAACCACACGAGGGATGCCAGGAAGGCTTTTCTTAATGAATGCCCGGATAATGGCGAAGGTGGAAGTAACCAGTCGATGATAAGCCAGATCATAAGTAAATACGGGAAAGTTCGCTTATAGGCGGGCTAGGAATAATCTCAATTTAAGGAGCCAACGTGAAAAAAATTATATTAAGTGCATTAGCCTGTACAGCTCTCTTAACTGGTTGCGTCAGCCAAGATAAAGGTAATGCGATGCAGAGCCAGATGAATAACCAGCAACGCCAGATTAACGAATTATCCGTTCGTTTGCAGTCTGCGGAGTCCCGGCTATCAAAGCAGGAAGAAAAGCTGCGCAACGAACTGCTGCAATCCAGCGGCTATTGCTATCTGAATGGCGCCCGCTACTCGACCGGCACCGTACTTTACGGGCGGATTTGCCAAAATCAGTCAGGCAGCGCTTCGTGGCAGGTTTACAGCCGTCGCTAAACACCAGGGCGGTTTAACCGCCCTTTTCTTTACCCACAGAAAGCACACTATCACCATGTTCCCCTTCCCCACTACAGAAAACCTTATTCTATGGGCTTGCAGCGCCATCGCACTGTTTGCCGTTGTATTCTTCCGGCGTTCAGTACGCAACCGACGACACAAAAGGAAGCAGCAAAGTGCGCGGCGGGTGCTGGAGCGCATAAAGACGTTGCCGGGCTTCCCACAAAAAATTAACTACCTGAGGAAAATTGATCCTTTTGTGTTTGAAGAACTGTTGCTGGAAGGATTTGAAGCGCATGGCGGCTTTGTTGAATAAATCAGATTTCGGGTAAGTCTCCCCCGTAGCGGGTTGTGTTTTCAGGCAATACGCACGCTTTC
>NZ_JASEYC010000027.1:0-22830 GCF_035064245.1 Citrobacter sp. R-1.5.2 | reverse complement strand
TCGGCCCAGATCCGCGAAATTTTAATCAGCGAGTCAGCTTGGGAAGAAATGACCTGCTTATTCGCACCTTCCCTAGAGTGCAATATGGTGTGCCTGAATATAAAACTGGCTCAATACATACTTAAAAGTGGTAGTCGTTAGAACTAGACTGTTAATGATACAATTCTCCTGTTATTTTATTTTTATAAAAGGTCTCAAATATGCTCAAAAACAGATTTTCTTTATTGTGTCTTGCTGTGGCATCGTCACTTACTCTTACTGCTTGCGATGTAGTTGATGCTGCCTATGACGAGACTTTAAATGATAATGCACCCGAAATTGTAATAGCTGGAGGATTCAAAATTGATATCCAAGGTAATGCAGTTCCGGTTGAGGGATATGATAATTGCTCTTTGAATACTCTTCAGGGAAGCGTTGATACGGATAAATCAAATTGTATTGTTCTGGATAGAACACGTAAAAAAGTACCGGTTCTAGTTCATTTGTCATCCGGTCCCGTCAAAGAAGAATGGAAGATCGAGCACCAGGTTGAAAAAACCAAATCCGGCAAAAATTTCATCCAAACTCGTATGATTAGACCTGACGGTAACTTTGTAGTGCCTGCATCCTCAGAACGAGGGATCTTTAGTGGCAAACATTACAGTCAAGCCAGCTAAGTCAAGTCTATCCGTTCAAACAGAAAAAGGTTTCTTAAAAATGACGTTATCCGCTGCATTGCAAGGCACTTTTAAAGAGATGAGGAAAGACAATACAGTAGGCATCACAGTTCAAACTTGTTCAGATATTTTTGACAGCAATGTTCCTCCGGCTTATGTTTTCTGGCTTTATCGTCTCAAAGCGGGAGAAACTTTGCCGCGCGGAAGGTTCTTCAGAAAAAGAAAGCCAATCATCAATGTTATGGCAGTTGTTCATGATGCTGCATTCGAAAAATAACTGCGCTATCAGGAAAGTTACTTTTATGAACGTAATTGCAGCTGGAATTTTTTGCTTTATTTTTTACCCTACAGCTTTCGCTTATGCTTGTTATAAAAAGAGATGGCTAGAGTGGATTTTTCTTACTTTAATTATAATTTTTGCTTCTGCCATTTCGATTCAACAATACAATGAAGCGAATTTTGTAAGTGAGTTAAATTACCCTATGTTTATCTCCGCCATATATGGCCTGTCACTGGCATGGTTTCCTTTTCCGATTGCTTATGTTGTTCTGCGCTTCCTTCTTGATGATTTACAGCATGAGTACCCTAAACAGTGAGCAGATTTTAAGACTCATGAACAACATCGAAAGCACGAAACAGTCTGCACAAGGAAGATAAGGAGTATTCTTAGCAAGATATCTTTGTACCTGAAGACATAAAGCTGGCATCTTTTTCCTTATAGAGTGTATTATGATTAAGTAAATCCTTATCAAAGAATTAGAAAGTGAGGTCGTATGTCTGAAGCACTCAAATCGTTAAACAATATTCGTACTCTTCGCGCCCAGGGCCGCGAGCTGCCTTTAGAAGTACTTGAGGAAATCCTCGAAAAGCTTAATGTCATTGTTGATGAGCGTCGTCAGGAAGAATCATCCAAAGCTGCCGAACTGCAAGCTCGTCAGGAGAAACTTGACGCCCTGCGTAAGTTAATGGAAGAAGATGGTATCAACCCGGAAGAGCTGCTTGGCTCATTCCAGGCCAAATCTACGGCTACCAAGAAAAGCCGTGAACCACGCCCGGCCAAATACTCATTTACTGATGAAAATGGCGAAACAAAAACGTGGACTGGACAGGGCCGTACCCCCAAAGCTCTGGCAGAACAAATTGCAGCCGGTAAAAGTCTTGATGATTTCCTGATCTAACTTTTGCCACCAGTTTTGATAGAGGCCACTTCGGTGGCCTTTTCTCATACGGAATCAATTTCAGGTACAGAACATATGAAAAATTCAGAACCTAAGAGCTGTGATCCCTATGTGGACAGTTTGATTAGAAATGCAGATGCAAAGGAAGCCAGGTCATTTCTCAAAATATTGAAGCCCTTACCATTCCTTATCGTTATCATCGCTGTATTCTTTTTTTGGGTATCGTTTTCCCGTTTATTATCCCAGGTCGCGTAAAACCTTTTTAAAGACTCTTCTTTACCAGATATGCTCCCTCACCGGGATGGTTTCAACCTCTTCAGTTTCCCATATTGGCAAAACCTTCAGGAAATAAGACGATACCCTCCACGCTTTCCATTAAAGCGGGATGACGACGCCCAGTTCTTACGACCAGACTCCACGTTTTCGATTAGGATGCCTTTGGGCCCTTCTAACGAGGCCACCTCAACAACTCGCACTTTCCGGATCAGTCTTGGATCCACTTCTTCCCAGATCTGGCCAACTGTAATATCTTTTTGGGTTTGCATTTAATCTCTCGCTGTCATTTAGTGAACAAGACTAATCCTCGCCGTGGTTCAGCTTATGGCTTTATTTACGCTGACGATCCTTAGCCTTAAATTTTTGCCATCGTATCCGAAGGTTTTCGATGTTAACCGGAACCTGCATGCGTGTCGTCTCTATCTCATTCCCATGCCATTTCAGGAGATCATCATCCAACTCCCGGGCCTCCCGGCTGAAGTAAATTTTCATAGTGTCAGGGTTTATGGCGCAATGGTCATTGTCGAACAGTGTATGGATATCACGGCGAAGTAAAATTCCGTTCGTTACGTCGGGAATGCCTTCTTCATGACGTGGCGTTAAGTGCGCGGCCTCAGTACGCCAGGGGGACCTTACGCCGGTGACAACACATCGCCCGTAGCAATTCAACCTAACATCCCGGGCGAAAGGACCTTGGTCAGGACTGGTGACAGAAGTACATTCCTGGCCCTCTTTGTAGATACGCTTCGGGAAGTCGATAGTGGTTTGAGCTGTTTGGGAAAGTGACACATACGTAACCCCTTTGTATCTCTTTATCCCACCATTAAAAGTGGTAGGAATCGAGCTGGTTATGGCCACCAGTTTCACATCGCCCATTTCGACGATCTTAAGGCTCTTATTAGGGGTCAGTTTGGATATCGAAAATTATTGTACGTTAGGCTCATTTTTTGACCATCAATGATGAGCCAATATCTGGCGAAATTTAACAGAACCGCCTATGCCCCAAATCCCGTATCGGTAGATATCATTTTTGTAGTAACTTTCCTTCCGACAGTATCACAGCCAAAAATAATATAAATATATGATTTATATCGTAAATAAAGGTAGTTATGTTTATTCTTAGTTATACTATAGTGGAGTATGCATTGACGATAATTATATACTCCACTATAGTATATAAAATCAAAAATGGTGAGGTAAATAATGCCCAGTACTCCTGAAGAGAAAAAAAAGGTCCTTACCCGTGTTCGCCGCATTCGGGGTCAGATTGATGCTCTGGAAAGAGCGCTGGAAAATGGTGCTGAATGCCGTTCCATTCTTCAGCAGATAGCTGCCGTTCGCGGAGCAGCTAACGGTCTTATGGCAGAGGTGCTCGAGAGCCACATACGGGAAACCTTTGACCAGAATGACAGCTACAGCCATGAAATCAGTAAATCCGTTGACGATACGATTGAACTGGTTCGCGCCTATCTTAAATAGCTAAGCCATCACATTGAGGATAATTTACATATGAAATCACGTGCTGCCGTTGCATTTGCACCAGGGAAGCCCCTGGAGATTGTTGAAATTGATGTTGCACCACCTAAAAAAGGCGAGGTGCTGATTAAAAATACCCACACCGGTGTCTGCCACACCGATGCCTTTACCCTCTCCGGGAACGATCCTGAGGGCGTTTTCCCGGTGGTTCTCGGCCACGAAGGGGCCGGTGTCGTCGTGGAGGTCGGTGAAGGCGTGACCAGCGTGAAGCCGGGAGACCATGTGATTCCGCTTTACACCGCCGAATGCGGGGAGTGTGAATTCTGTCAGTCCGGGAAAACGAACCTCTGTGTATCGGTTCGCGAAACTCAGGGAAAAGGACTGATGCCTGACGGAACCACCCGCTTTTCTTACAATGGCCAGCCTCTTTACCACTACATGGGATGCTCCACCTTCAGTGAGTATACGGTAGTGGCCGAGGTTTCTCTGGCAAAAATTAACCCGGAGGCAAACCATGAACACGTCTGCCTGCTGGGCTGTGGCGTGACTACCGGGATTGGCGCTGTTCACAACACAGCGAAAGTACAGCCTGGAGATTCTGTCGCTATTTTTGGTCTTGGCGCAATCGGTCTGGCTGCCGTTCAGGGGGCTCGCCAGGCAAAAGCAGGACGCATTATCGCTATCGACACCAACCCGGCCAAATTCGAACTTGCCCGTCAGTTCGGTGCAACCGACTGCATCAACCCGAACGACCATGACAAACCGATTAAAGATGTGCTGCTTGAAATCAACAAATGGGGCATTGACCACACTTTTGAATGTATCGGTAACGTCAACGTTATGCGTGCGGCGCTGGAAAGTGCTCACCGTGGCTGGGGCCAGTCCATTGTCATCGGCGTGGCCGGCGCCGGGCAGGAGATATCCACCCGTCCATTCCAGCTCGTTACCGGGCGCGTATGGAAAGGTTCTGCTTTCGGCGGAGTGAAAGGCCGTACGCAACTTCCGGCCATGGTAGAAGATGCCATGAAGGGTGAAATTGAACTGGAGCCATTTGTTACCCACACGATGACGCTGGATGAAATCAATGAGGCCTTCGATCTTATGCATGAAGGTAAATCAATCCGTACGGTAATCCGTTACTGATAGCGTCTTAACTGAGTCAAACCAACTGAAGGAAATGGATCATGGCAACACCTGTAATTTCTGGTAATGACGTTTTTTCCCACGTCTTCATCGGTGCATCCGATGTTGAAAAATCCGCTGATTTTTACGATGCTGTCCTCGGTACGCTTGGCATCAATAACCTCGGCCCGTTTGGCAATGGCTGGGTACTTTATGGTCGCGAAAAGCCAGCCTTTATTATTGCACATCCGGGCAACGGTGAAGCGCCATCGGCCAACGGCGTTACTGTCGGCTTTGCAGCTGCAAGTCCGGAAGAAGTTGATGCTTTCCACGCCGCGGGCCTTGCCGCCGGAGGGAAAGATGAAGGTCAGCCTGGCCCGCGCAGCCATCTCCCTGGAGCCTATGCAGCCTACCTGCGAGACCCTGCGGGTAACAAAATCACGGCTTATACGTTCATCTGACGTCCGGCTATAAAGAGACTTCCCCTGACTCCCTGTCAGGGGAAATAACCATGAGACAGAGGCTGATGGAACTCATCGAGCAGCATGCCAGCGCTGGCGGCTGGCAAAACGTATACCGCCATAATTCACAAACACTTAATTGTGGGATGAATTTCGGTGTTTATCTTCCCCCCAAAGCAGCAACAGAAAAACTGCCGGTCCTGTACTGGCTCTCGGGTCTGACCTGTACGGAGCAGAATTTCATCACCAAATCGGGTATGCAGCATTATGCCGCCAGGAACAACATCATCGTCGTTGTTCCTGATACCAGTCCCCGTGGAGAGCATGTCGCAGATGCTGACAGCTACGATCTGGGCCAGGGTGCCGGATTTTATCTGAACGCGACGGAACATCCGTGGAACACGCATTACAGGATGTATGACTATATTCTCCATGAGCTTCCGGATGTTGTCATGGAGCATTTACCTGTAACATCAAGGAAATCAATATCCGGTCACTCCATGGGGGGGCTGGGAGCGCTGGTTCTGTCGCTGCGAAATCCTGATGAATATGTGAGTGTATCGGCATTTTCACCAATAGTGTCACCTTCTCAGGTGCCATGGGGACAACAGGCATTCACCGCGTACCTGGGTGAAAATAAAAAAACGTGGGAGCACTACGATCCCGTCAGTCTCATTTTACAGGGTGCGAAATTACCAGAAATTTTTATTGACCAGGGATTAAGTGACGCCTTTTATGAAGATCAGTTACGCACTAAAAGTCTTGAAAGAGTGTGCAACGAGATGAACATCAACACATCATTCCGATATCATACTGGTTACGACCACAGCTATTATTTCATTTCCAGCTTTATTGGTGAGCACATTGCTTACCATGCCAACAGGCTCAGGCTGTCAGCATGAGTTGATTTCCAGCCTCAGAAAATGTGCTTAATTTTCAGGCCTGAACAGGGCCTGAATCCTGCAGACCTGAGATGTGCTGTAACCGGTGGCTTCAGCAGTTTCTCTTATGCTCAGTTTCTTGACCTGTCGGTAATACAGAACTTTCTTATGTCGTTCCTGATCGGCCTGTTTGCCCCGGTATTTTCCCAGCGTATGTGCCCGTTCAATTCCCTGCTTCTGCCGATGGCGGCGGCTCAGCCAGTCCTTATGCGACATCGAGGCCATCAGGTCGATAAGCATATTATTGATGGCGGTTATCACGGCGCGGGTGATTGGGTCAGCCTGCGAAGGATCTTTATCTGACAGCGCCTGCCATGAGGTGGGTACATCGAGGCTGACAATCCGCAGCTCGTGTTGCTCGATTTGCTTTTTCAGCGTCATCCAGTCGCTGTTGCTCAGACGGGTCAGACGGTCTATCTGCTCGACCAGTAAAATATCATTGCGGTGACTGTCCATCAGTAAGCGCCCCAGTTCCGGGCGGTCAAGTTTTGTACCGCTGATGTTCTCCCGGTAGTAACTGGCTATTTTATGTCCCCGCTCCTGAACAAACTGCTCCAGCATCTCTTTTGCCCGATCGGCGAACTGATCTTCCGTCGATGCCCTTAAATAAGCTCTGATGAACATTTTTCCACCACGTTATCGCATTTAAGTTATTGCATTTAATCTATCGCATATAGGTTATGTCATTCATCGTGTGCCGTCACGTTTTGAATATGGCGTCAGGGTGTACCCTTATGCGATAAGCATTTCTGTTAAAAATACCGCATCGGATAATTTACGAGGGAAACTATATGGCAAGGAGGCAGATTCTTTCTCTGTCGGAAAGAGAATCATTACTGGCATTACCGGACGAAGAGTTAACGCTGACCCGGATGGCGTATTTCAGTGAACATGATCTGGCACTTATCAGTGCCCACCGTAAACCTGCCAGCCGTTTTGGTTTTGCCGTCCTTCTTTGCTATCTGAAAAATGTCGGCTTTACCCCGGATAAAAAAATCCCTCCCTCTGATGCGCTGCTGAAGCATATCGCCAGCAGGCTAAAACTTACCGGGGATCTCTGGCCAGCTTACCTTTCCGGCAGGGAAACCACGCGACGCGAACATTTAACCGAACTGTACCGCTATCTTGGCTTAAAAGCGTTCACCGGCAAAATACAGCAGGACTGTATTACACACCTGCTGCCGATGGCGACGCGCACCGATAAAGGTATTCTCCTGGCCGAAGAACTACTGGTCTGGCTCCGGCAGAACAACGTGATAATCCCCTCGATTGATGTCGTGGAGCGTTCCTGTGCTGAGGCCATGGCAGGCGGCGATAAAATCGTGTTTCAGACCCTGAATGCTCCGTTAACTCCGGCTCACAGGGATGCTCTGGATTGTTTACTTGAGTCATCGGATAATCAGTCTTCCAGGCTGACATGGCTTCTGCAACCTCCGGGTAAAATCAATGGTAAGAACGTGCTGCAACACCTTGATCGGCTCAGTAGCATTGAATCGCTGGCATTACCGGAAGGTATAGATCGTACCATTCACCAGAACCGGTTGCTGAAACTGGCGCGGGAAGGCCGAAAGATGAGCAGCCGGGATTTGACCCGATTTTCAGCAGCCCGGCGTCATGCGATCCTGGTGTGCGTGCTGGAAGAAGCCAGAGCCACACTGACAGACGAAGTGATTGAGTTGCATGAGCGAATGCTGAACAGCCTTTTCAGCAAAGCCAAAAGAACACAGGCTGAGCGCCTTCAGCAGACCGGAAAGCTGATCCAGTCAAAACTGAGGCAGTACATCAATGTCGGTCAGGCGCTGTCTGATGCCCGTGATTCCGGGGGAGATCCATGGCTCGCAATAGAAAACATACTCCCATGGCCTGAATTTGTCGCCAGTCTGGAGGAAACACGCCATCTCGCCAGAAAAAATAATTTTGACCCGCTGCATATTATTACCGAGAAATACAGCACATTACGGAAATATGCCCCGCGCATGTTGTCAGCTTTACAGTTAATCGCAACTCCGGCAGCGCAACCTCTGGCTGATGCGCTGGTTGTGATCAAGGATATGTACCGGAAGCAGTCACGTAAAGTTCCGGCCACCGCGCCGCTTGAGTTTGTCCCAGAAAGTTGGCGCAAGGTGGTAATTACACCTGCGGGTATTGACCGGCAGTACTATGAATTTTGTGCGCTCAGCGAGCTTAAGGGGGCGTTGCGTTCCGGGGACATCTGGGTTAAAGGCTCACGCCGCTACAAAAATTTTGATGATTACCTCATTCCCGAAAAGGACTTTGACAAACTCACACCGGCGCTGCCACTTCCCGTATCTGCTGATTATCATGAGTACATTACCAGCCGTATGACCCTGCTTCAGTCCAGGCTTGAAGAGGTCAATGCCATGGCTGCCCTTGGTGAACTGCCCGATGTGGAAATATCTTACAGGGGCGTAAAAGTCTCTCCGCTGGATAACAGCGTTCCGGTGCAGGTTTCACCGCTGGCAGAGCTGGTTTACAGCATGCTACCGCGCCCTAAAATCACGGAAATTCTCGATGAGGTAAACAGCTGGACGACGTTTACCCGACATTTTTCGCATATAAAAACTGACATTACCCGTCCCGATATCCGCCTGCTTCTCACCACCATTCTTGCGGATGGCATCAATCTTGGCCTGACCAAAATGGCGGAAGCCTGCCCCGGTAGCACCAAATCATCACTCGAAGATATTCAGGCATGGTACATCCGCGACGAAACCTATTCAGCAGCCCTTGCAGAGCTGGTAAACGCGCAGGGGAAAAGGCCGCTGGCGGCATTCTGGGGAGACGGGACAACATCATCATCAGATGGACAGAATTTCAGAACAGGCAGATCAGGCCGCTACGCAGGGCAGGTTAACCCGAAATACGGGCAGGAGCCCGGACGTCAGTTTTATACCCATATTTCGGATCAATACAGCCCGTTTTACACCTGCATAATCAGTCGGGTCAGAGATTCAACCCATGTGCTCGATGGCTTGCTGTACCACGAAAGCGACCTGGAAATCAGGGAGCATTACACCGATACAGCGGGTTTCACCGATCATGTCTTTGCCCTGATGCATCTGCTGGGATTTGCGTTCTGTCCGCGAATCAGGGATCTCCACGACAAGAAGCTATTTATCAAAGGGAAAGCAGGCCAGTACCCGGCGCTTCAGTCACTGATATCAACAACCAGCCTGAATCTGAAAGAGATCGAAATTCACTGGCGTGAAGTGCTGCGTCTGGCAACCTCGATAAAGCAGGGAACCGTGACGGCATCCCTGATGCTGAAAAAGCTTGCCAGCTACCCCAAGCAAAACGGGCTGGCCAAAGCACTGAGAGAAATTGGCCGTATTGAACGAACTCTGTTTATGCTCGACTGGTTCCGCGATCCTGCACTGCGTCGGCGGGTACAGGCGGGGCTGAATAAAGGTGAAGCCCGTAACGCGCTGGCGCGAGCGGTATTTATGCACCGGCTGGGAGAAATCAGGGACCGAAAACCGGAAAATCAGAGCTATCGCGCCAGTGGACTGACGCTCCTGACAGCTGCCATATCCCTGTGGAATACCGTCTATATGGAAAGAGCTGTCGATGCTCTGAAGCGTAAGGGAGTGAAGATCAACGAGCAACTGCTGTCGCATTTGTCCCCGCTAGGCTGGGAACACATCAATCTGACAGGCGATTATATATGGAAAAGCAACCGGATACCGTCAGCCGGTAAGTTTCGTCGGCTGAGGCCAGCTAAATTAGGCAGGTCAAAAAATAACCTTAACGTACAATAATTTTCGATATCCAAACTGACCCCTATTAGCGGCTACATGTAACTGGATGAATTTACCTACGTACACATCATGGTTCTCATCTTGTCTTTCAACACACAGAACGACATGGTCGAAGGTTCTCTTGTCAGAGATTACCCAGTTGCCGGTTTTCACACGGCCTGCTTCACTCACCCCTGCGGTAAGATCGGGTATGAGCGTCCCCTGCATGCCGTCAGTTCGAATTGAAAGAATTTCACCCGATAAACCCAGCTCTGCAAGCTCACTAATAAACGGTCTTTTCATCCGGCTTACCGGTTTTGGCTTCGTCATTTTCATCTTTGCTGTAACACCTCAGTACCCCATTGCTCGTTCCTGGCGGGACAGCCGTTCATCAGCAGCCTGAAGACGCTCATCACGCCGCCGTGCTGCCAGAACCCGTCGTTCTGAAAAAGACATAGCCGCTACGTTTGGTACGCTGAGCTTACCGTCACCGGCACAAACGTCACAGCGAACATCAAATGCTCCGGCAAAATACTTTTCACGCATTTCTGGCTCCCACTCAGCCATTTCTGATTGGGTGAATCCATTTTCAAAGGCCGGGTTTTCCATGGTCCCGTGGCCTTCGCACTGGTGACAGATTATGTACTTAAATTTGCGCATGTAACGCTCCTGTATATGATGGATGAACCACTCTCGTTCAGGGTTATGGCGAAATGTTTATCGCCGCAGCGAGAGATTCAGTCTTGCTATCAATATTCCTGAAGGTTGTCCGCCTGATTTCAGGGAAAGCATTCATTCACTGGCCGGTTCTACCTTATTATTCATACAGATTAAAGTAGTTGTGCCTACTACTGCGGTCACCTTCCTTGACAAAGTAAGCAAAGTTTGAAAAATTTAACACCGACGAAAGGCCATACCTTCGTTAGTGTGCGAAAGCCGCTTGCGAGCGACGGAATAGGTGAAAGCTTTAGTCAGGGTTAATTACCCTGTCTGCGGTGATGGGATGGCTCAGGCGTATATCATCACTCCTTCCAAAGTCCGTACACACTCTTTCAGCCTTTGCAGAAATGCAGGGGCTGTTTCATATCAGACAAGCGCAATGAAATTTTCAAATGCTTTCCAGAAATTCAAAGGCCTTAAGCTTTATCTGTATCTTACGGTCCCCGCACGGAAAGTAACTTTCCTGAACAGGAACCGCCTTGCCAGCCTTAACTTTCTAAACGGTTAAAGTTACACCAGGCTGTAAATGGTGAAACAGTTTTTGAAGCCCATGAAACACCGCTGTCGGAAAGATAACTAGCCCCAAGACGTCTAACTTCTTTTTGATGTAGAGCTAATTCTTTCGGATCGGCAATATCTTCCACCACGCTCATCATGGCAATCTGAACTCCGGGAGATGCCATTTTATAAGCTGTCGAGCTTGCAACTGAATTTTTCAGGATTGCCAATCTTTCTTTTTCTGGTCGCCCGTTGTCAGACGTATTCGCGTACGTTGTACCCGCAACTAACAATGGAAGACTGGCGTTGGCACAGAACTGCATAACGCGTTTTTGCTGGAGCTGTAATTCAGTGGCTGCAAATGCTTTACTGCATCCGAGGATCCCGATAATCATCACTAATGCTGTTTTATACATAAAATTGAAACCGTCCTTATTGAACTTTAAATGTTGCGGTTAACACTGTGTGGAGATGTATGGACTGGATAATACCCACATGCCTGCGCCTGCCAGTATACCGGCTCAGGTATTAAACCTAAGAGATCTGGTGCACCGGATTTTACCTTTTCATTTCGGTTTTATCTTGAGCCTGGCTCTTGAGTTTAAATTTAAAGGTATGGCGCATGCAGGTTTCACTGACGGGTTTTCACACATCCCGGCTGTAACCCATCATTGTTCATGAGCCAGGCCCTGGTATCCTGCCCAGCGTACGGCCAGCCGCTCTAAGTCCAGATCGTACACCAGCGGTGTGATTTTACGGCCTTCAAACAGCTCGCCCAGCTCAATGCCTGGCTTAAAATGAACGGTCAGGGTGGCCGGATCTATGCCCATAAGATCGGCATCAAACAGAGCATGCATTGTTGGAGTCATCAGGATGCCATTAGACGGATTGTACCGGGTTCCATGTTCAATGTGTGCCGCATCCAGGACACCGCCATTAACCCAACCGGTTACCGCACAACGGCCCGCGAAATTCTCGATGAGCAGAGCTTTAAATTTACCCTGTGCCACGCCACTACGTTGCGTCACTACGCGCTCGCAGTGCTCACCCTGGATATCTACGTCAGGTTTCCGCTTTGGTTCGCTGGTGGCCGTCTCAGCTTGTTTTAGGGTGGAACGTGGATAGGCCAGGTTATATGCTGCGCCTGTGGTCATTTGCTCGATGACCGCAGGTGCATAACCTTCTGCTTCCAGCTTACGATATGCAGCCCGGTAGTCTCTTTGGGTTTTCAGCGGGTATATCTTTCCGCCTTTACCATCGAAAGCGATAAACCAGAAATCGTCCGTGCCAGTTTCCAGATTTCTGCAACGTTTCAGATGCCATCCGCCTTCTCTCGCCCAGATGGTACGGTTATTTCTGGCATTCGTTTTGTCATAACCGTTCTCGTCAAGCCAGCTATCAAAGCTGGTCAGCCCCAGATCCTGAACCTCCAGAGAAGGCACTCGAATGACCTGCAAGGTATGGCGGGGTCTTGGCTCTCTCATCTTGATCTCTTCCTAGCGCTGGTCTGGGAAATACGGATATTGCGGGCCATATTCATAGTCATGCGGGCCTGGCTCAACTTCCCAGAATGGACGGCCGCTAATTGTCTTTGGACCGCGCTCGTTTACGATGTCTTCTACATCCTGAATATTAAATGGCATCGTTGCCAGTAACAGCTGATCTTCGGGTGTCAGCGTCACAGTTGCACCGTCGATACGGCTGTAAAGGTCGGCAAACTGTTTACCTGCACCGTGCAACCGGTGCTCCGCTACACTTCTGATTGCGTGTAAGTCCAGCTCCGCCGCTTCCATGCGATCCACGTATAGTTTCATTTCTTTACGCAAAGCGCTCAGCTCACGGGCTTTAATAAACCCGCAGGCGTACCCACCCAGGGCGATAACTGCAATGATTGCTAAAATTGCCATTTTTTTCTCTCACGTGATTGCGGCCGTTACTCTAGTCTTAATGTGAAGTCTGGGAATTCGCTGGATGTTAAGTACGTTTTCATCCCCAGACTGACAGATGCTAAGGCGCGATCCCAACACTCCATTTGTAAGTATCAGGCCCATCTTCTCCGCTGGTGGCATCTGCTACAATCTGTGCATAACGTTCTCCAGCAAGTTCTCTTACCATCTGATCCACGACCCATTGCAGATGATGCATTTCATCGGTTCCGCCGTAACGACAAGCCAACTCAATAGCCCGCTCTATTCTTTTTTGTTCTTCAGTCATACTGAATCCTCACGCTTACATCAGCTATTCTGAAAACATGCACACTATAAATTGCGGCTGTCATTTCTCAGCCAGGCGCCTGCATTGCTGCCTCATTCCATCAAAAATACTTTCCGCAAGCTGCTGGGGGAACTGGTCCGGAAGAAGCCCGCTAACACGTTCAATGACACCCGGGGTTCTGGCGATGATTTCCTCTATCATCGCCTCTGTCTGCTGTTTACTCAGGCCGGTTATCTCACCATGCCTGATCCAGTGGCGTCGTTGTATTCGATATATCTGGTAATAGTTGCTACTGCCACGTACGGCCATCGCCAGTTTGCACTTCTGCCAGGATATCTGATTGTTCCCATGACCGATCACCGGCCATGCCGACAACACATCATAGAGTGGTGTAAGGTGATAACGTCCCTGTGGCCCAATAGAAATACTGAAATTTTTAGCGTGGCCATCTGTTGCGGCCATCATCCAGAAAACTATCTGCGTCATAAAAAACTGCGCTTTGTCACGCTCAGCACGGTCTGAATTACTCAGAACTTCCATAATTTCCGATATACCTGGCCCGCCGTCCGCCTGATATTTTCGTAATGGCGAAATGCCCAGGGCCTGACACATATCCTCCTGGGGTAAACGAATGATCCATTGTCCGTTTCCTGACCATTTTCGGTCAAAACGTTCTACCACCAGCGCTTTCTGATCTTCAAAGTGAGCAATCTGCGTTCTTGCCACGGGGAGCCCGTACTGTTCGAGAAGTACCGAGCAGAGCCATTCATTTTCAACCGACGAGCGCATGTCGGCTTTCATGTTCCCCACAAGTCCGAGCGGTAGCTTGAATATATGCGTCGTTGGTGTATTACCCTCCGGCATACACCACCGATCTTCATGCCACAGTAGGGCTGTTTTCTCCTGAGCACCGGCAATAGATAAACGTAAGTCGTCGTTATCTTCTGGCCTGCCCGGTAGCAATGTCTCCGTGGTATTACGCAAAGTTGCCGCAATTTCTGATTCAGTAAGCGGGTGATACTTCACGGAATATAAATCTGTGGGTTCATCTCCGTCATGAAGCAGCTGTATCGCGCCCACGCAGTCTTTTCCCAGCTCCGTCAGAAGATCAAAAGGCTCCAGGCTATCGGCCTTGTAACGCATTGCCAGACGTCTGCGTATGCCTTCGCTGTCCGGGAGTAAATTATCAAAATAGTCACGTACCACATTTCCACGCCAGACCTGGTTCCCGGGAGTAAAAGGAAGGGACAATGACAGCGGCCTTCCCTGTTCGTCTGCACTCCAGTCAGGAAGGTATTGTAAGCTGTCTACCCCTTTACTTTTTTCCCAGTATCCGACTTTGATTCCGTTCATCCAGATTGCCAGACGCTGCTGTTTCCGGCTCATATCGTTACCATTTCTCCTGTCGTGCAGGTGAGTTTGATTTAAGCATTTCTTCCGTCTGCTTCCCCTCTGAAGAGGCGGTTGTCGAGGAGAAGCTGATTTTTACGCCCAGGATAGAAAACACCTTGAATAGCCGTTCAATGCTCGCACTGGCAGGGTTGGCTTCCAGACGTGAGTATGTCTGTTGAGTGACCCCTAACCTTTCGGACAGGTCTTTTTGCGTCAGGCCATTCGCCTTGCGAAAACCAATGAGCAAGGGACGCAACTGGTTGAGCGTGTTTAACGGGTAATCATTATTGATCATAAGCTGGCCTCAGTAGTTCCTCTGATACACCTTGTACGCTGTTTTCTAAACATACACCCTAAAAGCTGTAATATCAAATTAACAGCCTAAAAGCTGTTAAATAGAGAGTACAACCTTTAGGCTGTTACTAAGTGGCAGCATAAATCTTTATGAGGTTTGATATGAGAGAACTATCAATAATAAGCCGTTACGCTCGTACAGCATCCGGTAAGAGAGCTGACAGATCAGGATCATCGGTAAACGAGAAGCGGAGTATCTTATGGCCCTGTTGTGAGCTGTATAAATAACTACGAGCTACTCTCTGCCTCGGGGAGGAGGCAGAGAGAGTATTAAAAGCAAAGGCAGACATTTTTAGCAGCTGGTGGGCTATGGGGTTCCGGAGGTGCTCCGGTGAATGTTACTTGACTGGCAAGTTTCCTGCTCTGATGGTCAATGCCTCGATGCTGTCTATATTGTTCTGAAGCCGTTCCAGTTCTGCCTTTTCAATACCGGCCCAAAGCTTTAAGTGTCGCTGATAAAGGGACCACTTGAGTGAGTGAAAACCATTCCAGGCCAACCCCATCCAGGAGGCGTAATTCGCATTGAGAATATTGCCGGTGATATACATTTTACCTGCGTTAACAGCACTGGAAGTTCCATAACCCAGGGCAAGCATCATCCGGAAGCGTGGATTTAGCCGCAACGGCATGGTATCCAGTAAGGTCTCCCCAAAAGCTCCTTTTCCCAGCGATACCTGTTTCGCCACATAGAAAACCCGCATCAAAACTTCCATTATGCTCATCGGAATACTTGTCACGATAAACTGACGAAAGTCATACCCGTTGACATACATGTACTCTATTTGTTTGCCGAAGTTAGAACTCCCCACAGGGATCCCCTCAAGCATACGAAGTAGCCCCATAAAAGGAGCCGGTAACCCCATGCCACGGTTTCCTTTTGCTGAGGGGGCATTAACATCCGATGCCAGGTGTCCAAACATTCTGGCGATGAGCCTGAAAATATTGGTTTCGTCTGTAACGCCTTTACTGGAAGGATAAACCACGATCTGTCCATTCTGAACCACCGTACAGGTCCCGTTCAGCATATCCTTTATACCGAAAATAATGCCCAGTACGGGATCGTGTGACAAAGCTCTTAAGCGGTGATTTGTGGGAGACAAAACGCCACCGGCCGCACCCACTAAATCGCTGCTGATCGAACTGTCTGGTGCCCCTATAGGGAACAAATCTGAGAGTTTTGTACTCAGGTCCTCCGGCAAAATGGCATTGAAGGCTTTCTGCACCTGTTTATTGAAAATACCATCCACTTCTGCCGTAAAGCTCACCGTAGGTTTTGGCGGGGCTCTGACGCAAAGTAAATCCAGCATGGATGCTATGAGCCCGCATCCGCAGGCAATAGCATAATCCCAGGCGTCGAGTGCGTAGCGATCATTAAATTCTTTAATATGATTCTGGATCCGGGCATCTACAACAGCCAAGTCATCCGTGGAGAGTATTGTGGCCAGTCCAATATCACCGCATACACGCTGGTTAGCCTCGCTATATATAGTCTTGAGACCAGTAGAATGCATGGCAGTATCTGAAGGGGTCATTTCTCGCAGATGATGTTCTTTAAGCGCCAGATGCTCCGCTTCATCAAGTTCAGTGCCGCTGATTAGCCCGGTCAACTGTGCCTTAAGGCTCTCTATATCACTGTTAATTGTCTCGTGAGCGTTCGCGATATCCTGACCACGGAGCTGAATATAACGGATGGCCCTGAACTCATCATCATAAGGAGACTGACTCATGTGTTTACCTCACCGCGACCAGGCTACCTTTTGGAGCTTTCTTAGTAAGCATGTCGATTGTTGCCTTGATGCCAGCAATTTCTGCCTTAAAATATTCCGCATTCGACATCAACCTTTCCTGAACTTCGTAGAGCTTTTGGATGGCCTGACTAAGGGCGGCTGTCAGTTTCGCATTTTTTTTGTGTTTCACTATCGCGTACCCGCCAATCCCTAACACAGCTACAGGTGCGGCCAATACCGCAATGCCTGCAACCATACCGCCACCGACGATAGACCCTGCTGTAGCGAGCCCGGAGGTTATGCCTGCTGCTGACACTCCCGTTGTACCAAGCGTATAGAGAGCACCGAAGGAAGCCGCTGCGCCTACGCCTGACCCCGCCAAAGCTGCTGCGCCCTCAGTAATACCCGGGAACTTATTTTCAAGCGCCTGAAGAGCACTTGTAACTTCATCCATTGCCTTCTTGCGAATTTTTTCGAGCTCTTCAGTTTCGGTAGCGTCCATTACAGGCCTCGTATTCATAACTTGCTGTGTGATAGGTGAAAAAGAGCACCATAAAAGTGATGAAGAAATCATGACTTACTATTGTGGCACTTTCGAGTTCATGTTTGTCAGTTTCAATGCTGTTGCTGTTAGTAAGGGCAGACGCCATATCGGGCAGACCCAAAATAACTATCGTGCCAGCGTCATTTTGGAACTGACTTTGCTAAAAATCAGTAGCGGACTGAACAGACATGTGTGGATTTGAATCTGGGCAGGTTCCAGACATTATTCCAACCAGACTTCCAATGACAAAATGCTCGTCATTCTCGGAGACGACATAGGGTCCACCAGAGCAACCATCGGTGTTGAAATGTGCTATTACAAAGCGAGTTGTGAGATGTTGGGGAGAATGATTTGAGCAATTTAAAGGCCAAATGCCTGAAACTTCACCAGGGAATGTCGAAATTGTTGTCTCATTCATTGGATATCCGACACCCAATGTACCCATGCCAGCTGCGGGAGCCAGGACCTTAAAGTAACTACTTACAGGCTGTTGTATTCCAGCTGGTAATACGATTTCTGCACTGTCAACAAACGGAATGCCGTCTTTAAAGTCTGCCCTGTCATTAGCCTCATTGAGAATGAAATCGACTAGAACAGGCTCTTCGTTCACCAGTCCTTGATGGTTAAGAAATTTGACGTAAAGTTTAAGTGTATTGCTGACGGGATAAATTTTTCCAAGAGCATTGGTAACAACATGGGCTGCGGTGAGAATCTTTTGCTGCTGACCATTATCGAAACCAAACGCAGTTGCTTCGAGATGGCTACTAAAATGAGGATCATTGCTTACATAGATTTTACAAACGTAGTTTTCAAACATTATTTCCTCCTTTTGCCGGTACCTAATCAGTTACACGGCTGCATGTTATAAACAACTAAACTCGCTTCCTGATATTTGAGTTTGTATGTTTTGCCAGGCACCAGCTCACCTCTGAAACACGGTTAGTCTCCTCCATGACATGGTTATGGCGATGGTCAGAAACTGTTATCGACGAAAGGCTGGAATTCCTTTAATGGCATTATCCATTTCAAGTCGTATGTCCTGAACGGGAGCGTATATTTTTATGATTCCAGATCTTAACCCTGAAACATTCCCCGTATCAAAACTGACCCGTTACAGATAAGTCACCACCGGTGCTGTCGATTAATTTAGTGAATTGCATGTCCTCATCCCATAAAGGGTAGGGCCTACCCCCGGCATCGAGCAAACCTGACCACCCTGCCCTTATTAAGACCCCACATGCGGCAATGGTGCCCTGTCCACGCCGCCCGCGAACTTTGAGGAAATGGGGAGAAAATAAAAAGAAAACAAAAAGTTATCGGCTGAAGTACCGGCGCAGATCGGGAATCAGGCGAAGCCTGACAGCACGTTAGGGCCTGGCAGGGGGCTTGAGGGATGAGGACATGCAATTGTGATAACCTTCCCGCCACGGGGTCGGTTAAATTCGTATCCTGCCGGTGCAATTCCAACGGCCGCGTTACCAGTTCGCCGGGTAGCATGGCCAGCAAAGCCAGGCATCGAGCACCCGGGTTTCACTGACGGCCGCTGCATAGACGCCGGTATCCGGGAAGAAATAAACCGGGGTGGCGTTGTTCAGCTGGTCGCCTTCATCGGCCAGAGCGCCGATCACCTCATGAGGCTTAAGCAGCATATCCGTTAAATATTCATCCGGGTGGATGGCATTCAGCGATATGGCCATCTCCAGAAATTCATCCAGGGTATGGCGGGTACGATACCCCCGGAAAACCTCGTATGAAGGCGTGACGCATTCACCATCCAGGGAACAGGCATCGTAACCGGCCAGCTGCTCTTCGGTGAGTCCGGAGGCATGCTTTGCCACAAGATTCGTAAATTGCTCTTTATCGTCCATCACAATCCTTACGCTGTAGGGGCCTGTTTGTGTTATCACTGCTTCCGGTTTTTACTTCGCACAACCCGGCAGGTATCCGGTCGCCCGGGCGTCCTTTGCGGTCTTGTTCGCCCTTCGCCTGAATTACGTCAAATCCCTTTCACTACCCGGCCGCAGGGTGACACCTCCCCTTTTCTCCGGAAGCGAAAGAGGAAGAACAGTTTAACAGCCCGGATCCTCAATAATTTTCGCGTAACGGACTAAATAACCGGTTTATGCAGCTTCTGATAACCACAGACCGCGATAGAATAAAACGTCTGGTGAGGAACCGGAGTGTTATGTAAGCGGGGGGTTTAACTGGGTATCTGTGTAGTCCTATTTAGCCAGATATCCCGAATAAAAACCTCAACGATTAGGTAAACGAAATGGATGGATTCTGGTCGATGTTCTGTTTGTTTGTCGTGGTAGTTTCACTGCATAAAGCCCTTTCTGTAGCAGCAGCACGAGCAGACGCAGCAAAATTAAATATGCTTCTCAGAATGAGAAAGTTTAAAAAGTAGCTTTCAAGACATCTGAGAATTCTTTTAAATCCTCAGAGGAAGTTATATGTTTAGGCTATTTGCAAACTAAGGTTGGAATTCCATCATTCTAGCCTTAGATCTTTGATCAAGTGAAGTTGCTCACTTGGTTGGATTTTACCGTTTCCTGACGGCTTTTCAGAAGCGAGGGCTGGTTGGAATGCCTTCCAGCTAGAAGTCTTGCAGATGCTCTCCGGGCATTAACTCATTGTCGAATCTGCACCAGTATCACTAGGTTGTTGAGCGGGCGATTAGCTTTTTCACTGAGCCGCTGTACACTCGACTGCTTCAAGAAGCACTACTTACCATTTGCCTGCCGTAAGGTCTGTTCTTAGCTGGATTTTTTTGGGAGGATACGCAGTCATGACAACTCAATCCAGCTCAATACAATACGCTTACGCGCTAGACGGCGAGGGCACCCTCACGCACATTGGCGCTGCCCTGCGCTCACATACTTACACCTGCCCAGGTTGTAAGAGCCCCCTGACCCCGGTAATGGGCGAGTTCAACGCTAAGCACTTTCGCCATTCGGAAGAATGCTGTGCCCTTGAAACCTATCTTCACAAGTGCGGCAAAGAAGCATTCTTCTATCGCTACCAACAAGCTCTCAGCCGTGAAATGCCTATTAGCCTTGAGCTGGAGCGCCGGGTTGCCTGTAATGGTTCTCGTTTAGCCTTGGTTAGAGACGAAGCACGTCAGTGCGTAAAATCCGTGCCTGCACGCTACAACTTGACTCAATTTTTCGATCAGGCAGAGCTGGAAAAACACGATAAGGTCACAGGGCTGCGACCAGACGTGATGTTGTATGATACGACTGGCGAAAGGCGTTGCTACGTAGAGATTTGTGTCACACACCCCTGCTCTCAAGACAAGATCGAAGCCGGTATCCCGATTCTTGAGTTTAAGGTCCAATCTGCCTCTGATATTCAGATGTTGCTTACCGGGGCCTACTCGATCAAGGAGAAGATCCTGAGAGTATTCAACTGGCTTCCCCCGTTTCAATCTGTGGACACCTGTAGCGGCGTCTGCTCAGTAGGTAACGTGGATATGTCTGTCTGGAGTTTAAGTGGTTCCGGCCGACTCAACGAACAAACGATGCCGCTCGCTGAAGTGGATTTAACAATCAATTCTGACGTGAACACATGGCCTAGATCGTTAGGGGCCGCTGAGCTGGCTGATAACTTACGAGCTTTTATCCGTCACGCCGATCCTCATTCACTATTTCCCAACTGCATTATGTGCGAGCAAGCAGGCCGATGGGAGGATGGCTATCTGCAATGTCACAGTAAGGCAAAGATCGTTCCCTACACCGAGGCCCGTCAGTGCGCCAATTACAAGGTTAAGGCATGACCAAAAGACTGACTTGGGAGCAGAAAAGTATTGTCAGCCATGACACCGGACATGCGTTGGTAAAAGCCGTACCTGGTAGCGGGAAAACAACCACACTTGTAAAGCGCGTTGAGCGGCTGGTCAAGACGGGAACTGATCCTCGCTCCATTCTGATCCTGATGTACAACAAGTCGGCGCAGGTGAGCTTCACGGAGAACTTGAAGACGGCACTGATGTCGAGCGTGATTCCAGAAATCCGCACGTTCCACAGCTTGGCCTTAAAGATTGTTGGTTACGGAGAACGCCAACAGATAATCAAGAAGAAAGACCTCATTACTCCAAGCGACTACCGCTATGAGCAACTGGTAAAGCAAGCCTACCGCTATGGCTTTGACCATGAGGCGAATTATATTGACCCCAATGAAATTGAAAACTTCGAGCTGTTTATTGCTCGCTGCCGGGCGGCGGCCGTAACTCCTGTTGATGCTGCCAATGATCCAACGTTCAGCAACATCAAACGGGAGTTTATTCACGCCTATGGCCGCTATTGTGAGCTGCTGGAGGAAAACAGTCTGCGAACCTTTGATGACTGTTTGATTGAGGCTGTCGCACTGTTGCGTAATGACAGCAGCCTTGGTGCCCACTTCAAGCACATCATTGTTGATGAATATCAGGACGTTAACCTGATACAGCATGACATGACCCGCTTGCTATCTAAGTCGGATACGTCGGTTATGGCTGTTGGTGATGTTAACCAGTGTATTTATGAGTGGCGTGGTGCTCGACCAGACTTTATCGGCGGACTGTTTGAAAGGCACTACCCGAATACGAAGGTGTTTCAACTGTCATGCACGTTCAGATTTGGCCATGAGCTTTCCTTGATGGCTAACTCGGTAATTCGGCGCAACTCTACAAAGCTGACCAAGCTTTGTGTCAGTCATCCTAGCACCCCCAAAACAGAGGTCAGATTGCACTTTGATAACTGCCTATCCAAGGTGCTATCAAACCTCTCGGTGAGCAGTGGAACACAAGCCATATTGTCCCGCACTAAGGCGAACCTTGCTGAGGCGGAAATTGCTTTACGCCTGTGTGGGCTACCTTATCGCTACCTCAATGGTTCAAGCGCATTACACACCCGCACCGAAATCGGGATACTGGTAGTTGGCGTCTTGCTGTCTGTGTACGGCGATCTGCGGCTACTGGAAAACCATCCCAACAAACAAGCGATTGTTTACGGCTTTCTGAAGGAGGCTGGTTTTAGATGGCAGAAAGGGCAATTCAAAGCGGCGCTCAGTGGATTGATGGCTCCGCACGCCGACCTATGGTCTGCTCTAGGTCAGTTATTCGAGGGCGCACAATACCAAAAAGATCGGCTGGGCAGGCTCGCCACTATCTGCCAGAAAGACGGAGAGGAAACGCCTGCTATCGATGTGTTACGACGCCTGAGTATGGAGGGTTTCATTGATAGTGTTGGCTCTGAGGGTGTAACTCGCACTGGATCGAACGACCAGCAACGAGGGGTCGTGAGGATCGGGGAGCTACTTGACTCCAGTAAGATCGATTCCCGCACGTTTTTAAACCTTATCTTGAATCCAGGCGAGGCTGCTACTGACTGCGATCCCTTCATCCTTTCCACACTGCATGGTTCCAAGGGGCTGGAGTGGGATAACGTAATACTGATCGGGGTCGTCTCAGAAAACGGAATCTATGGTCACTCCCGTTTTTGCAACACCGATTTTGACGACAAGTTGGCTTGCTT
>NZ_JASEYC010000026.1:0-33205 GCF_035064245.1 Citrobacter sp. R-1.5.2 | reverse complement strand
AATCGGCCCAGATCCGCGAAATTTTAATCAGCGAGTCAGCTTGGGAAGAAATGACCTGCTTATTCGCACCTTCCCTAGATGCCTGTGTATCCATGCTCGGAAAGATACTAAAAAAAATGTCTAACAAAAACGGTATCTCACAAACGGAAGAATCTGAATTCGCATTTCTTTTAACAAACTATATTAAACAGACTTTGACTTTTAGAGAATGGCAACGCAATGCTGACGGAAATCAACGACTGCACTTTCTTATTAATATCTACGGTGCAAAAGAAGACGGTGGCGAAGTGGTTTTAAGACCATTTATTGTAAATCCTGATGAATTAATGCTTACTCCAGCGGATGTCGTTGAATTTAATTCGCAGGTTATCAACGTTGATCGGCAGCGTCATCCTGAGTGGTTCCGTTAACTGGTCACAAGGGTTAAGAGCCTGAAAGGCTGCGATAGTGTATACGCAGCCTATTCTGTATAGCCGTCGCGTAATAATTGTTCTAAATGACTATCGACCGTTTCCTGATCACCAGGAATATATCGTGGCCATCCTGTTATATCGTTGACGCGTTTCACTATGTATGGATGAAACCCAAACTGCTCGGAAGTGATGTCAATATAATATTGCACTTCTTCGAAGTTCAATTCACACCAATAATGGCCAAAGCCACCACTCTCTGTAAATATACCGCCATCATCTGCACCGTTACCCCCACGAACAACAGCATCTAGACCTTTAGTTTTTGCTAAATAACATACAAGATAGCTTGCAAAAAGGCATGTGCCTTTCGTCTTCTTTGTGCCGCACTCCGTCAAAACTGAAAGTAGCTTTTCATGCGCCACTCGTGCAATGCCTGATACCAATTCCGGGGACATGTCTGCTCCAATGAAATTATTAGATCGACTTAAACAGGTAATATGTAATTAGGCATTACGATAAGTCGTGCCCTATTGGTTGGTACATCGTAAGAAAAGTAACTTTTCTAATCCCAGCCTGCACTCCGGGAATGCTTCTAACCTGAATAAATCACGGGGGCAGTGCTGGATACTTGTCAACTGTATTTGGATTCACAGGCTAACTATTTTTATACAGTTTAAGTGAATAAAACTTACTTAAAGCAGCGAACCACGCCGAAAGTGTAATGAGGAATACCGCCAATTCATCAGAACCATTTTTGATAGCACTGAGTAGAGCGATTAGTCCAAGGAACACCGAAAGAAAGACTAGTATTGCGGGTAAAAGTTTATACATGATAGACGTTCCTTTTAAAGGTTCAGATAGGTAGACCAACGCAGATAACGTCGGAATTGCCTGTTGTAAGATTACGCTCATTTAATTATTTTTATAACCTATGAATCCGCGTATAATTTCATTTGTAGTAATCTTCGTAATATATATCTGATAGACATTGATCTTTTTAATGTCTTGTTGACTCACAACACCATATAAGCAACTCTTAGATTGGTTTAACACAGCGCTTCCACTAACTCCATTTTGATAAAAAGCAGTCAAACCATCAGAACCAACTATTCCTTTATAATAGTAGGTTGAGTCGGGGGAAGCATACGTATTTGAAAGCGTATTATACATTCCCGATAGAACCCAAACAGACTCACCTGGAGCTAGAACATTATCACATACTGGAAGCTTCCAATTAGGTGGGGCTTTGACAATAGTATTTTTTTCTACTTTTAAAAGAGCGAGGTCCCGGTTCTTAGGATCATCAATATTGATAACTGTTGCTGGTTGGCTCCCATTCCTTGTTATTATACTTAGACTATAATCCTTGCTTGCATCAAGCCATAAATGTGAAGCTGTAAGAATATGTTGTTCATCGATCCAAGTACCTGAGCCGGAGATTGTCTTATTTCCAGACTTGATTTGAATTTTTACAGCTGAGTCCGAAAGCTCAAAATCATTGTGGTGCATACTTTGTTTATGAGGATTATCGGTGGAACAAGCAGAAATCAGTAAGGCTGAAAGAGCTAAAACCTTTCTATACATAGTCAGTTTCCTTCGAATAAGGCGAGTTTGGTTTCTAGAATATTTTATCCAGCGAGGAATTCTTCTAACGTGCTATCTTGGTACTGGGGATATATCTGCTTCATCATGCCAAAAGCAGCAACCGCTACGCTTTCTAAGTCGGAATAGAATTTAGGCTCCGTATTAAGATCATCACCATTCTTCAGAACGCCCTCGAAGCAGCTATAATCATTTCCGAACTCTTGAACAATAATCCAGCGCCCATCACGGAAACCTACGAGCATAACCGCTGAATTAGGATAGTCGCCAGCAGGCGTTAGCCAATCAAAGTGATAGTGCTTTATCGTATCATATTTCAGATGTACATTCATTATTCCTCCGTTGGCGATTACATTATTTGAGTTTTTTCATGGACTCTAAAGAAGCGAGGTAGGAATTATAGCGATCACCAAATTTTTCTTTCGCACGCTTAACGCGCATTTTCTCCGCGAGCTCAGTCTTGTTTTCTGCCTGGTAGGTCCTATTATTTTGCGTCTTTACTTCGGCCCCTGGGCCTGCTGCGTACGTTTTGTTTTTCTCGCTAATACACGCTCGGCATTTACTCTTGAGGCCAAACTTGCCCTTGAGCTCTTTTCCAAACTGTTCAAAGGGTTTAACTTGCTGACATGATTTGCATTTTTTAAAGCCCGGGGGGAGGTAGGTGTCAGCCATGAGCTGCTCCAGTAGGTATTGATTATAGGTGATTTTAACTTAAAGACGACGTCACTTTCAAATAAATCGACTACTTAACGCTGATCTTACATAATCCTGATTATGCGCACTTAAGTTGTAGTAGCAAAGTTGTAATGTCCGATAATGGCTAAGTTAAGATGTCCGGCGTGTATAATCAAGTAAGGATTACCATGACGGCTCTCGCAGCGGAGTTTTTCACATTGGATGAAGTTAACCGACTCAAAATCATTCAGGATGTCATCGACCGGCGTCTGACAACACAAATGGCAGCTCAGCGGCTTGGTATCTCCGACCGTCAGTGCCGTCGTCTGCTTGCGCGTTATCGTGAAGATGGTCCGATTGGCATGACCAGCCGCCGTCGTGGTAAATCCAGTAACAACCAGTTGCCTCAGGGACTGGCCGCATACGCGCTGAACATTATTCGCGAACGCTATAACGATTTCGGTCCGACGCTGGCCTGTGAAAAACTGTCTGAGGTGCACGGTGTTCATCTTTCCAAAGAAACCGTCCGTAAGCTGATGACTCAGGCCAGTCTGTGGGTCCCACGTAAGCAACGTGCGCCAAAAATTCAGCAACCTCGTTACCGCCGTGCCTGTGCCGGTGAACTCATACAAATCGACGGCTGCGACCACCACTGGTTTGAAAATCGGGGACCTAAGTGTACGGCACTGGTTTACGTTGATGACGCAACCAGTCGTTTAATGCAGCTTCTTTTCGTGAAATCTGAGTCTACTTTCACCTATTTTGAAGCGACCCGGGGCTATATTGAAAAACATGGCAAACCGCTTGCGCTGTACAGCGACAAAGCCAGCGTATTCAGGATCAACAATAAAAATGCAACCGGCGGCGACGGCGATACCCAGTTTGGCCGTGCGATGCATGAACTGAACATTCAGACCATTTGTGCAGAAACCAGTGCTGCCAAAGGCCGCGTTGAACGGGCGCACCTGACGCTTCAGGACCGACTGGTCAAGGAGCTCAGGCTCCAGGGCATCAGTTCCATGGAAGCTGCGAACGCATTTGCCGAAGAGTTCATGAACGATTACAACCGTCGTTTCGCAAAAGCGCCTCGCCAGGCGTTTGATGTTCATCGGGAACTGGATGTCGATGACGATCTTGATATGGTATTTAACTGGCGTGAAGCTCGTAAAGTGTCGAAATCACTCACAGTGCAATACGACAAAGTCCTTTATCTGATTGAAGACAGCGAATTCAGTCGTCGGGCGATTGGTAAATACATCGATGTCTGGCATTACCCGGATGGACATAAAGAGCTCCGGCTTAATGGCGTATCACTTCCCTACTCCACCTATGACAAGCTTTCTGAAATCGATCAGGGGGCCATTGTGGATAACAAACGTCTGGGGCGGGCCCTGGAAATGGCGCAGCTGGTCCAGGCCGAGCGGGATAATAACCGGTCGCAATCCGTACCATCCGGAGACGGCCCTTCTCGCAGGCGTAAAGCTCCCACGACGAAGAAATCCCAGCGTTCCCTGGATCAGGACGATATGTTCAATGCCCTGGTGAAACTTCAGTCACGCTCTGAAGAGATATTTGGGAAGAAACCGATTTAAAGCCCGGTAATCCATCCGGGCATGCCTGGCTGTCAGATTTTGGCCTGATTGACCCGTGCCGCGAGCTCCTGATGACTCTCTTTCCTTTCGCTGTAGCGGTCGGACAGGTAGGCTGTGTGCCCTTTCAGGAGTAACGTCATTTTGAACAACTCTTCGGTAACGTCGACAATCCTGTCATACCAGGGTGAGGGTTTCATGCGCCCTTCATCATCAAATTCCTGCCATGCCTTTGGCACTGACGACTGATTGGGGATGGTGAACATCCGCATCCAGCGGCCAAGTATCCGCATCTGATTGACCGTGTTAAACGACTGTGAACCACCACAAACCTGCATGACGGCCAGCGTTTTACCCTGGGAAGGACGAACAGCACCTTCACTCAGGGGTATCCAGTCAATCTGGGCCTTCATCACCGAGCTCATGGCGCCATGTCTTTCCGGAGAACTCCAGACCATTCCGTCACACCACCTGACCAGCTCGCGGAGTTCAAGCACTTTGGGGTGACTTTCGGGCGCATCATCGGGTAACGGCAGACCGGATGGGTTAAATATTTTCACCTCAGCCCCCATCTTTGCCAGCAACCGCCCGGCCTCTTCCGCTGCAAAACGACTGTAGGACCGCTCTCGTACTGAACCGTACAGGATGAGAATTCGCGGCATGGTTTCGTTGTTGCCCGTAAGTTTGCTGGCAAGCGCATCATCAAAATAAGCCGGTTCGATTGCTGGTAAGTCGGTCATAAAAAATCTCCATTTCATAAGCTATGCTTTAAAAGTTATCACATATGAAATACCATATGTATTGTTATTTTTTTACGAGGTTAAGCATGCTACAGCCTGTTCAGCTTTTTAAACTGCTCGCCGACGAGACCCGTTCAACTATCGTGATGCTTCTCAGGGAGTCCGGTGAAATGTGCGTCTGTGACATCTGTGCGGCAACCGCAGAGTCTCAGCCAAAAATTTCTCGCCATATGGCCCTTTTACGTGAAGCCGAGCTGGTCATCGACCGTCGCGAAGGAAAATGGGTGCATTACCGACTGTCGCCACACATGCCAGCATGGGCTGCGGGTATTATTGATACAGCCTGGAACTGTGAACGAGAAAACATACGCAACAAGCTCAGTAGCGTGGCATCTGTCTCCTGCTGATGGCGATATATATATCCGAATAAACAAATGTGAATGGAGTTTCTGATGTTACTGGCTGGTGCTATCTTTTTATTCACGCTCGTCCTGGTTATCTGGCAACCCAGAGGGCTGGGGATTGGCTGGAGTGCCTCACTGGGCGCAATTCTGGCATTGCTGACTGGCGTCGTTCATCTGGGGGATATTCCGGTGGTCTGGCAGATAGTGTGGAATGCGACCGCCACCTTTATCGCCGTGATCATCATCAGTCTTCTGCTCGACGAATCCGGCTTCTTTGAATGGGCCGCGCTGCACGTTGCCCGTTGGGGGAATGGCCGGGGGCGGCTGCTCTTCACCTGGATCGTCCTGCTTGGTGCGATGGTTGCGGCACTGTTTGCCAACGACGGTGCGGCACTGATCCTGACACCTATCGTTATCGCGATGCTGCTGGCGCTGGGATTCAGCCGGGGAGCAACCTTAGCGTTTATCATGGCCGCAGGGTTTATCGCTGACACGGCAAGCCTGCCACTGATTGTCTCAAACCTGGTGAATATCGTCTCGGCGGATTTCTTTAAGCTTGGTTTCTCAGAATATGCCGCCGTGATGGTCCCGGTTAACCTGGCCGCGATTGCGGCTACGCTGGTGATGCTGCATCTGTTTTTCCGTAAGGACATTCCCGCCGTTTACGACGTTTCTCTGTTGAAAGAACCGAAAGACGCTATACGTGATGTGAATACCTTTAAAACCGGCTGGCTGGTTCTGGTGTTGCTTCTGGTGGGATTCTTCGGACTGGAGCCGCTGGGCGTACCGGTCAGTTTGGTCGCAGCCGCTGGTGCATTGCTTCTGTTTGCTGTTGCGAAAAAAGGGCATGCCATTAACACCGGTAAGGTGCTGCGTGGTGCGCCCTGGCAAATCGTTATCTTCTCGCTGGGGATGTACCTGGTGGTCTACGGCTTACGAAATGCCGGTCTGACCCACTATCTCTCTTCCTTGCTGAATCAGCTGGCAGAGCAGGGATTGTGGGCGGCAACGCTGGGTACGGGCTTCCTGACGGCCTTCCTGTCATCAGTGATGAACAATATGCCGACCGTGCTGGTCGGGGCGCTGTCGATTGATGGCAGCACAGCGACCGGTGTTATCAAAGAAGCGATGATTTACGCCAACGTCATCGGCAGCGACCTGGGGCCAAAAATTACCCCTATCGGCAGTCTGGCAACGTTACTGTGGCTGCACGTTCTGTCGCAGAAAAATATCAAAATTACCTGGGGATATTACTTCCGGGTGGGCATTGTCATGACAATCCCCGTGCTGTTTGTCACGCTTGCAGCACTGGCGCTTCGTCTGTCTTTCACTTTGTAATGAGATACTGATATGAGCAACATTACCATTTATCACAACCCGGCCTGCGGCACGTCACGCAATACCCTTGAAATGATCCGCAACAGCGGTACAGAGCCGACCGTTATTCATTATCTTGAAACCCCACCATCACGAGCTGAGCTGGTAAAACTCATTGCGGATATGGGGATCACGGTACGAGCGCTGCTGCGTAAGAATGTCGAACCTTTTGAAGCGTTAGGGCTGGCGGAAGACCGCTTTACTGACGAGCAGTTAATCGATTTTATGTTGCAGCACCCTGTTCTGATCAATCGCCCTATCGTGGTAACGCCGCTGGGTACCCGGCTATGCCGCCCTTCTGAAGTCGTGCTGGATATTCTTCCCGATGCGCAGAAAAGCGCGTTCACGAAAGAGGACGGTGAGAAGGTAGTTGATGAAAAAGGTAACCGGCTGAACTAAACGTGTTCTTGTGACGAAGGGCGAGAGAACTCGCCCTTTTTTATTTAAGATAATCAGTGCTAACGGAGGATAAGAAGCGGTTGTTGCGTCTTTTGCAGCATTTCGGAGGTATGACTACCGATAAAGAACTGCCGCAACCTGGAATGACCGTAGGCCCCCATCACTATCAGATCGACAGCATTTTCCTCGGCGTAACGAATAAGCGCGTCCCCGACTGATTGCCCGGTAAGATGTGTTGTGCTGTTTTCTATATCCGCGTCACGTAAAATTTGCTGTGCGGTCAGCAGCTCTTCCTTCTTACCGTTTACCATGACAAGGTGGCACTCCAGCCCCCTGAGTAAGGGACTCATCGTCAGACGTTCCAGGTTACTCCTGCTTTCTTCACTGCCATCATAAGCCAGCATGACTCTGGAAGGCACTGAGTAGTTCTCCGGAACAACCAGTAGGGGTTTCTTTTGCAGACGAATAACGCTTTCCAGATGAGAGCCTACCGGATGCTGGCTACCCCGACGCCCCAGCACCATGAGACGAAGGTCGCTCAGCTCTGCCAGAACTTCATCCGGTGTACCGTGTTTTTGCATCAAAAGCACATCCGGGCTTCCCTGTTTTTGAAGCAGTTCAGCACAACTTTCCAGTATTGCTTTCCCCTGGGCCATCAGCAGGCGATTACGTTGCCCTTCAATTTCTACCAGCTCATCGGTCAGCAATTGCTGACTGTCTATGCCGAGAGTGCCGGTCAGGTCTGACACTACCGGGGTGCTGTCTTTTTCGATAACGTGCAACAGTGCTAGCTGTGATTGCAAAGTGCGGGCTGCCCACGCCGCATATTCACACACTGACCGCGTTGAAAGTGAACCGTCCACACAGGCTGTAACAGTATTATTCATAGTTTTCCCTCCAGTCTGTTAATGACCGCCCATCAGTTTTTCGACTTCTTCAGGTTTATCGTGAACACCAAACCGGTCAACGATGGTGCGGGTGGCTTCATTCATCCCACGTATTTCAACCCCGGCGCCCTCTCTACGGAACTTAATGACCACCTTATCCAGGGCGCTGACGGACGTGATGTCCCAGAAATGGGCATGTGAAACGTCTATCACCACATTCTCAATCGCTTCACGGAAATCAAAGTGGCTCGTAAAGCGGTCTGCTGATGCAAAGAATACCTGGCCGGTGACGGTATACGTCCGGCTCGTCCCCTCCAGAACTGAGGTTACACGCATGAACCGGGATACTTTAGTGGCAAAATTGAGCGAAGCAATCAGTACACCGGTCAGCACACCGAAGGCCAGATTATGTGTTGCCACCACAACCGCGACGGTGGCAAGCATGACCACGCTGGTTGAAAGGGGGTGTGTCCGCAGGTTGGCAATGGAGCGCCAGGAGAATGTCCCGATGGAAACCATAATCATCACCGCGACCAGCGCTGCCATCGGAATTTGGGAGACCCAGTTGCGCAGGAACACAATCAGGCAAAGCAGCACCACGCCCGCCGTGAGGGTTGAAAGTCGTCCGCGTCCACCGGATTTTACGTTGATAACAGATTGCCCAATCATCGCGCAGCCTGCCATTCCTCCGATAAAGGATGTGCAGATGTTCGCGATGCCCTGAGCTTTGCACTCCCTGTTTTTGTCGCTTGGCGTGTCGGTCATGTCATCCACGATAGTGGCGGTCATCATCGACTCAAGCAGGCCAACCACCGCAAGCCCCGCAGAATATGGCAGGATGATGAGCAGCGTCTGAAGATTTAAAGGCACGTCCGGGAGCAGGAAGACCGGCAGACTGTCGGGAAGTTTCCCCATATCCCCGACGGTTCGCACATCCAGATGCAGCCACATGGCAATCCCAGTCAGCACCACGATGCACACAAGCGGTGAAGGAATGGTTTTGTTGATATAAGGGAAGAGATAGATGATCCCCAGCCCTGCCGCAGTCATGGCATAAACATGCCATGTCACATTGGTCAGCTCAGGCAACTGGGCCATAAAAATCAGTATTGCCAGTGCATTAACAAACCCCGTGACCACTGAGCGTGAAACAAAACGCATCAGCCCGCCAAGCTTCAGATATCCGGCTATCAGCTGGAATACCCCGGTCAGTATGGAGGCAGCCAGTAAATACTGTAAGCCATGATCTTTCACCAGCGTCACCATCAGGAGAGCCATTGCACCGGTGGAGGACGAAATCATCGCCGGACGTCCGCCAAAGAAGGCCATAACGAGAGGAATACAGAACGCCGAGTAGAGGCCCACCTGGGGATCAACACCGGCGATAATGGAAAAGGCGATCGCTTCTGGAATGAGTGCGAGCGCGACAACAATACCGGCCAGAACGTCACCACGGACGTTACCCAGCCAGTCCTTACGCGTCGAGGACAGCAACATAGTAATTTCTCAGTTTTTAGATACAGTCAGCCCTGGAGGGCTACATTTTTACGTACGGTAAAGCACATCCGCAGACGGGATGTTATTGAGTGCGTGCTGAGGCTTGCTCAGTACGACAGAGGAAGGAAAAACTCAGGGTGGCGTAATACGCATAGCGGTTGTCAGATTCTCCATAGCGGATGTGTATATATTGTCGGCTCTGTTGTCAGGAAGAACTTACAGAACACGTCGCGTTTGAACATGAAACACTTCAAAGCAGCCCAATACTACAAATAAAGCGAATACGGGGTCAACCCAACAAGGTACTCAAACGAAGAGGTTAAGATGCGATTTTTATCCAGGAATTCAATATTATCAAAGGACATTTGAACTTTGCCCCACCCCGGACATCTCTACTTAGCTTTGACATAAGTTATTGATTCATATGTGGTTATTTTTTAACATTTACGTTTCACGTACTGATAGATTGCCTTTGAAGCCAACGCTGACCGTCATTCATCTTGATCAGGAATTTGGGCATCTTCTAAAAACACCTTTGTACGGTAATCATCTTTCCAGCCTAACCAAACTGAATCTTCACCACCGGAAGAAACAACTTTACGGTTTCCTGTGAGATTATCAGCCTGTTCTAAGCATATTGACTGCATATCAATGAGCAAATCAGCTTCTGCGACTTCCGTGCCGCCGATCGTTTCATAGCCGGAAATCAGAACAATTGCCTCAGGGTCTCTTTCGTTCAGCATGGCGATCAACTCTTTCACTTTCATTTTAAGATACCAGTACCTAGATTCTACGTCAGTACTTCAAAAAGCATAATCAAAGCCTTGATAAATATGCATTCCTTCGAAATTCAGCTTTCACCCATTGGGTGAAAGAAAAGTGCTCAAAAATATGTTAAATTATCAGCTTTTATGACTCGATATATGGTAAAATAATAGTAAGAAAAGTAGTAAAAAGGGGTTCTAATTATGATTAATAAAATTGATTTCAAAGCTAAGAATCTAACATCAAATGCAGGTCTTTTTCTGCTCCTTGAGAATGCAAAAAGCAATGGGATTTTTGATTTTATTGAAAATGACCTCGTATTTGATAATGACTCAACAAATAAAATCAAGATGAATCATATAAAGACCATGCTCTGCGGTCACTTCATTGGCATTGATAAGTTAGAACGTCTAAAGCTACTTCAAAATGATCCCCTCGTCAACGAGTTTGATATTTCCGTAAAAGAACCTGAAACAGTGTCACGGTTTCTAGGAAACTTCAACTTCAAGACAACCCAAATGTTTAGAGACATTAATTTTAAAGTCTTTAAAAAACTGCTCACTAAAAGTAAATTGACATCCATTACGATTGATATTGATAGTAGTGTAATTAACGTAGAAGGTCATCAAGAAGGTGCGTCAAAAGGATATAATCCTAAGAAACTGGGAAACCGATGCTACAATATCCAATTTGCATTTTGCGACGAATTAAAAGCATATGTTACCGGATTTGTAAGAAGTGGCAATACTTACACTGCAAACGGTGCTGCGGAAATGATCAAAGAAATTGTTGCTAACATCAAATCAGACGATTTAGAAATTTTATTTCGAATGGATAGTGGCTACTTTGATGAAAAAATTATCGAAACGATAGAATCTCTTGGATGCAAATATTTAATTAAAGCCAAAAGTTATTCTACACTCACCTCACAAGCAACGAATTCATCAATTGTATTCGTTAAAGGAGAAGAAGGTAGAGAAACTACAGAACTGTATACAAAATTAGTTAAATGGGAAAAAGACAGAAGATTTGTCGTATCTCGCGTACTGAAACCAGAAAAAGAAAGAGCACAATTATCACTTTTAGAAGGTTCCGAATACGACTACTTTTTCTTTGTAACAAATACTACCTTGCTTTCTGAAAAAGTAGTTATATACTATGAAAAGCGTGGTAATGCTGAAAACTATATCAAAGAAGCCAAATACGACATGGCGGTGGGTCATCTCTTGCTAAAGTCATTTTGGGCGAATGAAGCCGTGTTTCAAATGATGATGCTTTCATATAACCTATTTTTGTTGTTCAAGTTTGATTCCTTGGACTCTTCAGAATACAGACAGCAAATAAAGACCTTTCGTTTGAAGTATGTATTTCTTGCAGCAAAAATAATCAAAACCGCAAGATATGTAATCATGAAGTTGTCGGAAAACTATCCGTACAAGGGAGTGTATGAAAAATGTCTGGTATAATAAGAATATCATCAATAAAATTGAGTGTTGCTCTGTGGATAACTTGCAGAGTTTATTAAGTATCATTGCAGCAAAGATGAAATCAATGATTTATCAAAAATGATTGAAAGGTGGTTGTAAATAATGTTACAATGTGTGAGAAGCAGTCTAAATTCTTCGTGAAATAGTGATTTTTGAAGCTAATAAAAAACACACGTGGAATTTAGGTATAAATATTTTTCTTTTGCATGCGGATTGGCGTGCAAGGTTCCACATATATCCGATTAAAAGGTCACTTATTCATGCGTAAAAAAATGCAGAACACATTGAAGCTGTTATCCGTGATTACCTGTCTGGCAGCAACTGTCCAAGGTGCTCTGGCTGCTAATATCGATGAGAGCAAAATTAAAGACACCGTTGATGACCTGATCCAGCCGCTGATGCAGAAGAATAATATTCCCGGTATGTCGGTCGCAGTGACCGTCAACGGTAAAAACTACATTTATAACTATGGGTTAGCGGCAAAACAGCCTCAGCAGCCGGTTACGGAAAATACGTTATTTGAAGTGGGTTCGCTGAGTAAAACGTTTGCTGCCACCTTGGCGTCCTATGCGCAGGTGAGCGGTAAGCTGTCTTTGGATCAAAGCGTTAGCCATTACGTTCCAGAGTTGCGTGGCAGCAGCTTTGACCACGTTAGCGTACTCAATGTGGGCACGCATACCTCAGGCCTACAGCTATTTATGCCGGAAGATATTAAAAATACCACACAGCTGATGGCTTATCTAAAAGCATGGAAACCTGCCGATGCGGCTGGAACCCATCGCGTTTATTCCAATATCGGTACTGGTTTGCTAGGGATGATTGCGGCGAAAAGTCTGGGTGTGAGCTATGAAGATGCGATTGAGAAAACCCTCCTTCCTCAGTTAGGCATGCATCACAGCTACTTGAAGGTTCCGGCTGACCAGATGGAAAACTATGCGTGGGGCTACAACAAGAAAGATGAGCCAGTGCACGTGAATATGGAGATTTTGGGTAACGAAGCTTATGGTATCAAAACCACCTCCAGCGACTTGTTACGCTACGTGCAAGCCAATATGGGGCAGTTAAAGCTTGATGCTAATGCCAAGATGCAACAGGCTCTGACAGCCACCCACACCGGCTATTTCAAATCGGGTGAGATTACTCAGGATCTGATGTGGGAGCAGCTGCCATATCCGGTTTCTCTGCCGAATTTGCTCACCGGTAACGATATGGCGATGACGAAAAGCGTGGCTACGCCGATTGTTCCGCCGTTACCGCCACAGGAAAATGTGTGGATTAATAAGACCGGATCAACTAACGGCTTCGGTGCCTATATTGCGTTTGTTCCTGCTAAGAAGATGGGGATCGTGATGCTGGCTAACAAAAACTACTCAATCGATCAGCGAGTGACGGTGGCGTATAAAATCCTGAGCTCATTGGAAGGGAATAAGTAGAAAATAGATATCGCCTCTCGTTTGGAGAGGCGATATGTTGAGTCACCGATTTCTCAGGGGTATTACAGCACGCCCTGTGCCAGCATGGCATCAGCGACTTTAACAAATCCAGCGATGTTTGCACCGCGAACGTAGTGGGTTTGCTTATCTTCTCCGCCATATTCCACGCAGGCTTGGTGGATATCCAGCATGATGTGGTGTAGGCGTAAATCCACTTTCTCGGCTTTCCAGCCCATACGAGCGGCGTTCTGCGCCATTTCTAGCCCCGATGTTGCGACACCACCAGCGTTCGCTGCTTTACCAGGCGCAAATAATACACCTGCTTCAAGGAACAGATCGGTGGCTTCAATCGTGGTTGGCATATTTGCGCCTTCGGCGACGGCTTTGACGCCATTGGCGATCAGGATACGTGCTGCGGGCGCATCCAGCTCGTTTTGAGTGGCGCAAGGCAGGGCAATATCAACGCTAACCCCCCAAGGTTGCTGGCCTTCAAGATAGGTTAGGCCAAATTCTTTAGCGTAATCGGCAATACGACCATCCTGCTGGGATTTGATCTGGCACAGGCGTGCCAGTTTCTCGGTGGTAAATCCGGCTTCATCCACCACGGTGCCGTTGGAGTCAGAAGCAGTAATCACGCGAGCACCGAGCGCCATGGCTTTTTCAATCGCGTACTGTGCCACATTGCCCGAGCCGGAAACGGCGACGCGCATGCCTTCAAAGCCTAAACCGTGGCGCTTGAGCATGGCATCGGTAAAGTAAACTAAGCCGTAACCCGTGGCTTCTGGGCGGATCAAACTACCGCCAAACGACAGACCTTTACCGGTGAAAACGCACGCGGTGTTATTTGATAGTTTTTTCATCATACCGGCCATGAAACCAACTTCACGTCCGCCGACGCCGATATCACCGGCCGGAACGTCGGTATCTGCGCCCAGATGTCGATAAAGCTCGGTCATCAATGCCTGACAGAAACGCATGATTTCGCCGTCGCTTTTGCCCAGTAGTTTATTTGTGTGCATTGCTGATGGATTTTATAGTGCTGCCGACCTTTTTCAAGGTGCTTCCGTTGCTTCCAACGATCATGCTAACGACCTTGTTGTCTGACCTGGTATTGCCGTGGTCATCCTTTTAGAGAAATGCTCCAAAGATCAACATGGCGGCATAGGTTTTCCAGCTTGACCAATCAATCGTGGAACCAAGCAACAGATAGAATGCCAGGGCTACCAGCCCCAGCTTTACTACTAGCGCGATTATTATGGTGAAGATAGACTCATCGCGTTCGCCTTTAAGTATTTTATACCGCGTAATTAAACTGTCGTTTTTCATGTAGCATCCGTTATAGTTATTAAAGTCCTGCATTAGAAGTTGTTATTTGCCGAAGTTACCTTGTATGAGTTAACTGTGGATCCAAAAATACAAAATATAAGCTGTGCCAATTGAAAGGATTAGAAAAGCACAGTTACTAATAAAATCTACTAATGCTTGTAGCTTCTTTATTCTCACAATTGCTGGACCGTGTTCAGTAGAGGTACTACTCAGCCCTTTTGTTCTGGCACTCTCTGCTTTTCTGAAAAAATTGTAATGCAATCCTGACCGCAAGCAAAACCATGCCAAACCAGTCGTTATTACGATATTTATGTAGAAAGCATATTGAATCATTTGTTCAGTTTCGAAGCTTTCCATTGAAAACCCTTTGTTGAAATGTTGAATAAAATTATTTTTAGTAAATGTAAGCAATAAATAGAACGAATATTAATAGTGAAAGATGCAATGCCAACATCTGCTTATGATGCCTTATGAGGATTTCTTCCTTCGCATTCATTAAATCGTACATCTCATCAATATTTTTATTGCTGGTATATTCGAGACGTTCATCACGAAGTAATTTGAACTTTACCAATACGACAAGTGATTTAATAATAAAGCTCGTAAGCATAACAGTTATAGACAAAAATAAAAAATAGGCCAAATTCATATATCACTCCATGGAGATTAATAGAAAAATTTATAATAAGTAATCTCATAGAGCATTACTTGAATCTTCTTCCCATACTAAGGACTCACCGAGAAACTTAGTTAAAGATGATTTGGCATACTGTGGTTCGGAAAAAAAACGTGGGAACCAGCCGTCAAAGCTTTGGGTACCATTGTGACGATTTTCAGGCGAGACTGATAAGCGGTACCCGTCTTCGTAAGGTGAAATGCTAAATGTGTATCCATCATCTGTCTTTGAGATCAGCGTTTTGCATGTCATATGACTGTTTGCTCACAAAGTTACTTTTCTAAGATATCGAAAAGTGTGGATTAGATCATCATTCAGATAGTCTTTTCATCACAAACTTTCCTGCCCACATTATCACAATTATAAAGGTAATAAAACCGATCTGCTCCCAACGTAAATTGGTTTGCTGTTCGGAATCATCCAAATGAATTGCATAAATGTAACATCCGAAGGTAAGCGTGAGTGGAACAACAAGCATCCCTACCTTTTTAGTAATATTTCCAATAAACCACCAATAAAGAACCCAGGAAATAATAGAAGAATAAAAAATTGCTTCTGAAACTATCATATGTAACCTCTTGAATTAGTCGATGCTGTGGGTAAATAAACCCGGACCGTCAAATGATGCAATTGCAAAATATTTAGTAACCATGAATCCTTCGGTTATCTATTTCAGCCATGTATGCAGTAGGCTTTTTTAAGAGATAGATTGGTGAAACGACATTCGTTTTGACTTTATAAGCCAGAATGAAAACACCTGCGGAGCTTGCCATAAGTACCGCAAGAAGAATAGATACCGTTAACTCCTTTGGTGTTTGTATCACCGAAAGAAGAAACAATGCGCTTATGGCTGCAAAAATCCAGCAATATAATGATGCATCCATAAAACCAGCTACAACACTCGATCCAAAAAAAAACCAAAATAAACTTATTAAGATTACTGAGTTTTCATTCATGTCTGTTCCTTGTTATTACTAATTATATTATGCTTTATAGTTGACCGTCAGACTACCCACGGGTTTTGACGAACAAAGTCACGCACTCCATTTATACATGCTTTTGAGATGACTTCAAAATAAGGATGGTTTGATGGAATCATATTCCCGGTATTATCAAGAAGCATAATAGTCCCTAAAGACCGAACCAGTTGATATTCATTGAGCTTACGCTTTAGCAAAGTTTGCAATCTATAAATTGTCTCACCGGAACTGTTACCTTCGATACCTACAACAGAGACCGTACAGTTCACTTCCTGATTATCAGATTGATAATCGAACCAGTAATTTTCGTTGCAATTTCCTTTTTGCGCATGCTCAATTTTGCCAGGCCATTTTACCCATAAAGAAGAGTTGTTTTTAGATCGTAAGATCTGCTTCAGCGTTTCCAATGGATTTTTTTCATCAACCTCAGACCAGGCCGAAATAAATTCTTTCTGCATTGCCTTAGGGTCTATAACGGCAATGAAATCAAATTCCTCTTTATTGATAGAGTTGGCTCGATCTTTGAGATAAAACAGACCGAGTTTATATCCCTTTTCACTTTTCCAGTTTGCTCCCACAGGCTGATAGTCTGTATTTATAAACGGTTTGAAAGTGTGAGTGTCGGGAGAAAAAATTACTGAGGGTGCCAGCACCCGGCCTCGGTATCGTATTGGATTTACAAATATTTTTTCCCCGTCACATAACATTTCAATAATTGCTTTTGTCACAACTACTGAAATAGAAGGTCTACATGTATTTTGATTTATTTCCCCGAGGTGCGCCAAACTTCCATCCTCACTCTTCAACACCTTTGTAAGGCAAGTCGGGCAATACTGTTGATCTCTATAATAAACAGGCATGGTTAGACGACCGGAATCGTTTAGTACCAACTGAAGTAACGGATGAGGCTCTTTCATCATGGTTATTTCTTCCCTTTCACCTTTCTGGGCTTTTCGTTTGCCTGTCTCCACTGCCATGGTGGGACAGGGTTGGTGTCTGCCCATAACCCTTTTGCCTCCTTTTGTGCTGCGGATTCATATTTGATATAGCCAGGGACAATGGCGTTATCTTCGAACCGATAAACCCACGCATATCCACTGTCCACCATAGAGGCATTGATATCATATCCATCTAACCAGATGGTACCTAACATACGGCCATAGATATCCGTACCATGGTCTATCACGGTAACGATTTTAGTTGCTATAGCTGTGGTTAAGGCCTGTTTTGCTTTTTGGCCAAAAGCCTGTTTAGATTCAGGAGCGTCTATACCATACATCCGTATTTTGATGGTTGTGTTTTGAGCATCCAACGCAGTTATGGTGTCACCGTCAACAATCTTAACCACCTTTGCCTCAAAAGTTGTTGAGTTCCCCCAGGACGCCACTGGGAATACAACAATCATGATGGGCAAAAGTAACTTTGTAAAAAAAAACATCATTTCACCTGAATTTGTTGAGTACAGACATGTATCCACAAGCCTATTTACAGGCAGTATTTTAACAAGTCATTATTTCATGGGCGGGCTTAAAACCAATCTTTTTGCAACTTAAAGGCAGAATAATCACAATAAATTTAGAACCTGAACCAAAAAATAATCCAAATTAAGCGTGTTAATCTATCTCAAAGATATTATTCCTGAGAGAGTTTGGATGAAACGTTACACTCATGATCTTGAGACAGACCTGAATGATGTGGATAAAACACCATCTCTGATCCACAAAACTTTGTTAACAGCTTCGACTATTTATGACCTGAAATATCTGGCTCAGGTATTAAATGATGAAAATGGCAGTAATTGGTCCCGTGCATCCCTTAAACGTCAGGTTACATGCATACCTGAGCATTGTGATCTGAGTATCGCAGATGGACGCTATCTACAGACTTTAATACCTTCACGACCTGCTGATTATGAGGACAGGCACTTTAGCTTTATCGATCTGTTTGCAGGGATAGGTGGACTGCGAAGCGGATTTGATGCCATCGGTGGTAAATGTCTTTTCACGAGCGAATGGAATACTTATTCCAGCCGTACTTACCGGGCGAACTGGTATTGCGATGAGAACGAGCACCGCTTCAATTCAGACATCCGTGACATCACTCTTAGCAACCGGCCCGAGGTTACTGATGACGAGGCATACAAATTTATCGATGCCTCTATCCCGGATCATGATGTTCTTCTTGCGGGATTTCCATGCCAGCCATTCAGCATCGCCGGTGTCAGTAAAAAGAACTCTATGGGTCGCAAACACGGTTTCGAGTGCGACACTCAGGGTACGCTCTTCTTTGATGTGGCCAGGATCATCCGGGCAAAACAACCTGCAATTTTTGTTCTGGAAAACGTAAAAAATCTGAAGAGTCACGATAAGGGTAATACCTTTAACATCATCATGAAAACGCTCGATGAGCTTGGCTACGACGTCGCAAACAGCGAAAGCACGGGCGCGGATGATCCTAAAGTCATCGATGGCCGTCATTTCCGACCCCAGCACCGTGAACGTATCGTCCTTATTGGTTTTCGCCGCGACCTACGTCTGAAAGACGGTTTTACTCTGAGAGACATTAAAGACTTTTATCCGGACAAGCGCCCTTCTCTCTCAGATTTACTGGATCCGAGCGTAGATAGTAAATACATCCTCTCCCCTAAACTCTGGGAGTACTTATACAACTATGCAAAGAAACATGCGGCAAAAGGCAATGGTTTTGGTTTTGGACTAGTAGATCCTTCCAATGTTAATAGTGTCACCAGAACCCTCTCAAGCCGCTATATGAAAGACGGATCTGAAATTCTTATTGATCGGGGCTGGTCTCATGAGCTGGGAGAAACTGATTTCCATAACACATACAACATGGACCGTCGGCCACGCATGCTAACGCCACGTGAATGCAGCAGGCTAATGGGCTTCGATAAACCCGGGGAAAGTGTTTTCCGTATCCCTGTGTCCAATACACAGGCTTACAGACAGTTTGGGAACTCCGTGGTCGTTGATGTCTTTGCGGCCGTCGCCAAACTGCTGAAGTCTCGAATTGAATTTGCAGCCTCCCAGCGCTTGCGGCAGTTTTACGACGAAGTCAGCTGACCTGAGCTCCTTCATCAATTTAAATGCTTAAGATTGTTGTAATAATGTCAGAGGTCAACCATGACGTATTTCGAATCAGCTGAAGGTGAGACGGTATCTAAAGAACGAGCATTACAAGAACTGTCCAGGCATTGCGTTCCCGAAACAGATTTCGAAGAATTCTTTAGCGACATGGGCGTAAAGGAACAGTATGACGCTCAGGAAGTGTTGCTTTGGTTGGGATATTAAACTTCCTGTTTAGGAGACTACTATGAGCCAAAAATTCGCAGTGATGATTGCTTACGACGACGATCCAAACGTCAAAAGGTACTCACCTGACTTTCAAACGCAGGATGAGTTTGCTAAAGGGTGGCAGTCGGCTCTTAAAAAGGCACACCACACCTCAGGTCAAAAATCAGTCATCACCTGCGGATGTCGTGGAAAAGGAGAAAAGCGACTTTATGTTCGTGCTTTACCGAACGGTGATGCCTTTATTCTCGTCAAAGCCGCTAACACGGGCATTGAGCATGATCCTTCCTGTGTATTCTTCTCCCTTGATGCCCGGCATACCGGCCTGAAAGGATATGCGAGTGGTGTGGTCCGGATTACAACCGAAGGTGATATGGCTGTAAGGCTCGGTATCGGTATGACAGAGAAAGATCCTCCTGAAAAATCAGAAGTGCCTCCCCTGCCCCATGTTCAGCGACCAGAAGGAGGTCAGGCCTCAATGACCCTCCTGGGCTTGCTTAGTCTTTTGTGGACAGAGTCTGGTCTGAATGTCTGGTACCCGAAAATGGCAGGGAAACGTAACGATTCACTGGTACGGTATCGTCTGCTTGAAACCGCTAAACAAATTCGTACCGGCAGAGCCTGCATAGGTGACCATTTATTCATTGGTGTACCTGACCCGAAACAACCTGTCGCTCAGTCGCAAATTCAGCGTCTTTCATCACAGGCGATGAGTGATAAACGTCTCATGCTCCTGTCAGTTTTACCTCGCTACGATGCTGAAAAGCATGAGAAGCCACTTAAATTTTTACCCCTGCGGAATTTTGGGGGGCTACCGCTGATTTTTTTCAATTCAGAAGGCCATTGGGATAGCGTAAAGAAACGATTTTCATCGGAGTACGCAGCATGGAAATCCGGGGCGAAAATAGTTGTCTTTGCGTTGACGTCACCAGCTGCGGTAACCGGCAGAGGCCCTTCTGTAAGAGCTCATCAAATTGTGCTGATGCACGTTAGCGAGAACTGGATACCTCTGGACTCCTCCTATGAGGCGGTTGTTGCAGAAAAGCTGGATGCAGAGCACCGGCAGTACGTTAAGCCCATGCGTTATGATGCGAGTATTAGTGAGGTGTTCCCTGACTTCTACCTGCTCGACACAAAAAGCGATAAGCCGTTCCCGATGGAAGTATTTGGTATGGCCACTCCTGCTTATCTGGCCCGAAAGCAACTCAAAAAAGATTATTACAACCGTGAATATGGGCCTTATGGATGGTGGCACTGGGATGCGACCACAGCATCTGAAACTATGGTGCTGCCTCATTTTCCAGAATCACGTAAACCTCTTTCAACTGGCACACCTGCTTAAAATGGAGAAAAAATGTCATACATGCTTTCACTAAGCGAACAGACAAAACTGAACGCTTTCCTGTCAGGGATCCTTGATGATTACAAGACTGGGGTTATCACTCAGATACAAGCTGTTGGTAAAATCGGTAACGTGTTTTCTGCACTGGAAAGTGGAGACTCAAAAAAGGTAGTGCATTTGTTGACTGAAGGACGAAAACTCCTGCGGACGGGCTGAATGTCCGCAGAAGGTCTACTGTGCCAGGGGATGCAGAGAAGTCTATCAACCTGGCTTCATTTATCATGATGTTTTTCTACTACGCGGCTGTTTTGACTTTCCAGTACCTCCCCCTGCCATTGCACCAGTCAATGTATCAATGGTGCCTTTCAGGGATTCTGAGATTGTTTTCTCTGCCTCCAGGGTAGCTTCCAGCTTCATTACTTTGGACTGGAGCGTTTTTAATTCACTGCTTTGTTCAGCCACTTCCGCTTCATAGCCCTGGCTGACCAAAGTTACTTTTTTCAGGTCGGCGCTCAGCGACTCGTTTAGTTTATGGAGTTCAGTAAGCTCGGCATTCACCGCCACCAGGTCACCCTCCTTCCCGGACAGTGCACTTTTCAGCTCAGCACAGAGGTTCTGTGCAGCAATCAATTCCTGTTCAAACCTGTCCCTCTCTGCCTTTGTATCTGACACAGTCTGACTTAACTGGTCGCATTGTCTGGAAAGACCGGCATTATCAGAACGCTGAGTGTTGATCTCTTCGTTCAGCTTTTTTTGATATTCAAGGTGACCAGCGATCTCTGTTTTACGTTCAGCCAGTTGCTGGGAGAGTGAGTCATTTGACTGCTGTGCGAGGCTTAATTCATGCCGTGTGCTATCTAACTGGTGATGGCAGGTTTCGAGTTCTGCTTCGGCAACATTCAGCCTTGTTTCTAACTCCTTGACGGTACTGTCCCGGATCTCTAATCGACCCTGTAGCGCCTGATTCTCAAGTTTCAGCTCATCCATATCGGTAGCGCTTTGCTCAAGCCGCTGTAAAAGCTGCGTTACCTCCTCCTCCAGCTGCATGCTACGTGCTTCAGCTTTTTTAACACTATCACTCTGTATTGCGGTATAGCTTCTACGGTAGTGCCAGGTGATGTACGAGATAATATCGCCGAGTGCAACCTTCACCTCATCGGGTATATCCAGGTAACGGGCCTCTTCAGGAACCTCTTTAACATACTTCTGGTACTCAGCGAACATCTCCTGTGACCTTGCAAACGAGCCGCCAACAGCGTTTCTGAGCCAGTGAACTTTGAAGCTCAGATCGATATTTTCCGGGTTAATTTTTTTCTCTTCGCACAGACGTTCGATTGCATTGAAGTAATCGATCATCGCAATAGATGAGTACCTTGAACGACCCATTTCCTTTGATTTTTCTGTGGATTCGCTGCGGATGTCATTCTGCACCTCTGGCGAGGTAGCATCGTTCAGGCTTTTTTCTTTATCGTTTTCGATCATCATTTTTTTCCTGCGGCCGGAAGCTGGTTTGCAAAATATATGCTGATAAGATCGTTCAGAGCATTCAGAAGCGAGATACTGTCGATACAAATATGAACGTTTCCATTCTCAAACAGGCGACACCGCCAGCCATTCTCATCGCAGACCTCGCCTGTGAAATCTGTATTTCTCATGGCCGTCAGCCTGTCGACCATACTCAGCCCACCGCCGGTTGCAGGTGTTGGAGTATCAGAACAGATGCATACAATATTCTCAAAGTCGCGTAAACAAAAGTGATTGTCCTGCGAGAAACCGTTGTACCTCAGTACGTTCACACCAGGAAAAATCCCCCGAAGAACAAGCTTTTTCGGCATTGTATATTGCCGTGCATTGCTTTTAAAACTTCGGTCAAGCTTGTTGAGAACATCAACGAAACCTTCTGCAAGCGTGTCTCGTCTGTTAGCCAGTGCATGCTGTAATGTTCCCTTAACAATCTCCAGGGAAGCGACGGGCGGATCCGTACGTAGGGATTCGTTAAAGGCTTCTTTTTGCTTATGGTTCCAGTACCGGTCCATACCTATTTCTTCAAAGAGCCTTTTCCACGTTTTACGGTCAATTTCCTTACGCCCCTCCTCGATGGTGCGATCCAGTGACGACGGAAGACCAAATGCGTTGGGCTGCATAATTCTGCTGGTGAAGAGAGAGAGACCGCACAGTTCCGACGCTTCCGAGATTAACCGCATCCCTTCTTCGAATTTCTGCATGGCCATATCCCGGGCGCTGATGAGCTGCCCTGTCCGGCTCGCCGGTACTGGCTCAGAACCCTGGTTTTGAGTCATTTTACACTCCATTTTGGTATGTCAGAACATTTTGATTTGAGCAAAGGTAGGTGTACACAGACATTAAAGTTGTCTCCTTTAACATGAAAAAGACTTTAAAGTTGTCTACTTCTTCAGATAGACCTACTTAACAGGATACTAAGTAGGTCATCTCCTTTCTCGCGTAGCATCTCTCGACGTTCACAGCAGAGGACACGTTTCAAAATGTCATCCAAAATTTTTTTCCATTATCTGACGTTGGGTGATTTTGATGGTCAGCGAGTAGAGGCTTTAACAATGTGGGTTGCCCTGAGCAAAGTAAGGGAAGTAGATGTACCAGAAATGTACGCGTTGCCTTGCATGAAGGGGGGCATCTTAAAGCTCATTGATTAAACAAACTCACTATGCCGCTACAAACAGCCCAAAACCGTCACTTGATAACGTGTTATTTAGATAAATTAATGCTCAGGGCTTTTAGCCAAACTGTCACTTGATGTAAGAATCCAGAACCTTCAGCACAACGTCCAGGTCTTCTTCTCGTTTCTGTTCTTCACTTTCATGAACAATATGTTCAGTCAAATGTCCTTTAATCACTTCACGCAATAAACCATTCACGGCACCACGTATGGCGGCTATTTGTTGCAGTACAGCGGCACATTCGTGAGGTTCATCAAGCATTTTTTTCAGCGCAGCAACCTGCCCCTGGATCTTGCTTGTACGTGCTTTCAGTTTTTGTTTATCGCGGATGGTATGTGACATGTGGGCTCTCACTCTCCTGGATATTTTATGTAACTATACCAGCGTTATTCTACTGGGGGGTAGTATATTTTACTGGGGGGGAGTAGAATCCGGCCTACACTTAATAACCAAGAATGATTCTCATGAACGAATTTACGACACTTCTTCAGCAAGGCAACGCATGGTTTTTCATCCCCAGCGCCATTCTGCTTGGCGCGCTTCATGGACTGGAGCCCGGGCACTCCAAAACAATGATGGCAGCATTCATCATTGCTATAAAAGGCACCGTACGTCAGGCCGTGATGCTGGGTGTCGCGGCAACATTGTCGCACACTGCAGTCGTATGGCTGATTGCTTTTGGAGGGATGTATATCAGTAATAAATTTACCGCAGAATCAGCCGAACCCTGGCTACAGATGGTCTCTTCAGTGATCATCCTTGGTACGGCTTTTTGGATGTTCTGGCGAACCTGGAGCGGTGAGAAAAACTGGCTGGAGGGAATGCAGGAGAATGAACATCATCACCATGACGAAACAAGGTTGATCGATACTGGCCATGGAAAAGTTGAACTGTCCATTTTTGAAGAAGGACAACTTCCCCACTGGCGGCTACGCACTCTTAGTGGCCAAAGATGGGCTTCTGAAGATATCTCATTAACCACACTTCGGGAAAACAGTACGATCTCTCAGACTTTTGAATTTGTTGATCATGGTGATTATCTGGAGTCAACATCTCCCATCCCTGAGCCTCACAGTTTCAACGTACGTCTGTCTCTGGGACATCGTGGTCATGTCCATGACTATGATGTGGCGTTCGCTGAACACGACCATGACCATGACCACTCTGAGCTTGATGGGCTGGATGTGAATTCGAAAGAGTATCAGGACGCTCACGAACTGGCTCATGCCAATGACATAAAACGCCGCTTCGACGGGAAAGAAGTAACCAACGGGCAAATCCTGATATTTGGACTGACAGGAGGGCTTATCCCTTGCCCGGCAGCTATAACTGTATTGTTGATCTGCCTTCAGCTTAAAGCGCTTACGCTGGGTGCCACACTGGTTGTTTGTTTCAGTATCGGCCTGGCATTGACCCTCGTAACGGTTGGAGTGGGTGCGGCGATCAGCGTTCGTCAGGTCGCCAAACGCTGGAGTGGCTTCAATACCATCGCCAGAAGAGCCCCCTATATTTCAAGCGCCCTGATTGCTGCTGTTGGGATTTACATGGGTATACATGGCTGGAATGGGCTGGTGCATTAACACCGGTACTGATGACACACACTCTGGGTACTTACAAAGTACATCCTAAGCGCCACCGTTGAGGTTATGAGCAGAAAAACCCGGAATATAAAGCTGCTCTTTCCGGGACTTGTTGCTGAGGCAGGGATTAAGTAACTGATTAAATCCATTCCCATAAGACTCAATGATAAATGAAAGAATAAAAAAAACGCTCCCGGACGGGAGCGTAAGCCAGTGACTTCGGCGTCAAATGAGGGTCTAACAAGTGGAGCTGCGGGTTAATTCTGGGTGATCTGGCTGCGATGCTTTTCAGCCTGCTGCTGATGAATAACGGAAGACTGACCATTATTCGCCTTCTCGTGCACAACAGCGGCTTTTTCATGCTCGTTCATTTCTGAAAATGACGTTGCTGATTCGTTGGTGGCCCCTGGTTTGCCTTTCATCATTTTTTTATGCATCTCCGCCATGTCCTGGTGGGCAGAAGCGTTGCCGTTTTGCATCATTTCATGGGACATTGCAGCCTGATCGTGTCCGCTCATATCCATCATTGTCATACTGTCTCCCTGAACAGCGCTTTTTTCAGAGGTTGACTGCATCTGATGGGCGGGTGCCTGGGCATTATTTACCTGGTCATGCATGTTCATTGTCTCTGCAGCCATGGCGGATGAAGCGACAGCCATAATGGCAACAAATGATACAAGGATCTTTTTCATGGTTGGGTCTCCGGTGTTTTCATACCCAAACAATCAACGGCTTATAACAGAGAAAGCATTTGATCTCAGGGCGGGTTATTCATCACTCCAGGAACCAGGCGATTGCGTTATCACTCTGCTCCTGATTTATGTATGATTATAAAAAACCGCCTCTGTTTATCGCGTGACTGAATGATGACAATTTTGTCACCTTCCAGGTTTCTCCTGAAGAACGGGATTAATCCATTAACAGGCGCACACTGAACACAATTTCCCGCCCCTGCTGTTCTGCTGACAGCTCGCCGCCATGAGCATGAATGATCGACCTTGTAATTGATAATCCCAGCCCCGCGCCTTCCGTGTTGTGGACCCTTGATGAATCAGCTCGATAGAACCGATCAAACAAACGTTCCAGATTAGCGGGAACCTGGCCGGACATCGTATTCGTAATCATCACGTTCACACAGTCACTGTCACGCTCAAGGTGTATCGCTGTACAGGTGTTATCGGGAGAATACTTGATTGCATTGGAAAGCAGGTTACTGAAAGCACGTCGCAGCATATCGCTGTCTCCGGCAACAACGCCCTCTCCTTCAACGGTGATTGTCTTTCCTGTTTCGTCTGCCAGAGGCTCGAACAGCTCACGTAATTCATTCAGTTCGGCGGCCAGATCCACATCATGTTTATCCAGCTGCAGCAGACCATGCTCTGAACGTGCCAGAAAAAGCATATCACTGGTCATTCGTGACAACCTTTTCAGTTCTTCCAGGTAAGCGAATAAGATTTCGCGGTAATGCGAAACATCCCTTTCCTTAGCCAGTGCAAACTGCGTCTGCATCATCAGATTACTGACCGCTGTGCGCAGCTCATGCGCGATGTCAGACGAGAAATCTGACAGTTTCCGGAATGACCCCTCCAGGCGATCGAACATGTTATTGAACTCCTGCATGGTCTCAGAAATTTCCGGCGGAGCCAAATCGGGATTAAGACGCTGATCCAGGCTGTGTACGGTCATGGAGGAAGCCAGACTGGTCATTTCCCGTAGCGGTTTCAGACCAATACGTGTGGTCAGCCAGCCCAGAAAAACAGAAATAAAGACCAGACCGATATTGAACCAGAACAGCCAGGTACTGAGCTTATCCATAAACAGGGTGTGATACCCAGTATCCGTGGCAACCGTAATGATGACATGTTTGCTTTTACCCTGTTCCGGCGTCACGGCAACCCGCCGCGAGATACTGCGGTACACGGTGTTATTTTCTTCCGTCTGGATCATATAGTCGAGAATATCACCCGACTTATTAAGCAGGACCGCTGGAACAACAGAATTTTTGGCATAGAGTTCAACAATTTTTTCATTTTCCATGTTTTTTATAGAAATGAATAAACCATTGTGCCCTACCATCGCATCGTTTATTTTTTCTGATAATGACTTAATATCCGTTTTGTTCCGGAACGTCTCTGTTTTAAGAAACTCTTCGGTGAGCTGAAGTTTACCTGTCAGAAAATCGCGGTCCTGATTATCGAAATAGCCATTAAGGGTGCTAATCAGGATAAAACTTGATAACCACCATACCGTAAGCATCACCGCGGCTTTGTTGAATAAATCGAACTTTTGCTGAGTTGAAGGATCAGATCACGCATCTTCCCGACAACGCAGACCGTTCCGTGGCAAAGCAAAAGTTCAAAATCACCAACTGGCCCACCTACAATAAAGCCCTCATCAACCGTGGCTCCATAACTTTCTGGCTGGATGATGAAGCTATTCAGGCCTGGTATGAGTCGGCAGCGCCTTCTTCACGAGGCAGACCTCAGCGCTATTCTGACCTTGCCATCACGACTGTGCTGGTCATTAAACGCGTATTCAGGCTGACCCTGCGCGCTGCGCAGGGCTTTATTGATTCCATTTTTTCTCTGATGAACGTTCCGCTACGCTGCCCGGATTACAGCTGTGTCAGCAGGCGGGCAAAGTCGGTTAATGTCAGTTTCAAAACGCCCACCCGGGGTGAAATCGCACACCTGGTAATTGATTCCACCGGGCTGAAGGTCTTCGGTGAAGGCGAGTGGAAAGTCAAAAAGCATGGCCAGGAACGCCGCCGTATCTGGCGTAAGCTGCATCTCGCCGTTGACAGTAAAACACATGAAATCATCTGCGCTGACCTGTCGCTGAACAACGTTACGGACTCAGAGGCCTTCCCCGGGTTAATCCGGCAAACCCACCGGAAAATCAGGTCAGCCGCCGCCGATGGCGCTTACGATACCCGGCTATGTCACGATGAACTGCGGCATAAGAAAATCAGCGCGCTTATCCCTCCCCGAAAAGGTGCGGGTTACTGGCCCGGTGAATATGCAGACCGTAACCGTGCAGTGGCTAATCAGCGAATGACCGGGAGTAATGCGCGGTGGAAATGGACAACAGATTACAACCGTCGCTCGATAGCGGAAACGGCGATGTACCGGGTAAAACAGCTGTTCGGGGGTTCACTGACGCTGCGTGACTACGATGGTCAGGTTGCGGAGGCTATGGCCCTGGTACGAGCGCTGAACAAAATGACGAAAGCAGGTATGCCTGAAAGCGTGCGTATTGCCTGAAAACACAACCCGCTACGGGGGAGACTTACCCGAAATCTGATTTATTCAACAAAGCCTCGTTAAGGTTAACCTAAGATTTCAGAATGATAATCTCTGCTTTGCAGCGAATAAGGCAATCATAATATTAGATTGAATTGTTGTAATTATCATCAATGTTTTTACTGGTTTACTATTTTCCGGAGGTGTTAATGCCTGTACTTTTCAGGGTGAAAGTTATTCCGCTGGTTTTACTTCTGGCAATGATCTTTGCGTTTTTACTTAACTGGCCAATATTGCTGCATTTTTACGAGATTTTGTCGCATTTAGAGCATGTCAAAATTGGTTTTGTCATTTCTATTCCCTTTGTTCTGGTTGCGGCGCTTAACGTTGTTTTTATGCCTTTCTCAGTTCGTTTTCTGCTGAAACCTTTCTTTGCTTTACTGTTTATCACTGGCTCACTGGTCAGTTATTCGACACTAAAATATAAAGTAATGTTTGATCAAACGATGATTCAAAACATTATTGAAACTAACCCCCAGGAAGCGCATTCCTATCTTAATGGCTCAATTATTATATGGTTCGTCTTTACCGGTATCCTTCCTGCCATCCTCCTTTTTTCAATAAAAATTCAATATCCTGAAAAATGGTATAAAGGCATTGCTTACCGTTTGCTCTCCGTGCTGGCATCGTTGAGTTTGATTGCAGGTGTTGCCGCACTTTATTATCAGGATTATGCCTCTGTCGGCCGCAATAACTCGACATTGAATAAAGAGATCATCCCGGCGAACTACGCTTACAGCACTTTCCAGTATGTTAAGGATACGTACTTTACGACTAAAGTGCCTTTCCAGACGCTGGGGAATGATGCTAAACGCGTCGTCGCTCACGAAAAACCCACGCTGATGTTCCTGGTGATTGGCGAAACGGCACGCAGCCAGAATTTCTCGATGAACGGTTATTCGCGTGATACCAATGCCTTTACCAGCAAATCCGGCGGCGTTATTTCGTTTAAAAATATGCATTCCTGCGGTACCGCTACCGCAATATCCGTTCCGTGCATGTTCTCGAATATGAATCGCACCGAGTACGACAGTAAAAAAGCATCTAACAGTGAAAATTTCCTCGACATCGTGCAGAAAACCGGTGTCTCGCTGTTATGGAAAGAGAACGATGGCGGTTGTAAAGGCGTATGTAGCCGCATCCCGACTGTCGAAATTAAGCCTAGTGATAACCCGAAACTGTGCGATGGCAAAACGTGCCATGACGAGGTGATGCTGGAAAACCTTGATGATGAAATCGCCAAAATGCCAGGTGATAAGCTTGTCGCCTTCCATATCATTGGCAGCCATGGACCGACTTATTACCTGCGTTATCCGGCTGAGCATCGCCACTTCATGCCCGAATGTGCACGTAGCGATATCGAAAACTGTACTCAGGAACAATTGGTCAACACCTACGACAACACCCTTCGTTATACAGACTATGTATTAGCTGAGATGATTGAAAAGCTAAAAAATTACAGCGATCAGTACAACACCGTGCTGCTTTATGTGTCCGATCATGGTGAATCATTGGGCGAAAGCGGGCTATATCTGCACGGCACGCCGTACAAACTGGCACCGGATCAGCAGACGCATATTCCGATGCAGGTCTGGATGTCACCGGGCTTTATCGCCGGGAAACACATCAACATGTCTTGCCTTGAAAATAATGCGGCGAAAAAATCATATTCCCACGACAACCTGTTCTCATCGATTTTGGGGCTGTGGGACGTAAGCACCAGCGTCTATAATCCTGACCGCGATTTGTTCCGCGAATGCCGTGGCTAATCGATTGTTAGTATAACAAAAAGCCTTACGGCAACCTGGTTGCCGTAAGCTGCAAGAATGCAATAAGGCTTATAATATGAAACAACTTACTTTCAACGACCTACGCAAGCAAAGCGCACAAGCCGCAAATTCCCCCCGCTTACGTGCCCATCATAATTTCCACCCTGAATTGAGCGACCCGGTGCAGCGTCTGGCTATTGCTATGGAACCGGGAACTTATGTTCGCCCTCATCGCCACCCGCATACTTTTGAACTGCTGACATCCCTTACCGGTCGCTTTTTGGTATTGAACTTTGATGACCTGGGTAACCTGACCCAGCGCGTCGTGTTAGGTGAGGACTGTAAAGTGCTGGAGATGGATGCAGGCACCTGGCATACCGTATTGTCACTGGATGAAGGCGGCGTTATTTTTGAGGTAAAACACGGTAGGTACCAGCCTGTTGCTGATCAAGATGCCGCCCCATGGGCCCCCGCCGAAAACGAGCCGGGAACTGCAGAGCTGATGAAATGGTACACACAGGCGCAAGTAGGTGATGGCGGATATCCGCGGTAATTAATGCGTTGCACGGAGTGCCATTCTCTCCTTCGCGCCAACTTCAAAGGCTAAGACGCTTCCTCCCAAATCACCTACTCGTAAACCTGTGGCAAGAGTAGAAAATCATCTTATGCAAATAACAGGCAATATCCTTACCGAGGTCGGGATGCAGGCAAAACACCAGCAGAACGCAAAGTATCTCCAGTAAGAGTACAATTTTCATCTACATTTTATCGCGCAGATTGCAGTGGCAGGACAATGCTGACCAGTACGCCTGAGGTAAACTGGCTGGCAGGGGCTAAAGTAACTTTCCCACCCAGCCGCGTGACGCATGCTTTGACTATCGCTAAGCCCAACCCAGAGCCGGGTTGGGTCACGCCTTCAGGGCGATAAAATGCATCGAACACGCGCATCCTTTCTTCTGCGGCAATACCGGGACCGTTATCTTCAACTTTAATGATCGCTTCGTGCTGCGATACCATCACGCTGAGATCAATTTGTCCGTGTTCCGGTATATAGCGGATTGCGTTTTCTACCAGATTTTTCACGATAATAGTGAGTGTGTATTTATCGGTGTAAACCAGCTGACTCGCACTGGCAGTTTCCAGTACGCCAATATCAATACTTTTTTCCAGAGCAAGTGGATGCAGGGATTCAATCACCTCCCTGAATAACTGTGTAATGAGCAGAGGCTGATTATTTCCTTGCCGCGTATTTTGCTGTTCGCGGGCAAGCAGAAGCAGCTGTTCTAACAAGTTTTTGGTTCGGCTTAACCCTTGTTGCAGGCTGTTCAGCCGGAATTGCGCTTCGGGCGACATTTCGCTCGCCGACAGCCGCTCCGCCTGTAGCGACAATGCCGTTAGCGGGGTACGTAACTCATGGGCCGCATCGGCGATAAAACGTGACTGTGTCTGCATGGCATCGTTAACTTTGTGCAACAATTTATTGATACCACCCACAAATGGACGAATTTCATCAGGAATGGCATCTTCAGGGAACGGCGTCAAATTGCGTTCATCTCGCTGATGCACCTCATCGGCAAGGAGTGAAACGGGGCGAAAGGCTTTCCGGATCAGATCAGTCGCAACCAGCAACAGTATCGGCAACAGCAGACTGAGCGGGATCAACGTGCGCAGTGCGCTTTCAAATGAGATTTCGTCGCGTACGTCAAGCTGCTGACCAATGGCGACCAATTGGGTGGGTGAAAGTCGATGCACCAATACACGATACGATTCTCCGCCGGAAATTACGTTCTGAAAACCTTCATGCATGGGCGTTTCCAGCTGAAAAGTGGGGTCGCGGGCCTGCAGGGAATTACCGTTTTCCGATATGAATTCCACCACCACTCGGGAATCATTATCACCATCCAGTTGCTTAACAAGAGTCTGCGAGTCAGGGTTGTCATATATCACACTGGCGATTTGGGTCAGGGTGCCATCCTGTAGTTCATGGGCTTCGTCGAGTGCAAAATAGAAGGTAAGACCACAGGAAATAACTGCGGTAAATAAAATGGCGACGCTCAGGGCTACCGAGAGCTGTAGCTTCAGAGAGTTTTTCACTCGCTTTTGGAAACCAGCCATCCGACCCCCCTGACATTTTTGATGGCATTCCGGCCGAGCTTTTTACGTAGAGCGTGGATGAAATACTCAACAGCGTTACTTTCAATCTCATCCCCCCAGCCATAAATACGGTCTTCAAGATCGCTGCGAGAGAGAATACCGCCGGGGCGCTGCATGAGTGCTTCCAGAAGAGCATACTCGCGCTTCGAAAGTAAAAAGTTCTCTCCGCTGGCCAACAAACACACTTCGTGACTGACCGGGTTCAGGCTGAGCACACCGTTACTCAGCAATCGATCACTGTTGCCGTTATGTCGTCGCAAAACAGCGCGTATCCGCGCGAGCAGTTCGCTGAACTCGAACGGTTTAATTAGGTAATCGTCTGCTCCACTGTCGAGGCCGTGAAGTCTGTCCGTAAGGGCATCCCGCGCGGTGACAATCACCACCGGTACGGATGATCCCTGACGGCGAAGTGCGTTCATGACGCTAAAGCCGTCCTGTCCCGGCAGCCCAAGATCCAGGAGCACAATGTCATAATGCTGCGCGAAGCAACTGGCCAGCGCATCATTGCCATTTTTCATCCAGTCCACCGCATACGACGCATCGCGTAACGAATTCGCCACCACGTCGCCGATCATCAGATCATCTTCAACCAGTAAAATTCTCATCGCGTTGATAATCCCTATGTGTAGTGGCTCGCAATCGAAATCCCTCCGACTCGCAATCAGCGCATATTTCGGCTCACATTAACTGCAAATGAAAAACGCCCCCGACTCACATTAAGTGACAATGGGTAATGACTCCAACTTATTGATAGTGTTTTATGTTCAGATAATGCCCGATGACTTTGTCATGCAGCTCCACCGA
>NZ_JASEYC010000025.1:0-33834 GCF_035064245.1 Citrobacter sp. R-1.5.2 | reverse complement strand
CTGATAGAAACAGAAGCCACTGGAGCACCTCAAAAACACCATCATACACTAAATCAGTAAGTTGGCAGCATCACCCACTATCAGAAACTAATGTCCAATATACGCTTTTGCCACCCCCACCAGAGTTAATAGTCTTTCGGACTTTTCCCCTTTTTCAGAGCTGATTTCTGAAATTTGAAATGACACAATCTGCAAATTAATGTAATCTTCGCCACACAAAAACACTTTCATGAATAATAAAAAACGATTTAGTTGTTTACTGAATAGTTTTTTTATGGCAGCACCCTAAAGCAAATTGAACACTTTCTAACCGGAAAATGTCATTTTCCGTGCGGTAGCCTACCTTTTTTTTGCCCTTTATTGCTTCACTTCCTCAGCTATGCGCCTCTGCTCCCTGGCCTTCGGGTCAACTTTTTGGGCAATATAAACAGTCGGGTACCTACGAATTTTTATATTCACACGCCAGGTTCCGAATACATGGAAAATATTTACAAATGAAGAACGCAACTCGCCTTCTGGTGATTTCGCTCGCCCTCATCCTGAGTGGCTGTGCATATTCCCCGAAGCAGGTTGAAGCCTCAAGACCGCTTGTAAATCAAGCCGCTTCGACCGATCTCCACGCTATGGCAGCTAACCTGCAACAACCTCTGAACACCCTGCCGCAGGGCGCTACTCTTAGCGCCAATGGCACCACCTTTACCCTGGGTCAGCGCTATGTCTCTGCCCTGGGGCTGGAATGCATTGAACTGCTGCGTAACCGTAACTACAACCAGTCGCAGCGCGGCGTGACCTGCAAGAACGGTGATACCTGGTATCTGATACCGCAACTGGAACAGGCATCTGCCAGCAACTTGCTTGCCGTTCAATAATTTTGAAGAGAAATGTTGTGAAGATAACGAAATTTCGGCAATTGAGTGCCATTCTACTGCTGGCCTGCGCCTCTTGCGCCGCCATTGCCGCCCCTTCTAAGGAAGATGCTCAGGCCTTTGGAATGAACACCCCGGCAGATACCGGCGACGGCCGACTGCAACTCGGCGGTGACCAGGCGATGAGCGGTCAGGCGAACACCTCCTCTACCACCGGGACTTTTACGCAGCAAAACCGCCAGGGCATGTTACTGCCGGGCGAGTCCGACGTGCGTAAATTACTCCCGCAGTCCGAGTCCGGTCTGCCCCCTCCTTACGGTGCCAACCTGTTTGCCGGTGGCTATGAAACCGAGCGCAGCGACGGTCTGACTGATAATTACCTGATCGCTCCCGGCGATAAGCTGAATATCTGGATCTGGGGCGCAGTCAATTTCTCCAACGTCGTCACCGTTGATAATCAGGGTAATATTTTTATCCCTGATGTCGGGCCGATTAATGTAAAAAACGTAGCGGCAAGTAAAGTCAATAACTTAGTCACCAGCCACATCAGTGAAGTATTTACCAATAACGTTAATGTTTACGTAAATTTACTTACGGCAACGCCGGTCAGCGTATTTGTGACCGGCCCGGTGATCCGTCCGGGGCAATATGCCGGCCAGTCTTCCGACAGCGTGCTCTATTTCCTGAAACGCGCAGGCGGTATCGACTCCGATCGCGGCAGCTACCGTCATATTAAGGTATTGCGTCAGAACCGGGTCATTCAGCAGATCGACCTGTACGAGTTTATGCAGCAGGGCAAAATGCCGAAGCTGGCGCTGAAGGATCAGGACGTGATCCTGGTTGAACCGCAGGGGCCGATGATCAACGTGGCCGGTAAAGTGCGCAACCCGTTCCGCTTCGAGTTAAAGAACAGCAGCGCGCTGGGCTCCGAGCTTATCGATTACGCCCTGCCGCTCGCGAAGGTGAGCCACGTGGGCGTGATTGGCGATCGCGCCAGCGGCCCGTTCTCGGTCTATATGCCGTATAAAGATTTTGATCGCATTCAGCTGAGCGACGGCGACAAAGTGCTGTTCAACGACGATATGCATGCCCAGGTTTACGACGTGCAGGTGATGGGCAGCTACCGTGGGCCATCTTATTTCACCGTGCGTAAAGAGACCCGACTGCACGATCTGCTTAACCATATTCCGATTGACCCGAACATGGCAGATTACGGCTCGATCTACATCATGCGTAAGAGCGTGGCCGCGCGGCAGAAAGAGATGCTGGAAGACTCCCTGAACCGCCTGGAGCGCAGCGTGTTTACCGCGCCAGCAAATTCCGACGGTGAGGCTTCCATTCGTACCAAAGAAGCCGAGCTGGTGATGCGCTTCGTGGAAAAAGCCCGCAAGATCCAGCCGCTGGGGAAAGTGGTGGTGTCGGATAAGGGCGTGATTGCCAACATCCTGCTGGAACAGGGCGACCAGATTGTGATCCCGAACAAGACCGACCTGATTCAGGTAGGTGGCGAAGTGATGATGCCGCAGGCGGTGGTCTACAACAAAAGCGCCACCCTGGAAGACTATGTGGCCTGGGCGGGCGGCTTTACCGACCGTGCGAACGACCAGCGTATTGCGGTGGTACACGCTAACGGGCTGATGGAGTTTAAAGACGGCGGTGATGTGATGGCAGGCGATCAGATTCTGGTCATGCCGAAAGTGGACAGCAAAATGATGCAGTCCATCAAAGATATTACCCAGGTCATCTATCAGGTTGCCGTGGCGGCCAACGTGGTCCTGAATTAACCCTTATAGCGGGCTCGCCTCATCGCGGGCCCGTTCTGTTATATCGGCCTTCTCATGCTTAAACCTGTTCTCAATCAAACGCCCCGCAGCTCGTTCCAGGTGCTGCGTGATGTAACGTTTGGCCTGCTTATACGTGAACTGAAAACACGATTTGGGAGTTACCGACTGGGGTATGCCTGGGCGCTGTTGGATCCGCTGTTGATGATTGGTCTGTTTAGTGCGATTTTCGGGATGCGCGGGCACAGTGGTTTTGGTGGCGCGCCTGCACCACTCTTTATTACTGCAGGCTATTTACCGTTTATCTTTTTTAAGAATGTGGTTAATAAGCTGCAATCGGCAGTCAATGCTAACAAAGGGTTGTTCTGCTATCGGCAAGTGACGCCCTTTTCCACCTTTATCGCTCGTTTTATTCTCGAAACCATTGTTGGCATGATGGTTGGGGGTATTCTGATTTTGGGGTTACTGTGGTTTGGTTTTGATGCCGTACCTAATGATCCGTTGCAAGTCATTCTTATCTATATGCTACTAATGATTTTTTCGTTTTCATTGGGCATCGTCTTTTGCATTACGGGCAACTTAGTTAACGAGGCCGAAAAATTCCTCGGTTTGTTGATGATGCCGTTAATGTTTATCTCCTGCGTTATATATCCCCTGGCAAGTATCCCGGCACAGTATCAACACTGGTTTTTATGGAACCCCCTGGTACACGCCCTTGAGCTAATACGCTCTGGCTGGATTGCTGGCTACGTTAGCCCGAACGCCAGTTGGACATATCTGTTTGGGGTGACACTGGTACTGCTAACGTTTGCTATGAGTAGCTATCGCCTAAGCCATCGCCGACTGATTGCCAGCTAAGGGGGATAGCATGATTGTTCTGGAAAACGTCTCTAAGTATTACCCCACCAAATTTGGCCGCAATTATGTTTTGCGTGATGTGAGTATTACGCTGCCACGCGATCGCAATATCGGAATTTTGGGTATCAACGGCGCGGGTAAATCCACACTGCTTCGCCTGCTGGGCGGGATGGACATGCCCAACAAGGGCAAGGTCACCCGCTACTGCCGTGTCTCCTGGCCTCTCGCTTTGGGTGGAGGATTTCAGGGAAGTATGACCGGGCGGGAAAACACCCGCTTTGTTTGCCGTATTCATGGCGTGCGCGATACACAGGCGATTGAGGAGTGGGTAAAAGAGTTTTCGGAAATCGGTCAGCATTTTGAGCTGCCGATTAAAGGCTACTCCAGCGGGATGAGATCGAAATTTTCTTTTGCTGTAAGTATGGCCTTTGATTTTGATATCTATCTTACTGACGAAATCATGTCTGTTGGCGATGCCCGTTTTAAACAAAAATGCATTGATACGTTTAACCATAAGCGTGAAACCGCCAGCCTTATTATGGTGTCGCATGATATGAAGAACTTACGTCAACAGTGTGACATGGGAATTTTGTTGCGCAATGGCAGCCTTGAGATCTTCGATAATATCGGTGATGCCATCCGTATTTATGAGAATTTATAACAAGCTAAAAAATCATGATTCAGTCAATTCGTTCCAACAAATCTTCCAAATTAATGCGCAAGCTGCATAAATTAAAAACGAAACCTAAACATTTCATTATCGATTCTAGTGGTTATCGTCTAGCTAAAAACTCTTGGCAACAGAGCCTTAAACTTGGCAGTTTTATGTGGGTAGTGGCATTTTTTGCTATTGCCGTAGCCTATTTTGGTTTCATTGCTTCGGATCGCTATGTAAGTAGAGCAGACATCGTCATCAAACAAGCCGACCAGATTAAAATGTTGCCTGATGCTTTATCGATGTTAGGTATAGGTGGCAGCAACCATGAGGATGTACTTTTAATCCAAGATTATCTCAAGTCTGCAGATTTACTCAGAAAACTGGACAAGGAGTTGGGTCTAAAAGCCCATTACCAAAGCCACAAAGTGGATTATTTTTCACGACTACCTGAGGATGTTAGTCAGGAAGATTTCATTGAATACTATCGCGATCATTTAACATTACGCTTGGATGAACTGTCGGGTGTACTTACAATTGAGTTACAGGCATTTGACCCTGCTTATGGTCAACGCGTAGTAAGCCTAATGCTGAAAGAATCAGAAAGTTTTATCAATAAGCTCGGACATCAGGTTGCACTGGAACAACTGGCCTTTGTTGAAAAAGAGGTTAATCGCGCCTATCAGCGGGTTCAGGATGAAAAAGCTAAGGTGTTAGATTTTCAGAACAAACATAATTTGATAAGCCCTGAATCGACCAGTTCAGCCCGTTTGGGTGTGGTCAGCCAGATTGAAGGTGAACTGGCGAGCCAGCAAGCGCAACTGAAACAACTGCAAAGCTATATGAAAGACACGGCTCCTGCAGTGATTTCAGTTAAGGCCAGAACAGAGGCCTTGACTGAGCAACTGGCACAGGAAAAAGCCAGACTGACAGGAACAGACCAGAATGCAATGAACGAAGTTACCGCCCGTTATATGGATGTTCAAACCCAGGCTACTCTTGCTGCTGATATTTATAAGACAGGTTTAATTAGCCTGGAGCAAGCCAGAGTCGAGGCATATCGTAAACTTAAACATCTACTAGTTATTAGTCAGCCTACTTTGGCAGAAGACGCTGAATACCCGCGACGACTTTATAATCTTGCCACCATCGGCGTCATTCTGTGCCTGCTCTATGGCCTGATTGTAATGGGCCTGGCTACCTTGCGAGAACATCAGGACTGATAAGTTAATTTATCGTACTTTATGCATATTTAAGAATGCGAGTTTCAAACATCCTTTCTCAGAGTCAATAACATGGCTCTTACGCCTCAAACAGAACACAGCATCGCTACACGTTGATTTAGGAGCCTCAGTGAATCGTATACTTATTGTAGGACACCCAAGCTCGGGTTATAAGGAAGTGGAAGAGATTTTACAGCAGCGAGGAATGACCTCTGCGCTACCCTCTCGACGTGATGCGCTACTGCCACAAGATATTACTGCCACCCTATGTAAAGTACACAAGGTGCCCGATATTGATAATGTGACAGCAGAAGAAGAAATTAAGCCTCTCCAGGTCGCACCCGTATGGCATGGTATGGCATTAGATTTGATGCTAGGTAATCTTGAGCAGAATTTATGGGGATGGGCTGACCCTCAATCAATATATTCGCTGGATTATTGGTGCCAACTGGATGATAACTTAACTTTTGTTCTCGTTTATGATACCCCACAGCAAGCACTCATGGAAGCTTCTACAAAGCATAAGGACCTCTCAGGTAAAACGATCGAACATAATATTAATAACTGGATGGCATATAACGGTGCGCTTCTGGCATTTTACCTGCGAAACCGTAACAGATGCCTTATGGTCAGTGCTCAGCAAGTTAAACGAAATTCAGAGGCCTATTTACAGCAGCTTCAGCCATTATTGAATACACCACTGTTATCTATGTCTGAAGGCGCATCACAGGAAATAGCTTATTTTGTTACATCCGATGAAAGTCCATATTCAGCACAGACCAGATATCCCGTATTGCCGGAAAATAAGTTGAAAGAAATCGCTAACCTTGCGGGTCTGGATGTGAAAGAAACGCAAGATTTTCTTCAAGAGAATATCGTTGAAAGTTTTTTACTTGAACAATTACTTTCAGAATATCCAGCATGTCAACGTCTCTATTCTGAATTACAGTCTGCAGCTAATCTCCCATTGCAAACCGATCATCGAGAAAAAAACGATCCGGCCAAAATATGGAAAAAAATGGTTCAGCAGCGGATGCGGAGCGCAGAATTAGCTACGGGATTATACCAAGCTTATTTAAGTATGAATGAATCTCTGGTAAGCGATATTTTAATACAAAATCAAGAATGTGAGGTATTGTTATCTCAATTACATCAAGTTCAAGAAGAACTTGAACGCCAGTACCTGATAAAAGAAGATTTAGAAAATCTCAAAACGCAACAGAGTACGAAACTTCAGTACCAGATTTCGTTGACTAGAAAAAAAGAAGAAGAATTATCGCTCCTAATAAAGAAAGTGGCTGAAATACAAAAACAACTAGATATATCAAAGACAAAAATTCGCTTAATTGAAGAAGAGAAAAATATATTAAATAAATCTCTAAACGATGCCAAAAAGCAACTTACTACACTCAAAGCAACTGAACAGAAAAAAATTGAAAAAACCCAAGGGGAGAATGAACTTTTATTGTCACAGCTGCATGCTGTGCAAGAAGAACTGGAACGCTATTATTTAGAAAATAACAAACTTAAAGCACAGCAATCTCCAGTACTTTATGGTGCAGCAGAGCGTATTAAGCAGGAACTCGGCTATCGCCTGGGTGCAATTATGATAAAGAACTCAAATTCTCTTACCGGTTGGCTAGGAATGCCTAAGGCGCTTGCCGCTGAGCGTCGCGCATGGCATCAATTTAATAGCAGTCAGCCTCAAAAAAACCTCCCACCAGTGACTGTTTACCGTGATGCTCATGAGGCGGAACGCGTTAAACGCCACCTTTCATATCAGCTTGGTGAGGTTTTAATACGCAGCGAGGGTTCGCTCTTAAGGTGGGTAAAATTGCCCTTTGCTTTACATCGTTCGGTGCGGCAATTCCGTCATCAGCGCAAGGGGACATAAATGAAGGAAAACTTATTACAATATGAACTTCATGCTTCAACCTGGCTTGAAGTGCTTAGTACGGTATACCCTATTACTGGCGTCATGATCATTGGCGCAGGAACAGGAAACGGCCCATGGGTTGAATGGTTGTACCAACGAACAATTAGTCAAGTATGGGTGATTGAAGGGGAACAGAAACAATATCAACATTTGCAGCGTAATTTTCCCTCCAGAGAGGGATGGATGCTTCATAACGAGATTATTGTACCGGACGAGCAAACAACGTACTTTTATCAAGCTAGTAATCCATGGGAAAGTGGCCTGATAGACCCATCTCTACTGACTTCAATATGGCCAAATTTACATAGTCTCAATCGCGAACCCGTAAACGATGGGATAACCTTGAAGACATTTGTTCAGAAATATACGACTTCGGTTAACTGGCTAATAATTGATTGCTTACCTGCTGCTCCTTTGTTTGAGAGGGCACAGGAGCAAATCACTCAACTTGATATTGTTATAGTACGTGTGCTTCTTAACGACAACCCCCTCTCAGCCAGCCTGGCTCAGGTTGATTCAGTACTGAGTAAAGCAGGTATGCGTCGTTTACAACTCTTATCTGAGCGCCATCCAGATCTGGCTTATGCCATTTATATAAAAGATCAATTGGCGCTTCAGGCAGGAATGGCCAAAGAAATTGCACAATTGCAACATCAATTATTGCAGGCAGACAATACAATCCAATCGTTACGTGAAAATTATGAGTTGCAAGTAGAAAAAATAAAATCTCAGGTTCAACAAGAAGAGATTCAGCAACTTAAAAATGAATGTACAACACAGACTCAGATTCTGTTAAAAATAGAAGCCCTTCATGAAACTGCGCAGTCCACCCAAAAGCGTGGTATAGAACAAGTCATCTCGGCGCTCGATGAATTGCATCATCAAGGCAATACTGAAAATGAATTATTGAAATCATTGGCGATTCAATTTGATTCGGAAAGTATCAAACGTAAAGAAGAAAATGATCTTTTAATTTCACAAAATAGTGCTGGACAAGAAAAGCACTATCAAATTATTGAAAAGATATTAGCTCTTACTACCGAACAATCCCTCCAACAGGAAAAACGTCATAAAGAATGGCCGTCAGTTTTGAAAAGAGAATTGAATAATAAACTTGTAAATACCGCTCGGCAAATTGAGTCCTTCATTGCAATTCAAAATTATCTGTCCACCGGCGAAGGTATTGCCAGTTTCCATGGATGGCCTATCAGCGCTGATATAGGTTTGTTCCTCTTAGAAAAAATGAAGGAACGGCAATATGATGCGATTATTGAATTTGGAAGTGGCACATCAACTCTATTAATGGCGAAGGCATTAAGAGCACTCAATCTCGACAAAAATATTACTTATAAATCAATAATTACATTCGAGCATAATGAAGAGTACTTCTTAAAAACACAAAATCAGTTGGCTCTTCATAAAGTTGAAAACTTAGTAAATCTTTGTTTGGTACCGCTTAAAGAATGGAGCGACGCTACAGGGAATTATCGCTATTACGATTGTGAAGATACTTTGGAAAATTTATCTAAACAATTACATGGCGATAAGAAAAAGATTCTAGTTTTGGTCGATGGTCCACCTGGTGATACCTGCGCTCATGCTCGTTATCCAGCAGCACCGTTCTTACTCAATTTGAGCAAGGAACATGAAATTGATTGGATTTTAGATGATGCATATCGCCCAGAAGAAATGGGCTCCGCCAATTTATGGAAAGATATTTGGACTGAGAATGGCATTCCGTTTACCGATGATTTCATCAAAAATGAAAAAGGAATGTATGTTTCATCAACCAATAAATAAAAATTTTCGTAATAAAATGCATACAGCAAAGTTATAAAGGAAGAAAAGTGAGTTTGATAAACGGAAATAAATACTTAAAAAGCGGCAATTATGATTTAGCCTTAATTGAGTATAATAAAATACATTCTGACAGCCCTCTCTATCCTCAAGCTAAGTTTAATATAGAAAGGATGAAGAGTCTTGGTTTTACTACGGAAAAGAAAGTCGAAAAACCAGTAACAAAAAATACGACTCAACCATTGCTTTCAATTGTGATGCCAGTTTTTAATGTTGGCCCTTATTTAGATGCCAGTATTCTTTCTGTTCTATCACAGACGCTGGAAGATTTTGAATTAATTATTGTCAATGATGCATCAACCGATAATGGTAAAAACATTATTGAGATGTATCAAAATATTGACAGTAGAATAAAATTTATTAATTTAAACTTCAATACACTTGGTGGAGCGGGTATTCCAAGCAACATTGGTATCAATGCTGCCCAAGGTAAATATATCGGATTTGTTGATAGTGATGACTGGGTTGTAAATGATGCTTTTGAAAAATTGGTTACGGAAGCAGAAAAATTCAATGCTGAATTAGTCATTGGTGATTTCAATACGTTTAATGAAGATAATCGTGTCGTTAGCCCTGCATATGATAAAGGCAGATGGGCTAATATTCCATTAAATGAGATTACCTCTGGTTTTAAATGCGCTGACCTTTTCAGGATGTCTCCTGTACCATGGCGCAAACTTTACCTCACAAACTTCATGAAGAAGAAAAAAATTGCCTATCCAGAGGGTGATTATTTTTATGAGGATAATCCACTACACTGGTTTGTGTTATCTGAAGCAGAGCGAGTCGTAATTATAGATAAAGTAATTAGTTATCACAGGATGGCTCGCGAAGGACAGACAATGAGTTCTTCTTCATACAAACTAGGGGCGATTTCATCACATATTAACACTACTGCGAATTTCTTATTGCAGCAGAAAATAAAAAACCAGTTAGTATTTGATGAGTTTTATGACTATTGTTATCGAACCGGTTGGATTGCTGATAATCAACCAGACATCATGACAAAAAACATCCTTAAACGCAGACTGTATGATATTTATAACAAAACTAAGAAGGCTTTGCCTCCTGCTAAACTCAGGGACAACTTTTTAAAAAGATTTAACGAATATAACGAAGCTTATCCTCAATTAGATTTGACAGTTGTAATACCGGTTTATAATTGTGAAGACCTGATTGCAGAAAGTATTGATTCTGTCTTAAAACTTTCCAAATTAAAATTTGATGTTCTTATTGTCGATGATGGTTCTACTGATGGTACTGCTACCATTTGCCAACGATATGCTGATAAATATAATAATGTTAATTTTTATCAACAAGGGAACAAAGGGGCGGGGCGAGCCCGTAATTCAGTAATTCCCCTGTGTACCGGCCGATACACCTTCTTCCTCGATGCTGATGATATTATAAACGCCGCAGCACTAGAAAAGGCGGTAGTGCAAGCAACGATAAAAGATGCTGACTTGCTGTTTATGAAATATCGAATTGATTTCTTCGAGGAAAATAAATCCCGTGGAATGTTTGGTTCCGATGAAAAATTATGGGAATCATTTAAATCGGTGGGAGACGTCAATGAAATCAGGAGTGCCGTAGCAGCATTGATCAATTATCCATGGAACCGGATAATCAAGACGGAGCTGTTACACGACGAAAATATTTTCTTTGGCCCAACTGTTGTACACAACGATATCCCATATCATTGGCATAGTGTTATTACGGCTAAAAATATAGCTTATACCGATGAGGAAGTCTGCACTCATCGAAAATTTACAGCCAGAAATCAAATTACCAATATTTCAGATGATCGTCGTCTTATGGTATTTGAAGCATTACGCTATACACAGGAGAGGATTATACAATACCCTCAATTTTCATACATAAAGTCACAGTGGGTTACATTTAGCTGTGGTTTAATCGAGTGGGCCAAATCGAGAGTGCCCGAACACTTACAGAAATTATTCGACGAGTATAAGCAAGAATTTATTAAAAACCTCCCCAACTAAACGACATCCCCCTTGGTCTTGCCAGGGGGTAACCTAATAAATAGAGAGATTATAATGTACGATTATCTGATTGTAGGCGCTGGGCTGTTTGGTAGTACTTTTGCTCGTTTGGCAACCGATGCAGGTAAAAAATGCTTGGTCATTGATAAGCGAGACCATATTGCCGGAAATTGCTACACAGAGGCAACCCATGGCATTCATCAGCATGTGTTTGGACCTCATATCTTTCACTGCAATGACGATAAAATATGGTCTTTTGTAAATCGATTTGCCACATTTAATAATTTTGTCAACCGACCTATCGCTATTCATAATGGTAAAGCCTATTCATTGCCATTTAGCATGTATACATTCAACGCTATGTGGGGGGTGCTGACGCCAGAGGAGGCCATCGCCAAGATTGAATCCCAACGCTTGAAGTTAGATCGTGAGCCCGAGAACCTTGAGGAACAAGCGCTTAGCCTGGTAGGTACCGATATATACAATGCCCTTATCCGCGACTATACCAAGAAGCAATGGCAAAAAGATCCCAAGGAGTTACCGGCCTCTATCATCAAACGCCTGCCGGTTAGAATGACGTGGGATAATAATTACTTTTTCGATAAGTATCAGGGCATCCCCATTGGCGGTTATACAGCCATGTTTGCAAAAATGCTGGAAGGTATTGAAGTTAAGACGAGCACTGACTACTTTGCGGACAAGGCATATTGGGATGGTTTGGCAGATAAGGTCGTCTTTACCGGTAAAATCGATGAATACTATGATTTCCAGTTTGGGGAGCTGGAATATCGAGCCTTGAAGTTCGAAAGCGAAACGCTGCCAGTGAATAATTATCAGGGCAACGCGGTGATTAACCATAACTCTGCGGATGTTCCCTGGACCAGGATCATTGAACATAAGCACTTTGATCAAGCAAGTGCCGAGGAGGGTGTCACCATTGTTACCAAAGAAACTCCTGATACCTGGTCCAGAGAAAAAACGCCATATTATCCTGTTGGGGATAAAACCAATTCTGAGTTGTTTACAAAATATGATGAATTGGCCAAAAAAGATAAAAAAGTTATTTTTGGCGGGCGACTGGCCGAGTATCGTTACTATGATATGCATCAAGTTATTGATTCTGCATTTTCAAAGTTCAAAAGTAACTTATAACTGCGATAAGCATGCTTATTTATATATATAATTAATCGTGATTACCCATGATCCGCAGCCACTGTGAACAAAGTGCCGCAGCAAGACTCAAAAGAGTTTATTCTGGTCTGTTCTAATGACCCTTTAGAGGGGAAAAGAGACGACTACGGCCAAACAGAACCCAGTTTTCTGTGAGTTTCGCAGCATGGCTGAGCTTAGTGGGTAATCACGTAATTAATAGGGTCTATATGAACACAGTGGTAAAGTTACACGATAAAATTAATAAGTCTTTGAATAATTGGAAATTTAAAGATGCATGTAGTTATCATGAAGAAATGCTACAGTATTCATTTGAATATATTTCAGAATATATAAAATTACTTACTGAATTTGGCAAATTGGATGCAATACACCGCTTACTTGACAGACATGGATTTTTATCTATTAACGAAAACAGCCAATTCTCACAGCAAGCACAGCATAATGACATTTTCTTTTGCATCAAATTTATAAAAGAACTTTATATTCCAAGTAAACATCTCGTAACCAACGACAAGAATATTATTCTGCTGCATTTATCTCAACAAAAAGACAAATACGAGCTGTTAAAATACCTAGATGAAAACATTAATCAGATTTTAAACACTAGTTTAAGCGAGCAAGATGAGTTAATTTTTAATTTCGCACTAAATAGTTTAATATCGGCTAAGCTAATTTCTTGTGATCTTGGTATAAAAATAGCCTCAATATTAATTGAAATGCCTAATGTAAGCACCTTGAGGAAAAAGTATATTTTATCATCAATGATAGATTATTTTTCCTCACGCGAGGAAAATATTTTCTTCAAACTTAAGGAACGTCAATACAATCACTTGCAGAAAATTGCATTTCAATTAAATAAATTTTTCGATGATAATGGCGCAAAAAAATATTATCTGAAATTTAACAATGCAATTATCAATACTAACGATGTTAGATTAAGAAATAAGAGTAAACCTAGACCTAAAATTGCTGTATGTATATCAGGTTTATTTCGAGGTGATGCTCTAGCAATTCAAAGCCTTCAAGAAAATATTATTTCCCCACTCAATGCTGATGTTTTTATACACACTTGGGATACTTGGCATCCTTGGGCTGGATTGTGTGGAGGTTCATCTTCTTTCTGGGCATGGCGATTATTCGGAAGTAATGCACAAAAACATTGTCCAAACTATTTAAAAGATTTTAATAACTTTAAAAAGTACTTTCCAAAATCAGCCCAAATTATTGACACACCGGTCACGGCTCCACTTACCGCAGACTTTTTAAACTCAATCATTAGTTCAACCACATTCAAAATTGATAATGAATCAGACTTCATGAAGTCGTTAGGCAGCAATATTGATGCCTTTACGCTTCGAAATAATCATAATCAGGCGAAAATGTTTTATGGTATTTATGCGTCGACACAACTGATGATCGCTCATGAAAAAGAAAATGATTTTCAATATGACTATGTTATTAGAGCCCGCGCAGACAGTGCCATGGTAAACAAGCTATCTTATGAATTCTTAATGAAGTTGAATGATAATGAGTTAGCTGTGGAAATGCATCCTGAAATAGGCCCAACGGATCACTACTATGTTTCAAAAAGAAACGTTCATGTTAAAATTTCTGAATTATGGAAAGCATCAATGGCATCGGAGCAACTGTCTCCATTTGAGTTCTTTCCAAGATATGACTCTCATTCACTTATGTACTTATGGATGATAATTAATTGCATCATTCCAGTGACACCACCGGTGAAAATGGGCATCGGGACGGCGTCATCAAATGCACAACCGCCAAAAAATTTATATGATGCATTAGCATATGACTTACAACACACGGCAAAGCATTTAGAAAATGATGAGGAAGTTATAGCATTCCTTCAATACTTATACGGATTCACTAAATGAAATCATTGGTAATTGACTTAGATGGTACATTAACTATTGATGCCGAGTCATCTTATCCTGATAAACCGGCTAATATGGATGTGATAAATAAACTCAAAGAATATAAAAAGCTCGGATTCAAAATTACAATTTTAACCAGCAGAAATATGCGGACGTATGATGGCAATATAGGGAAGATCAATGTACATACCCTTCCCATTATCACTGCATGGCTTGAACGGCATGAAGTCCCCTATGATGAAATAGTGTTAGGTAAACCATGGTGTGGTTTTGATGGATTCTATATTGATGACAAATCGATCAGGCCATCAGAATTTGCCTCCTTAAGTTACGACGAGATAAGAAGTTTACTCGCAAGGGAAAACCCTTTTAAGGATGGGGGAAATAAATGATACTGATTACATCGGCGGCCTATGTTGAACACGAGTTTGTGACTGAAATAGGTTTAATTCCACCCAGTTTTCTTCCAGTACAAAATCGAAGGTTGTATGAATTGCAGGTCGAGTTCTTACGATCGCAAAATCTAGACGAAGATATTTACCTGTCAGTTCCTGAAAGTTTTAACATAAATTCATATGATGCAGTAAAAATTAAAAATTTAGGTGTAAGGATCATCAGAGTACCTGACGATATTTCTCTGGGTGAGTCGATTCTCTACAGTTGGAATACTACGGCTAGCTATCATGATACTTTTAAAATATTACACGGCGACACTTTTTTTATTAACATGACATTATCAAGCCATAATGAACTAAGTGTGCATGAAAATAGAGGTTTTTATAAGAGAGCATCTATAAAAAAACTGCATAATCCAAGCACCAACTTGGAGGAAAGTCATACTAATACAGAATGGATGAAAGATAACAACCTTGTCCTTTCTGGGTATTTTTCGTTCAATGAACCGTTATTTTTTATAAAATCCCTTATTGAAAATAAATTTGATTTTGTCAAGTCAATTTATACATACCACAATGCACATTCGATGGACTTAAATTCATCAGGACAATGGCTAGACCTTGGTCACATCAATAGTTTTTTTAACTCTAGAACATATTTAACTACTCAAAGAGTTTTCAATGACCTGAAAATATCAAAACGTATTGTTTTTAAGAAATCTAGCACGAAAGGCAAGAAGATATATGCTGAAGGGAATTGGTTTAACACTATCCCACCTAGTATGAGACTTCATGTCCCACAACTACTTTCGTTGATAAAAGGTGAAAATAACTATGAAAATTCTGAATATTGCTTAGAATATCTTTACCTTCTCCCACTTAGCGATCTTTTTGTTTTTGGTTCACTTCCTTTATCAAGCTGGGAAGAGATTCTTATTTCTATCAAGAATGTCATAAATGGGCTGCATAGCTATACGACAGATGATTGCTCGCTTGCATCACTTAATGAGCTTTATTTACATAAGACCCTTGAACGTTTAGACGAATACTCACAGATAAGTAGTGATAATCTCATTTTAGTTGACAAAAAATTTACCTATTCGACAGAACATGATCCATTAACCATTATTGAACTCGCAAAGAAAAGCGCAGCATTTATTAATAATGCAACAAAACATGATGTCTCAATAGTTCATGGTGATTTTTGCTTCAGCAACTTACTTTTTGATAGTAGAATCAGCGCTATAAAATGTATCGACCCAAGAGGTATTGATGCTGCGGGGAATTTGACTATCTATGGGGATCGGCGCTATGACTTAGCCAAGCTATATCACTCCGTCGTAGGATATTACGATCTTATTATTAGCGGACGTTATGATATCATCAAGAGTGAGGACCAATTTGATATAAAGTTTTTCCTTGATGAAGTCTATCAAGAAAGCATAGAGATAAAGTTTAAAGAAATTATACTTGCTGGTTTAGGTTATAGTGAAAATGAAATAGTTGCAATTACAATACACTTGTTCCTATCTATGCTGCCCTTACATTCAGATAGTCCAGATCGGCAAATAGCATTTATCGCTAACGCTTTCAGATTATACAAAAAATTAATTAAAGGATAGACAATGATTGTAATTCCGATGGCCGGTCTTTCATCACGCTTTAAAAAAGCTGGTTATGACAAACCTAAGTACATGCTGGAAGCACATGGAAAAACGCTTTTTAGTCACTCTGTCGGGAGTTTCCATAAATATTTTGATTCTGATAAATTTTTGTTTATCGCCCTTAATTCTGAAGATATACATCGCTTTATTTATTCAGAATGTATCAACTTGGGCATTAAAGATTTCGATATAGTAACCTTGGATAACCCTACTCTAGGGCAAGCCCAGACGGTTTTTCAAGGATTGATGTTTGCTAAAGTAGCAATGGAGGAAAAGTTACTCATCTTCAATATTGACACGATTAGACCTAATTTTACATATCCAGACAACTTTGATGTTACAGAAATTGATGGTTACTTAGAGACTTTTGTTGGAGAAGGTAATAATTGGAGTAATGTTCTCCCCGAGAATGAAAAAAATTTTACAGTTAAGTTGACCGCAGAAAAGAAAGAAATATCAAAATATTGTTGCACTGGAATTTATTTTTGGCGATATGCAAAAGATTTTATTCGTGTATTCACTGACTATCAGTGCTTGCTACCACAGGACCTCGATGCTGGTGAATACTATATTGCCCCCATGTTCAATACACTAATTGATGAGGGTTGTGATATTCGTTACAGCGTGATTTCAAATAACGATGTGATATTTTGCGGCATACCATCTGAGTATGAAGATTTCAAATCTTCTATGCCCTATCATGATTAAGAAAAACATTATTAACAAGGATTTATTTATATGACTGTTGAATTTGGTAAATTTTCATACAAGTTATTACTCGCTAATGGCGATGAAATAGAAAATCCAAAAATTGAAGGGCTAGATGTTGAATTTAAAGGCACTCAAGGTGGTGTTGTAGAAATAGAAGAAGGTGCCGTTTTTCATAATACAAAGATTTTTATCGGTAGTATGGGGCATGTTCATATCAAGAGGACACATCCTAGAGGAATTAGAAATACAAAAATTGAAATGGCTTGTTCATGTAAGTTCAAGACAGTATTTATAGATGAGGGATGTTCCATTGAAAGCTCACGTTTTTCAATGGTCAATGAACACAATTTGATTGTAAAAATTGGGAAGCATTGCATGTTAAGTTCTAATGTGTTGTTTAGAACAAGTGATGGGCATACCATTTTTGATATAAAAACTGGCACTGTTATAAATAAGTCAAAACCAATAATTTTGGGCGATCATATTTGGGTTGGAGCAAGCGCCACATTTTTAAAGGGTTCCACAATACCGAATAACTCTATTGTTGGCACTGGCTCCATAGTGTCTAAGCAATTTACTGAAGAATTCACCGCAATTGCTGGCATTCCCGCTGCTGTAGTAAAAAAGGGGATAGGTTGGGATCGTGCTCATATTCACACTTTTGAGCACAGTTAACAATTAAGTGTCTTGTGGTATTATCTTAATTAACAATACCGTAGGTGGTAGGTGTTATTGGGAGTTCACTGCTAAGTGGCTGACGATGAAACAACAAAGAATTCAACTAAGTCACACCCCAAGAATACTGCAGAATTCACTGAAATATTCAACTATTAAATAGACTCTAACCCATGAAAATTTCCATCGCCGGCACCGGCTACGTTGGTCTATCCAACGCGATTCTCCTCGCACAACATCACGATATTATTGCGCTGGATATCGAACAACATAAAGTTCAGTTGATCAACGACAAGATCTCTCCCATCGTTGACACTGATATTCAACACTATCTGACGAACTGCCCACTCAAGTTATCCGCGACGCTAGATAAACACGAAGCGTATAAGAATGCTGATTTTGTTATTATTGCCACCCCTACCGATTACGATCCGGTGACCAACTACTTTAATACCAGTTCGGTCGAAACGGTGGTGCGGGATGTGATGGCCATCAACCCTAACGCGGTGATGGTTATCAAATCGACAGTACCGGTCGGCTTTACCGAACGGCTCAAACGTGAGCTGGGTTGCGATAATCTGATCTTTTCGCCAGAGTTCCTGCGCGAGGGCAAGGCCTTATATGACAACCTTCACCCCTCCCGCATCGTGGTGGGTGAACGCAGTGAACGGGCTCAGCAGTTTGCTGATCTGCTCAAAGAGGGGGCGATCCGCAAGGATATTCCCGTGCTGTTGACCGACAGCACGGAAGCCGAAGCCATCAAGCTGTTTGCCAATACCTATCTCGCCATGCGAGTGGCCTATTTCAATGAGCTGGACACCTATGCTGCGGTACACGGTCTGGATTCTCGTCAGATTATCGAAGGGGTTGGCCTGGATCCCCGCATAGGCCGGCACTATAACAACCCCTCGTTCGGTTACGGTGGCTACTGCCTGCCGAAAGATACCAAACAGCTCTTGGCCAATTATCAGGACGTGCCGCAGAGCCTGATCCGGGCCATCGTGGATGCCAATACGACCCGCAAGGATTTTGTGGCCGACGATATTTTGCGCCGCAGCCCCAAGGTTGTCGGGATCTATCGGCTCATTATGAAAGCCGGCAGTGACAACTTCCGCGCCAGCAGTATCCAGGGTGTCATGAAGCGGCTCAAGGCCAAGGGGGTCGAGGTGATCGTGTATGAGCCGGTGTTGAAGGAAGAACATTTCTTTGGCTCACGAGTGGAGCGGGATCTCGACCTCTTGAAGCAACAGGCCGATGTGATTGTGACCAACCGTTCCGTCCCCGAACTGGCCGACGTCGATACCAAGGTCTACACCCGCGATCTCTTCGGGGTCGATGCCTAAGTCGGGACTTGCACCATGCTCAATCGTCTGCACTTCTTGTGGCGTTACCGGCAGAATCGTTACGCCCATGCCATGGCCACAGCGACTCACCGCGCTTCGAGGCACTACGCCAGAAAAAAACTCTGGGCCATGTATCGGCTCAATATGTTTCGCTCTGTAGCGCAGTTCCCTATTGAGCCCTCGTGCTGGCGATCGAGGCTGGCGAAAGCCGTATCGCTGGCCGCCTGTGGTGAGCTTGCCGCCGCGCAGGAGAATATCGTCTCTTTCTTGCAGCAATCTCCACGTGCCCAAAATAAAATGGCGCTGGCCCATGGGCTGGCACCCTTTATGCCGCGAGAAGCATTGAAAATCATTGAGGGGTTGCCCAAAGCTCCCCCTGCGTTTCATGTTGCACTGCTGCTACGTAATGACCGCCTCCAGCAAGCACGCAATCTGCTCGCACAATTGGGGCCAGATACGTTCGAGCGCAATCCCGAACTATCGCTCTTGCAAACCAATGCCGGTGGTGGAGCGCCTGGGCAGCAACTTCAACGACTCAATGCTTATTTGGCCGCCTTTGGGCTGTCATCCCTGAGCCTGATCGATCCTTCGCTGGCGCCTTCGCCACTCAACCTCAAGGCGACCAACCAGCCCAAGATGCAATCAGGCCCTCTTATCTCGGTGCTGATGACCACCTTTAACACCGGATATCGGGCAGAGGTGGCGCTCTCATCACTACTGGCCCAAAGCCACCAATCGCTGGAGCTGATCGTTATGGACGATGCCAGCAGCGACGATACGCCACAACGGCTGGAGGCGCTGGCCCGGCAAGACAGCCGTATCCGGTTGATAAGGTTGCCACGAAATGTGGGAACCTATGCCGCCAAACGGATCGGATTGGCAGAGGCACGAGGTGAGTTTGTTACCTGTCATGACTCGGATGACTGGTCACATCCCGAGAAACTGAGCCGACAACTGGCTCCCCTGCTGGTTGATCCATCCCTGGTCTGCACCCTGTCAAACTGGGTTCGTATGCAGGATGACGGCGTTTTTTACGCTCGCCCTGTCTATCCCTTGGCTCGCTTAAATCCCTCTTCGCCTCTCTTTCGGCGAGAGCGGGTATTGCGCGAAGCGGGGGCATGGGACTGTGTACGCACAGGTGCCGATAGCGAGTTTCTGGCACGCCTGAAACTGGTATTCGGTGCCAAGGCCGTCAGGAAGGTCAATCAACCTCTGACGCTTGGTAGCCACCGAGCCGACTCTCTGATGACCGCTGTTGATACTGGTTACTCGCAAACGGGGGTTTCTCCCCAGCGTCAGACCTATTGGGAAGCCTGGTCACAGTGGCACATCCATTCTCTGGCTGCTGGCAAACTCCCTTATATCGATCTCAGTATGCCTCCGACTAAATCGGATAGGCCCTTTGTGGTGCCAGACAGTCTGCTAGTAGATCCAAACGCGTTGCGCGAGTGTCACAAGGTTCTGGGAATTGACTGAAGATATAGAGTCAGGTGTGCAACCAGGCACGGACTTCCATCCCAAACAGCAAGCCCTATTTCAGGTGAGAAACGCACAGTCGTTATCGCCAAGCCCCCATTTAGAGAAACAATGACGCTTATTACTCAATCCCGTGGTCTGCTGGCCCGGGCAGACCAGCTGATGGCCTGCCTAGGCCAGCCGGTACGTTATCAACCCCGTTGCGACACCTTTGGTGATGACGATATCGCCATTGGTTGGGGCAACAAGCAAAACAGCTTGGCACTGCGCGACCTGGCGGCCCATCAAGGGTGCCCCTTTTGGCGTCTCGAAGATGGCTTTATCGGTTATCTGGGCCATCCAGCCCGTGAAGGCCTGTCGCTTAGCCTCATTTGGGACGACAAGGGCATTTACTACGATGCCCGTACGCCTAATAGACTGGAGCAGCTGATTACCCAACCCCTTGATGCTCACCAGCATGATCGAGCAGCGCGTGTTGCAGCCAGCATCGTTCGTGACGGCATCACCAAGTACAACATTTATCAAGGGCAAGATGAGCATTTTACCCTGCCAACTACGGTTACTCATCGCCTCGAGATGGACTGTCGTCCGCGTATCCTGCTTATCGATCAGGTGGCCGGGGATCTCTCTATTCCTGGCGCGCTAGCAGATGAACAGAGCTTTCTGGCAATGGTCACTGCAGCACGAAATCGGCACCCAGGCGCTCGCCTCTTGCTTCGCACCCACCCCGATACGCGCTTTGGTAAAAAACGCGGCGTCTTGGCACGCCTAAAGCTGCCGGATTTGGAGATAGTGAGCGAGCCTTGTCACCCACATGCCCTGCTTCGTGCAGTCGATGCGGTCTATACCGTTTCATCCCAGATGGGATTTGAGGCCCTGCTGCTGGGTAAACCGGTCTACTGCTTTGGGATGCCCTTCTATTCCGGTTGGGGATTGACTCACGATGCTCTGACTTGTGAACGCAGAACATCAGCCACTCTCGAGCAACTGGTTCACGCCTCCTTAATTGCCTATCCCCGCTACTACGACCCGGTGCTGGGGGAGCGCTGCGAGGTGGAAGAGGTCATCGCCATCATCGCCCGCCAGCAACAACCCGCGCCGCGCTACCGCCGGCTTTATCTGGTGGGTTTCTCCCTGTGGAAGCGCGCCTTTATGCTGGAGTTTTGCCGCCACCTGGCCGATGAGCTCTGCTTCGTGCGCACGCCGCCCAAGCGGCTGACGGGCGACGAGCAGGTGCTGGTGTGGGGTAGCCGCCACCCGGATCTCGTCACCGCCATCCGGGTAGAAGATGGCTTTATCCGCTCCAGGGGGCTCGGCTCCAATCTGTGCCGTCCCTCCTCCCTGTCGCTGGATCCGGTGGGGATCTATTTCGATAGCCGCACCCCGAGCGGGCTCGAACAGTTGCTCAATTATCGACAGTTGAACGAACAGGATGTAGTTCGGGGAGAGGCGCTGGTCGAGCTGCTGCGCCAGCACAGAGTCAGCAAATACAACGTCGGCACGCCAGAGCACTACAGCCCGCCTGCCGATGGTCGCCCACTGGTACTGGTGGTGGGGCAGGTAGATGGGGATGCCTCCATCCTGACCGGCAGCCCGATCATTCGCAGCAACGAGCAGCTGCTCTGGGCGGTGCGTGCCGCAAAGCCCGAGGCCCATATTCTCTACAAACCGCACCCGGATGTGGTTGCTGGCAATCGTGCTGGCGCCATTTCGGCGGCCTGTCTGGCGGAGTGTGTCGATAGCCAGGTGCTGGATATCGGTCTCACCAGCCTCTATCCCCACGTGGACGAGTTGCATACCATGACCTCCCTGAGCGGCTTCGAGGCGCTGGTGCAGGGGGTCAAGGTCACGACCTGGGGCCAGCCGTTTTACAGTGGGTGGGGACTGACCACCGATGCCCATCCCCCGGCCCGTCGTCAACGTAGCCTGCCGTTGGCAGCCCTGGTCTATCTGACCCTGGTCGCCTATCCGCTCTATATCGATTGGCAGAGCGGGCTCTGGATAAGCCCGGAGCAGTTGATCCGCCAGCTGGCCACGCAGGGTCACTCTCAGAGCCGCAAGTCGAGCCGCTGGCAACGCTGGCAGGTCAAGCTCGGCTATCTGGCGCAGACCCTGATACGCCGCCCTGCCCTCCCCCGGTTCATGCAGAGATAAGCAATAGATGAAGATTTTGCTGTTACAGGGGCCTCTTGGCCCCTTCTTTCAGACTCTTAGCCGGGCTCTTCGTGAGGCAGGCCACGAGGTCTACAAGATCCATTTCAATGGCGGGGATGAGTGTTGGCCTTGCGCCGGCCATAACGAACGTTTCACCGGCAAACCGGAAGCCTGGAGCACCTTCTTTCGCCGCTTTATCAAGCGCCACGGCATCGACAGCCTGATCTGCTACGGCGATTGCCGCTTCTACCATCAGCAGGCCGTTCGCATCTGCAAGTTGAAGAAGATATCGGTCTGGGCCATGGAGGAGGGCTACCTGCGCCCCGACTTCATCACGCTGGAGCAAGGAGGTGTCAATGCCTTCAGCCCGCTCTATGCCAAGCGTGACTCGTTGGCCGAGATGCAGTGGCCCGCCCCCTTCGAGGCGCCATTGCGTGTGGGCAGAACCTTTGCCTGCCGCGCCTGGTATGCCAGTCGTTACCACATCAGCAAGAACCTGCGGCGTTGGCGCTATCCCCATTTTGTCAATCACAGGCCCTGGAACCTCTATCAGGAGGCCAAAGGCTGGGTAGCGGGTGGTATGGTGAAGTGGTGGCATAAGTGGGCAGACCGCAGCCTGCTCAAGGCTCTATCAGCACACAAGGGGAAGATCTTCTTCGTGCCGCTGCAGGTCACCGAAGATTTTCAGATCAGGGAACACTCGGATCTGAGCGGTGTCGAGGAGATGGTCGCCCAGGTGATGATCTCCTTTGCCGAACATGCCCATCGTAATGATGTGCTGTTGTTCAAGCACCATCCCATGGACAGGGGCTACGTCAGCTATCAGGCCCAGATAAACCGTCTGATCGCCCTGTTTGGCCTGCAAGGGCGGGTATTCTACGGCTATGAGTTGCCGCTACCGACCCTCTATCCCCTGCTAAAAGGTGTCGTCACCATCAACAGCACGGTCGGGCTCTCTGCCCTGCTGCACAATGTGCCGACTTTCTGCATGGGGCGCGCGCTGTACGACCTGCCGGGTCTTACCACCCGCGGCACCCTTGAAGAGTTCTGGCACAAACAGAACCCGGTCTGTCACAAGAAATTCGAGCGTATGCGCCAGTCATTGCTACATCTGACCCAGCTCAACGCCAGCTTCTATCGTCATCTGGACACCAGCGCCAGGGCCGTGGTGCAGAAGATCCAGCAGCATAACGGGCAAGCCATCATCGCCCGGAAGGGCAAGCGTTCGGTCTCCCCTTCCAGCATCACCGGTGCTCTGAGCGGGCTAAGCACATGTGTCCTCTTGGCCGAAGAACTGCTGATGCCGCTTCCCCTGTTGTAAGGCCGCTTGAAACCACGAAAAGTAAGTATTCACCGGAACAGTATTGACACAGGAAAAATGAGACGATCGTCTCTTGATCCCACTTTCCTGCTTGCTTGATCCTGCTCCTTAGATACGCTCCCCCCATGAGCAAAAACACCATGCATTCCGCGGGAATGCCCACCACTCTGGAGCAGGCCAACGAGCTGATTTATAAGCTCCTCGACCGCATCGCCGAGCTGGAGGACCGCCTCAATCAGCACAGCGGCAACTCCTCCAAGCCGCCTTCCAGCGACGGCCCCGGTGCACCGCCGCCGGCCCGCAAGCGTCCGGCGTCCGGCAAGCAACGGGGGGCGCAGCCCGGTCACAAGGGACATCGCCGCGAGCGGCATCCGCTTGATGCCCGCCTGACCCTGGTCCCGCATTACCCTGCCGCCGATTGCGCTTGCTGTGGCGGGGACATGGTGGCCCATGCCAAACCCTATCAGGTTCATCAGGTGTTCGAGCTGCCCGAGGTGAGCTATCTCGTCACCGAACACCAACTGTATCGTGCGACCTGCTCACGGTGTATCGGCACGACCCAGGCCGCACTGCCAGACAACGTCAGCAGCAGCCAGATGGGGGCCAATCTGCTCAGCTACATCGCGCTGCAAAGCGGCCAGTTTCACCAGAGCGTCAGCCAGATACAGCAGCAGCTCAAACAGCATTTCGGCCTGAGTTTTAGCCGGGGCGCCATCAGTGAGGCGCAGGGGCGGGTGAGTGCCATGCTCACCCCGACCTACCAGGCCATCAAGCAGCAGGTGCAGACGGCCACCCACGTTCATGCCGATGAGACCCGGCATCAGCGGGGTGGAGAGCGCCGCTGGATGTGGCTGGCGCTGAGCAAGATAGCCGTCTGCTTCATGACGGCCTATGGCCGTGGTCAGGAGGCGGCCAAGCGGCTGCTGGGCGCCGAGTTTGACGGGGTGCTGGTGACCGACCAGTACGCCGGCTACCGGTTTATCGACGCCGACCAGCGGCAACTGTGCTGGGCCCACGTGGCCCGCAATCTCGTGGCCATCGCCGAGAGTAGCGAGCAGTGCAACCAGCCCATCGGTGCCCGGTTGGTCTTGCTGGCGGATGCGGTGTTTCGTACCCGGCACCGTTGGGAAAGCGGTGCGTTGAGCAAGCAGAAATACCTGCGCAGGCTCGCGCGTTACCGGCAAAGCTGGCGAAGCCAGTTGGAGCGCGGCGCCCTGTTAGAAACACAAAAATTGAAATGGGCTGTGCTTGCAAATTCAAAACATTGTTTATAGATGAGGGATGCTCTATTGAAAGCTCACGATTTTCAATGGTCAATGAGAACAATTTGATTATAAAAATCGGGAGACACTGCATGTTAAGCTCTAATGTCTTGTTTAGACCTAGTGATGGCCATACTATATTTGACATAGCAACTGGTGTTATTTTAAATAAATCAAAACCAATAATTTTGGGTGATCATACCTGGGTCGGCGCTAGCGCTACGTTTTTAAAAGGTTCTGAAATACCAAATAATTCTATTATTGGAACTGGCTCCATCGTATCAAAAAAATTCACCGAAGAATTCACTGCAATTGCTGGAATTCCCGCTTCTGTGGTAAAAAACGGAGTGGGCTGGGATCGCGCTCACATTCCAGTTTTTGAACGAGAACTAGAGAGGGTGCGCACAAGTAACTAAAACCAAAGGTGCACATCTGTAAGGGCTTTGTTGAATAAATCGAACTTTTGCTGAGTTAAAGGATCAGATCACGCATCATCCGGCAACACTGGCCGTCCCATGGCAAAGCAGAAATTCAAAGTCACCAACTGGCGCAACTACAACAAAGCCCTCATCAACCGCGGCTCCGTCACTTTCTGGCTTGACGACGAGGCTATTCAGGCCTGGTATGAGCCCGCCACACACACATCGCGGGGACGGCCTCAACGCTATTCTGACCTCGCCATCACCACCGTCCTGGTCGTTAAACGTGTGTTCCGCCTGACCCTGCGAGCCGCACAGGGCTTTATTGATTCCATTTTTGCCATGATGGGCGTTCCTCTTCGCTGTCCGGATTACACCAGTGTCAGCAAGCGGGCAAAGTCGGTTAACGTCAGTTTTAAAACGCCCACCCGGGGTGAAATTGCGCATCTGGTGATTGATTCCACAGGGCTGAAAGTCTTCGGTGAAGGTGAGTGGAAAGTCAAAAAGCACGGCAAAGAGCGCCGTCGTATCTGGCGAAAACTGCATCTGGCTGTTGATGCGAGTACGCATGAAGTCATCTGCGCGGACCTGTCGCTGAACAACGTCACGGACGCTGAAGCTTTCCCGGGGCTTATCCGGCAGACCCACCGAAAAATCAGGTCAGCGGCGGCGGACGGTGCTTACGATACGCGGCGATGTCATGACGAACTGCGTCGCAAGAAAATCAGCGCGCTCATTCCTCCCCGAAAGGGAGCGGGCTACTGGTCCGGTGAGTATGCAGACCGCAATCGTGCTGTTGCGAATCAACGGCTGAGCGGAAGCAATGCACGGTGGAAATGGACAACAGATTACAACCGTCGGTCGATAGCGGAAACGGCAATGTACAGGGTAAAGCAGTTGTTCGGTGGTTCGCTGACGTTGCGTGACTACGATGGTCAGGTTGCAGAGGCTTTGGCCATGGTGCGTGCGCTGAACAAAATGACGAAGGCAGGCATGCCAGAAAGTGTACGTATCGGCTGAAAGTCGGAGCTGTTACAGGGAAACTCGCCTTAAATCTGATTTATTCAACAAAGCCGAATAGAATTAGCTTGTTCTTGTAAAATCAAAACGTTATTTATTGATGAGGGTTGTTCCATTGAAAGCTCACGCTTTGCAATTGTGAATGATGATAATTTAGTTGTCAAAATCGGTAAGGATTGCATGCTTAGTTCAGGCATAGTATTCAGATCTTGCGATGGGCATACTATTTTTGATATATCAACCAATGCTATTTTGAACAAAGCAAATCCAATTATATTAGGTGACCATGTTTGGGTAGGTGCTGAAGCAACTTTTCTAAAAGGTTCAGAAATCCCAAACAATTCAATTGTTGGTACCGGTTCAATTGTTTCAAAAAAATTCACAGAAGAAAACACTGCAATTGCTGGCATTCCTGCATCGGTGGTGAAAAAAGGTATTAATTGGGATAGAGCTCCTATTCCAATTTATGAACGTAAGTAATTTTACAACATAGCCTTCACCATATATACAATAAACACTTAGGCATTCCGGCTCCAAAAACGCAATTATAAATTTTACAAAAACATGTAAAGCAATAAAAATTTAGTGTAAGCTGACACGCAACTTCATTATTAGTGTTACACACTATACATTTAGTCATGATTACCAATACTCCGTAGCCTTGTATTGCAAAGTTATTCTATCCATTCAATAATAGTTTTACCCAAAAAAAATCACGCAAGCTCTTTTTCATACACAAACCAATTAAAATTAGAATTATCTTTTCTTGAGGGTAGTTTAACCACATGAGTAATCAAATAATATGCACCCGAAGAAAATATCCCATGCATTAGTATTATCTAATAACTAAAACTTTAATTCACTTATAAGTGAAACATAGGATTTATATATCTACTTATGAATACCTTGACTCGATCACTATGTGTTGTTGGTTCTGGCTACGTCGGATTGTCTAATTCAATTCTTCTCGCTCAATATCATAAAGTAACCACATTAGATATTGACTCAAAAAAAATACAATTAATTAACGAAGGAATTTCCCCTATCGTTGATCCAGAAATCCAGGAATATCTATCTAATCGCCCATTAAACTTACGGGCTACTCTCGATAAACACGAGGCGTACAGAGATGCACATTTCGTCATAATTGCCACTCCTACCGACTATGACCCTGTAACAAATTACTTTAATACTAGTTCGGTCGAAACGGTGGTTAGAGATGTTATGGCAATCAATCCTTCTGCCGTAATGGTAATTAAATCCACTGTGCCGGTAGGATTTACAGAGCGCCTTAAGCGCGAGCTGGGCTGTGAAAATTTAATCTTTTCGCCCGAGTTTTTACGAGAAGGTAAAGCGCTGTACGATAATCTCTACCCTTCACGTATTGTGGTTGGTGAGCGTAGCGAGCGGGCTCAGGTCTTCGCTAATCTGTTACGTGAAGGAGCCATCCGCAAAGATGCTCCTGTGCTGTTAACCGATAGCACCGAAGCTGAAGCCATAAAACTATTTGCCAATACCTATCTCGCCATGCGTGTAGCCTATTTCAACGAACTGGATACCTACGCCGCTATTCATGGGCTTGATACCCGACAGATTATTGAAGGTATTGGTTTGGATCCCCGTATTGGCAATCACTACAACAACCCTTCTTTCGGTTATGGGGGTTATTGCCTTCCAAAAGATACCAAACAACTTCTGGCGAACTATCGTGACGTTCCACAAAGTCTAATTCGTGCAATTGTGGATGCTAATACAACACGTAAGGACTTCGTGGCAGACGATATTTTGCGCCGCAATCCTAAAGTTGTTGGCATTTATCGTCTGATCATGAAATCAGGTAGTGATAACTTCCGCGCCAGCAGTATTCAAGGAGTGATGAAGCGTCTCAAGGCCAAAGGCATAGAAGTGATTGTGTATGAACCGGTACTCAAGGAAGAACAGTTCTTTGGTTCACGGGTAGAACACAATATTGAAGTCTTCAAGCAACAAGCCGATGTCATCGTAGCCAACCGCCACGTCCCTGATCTGGCTGATGTAGAAACTAAGGTCTACACCCGCGATCTCTTTGGTACCGACGCTTAAGGCCGCCTTGTATCATGCTCAATCATTTACGTTTCTTATGGCGATATCGGCAGAATCGCTTCACACATGCTATAGCCACGGTCAACCACCGGCAATCCAGACGAGAAGCAAGGAAAAAGCTGTGGGCTATGTACCAGCTGAATATGTATCGCTCAGTCGCTCGACAGCCTGCTAAGCCTTCATGCTGGCGTACAAGCCTGGCTAAAGCCGTATCGCTGGCTGCATGTGGTGAGATTAAGGCTGCGCGAGAAATTGTGACTTCTTTCCAGAAACAACATACTCGTTTTCGGCAAAGAATGGCTTTGGTGAAAGGTCTGGCACCTTTTATGCCACAAGATGCTTTAATGTTGCTTGAAGGCATGCACAAAGCGCCTCCGGCAATGCATATCGCACTACTATTGCGAAATGGCTATCTTGCCCAGGCACGTAGCATGATTGAGCAATTACCCTCCAATTTTGTAGAGATCGATCCTGAGCTTTTGCTCCTGCAAACGAATACCTGTAACGGCACACCCGAAATCCAGTTACAACGGCTGAATAATTTTCTGCAGGCGCATAGTCTTCCGCCACTGAGCTTAATTAACCCTTCTCTTGCTCCATCGCCGCTTAACCTTAGGGCGGCTAAAGTGACGAAGGCACAATCAGGTCCTCTGATTTCGGTGTTAATGACCACATACAACACTGGCTCTCGTGCAGAAGTGGCTATCACCTCCATTATGGCCCAAAGCTATCAGTCTCTGGAATTGATAATTGTGGATGATGCCAGTAGCGATGACACACCGGAACGACTGGAAAGATTAGCTCGTCGAGACAATCGCATCACACTGCTGAGGTTACCGCGAAATGTAGGAACCTATGCCGCCAAAAGGATTGGTTTGGCGCAAGCAAAGGGAGATTTTGTGACTTGCCATGACTCAGATGACTGGTGTCATCCTGAGAAATTAAGTCGACAACTTGCCCCTATGCTGTCTAACCCAACCATAGTTTGTACTGTGTCTAACTGGGTTCGTATGCAAGATGATGGCGTCTTTTACGCACGGCCAGTTTACCCTTTAACACGCCTTAATCCTGCATCCCCTCTCTTTCGACGAGAGCAGGTAATACGAGAAGCAGGCGCATGGGATTGTGTTCGAACTGGTGCTGACAGTGAATTCCTGGCACGTCTAAAGCTTGTTTTCGGAACTAAAGCAATTAAGAAGGTCAATCAACCCTTAACGCTTGGCAGCCATCGTGCAGATTCTCTGATGACTTCAATGTCGACTGGCTACACGCATATGGGGATGTCACCACAGCGACAGCAATATTGGGAAGCATGGTCACAATGGCATATCGATTCACTGGCCGCCGGTAAAAAGCCTTATATAGATAACAGCCTGCCACTGACACCCGATAGACCTTTTGAAGTACCTACAAGTATTCAGGTCGATCCGAACGCTTTAGCTGATTGTAAGGAAAGGCTGGAGCTTGCCTAAGCCAAGGACTTTTTTATAAAACATCACACAAGTAACTTTTTTAGCTATGAATCAATACCTTATATCTTATAAGCTCACCATTTTAAAGAAAACATGACGCTCATTACTCATTCTCGCGGTCTTTTGGCACGTGCAGACCAATTGATGGCCTGTCTCGGACAACCGGTGCGCTATCAATCTCATAGTGCTGCCCTTAATGACGATGATATTGCTATTGGCTGGGGTAATAAAAAAAACAGCGATCGTCTTCGCCTTCAAGCAGCCTCGCAGAACCGACCATTCTGGCGTCTCGAAGATGGATTTATAGGTTATCAGGGCCACCCAGCTCAAGGGGGTTTCCCGCTTGGACTGGTATGGGATGATGAGGGCATCTATTATGATGCTCGCAGCCCGAGCCGTCTGGAACGACTGATTTCTCAACCGCTCTCCGGAAATGAACAAGTTCGAGCCACCAGACTGACCGCACTGTTGTGCCAGCACGGCATCACTAAATACAATGTCTACCCGGGTCTTGATGAGGCTCACACCTTGCCTCCAGAACTGACGCATCGCTTCAGATTGGACTCTCGCCCACGAGTGTTGCTTATTGATCAAGTAGCTGGCGATCTTTCCATCACTGGAGCCCTGGCCGATGAGAGCAGTTTTTTAGCCATGGTCGCTGCCGCTCGTGAGCGTCATCCGGGTGCTCGCCTGATGTTGAGAACCCATCCTGATACCCGTTTGGGAAAAAAAAATGGGGCGCTGGCCCGGCTCAATCTCCCTGATCTAGAAATAGTTAGCGACCCCTGCCATCCCCATGCATTACTCCGTGAGGTCGATGCAGTTTATACCGTCTCCTCTCAGATGGGATTTGAGGCATTGCTGCTTGGTAAACCAGTGTATTGCTTTGGCATGCCCTTTTATGCTGGCTGGGGATTGACCGTCGATAATATGTTTTGTGACCGAAGGTCACCAGTTACTCTTGAGCAATTAACCTTCGCGACTTTGATTGCCTATCCTCGTTATTTTGACCCAATACTGCAAAAACCTTGTGAAGCCGAAGATATCATTCAGTTGATTGTTGCCCAACGTAACCCCTCCCCGCGCTATCGCCGTCTGTATATGGTGGGCTTCTCGCTGTGGAAACGCGCTTTTATGCGCGCCTTCTGTCAGCCGCTGGCTGAGGAGCTGCGCTTTGTGCGCACCCCGCCCAAACGGCTGGCCGCTGACGAGCAGGTGCTGGTGTGGGGCAGTCGTTATCCCGAACTGGCAAACGCAATTCGGGTGGAGGATGGTTTTATCCGCTCCCGGGGGTTGGGCTCGAACCTGTGCCGCCCTTCCTCGCTCTCCATCGACCCGGTGGGGATCTACTTCGACAGCCGCCGTCCGAGCGGGCTGGAGCAGTTGCTCAACCAGCAGCGGCTCAGCGAACAGGCGCTGGAACGCGGCGCCGCGCTGGTGGACCTGCTCCGCCAGCATGGGGTCAGCAAGTATAACGTCGGCACCGTGCAGCCGTTCACCCCGCCGGCCGACGGGCGAACGCTGGTGCTGGTGGTGGGCCAGGTCGATGGCGATGCCTCGATCCTCACCGGCAGCCCGGTCATTCGCAGCAATGAACAGCTGCTGTGGGCCGTGCGTGCCGCCCGGCCAGAAGCGCATATCCTGTTTAAACCGCATCCGGACGTGGTGGCGGGAAACCGGGCCGGTGCCATCTCGGCCGAATGCCTGGCACGCTGCGTTGACAGCCAGGTGCTGGATCTCGGCCTCAACAGTCTCTATCCCCATGTGGATGAGCTGCATACCATGACCTCCCTCAGCGGGTTCGAAGCGCTGGTGCAGGGGGTGAAGGTCACCACCTGGGGCCAGCCGTTCTACAGCGGCTGGGGGCTGACCGAAGATATCCATCCGGCGGAGCGCCGTCAGCGCACCCTGCCCCTGGCGGCACTGGTTTACCTGACGCTGGTCGCCTATCCGCGCTATATCGACTGGCAGAGCGGCCTGTGGATGAGCCCGGAACAACTGATCCGCCAGCTGGCAGCGCAGGGAAACTCCTCATCGCAGAAGGCCAGCCGCTGGCAACGCTGGCAGATCAAGCTGAGCTATCTGGCACAAACATTTCGTTAGCACACTATTTATCCCGATTTATTAAAGAAAAACGGTCATCAAGCCGTTAACTCACCTGTCTCATCAACGGAACCGATCTGGGGAAAAAAAATGGAAGAGCAAGCTATCCGCCATCTGCTGAATGGCCGCCGATATCTTTTATTACAAGGACCGATGGGCCCCTGCTTTTCACGTCTGGCAAGCTGGTTGCAGAGCAGCAAGCGTGAAGTGAAGCAGGTCTGCTTTAATGCCGGGGACTCATGGTATGCCGCGAAAGAGACCGCGCTGCACTACACCGGCTCAGTAAAAAATTTTGCTTTCTGGCTGCGCGAGTTACATAAAACCTACCCCTTCGACACCATCGTCTGTTTTGGTGACTGTCGCCCGATGCATATCGAAGCGAAGAAGTGGGCGCGCAGCAAATCCATCGATTTTCTGGCGTTTGAAGAGGGCTATTTCCGTCCCTTCTACATCACCCTGGAAAAAGGGGGCGTGAATGCCTTCTCCTCGATGCCCATTGATGCGAAGTATTATCGCGAGCAGCCGCTGCCGGAGCTGAAAACCCCAACGCCGTGGAAACCAAGTTCCTTTAACCGTGCCGCCCATGCCATGCTCTACTATGCGGCGGGCTGGTTTGGCCGCCATCGCTACCGGGGCTACCGCCACCACAAGTCGTTCTCCCCGTGGTATGAGATGCGCTGCTGGTTCCGTGCCGGTCGTCGTAAGCTGTGGTATCGCTGGCAGCAGCGCCACATGCTGAGCCATATCACTGAAAAACTGGATAACCAGTACTACCTGGCGATTTTGCAGGTCTACAACGACAGCCAGATTATTCATCACAGCCCGTATAAAGACGTGCGTGACTATATTGAAACCGTGATCCGCTCCTTTGCCCGCCATGCGTCGAAAGAGCGTTATCTGGTGTTCAAGCATCACCCGATGGATCGTGGTCACCGTTTTTACGGCATCCTGATTAACAAGCTGACCGAAAAGTATGACGTCAGCGGCCGGGTGCTCTATGTCCACGATCTCTCCCTGCCCGCCCTGCTGACCCACACCCGGGGCGTCATCACCGTGAACAGCACCGCCGGCCTGTCGGCGCTGATCCATAACAAGCCGCTCAAGGTGATGGGCAAAGCGCTGTACGACATCGAAGGGTTAACCTGGCAGGGGCCGCTGAACCAGTTCTGGCAGGCGGATTTTGCTCCCGATGCAAAACTGTTCCAGCGTTTTCGTACCCACCTGCTCTATCAAACGCAGATCAACGCCGTCTTTTACGGCAAGTCCGACTGGCTGAACATCCCGACAGAAATTCCCCTGACGACACCGCTTGCCGATTCCGAACTCGAACGCTAAGGAAGGTGCGAACAAGTTCCTGATATGAGATCATCATATTCATCCGGAGCGCATCCCAGAGAGACATCATGAGCCATCAACTCACCTTCGCCGATAGTGAATTCAGCACTAAGCGCCGTCAGACCCGAAAAGAGATTTTCCTCTCCCGCATGGAG
>NZ_JASEYC010000024.1:0-36661 GCF_035064245.1 Citrobacter sp. R-1.5.2 | reverse complement strand
AATCGGTGGAGCTGCATGACAAAGTCATCGGGCATTATCTGAACATAAAACACTATCAGTAAGTTGGAGTCATTACCAAGAAACGGTCTAAATAGGCTGATTCAAGGCATTTACGGGAGAAAAAATCGGCTCAAACATGAAGAAATGAAATGACTGAGTCAGCCGAGAAGAATTTCCCCGCTTATTCGCACCTTCCTTAGATAAAGCCAGAGATAACATGCTGCGATATTCTTCGGGTCAGGCTTGGCCGGCGGTAATGAAAGAGTGGTCGGTCACCGGAGGATTTATAGACTCGCACTCCATCAACAAAACCTGCGAGCTGTGTGACAACGAAGGACTGCGCTATCAGTTTCAGATAACCAACGTGCTCACACATTACTCACTCTGGGTGGGTTCTACCTGTATTAACAAGTTCGTCCCTGTTTTTGCCGGCGGCAGAGAGCTGCTCGGAGAAGAAAAAGAAGCCGAAGTACGTAAAATTATGGCGGCCGCCAGGGCAACCTCAAGGCAGGAACGCGCAAAATCGGTTCTGGCACAGCTAAAAATCAAAGCACCTGACAGGTTCAGCGATCCGAAATGGGTGGCTAATCTTGATGTCGGGTACTCCGCCAGTCAGCTAAAGATGATTGCGGTGCTTTGTAAAAGCCACCGGATCACCTTTAATTCCGGAGATTTTAAAATCAACACCCGCAAGGCTAACGTTGTTGATCAAATACGGCTTCTGGAACCCTGGCAGTATTTCAATATGAGGGACGCTATCCCTAAAAGCCGGCATAAGCAGTTTGATGCGTGGTTTGCTGCGAAAAGAATACAATAAGAAATTAATGTAGTTCTTATGCAATACATAAGAACTACATTTTAACCGCCGTAATCAGCGAGGACTGAAACCGGCGTCAGTGAGTGATTTCTGCAGTGACTGGATGGCATCTTTCATCACCCAGGTTTCATCATCGTCGACGGCACAGGCCCGCATTTCTGACCAGGTTAAGCGCTTAACAAATTGTGCCAGCGCCATTGCCTGGCTGTCAGTTAACTCAGTGGTCACGGTAACAGTGGGCATTACTTGCACTCCTTTTTGTAAGTCAGAAAGATTACTTATGTAATTCTTATGTATTACAAATATTCCTTAATCATCTCCAGCATTTTTTCCGGTCCGGCTTCCCGGGCCAGGTACAGAGCTGCACGCAGCACGGTTGAGTCGGTGATAGTTTTTGTCGTGAGATCCTGAATTTCATCAACCAGTTCGCTGCACATCACTTTTTCCGCTGGTGTCATACGGATGGTTTTGGGGTTTTCGCTGGTCGTTCTGTTGCGGTTGACCTTAACGTTAGAAAGGCGGGTTTTCGCCTCTCCCTGTGTGGTTTCAGGTTTGACCATTGCGGGACGCGCGAGAGGGCCTTTAGCCATTTATGCAGCCTCGTTTGATAAGAGAGTTTCAAGTTCACGCATCAGCGCACGGTAATCGTTCAGGGCGAGGGACCCTTTGTTGTAATACCAGAGCGGGACGCAGGCAACCTGTGCCTGGGAGATGTTCTCATCAGCCCGGATACGGGTTTCCAGGTAGTTATCACGGGTTCGCTCGTTGGAAGCCAGTTGCTCATGAAGATAGGTGTTCATCTTCTTCTTGGCACCATTGTACTCATTGCGGAATACGCTGAACCGGGTAAAGCGGGTTTCACGGATCTCATCGAGATAGTCCAGTACAACATCCAGCCCGGTCAGAGCAAAGCTGCCGCCATCAACGGGAATAAGTACATGGTCCGCGGTATAGGCAGCGTTCGTGGTGGACAGGTTCAGACCTGGAGAACAGTCGATGAGGATATAATCGAATTTATCCATCACCGACTGCAGATGGCGGGACAGTATTTTTTCCCGATGGTGCCGGGTCAGGCAGTTTTCCATGACGCGTTCAAACGACGGATCTGACGGAATGATATAAAGGTTATCGATCACCTCTTCACCACTGACGGCCGGGATAATTGCATCAAAAATACTGAAGCGCGGGTTGTTATATAAATCGCAGATGGTGTGGCCATACTGCGCGTAGTATTTTTTCCCGTTAGCCATCACCTCAGTCGAGTTGGCCTGCTGGTCTCCGTCGATAAGCAATACCCGACGCCCGGCATGTGCGAGGCTCATGGCGAGGTTGGTGATCGTGGAGGTTTTACCGGCACCACCCTTGTTATTCATGATGGCAATGATGCGGGCCACGGTGTTAACCAGCGGTGTCAGCTGAGATTGCACTGGAATTTCAGACATGAGAACTCCTCTCTCAATGAAATACAGGTGTATTACGTTTTAGCGACAATAGAGTATCGCCGTGTGTGATTACTATAGCATTACAAATGTAATACACAAGTATTTTTATTGAACTACGCAAGTATTCCATTTCATGCGTCAGATCCTTGACGACAGAGGGCTGCACGGGGTGTATCAGCAGCGCTGTTTTCAATGCCGGGAAATATCGCTGATGTTCTCTTCAGGCTGTGAGGCACGACCTGGTGCATTGAATGTGATGGTGATGATTTTTCTGGCCAGCCCCTCATCGGAAAGGGCATCATCCACACTGACATCACGAATCAGTGGGCTTTCCTCTTCTATATGTTGGGCAATATCCCGCAGCCACTCAGCCAGCATTTCTCTGTCCATCTTTCTCCGCTCCGGTTGTGTACATTCAGCATCAACATACCACACCAGGAAAAGTGAAGTCTGCGTGGATGGTTAAAAGATGACCATCCTTGTCAGGCGTGCTGTCATCCGTGCTGGTAGCGACCTGCGCGGAATACCCTCATTTTATACACAGAATTGCCCACCGAAATTGTGGACAGCGACGATGAAAATACGATGTCGCTGCGCTCCTCATTCATACCGCTCTGCTGTGAACGCCGTGCCGCTACTGTAGCCGGGCCGCTGTGCAGAAAAGGGAGGCTTCGCCACCATCCTCACCCGGTCGCAGTGATTTCAAAATGCATTTTACGCTGTCTTCCCGTCGTTCTCCGGCTCAATTTTCGCCGTCAAACCGTCCAGTCAGCGTCTGCTTTTATCTGCGCTGCGGCTTGCGGTGGTGCCCTTGTCTGCTCCGCTTTTCGCCCGGCTGTCGTATCGGCACGGCGTAACTGGCGCCGCATTTGAGAAAGGAGAATGATTATGTCCCGTCTGATTTTGGGTGACTGTGTGCAGGTAATGGCTGGCTTTCCTGAGAAGGCCGTCGATTTCATACTGACTGACCCGCCATACCTCGTTGGTTTTCGTGACCGTCAGGGCCGCACCATTGCCGGTGATAAAACGGATGAATGGCTGCAACCTGCCTGTCATGAGATGTACCGCGTGCTGAAAAAAGACGCGCTGATGGTGAGCTTCTACGGCTGGAACCGCGTCGATCGCTTTATGGCCGCCTGGAAACATGCCGGATTCAGCGTTGTTGGCCACCTGGTGTGTACCAAAACCTACACATCGAAGTCCGCCTATGTGGGCTACCGCCATGAATGTGCCTATCTGCTGGCAAAAGGCCGTCCGACCCTTCCGCAAAATCCGCTCCCGGACGTGCTGCACTGGAAGTACACCGGCAACAAACATCACCCAACGGAGAAGCCTGTATCGAGCCTTCAGCCGCTCATCGAGTCCTTCACGCGCCCTGATGCCATTGTGCTCGACCCCTTTGCTGGCAGTGGATCAACGTGCGTGGCAGCACTACAGGCAGGCCGTCGCTACATCGGTATCGAACTGCTGGAGCAGTACCACCGGACCGGGCAGCAGCGGCTGGCAGCGGTTCACCGTGCCATGCAGTACCCGGCCGCTAACGACGACCTGCCGGAGGCAGCATGACCAATTATCAGGGACATGAACAACTGCGTGACGACATGGCCGCGCTATCCAACGCCATGAGCGACCTGCGCCTGCATATCCGGGCGCTGGAAGTGAAGTATCACGACGGATGCCCCGCGCTGGTTGATGCGCTGGCCGCTGATTTCTTGCGCAATCTCAACGAGCAGTATCTGACCGTTTACATGCGCGTACTGGCGTTCAGCGACTGTTTTCACGACTGACTGCGACCGGGCGGTTTGCCGCCCGGCCTTCTTACCCGATTTTGAGGAACTTGATATGCACGGAACCCGTGAAGCGCTTTGTACCGAACTGGCGCGGATGTTTACCCATGATGAACCTCTGGCCCTGCTGGTCTGGACGGAGGAGGGGATTCATTCCGCGTGCCGGGAATTGCGCCCTACAGACGACGAGATTACGGCCCTGCTGGAAACGGTCGGCAACAGCGACATGAAGGTGTATCGCCGGGAAGGCGTCACGGATGCGTCGGTGTGCGATCTGCTGACCCGCCATCGTGAAGCGATTAACCGGCAGGTGATGGTCCCGGCGCAGGTGCTTTCGCGCCTGGTGCATGACGTAGAACGCGAGCTGGTTCACCAGGAGGGGCTGGCATGGGAGGCGGGCGGGCCGACACCCGCGCGTATCCGTCAGGGAATGGCGGACGTGGAGGTGCTGAAGGCGCTGCTGGCAGCGTGAGGCGATGCCGGAGGGATAGCCTCCGGCTTTTTCTTCTTCGGATGTCGCGCGGCCGCTCCGCTTTTCTGGCTCATCCTCCACGCTGTTCCGGCTTCGCGGTGAGTAACGTCCAGAGCGGTCTGCGGCTTACGCCGTGCCTCTACTCTAGCCCGAACGCTGCAAATGCAAGGGTTCACTGACGTCGATGCTTTCACCCGGTCGCCGTATATTTAATTGCCTGTCGCGGTTCTTCCCGTCGTTATCTCGCTCAATATTCGCTCGCTAACCGTCCAGACCCTCTCCGCTGTTTACCGGCGCTGCGGCTTCATGCATCGCCCCTGCATTTTTCGCTCCCTGTCGGGCTGTCGTGTCGGCACGGCGTAAGCCGGAACTCAGACAACATCGACTATGGAGGATTTTTTATGCGCACTACGACGACCACACCGGCTGTTTATGTGGGTACGTATCACAAATACAACTGCGGCAGCATTTTCGGCAAATGGTTTGATCTGACGGAGTTTGACGGCAGGGAGGATTTTTACGAGGCCTGTCAGGCGCTGCATGCCGATGAATGGGACGCCGAATTTATGTTCCAGGACCAGGAAGGTATCCCGTCGCAGTTCGTCTCTGAAAGCTCCATTGACTGGGATTTTATCGCCGCTTACAAACGCGCCGAAGAAGAGGGCAGGGAGGCCGCTTTTATCGCCTGGGCGGAGTATACCGGCGAGTGTGACTATGACGCGTTTGATGATGCATACCGCGGCGAGGCGGAGAGCGAGGAGGACTATGCGCGTGAAATGGCTGAAGACAACGGCCTGCTGAATGAGGTGCCGGAGCCGCTGCGCAGCTATTTCGATTTTGAAGCCTGGGCGCGTGACCTGTTCAGCAGCGGTTATGTATTCCATGACGGCCACGTCTTCAGCAACTGATTTTCCCCGGCAGGCGGTTTAGCCGCCTGTCAGCCCGCGCGCTAAACCCTGGCAGGCTCTGCCTGCCGGCGAAGTTCGCCGCGCCTGCGGCGCCGCGCATCTCCGCCAGTGCCTGATGCTCCTGTGGTGCCAGGGTATGAATATTGGTGTGCTGCAGCGGGTCGGCGATATTTCTGTTCTGGCGATAATGCCTGCGTTGCTGTTGCCAATAGTGGCCATACCGGTGGCGTACTGGCTGATATCGCTGTTCTGTCGGTTTTTCTTCCTGTTGTGTCTGCCTGTGGGCGACTTCCCTGGCGGGAACCGGCGCTGTCGTAAACGGAGCCGGTAAACCGTCTCCGCCCTGCCGGGCTTCCATCGCACTGTCGCAGGTTCAACATCACGCTTGCGGCATCCGTTTACGGATGCGCCGCTCTCACCAGCCCGGCGGTCATGCTGCCGGGCCTCTTCGGGGCAACGCCGTTTCGCGCCCGCGCGTTCCGTCGTTGCGGCGGGTTCCTGCTCATTCCCTGCCTGGTTATTTCCCCCTTTTGAGTCCTTTCGCCGGGGCTGAGACAAGCACAGCCGCTGTCAGCTGTCCAGGGTAAATGGCACGCGGTAAACCGCGCCCCGGACATCCGCCATCGCCCGCGCTGGTTTACGCCCCTGCGGCGAACGGCTCTCAAACGGGTGAAGGTAACAACCAGCGGGGGCGTTCAGCAGGTCCCCGCAAAACGTCAAAACCGCGGCCCCGGCAACTCAACGGGTGATGGTTTTTTAAAAGCAAAACAGGTTCAGAAGGAGGAGCAACATGAGCGAGGCGCTGGCGGTTTTACCCGACAACACCTTTACCCGTGAACAGGCTGAGGCCGTTGCGGCGCAGTACACCAACGTGGCGATAGAGGACGATCAGGGTTCGCATTTTCGTCTGGTCGTTCGTCAGGACGGCGAGATGGTCTGGCGCACGTGGAACTTCGAGCCGGGCGGCACGTACTGGCTCAACCGTTATACCGCGGACTACGGCATCCGTAAGCCGCAGTAAGAAGGTGCCCTGCCGGAGCAGCTACTCCGCAGGGCCGGACAATCATCAATCAGTGAGGTATTAACTATGTCAGTAACCGATGTTAAAGCAAAAGCCCCCAAAAAAGCGAGCAGCAAAAAAATCACGAAGGCGCAGGAAGAAGCCCTGAAGGCCGCCCTTGAGGCCGCTGTCATCGAGTATGTTCCGCTGTCCAGTCTCACTAAATCCCCGCTGAACGTGCGCACCATCCCGTATTCCGTGGACAGCGTTCGCGGTCTTGCCGACTCCATCGAGGCGCTAGGACTGCTGCAGAACCTGATTGTTCACACCCTTGCGGACGGGCAATCCGGGGTGGCCGCAGGTGGCCGCCGACTGACTGCCCTGAATCTGCTGGCGCAGGAAGACCGTCTTGCGGCCGATCATACCGTCATGGTGAAACGCGTCTCAGACGACATTGCTGCCCTTGCCTCCATCGCTGAGAACGAGCAGCGCGCCGCCATGCATCCCGCCGAGCAGATCGCAGGTTTCCGTACGCTGGCAGAGCAGGGCAAAACCCCCGCGCAGATTGGCGATGCGCTCGGCTTCGGCTCCCGCCACGTGCAGCGCATGCTGAAGCTGGCAAACCTCGCCCCGTCCCTGATGGATAAGCTCGCGCAGGACGAACTGACCGTTGAGCAGTGTCAGGCGCTCTGTCTCGAGGACGATCCTGCCCGTCAGGTTGAGGTATTTGAAAGCGTGAAGGCCAGCTGGTCGAACGCGCCCGCACACCTGATTAAACGCGCCATTACCGAAACCGAGATGCGCACCGACAACACCAAATTCCGGTTTATCGGGCGCGAAGCGTATGAGGCGGCAGGGGGTTACGTTCGTGAAGATCTGTTCAGCCAGGACGAGGGCGACGGCACGGCAGACAGCGTGCTGGTTGAGCGTCTGGTGCAGGAGAAGCTGGAGCGTATCGCTCTGGACATTCAGCAGCGTGAGGGCTGGGCATGGAGTCGCGGACGCGCAGCCCGCATCTGGTACCACGGTGAAGACGGTAAAGAGTTCGTTCAGCCTGCTGAACCCGATCCGGTGTACACCCCTGAACAACAGCAGCGTCTTGATGCGCTGCGGGAGCAGTACGACACATATGACAGCGTTTGCGACGAGTCAGATGCGATCGAAGCGGACATCCTCGCCATTCAGGAGGCGGCAGAGGCCAGCGCGTGGACTGACGACATGAAGTCAGGCGCGGGAGTGATGGTCAGCCTGTACGAAGGGCAGGTGTACGTGCAGCGCGGTGTGCGCCTGAAAGCGGATATGCCGGAAGAAACCGTAACCAGCAGCGTAACGGTGCCATTCACCTCACGCCAGCCCGACGCCGCAGAGGGGATCAGCGTTCCGCTGCTCACGAAAATGACCTCCGAGCGTACGCTGGCAGTCCAGGCGGCGCTGATGCAGCAGCCCGAAAAGGCAGTGGCGCTGATGGTCTGGCGCATGTGTACCTGCGTCTTTTCAGGCTGTCTGACCACGACGCACCCGTTCCGAATCAGCCTGACTGTTTCCCACAGCAGTCTGACGGAGAACGCCCCGTCCGGTAAGGATGGCGCAGCGTTTAACATCCTGATGACCGAACAGGCAAGGCTGAAAGCCCTGCTGCCGGAAGGGTGGGAGAAGGACTTCACCACCTTCTTTTCCCTTGACGGCGGGGTGTTGATGTCGCTGATGGCCTTCTGCACGGCCTGTTCCGTTGACGGGGTACAGACCCGCGATATGGGGCACACCTCGCGCAGTACCCTCGATACGGTCGAGGCGGCAATCGGCTTCCACCTGCGCGACTGGTGGCAGCCGACGAAGGACAACTACTTCGGCAGCCTGAAACATCCTCAGATTGTGGCCTCCCTTAAAGAGGCGGGGCTGACGGGCGCGGCGGGTGACGCGGAGAAGATGAAGAAGGGCGATGCAGCAGCGCATGCGGAGCACTTTATGCAGCACACCCGCTGGGTTCCGGCATGGCTGAAAGGACCAGAGCCAGCGGCTGAATCCGGTGCTGACGACGCGGTTTCCGATACCGATAGCACTGACAACGACACCACCAACACGGCACATGCCGCCTGATAACGGAGAGCCGCCCTGCGGGGCGGCAATAAGGAGATACCCATGCGCACTATTCTGACCCCCGATGTACTGAAAACGATGTCCTGTGATGAGTTTGAGGACTGGCGGGACAGCGGCGAAGACTTCCGCCGCGAACTGACCCACGCCGTCATGCGTGACCTGTCCTGCCCTGAAAACTGGGATGTGAACGGCGAGTACCGCAGCGAGTTCGGCGGCTTCTTCCCCGTGCAGGTGCGCTTTACGCCCCCGCACGGCAACTACCATATTGCCGTGTGCAGTCCGGGTGCCATCAGTCCGGCGTGGATGGTGGTGTTTGTGCCCGCCAGCGGTCGTCCGTTCTCCGTCATTCGTACCCTGAACAGCTACCAGCCGGAGCTTGTCAGCCACACCGTCAGCCTGACGGCGCGTCTTGATGCGGACGGATACAGTCAGGCCAGCATCATCAGTATCCTGGCAGCGGAGGGCGCGGCATGATACCTGCAAACCTGTCACTGGTTCCCTTCAGCCCAGAGCGACGCGCCGCGATGGAGGCCATCGCTGAGGTTGAACGCCGGCGGTCGCGCGGCGCGGTGTCCACGGCGTATCCGTATGCCAGCGCCTTTTTCCGGCGGCTCATGGGCAGCACGCGCATCTCACTCAGGGAAATCCATCATTTTGCGCCGGTGCTGACGGCGCGGGAGCTGCGAGGCAGCAGGGACAGCTGGCTCAGTGCCATCGATGCCCTGATTGAAAGTCGCGGGACGCGTTGCTGGCTTCCACTTCCTGTCGGTGCCGGACAGCGCCTCTTTCCGGAGGTGGCCTTTCAGCAGACCGAGCGGGTTCGCTGTCAGGACGCCCTGCGGGATGAAAAATACACCCGCCAGCGGCACAAAGAACGGTGTCAGCGTGAGCGGGCGTACCAGGCGCTGGCGGGGCAGGCGGAGATTGAGCTGGCATTCCATACGCCGGAAACGGTCAGCAGCTGGAGCGCGCGCTGGTCGGGGACTGAGCTGCGCCAGTACGACCTGGAGGAGATGTTCTGGCGCTGGAGCGAGCGTTTCCCGTCACTGGAGCCAATGGAGCGCTGGACGATGGAGAGTCAGCCTTTCTGGACGGTGATGGCCGAAACGGATGCGCTGGCAAGGGAAAGTCCGGGATCTGTCAGGCAGCTGGAGCGCTGGATGGTACCCAACAAGCTGACAATGCGGAGCCGGGTATGAAGTGGCGTTACTCGCTGCGCTGGAAGCGTCCCGGTCCCTGTCCCGGTGAACCTGAACTGGCGTCAGAAGTGGTGGAAGCGGGGAAACCCGCCCCTGAGTCCGTGATGTCACTGTGGGTGGCAGGAGCCGGATATGCCGTCTGCGTGGATTTTCTGTGTGACAGACAGATCAGGCGCTGGACCGACGAGCGTAAGGCGGCCACCCGCCGACGGAATCTGGCGCGTCGTGTTAACAGGATCGCGCCCCTGTTTGCTGATGAGCTGATTGAGCGGGAACTGACGGCACGGCCTGAATATTTTCGGGGAAAGTCGCCTCACTGAGTCTGATATCATATCCTGCCAGAATACGGTCGGCAGGGTGCTTAAAAGGGATAATTTAGAGATGAGATACTGGATACTGGTCGCGCTGTTAAATGGCCTGTTTACGCTGGTCATACATTACGCGGCGCCGGAGATGTTCGGAAGTACGGCGTACTATGCCGGGGTGGCAATCTGTTCCCTGATTGCGCTGGTTATCACCTGGCGCGATCCGCCTGGTATGCTGGACAACGTGCTCTTGTTTCTCTTTAAGTGGGGAATTGTGGCTTCTGGACTGGCGTTTTCTGTCTGGGGCATCGGATACAAGCTGGAATTCTGGGGGGAACATAACCCCGATGAAGTTTTCAGCAGTGCATTCGACACCATCTTGCCGAATCTGGCGGTGCTGAGCGGTGCTTTGATTCTGGTCAGTGGCTGGGTGTTCTGGAGGCGAAGGTAACAAAGAATACGCCAGCGTGAGGGCTGGAAAGTAACAAGAGCGGTTATGCCTGCGGTATAGCTGCTCTTTTTTATGCCCCTTACGCTTTGTAATACCCTGCAGTGAATCTCCTCTGAAGAACGGACGCTGCGAATTATGGTGGCAGTTGCTTGTATCATCTTTTCAAATTTGCCTGTTGTCGGACGGGGTCACTGGCCATGACTGCGGGCGACTTCCCTGACGGGAACCGGGGCTGTCGTAAACGGAGCCGGTAAACCGTCTCCGCCCTGACGGGCTTCCATCCCACTGTCGCAACGTCAACACCGGCTCGCAGTGACCGTTCCGGTCACGCCGCTTTCACCATGCCGGCGATAAAGCCGCCGGCACTCAGATGACGCCACGTCGTTCCGCCGTGTCGGGTGTGTTCATCCTCTCCCCGTACCTCTGGCGAGCCCTCTCCCGTTAAGTCCCCGGGCTGAGGGCTTGTCGTAGCACCGTCGTGTCGTCATCCGAAGGGTGAAATGAACTCCGCCAAAACTTTTTGCGAAGGACCGCAAAAACTTTTGTCTCCGCCCTTCTCCTGCCGCCCCGCCGTTGCTCCTTTGCCCTTTGCCGCCAGGGAACTCACCGAGAGATGGATTAACCACCAGACAGGAGGAAAAGCAGGATGAACACACAGAACGTCAACGTCAAAACCGCCACCAAAGAATCTTCCGAAAGATGGGTGAAAACCTCGTCCCTGCGTACTGATGGCTTTGTGCGCAATATCCATTCCCGTAACCCGTTCGATGTTATTCGCGCGGACGTGGTGCTGGCCCGTATGGAAATACAGGCTAACCGGGGATGTGGCCTGCACTACGAGATTTATGAGTCCCGTCTGCTGGGGATGGCTATGCATTACCTGGCAGAACTGCCACTGAAAGACCGTCCGGCGTTTATGGGGGCGGCAGCGAAACGGGGTTACATGCTGACGACTGCGGAAGAAGAACGTGCCGATGGTGAATGTGCTGACCTGATGAGCGAGCTGGCGGCGGATTACTGATTACTTAATCGGCTGGCAGCAGGGGATGCCGCCAGTCACAACGGAGAAACATGATGAGCAACAGCAACACGAACAGCACATTCAGCTTCGACGCATGGGAGAAAAGCGCGCTCAGCGAGCTTGATACCCTGCAAAACCACGTCAGTAAAGCCCTGATGAAGTACCAGAGCAACACGGACAAAACGGCGCTGGGCGAGTCTGCAAACCGCTATATGGGCGAACTCAGGACCGCTGTCACGAGCATCCTGAAAGCCACGCCAGCCATTCAGCAGAAAGTCGACGAGATTGCCGACATGCTGCACCTGATGGCGCATTTTTCCGGTATCACGTTCGACGAATAACTACCACGGCGAAACATCAACGCCATTAACCAGAAGGAGATAAACCATGCACTTAAATCTGACCGAATCCTGCGCCGAAGCGGGTATTTACGCAACCAGTGAGGCCGAGCGCGAATACTGGCTGAGCCGCGAAAAGTCATATCTGACCGCGCCCGTCGAAATCGACGTTCACGCCTTCCATGATGCGCTGGGGCTGATGTACCCGATGAACTGGCGCAGCAGTGAGAACGGCGAGTGTGAAACCTTCATGCTGGCGGAAATGGTCTGCGGCAATGTGACCGAAATCTACGCGCGGATCGGTATCCGTTATTACCGGATGCGCGACTACAGCAACCTTGACCACGCGGAGATTCTGGCACGCGTTAAGGAGGGAGTGCAGCGCCAGAAATGAAAAAGGCAGACTTTCGTCTGCCATATCCCGCCGGATTTATTCGCCTTCAACGATAAATCCGGCCTTCACCAAAAGGAACAAACCAATGCAATTCAGTGAAGTTTCGATTGTTACACCGACCGCCCGGTATGTCCAGATGCTTGAGGCGGAAAACGCACCCGTAAAAAAACAGGTGCGTATTAAACGCAGTGATATCGACCGTGACGACATCAGCGCCGAAATGCGGGCGCTGGGCCGTCACATAGCGCACTGCCGGAAGAAGGGGCGCGCCGTTCGTATTCCTGCCATGCGCGGGAGTGAGTGGGGGCAGGTGTTACGCACGCTTGAACTGAAGCGGGCATTTAACTGATAACTGAGCCGCTCCTTACGGGGCGGCATTTAAGGAGGAAATATGTCTCAACTCAGTTTTGCCAGCTTCTTTGACCAGGCGAAAGAGGCCGCGCCAGTAACACCCGCTAAACCCGTATTGCCCAACGTGAACGCGCAGCCGATACCGCACCGGATGATGACAATCGACCAGTCCCGCCGCCAGTTTATCAGCGTGTTCAGGGATACCGCCCGCAGCCTGCGCCGCTGGGAGGTGTTCAGCGACTTTATCACGCTGGCCGCCAGCGAGCTGGATATGGCGCGGATAAGAACGCCGGAGAATATTGAGCAGAGCCGCAAAATCTGCGCGAAGTACAGCGAGAGCGATATCAGCAACCTGCATACGCTTTTCTGCCTGATGGTCTGCGCGCTGGAGGCGAAATTTCACGACTTTCTCGGCGCGATCTTCATGGAGCTTGAACTGGGCGACGACCGGAACGGGCAGTATTTCACGCCGTATCACGTCCAGTCACTGCTGGCGAGGCTGCTGATGCCGGACGTCGACGAAACGATACGCCGTGAGGGATTCGTGACCGTCAGCGATCCGGCAAGCGGTGCGGCGGGAATGATTGTGGCGTATGCAGAATATCTGCTGGAGGCGGGCTATAACCCTTCTGAGCATATGTTCGGTAGCTGCATCGATATCGATCCTGTTGCGGCCGATATGGCGTTTATTCAGCTTTCCCTTCTGGGTATTCCTGCGGAGGTGGTGACGGGCAATACGCTCACAATGCAGCTTAACAGGGTTCGCTACACGCCCGTGTACTATATCAACAACTTTGAAAAACGCCTGGAAGACCAGCGCCGGGTGAGTGCCATGCGTGAATTTTTGCGCGGGCTGAATAAAGCCGCATAGCCAGCCTGAAGGGCAGGGGAATACCCTGCCTTTGGTGGCATCAAAGGCCGCGCGCCTGCGGCGCAGAATAAGCAGGCTGCGCTGGCGCGCTGCCTGCGTTATTCCGGCGCGAGGTTGTCTGAAGTTCCTGTCTTTTGGTTAGCTGATTACTATTCTTCATTCTCCTGCTGGCGATGGTCTTTATTATTCTGCCGCTGATATGGATATTATCCTTTCTTTTCCGGGCGTCGTCCCTGAAGGGACACGGCTGTCGTGAACGGAGCCGGTAAACCGTCTCCGCCCTTCGGGCGTCCATCCTGACGCAAATTCAAATTCACGCTTGCTGCATCCAGAATGGATGCGCCGCTTTCACCGTGGCGGTAATAAATTACCTCCACTCTGAAGCCCGTAACGGTAATTCGTCCTGCGACGATTTTCCGTTACGGGATGTGTGCATTCTCCTTGTGTGACTATCGCCCGATTTCATCAGTTCGCGGAGGGCTGCTTTTAGCATCAGACAGAAAGGAAATAAAGGGGTATATAAACGCTGCGCGCCCCTTTATTTCCTTTCTGTCAGCTGCTCATTGCCCTTCGCCGCTCAGTGATGAAGTCGAACGATGTAATAACCCAATGAGGAGAAAACCAGAATGCACACATTAAACGTCAAAACCGCCACTCGTGAATCAGCCGAACAATTTAAAGTCGATGAACGACAGCGCTATTGTGTTACAGATGGCGATGAACGTCTTGATTTTATTCCTGCGCTCTTTTTTACGCCTTCTGCTGATAATATGATTGCCAGCTGGTTACGTCAGCATTCAGATTATGATGGTGGTTTCTGGAGTTACTGGATTATTCCGCAGGGCACCGGCGGAAATGTGGCTCCGAACTGTGTCAGATTCACCACGACGCAAACCGGATATATCGCACCGGAAGGTGAACAGCGCTATAACATGGTTATTCCTGGTAATTACTTTGAAGCAGAGGTCAGTGCTGATGCTGCCGGAATTATTGCCACGCTGATGATAATGAACTGGTTGTCATGGCAGGTCGCAGATATGGGTCCTGAATACTCGAAAGTCTGTAAGCACCTCGTCGCTCGTCAGGATGCACTGAAAGACTACATCAGTATCATAAAACACCCTGAAGCACATTTAATTTATCGGGCTATTGATTGATGAGTTAAAGACCGCATGGATAAAAAAGACCTCGTGTTGAGGTCTTTTTTATTGTTTCGGGAGAAACTGCTCTGCATTTTTATTTTTCTTTATCGCCCGGTATGTTGCCTCGATTTTTCTGGCATAGACATATCTTCTCTGCGCCTGTTCTTCTGTTTTCCGGAAGCCTGCATTATACGCCCCCACGGCCTGCCAGCTGACTCCCCACTTTTTGAATGCAATTGCAAGATAGTAAGCCCCGGTGTAGATATTCATACACGGGTCGGAAATAAGGTGCTCCGGTTTTATTCCATAACGAGCCAGTTCGTTAAAGTGCTGGGAATCCACCTGCATAAGTCCGGAGCCAAAACCCGAAACAGGATTGTAGCCTTTAACGTCTGTGCGGAAGTTCGATTCATTCCAGGAAATTGCCCGAAGCAGATCCGGATCTATATGATAATCCCTTCCTGCCAGATCAAAACAATCAGCAGCGTTCAACATTCCAGAAAAAGCCAACATTAAAAACGTAAGAGCAATCCGTTTCATTTCTTCCCTCCGGGCACCATGCCGGAAATACGTTAACCCATCCCATGCCCAGACTCAACTAATATGCACTCCTCACCACCAAAAGCACCACACCCCACGCAAAATTAAAATTTTGCTGATTGGCTCTTTAAATCATGCAGTTAGAGAAAAAGTAATGTGAAATAATTTATTTTAATGTGTGTAAACGACTCGGTAGTGAGTTCTATTCGACTCGGTAAAAACTCTACTCAGAGTCATTTGTGACTATTTTTAATAAATCCATTGAGTTACTACTACGGCGAGTCTATATTCGAGTCGTGAGTTTTTACAGTGTGTGTCGGCATGCAAGTCGTCTGTTTTCTGGCAGGGAGTCTGTGCCGAGTCGTGCATTTTTAGCTTTTCAAAATATTCTGAGGTACAGAAGTTTTGGGAATATAAATAAGGAGGAAATTATGGCCAGAGTTCAGGTCTATGTAAGCGATGAAGTGTCAGAGAAAATAAGAGTAATCGCTGAAAAACGTCGCGCTGAAGGAGCGAGAGATAAAGATGTAAGTTTTTCGAGCATTGCATCAATGCTGGTTGAACTTGGTCTTCGGGTCTATGAAGCGCAAATGGAAAGAAAAGAGTCTTCCTTTAATCAGGCGCTCTATAATAAAACTATCCTTGAAAATGTAATGAAAACTCAATTTATAGTCAGCAAGCTCCTGGCGATGGAGTCGCTGAGTCCGCATCTCGCAGGAAATGAAAAATTTGATTTCAGGGATATGGTTACGTGTATACGTGAAGATGTGCAACAGATTGTTGAAAAATTCTTCCCCCAGGAGGAAGAGTCTCAAGATAATTAGCTGAAAATGTTTGATAAATAGGATTTAGATCTGCTGTTTTTGAGTGACTTTGGCGTCAGTAATTGATATATTTTATGCAGACATAAGTAAAATTTGATGCCCGCCATTCAGTTTGGCGGGTCGCCGGTACACCGGGCTAGACCCCCGGGTGTACCGACTATACACAGAAACCTTCAGAGGAGGCTTCAATGCACCCGCGCGATCCTAGAGATCTCTCCCAATCAAGTCAATCATTAGATGATATTGTGAAGCGTTTTGATGCGCTCTATAAGTACTCACCTTTGCCTTTTTGCATTCGGAATCAATCCAGAAACCCCATATATAAAAATGATGCATATTTAGATTTCTTTCACCCATTATCAAAGTGTTTTTCAGGTGTCAGTTTTGATCCTGATGAAGTTGAGCTTGATTTGTCGACAATTGAGTTGGAGGCCTTTGTTATGGGGCCAGATACAGCTATTTGTAGAACTTTTAATTTGAATGGTGAGTTTTATCAGTTACGTGTTGAAATTCGTATGGTAAATAAAGAATTATATGCTTTATGGTTTATTAATTACTTCCCGGATTATCAAGCTTTATTCAATACCTCGAATAGGATAAAAAATGATGAGTTTGATTTTGATATTTTTTTGTCAGGGTTGACGAATAAAAAGATGATTACGTTATGTTTTTCAATTCTTGGTTTTCAGCTTCATACGATGGCGCAATATTTAGGTGTCTCTGAAAAAGCAATTTCAAGCAGACTTTCTAGTGTGAAGAGTGAGCTTGCGAAATATTTTATTGATTACGATGACTTCAGATTCTACTGCATGAGAATGGACGTATACAGAAAGGTGAGAATGGTTGTTCTTAAGGTTTTGAATGTTAAATTTATGTAAAAAACATAGTGGAATTTTTCGCGTATTGAATAAATTGTATTCAATGTGTCACTATCCTGACGCAGGAATATGTTGAGAGGGAAAACATGATTAGACGTCACAGGCTTCGTGGCCCAACGGTAACTATGTCGATCTACCTTGACCCACAAACAGATCTTCTTATTTTGAAGGCGAAGGACAGAAGTGGTCGTTCTAAATCAGCTGAAGCGCTGATTCGGTTACGTGACCACCTGGAAAAATTCCCTGATTTCTATAACTCTGAAATGGCGGAGGTGATCCCAAACAATCTTGAACCCAAGTCACAAAATTAGTTTCTTAGGATTTTTATTTCAACAAATCTATCCGGTGTAATTAAAGGATTAATGAATATGACTGATGTGTCTGTTATTAACGCTGTACCCGCGACCCCTGCAAAGAAAAAATTCAGCAAAGTCGCGTTACTCAAAGCGCTGAAGTTTGCCCTGCCTGTCGCAGCCCTTGCTGCGTTTTTCCCTGATACGGTTCTTGCCTCGACTGCGGGTAAAGATCTGATGTCCAGCGGCGATGCAACCGTTAAAGGAACATTTGGTAAAGATTCCAGCGTGGTTAAGTGGGTTATTCTTGCCGAAGTTCTGGTGGGCGCCGTGATGTATATGACGACCAAGAACCTCAAGTTCCTGGCGGGCTTTGCGATCCTGTCCGTATTCGTCACGGTAGGTATGTCTGTCGCAGGATACTGATTTCCAGCAACAGCCGTTCAGAGCCACTTCCGACTATTAAATTCCGGTTTAATTCTGAATGCCTTTCACGAGCATTCACGGGAGGGCTTTGCCTGTAATCCGGCTGGCAGGTATTTCCTACTGCCAGCTGTACCGGAGACGGAACATATATGGCAGATGAATCTCTCAAAAAATATCGCTTTCCCGAAACCCTGACGAATCAGAGCCGCTGGTTTGGCCTTCCTGTGGATGAACTTATTCCGGCCATTGTCTGCCTGGGGTGGGGATTCTGGACCCAGCATTATATTCCCGGAATTATCGCTGCCGTACTGGCCTATCTCGGAATTAAAAAGCTCAAGAAAGGGCGGGGCAGTTCATGGCTGCGGGACCTGGTCTACTGGTATATGCCGACCTCACTGCTGAGGGGGATTTTTCATGATGTACCCGACTCATGCTACCGCCAGTGGATTAAATAGACAGGAATAATCAGATGGAACACGGAGCACGATTAAGTACACAGCGGGTTATTGCCATCGGCTTTATTGCTATGGGGGTGGTGATTCTGGGAAGCATCACCACCAATGTTATTCAGGCCGTCAACAACTACCGCCTTCAGAATGAGCAGAAGTCTATCGTCACGCCAATGCTTTTCAACGCGCCGTTTGCCGTGTCGCAGAACCAGGCAGATGCCTCCTACCTGCAACAGATGGCCCTGTCGCTTATCGCCCTTCGCCTCAATGTCACCCCGGAAACCGTTGATGCCTCTCATGAGCAGCTGCTGGCCTATGTCAAACCCGCAGCGCAGAACGAGCTGAAAATCCGGCTTGCTGAGGATGCGAAGCGCATTAAGGACAACAACGTTAACTCGTCTTTTTATATGACCAGCGTGAAGGTTTACCCGGCAAGCAGCCGCGTGGACGTGCGGGGCCAGCTGAAGACCTGGATAGGCGACTCGAAACCGTATCCCGAGCTGAAACAGTACGTTCTCAAGTTCGAGCGCGAGGACGGCATCAGCTGGCTCAGTCACTTCGGAGAAATCACCGATGAACAAAAATAGTCGCCGTGCACTGCTGGCGTTGCTGATGCTCGCGTCCGGTCAGACGGTCGCCGCACCCGCTGCGCTTTCTGCCACGATTGTTCCGCTGACGAACGGCGGACAGGCCAGTATCGCGGTCAGCAACACCGACCCGAACCTTTTTACGGTCGCAGGTGACCGCGTGACGGCCCTGACCAGCCTCGACGGTGAGCTGACGCGGCAGGAGCAGACGGCAAGCGGCGGTGTGATTGTCAGCACCCTCAACAAAAAGCCCTTCACGTTCATTCTGGAAACCGAACGCGGCCTCAACTTCTCGGTACAGGCCGTGCCGCGAGCGGGCGCTGGGCGAACCATCCGGCTGGTCAGCGAGCTGTCCGGCACGGGTGAAGCGGCGCGCACCTGGGAAGAGTCCTCCCCTTACGAGGCCACGCTGGTTTCCCTGAGCCAGCATCTGCTGGGCGGGCAGCTTCCGTCCGGCTGGCAGGCCATTCCCGTCACGCATGAAGCCCTCAACGCGCCCGCCGGACTATCAGCAGTCCCCGAGCGCGTCTGGGTGGGTAATCACCTTAAGGTGGTGCGCTATCGCGTCACCAACAATACCGGGATGGCCCGCAACATCGCGGAAAGCGACTTCTGGCAGAGCGGCATTCGCGGTGTGCTGTTTGGTGAAGCCTCGCGTCAGCTGATGGCGGGCGGCGCCCTGCAGGTCTTCATTATCAGCAGCGGAGGTGCGGCTGATGGCCAGCATTAATTCAGTGGTGAAGCGCAAGCAGTTTATCTGGCTGGGTATCGTGCTGGCGACCGTGGGCGTGGTGGGCGGAGGCGGCTGGTATCTGGCGGATGCACGCTACGAGGGCAGCAGCGATGCGGCAGCCGCCGGCGAGCCTGCGCCCGATATGACCGGCGTGGTGGACAGCACCTTTGACCAGAAGGTGCAGCAGCATGCCACGACCGAGATGCAGGCTACGGCCTCCGAGATGCAGAAGCAGTATGCCGAAATGCGCCGCGAGCTTGAGCTGCTCAGCAAGGGGCAGGCAGGCTATCAGCACCAGATTGACAAACTCAGTCAGGATAATGCGGCGCTTTCCGCTCAGGTCAGCGCGCTGGGGGCGAAACCCGTCACCGCATCGGGTGAGCCGGCCCCGCAGCCGCCAGTGCCTGCGCCGGGGCCTGAAGGTGAGCCGCAGCCGACCGGTTTCCCGCCGCAGACGGGGGCCGTCCCGCCGCCGACCGCGTTCTATCCTGGTAACGGCGTAACGCCGCCGGCGCAGATACAGTACCAGCCCATCCCCGTACCCAACCAGCTGCGCCGTCAGTCTTTTGCCCGCAGCGACGAGAGCAAAGGTCCGTCCCTGCCGTACATCCCGTCGGGCAGCTTCGCCAAATCGATGCTGATTGAGGGGGCTGACGCCAACGCCTCCGTAACCGGTAACGAGTCCACGGTGCCGATGCAGCTGCGCATTACCGGCAGGGTGGAAATGCCCAACAGCAAAAGCTACGACCTCACCGGCTGCTTTATCGGTCTTGAGGCCTGGGGCGACGTGTCCAGCGAGCGCGCCATCGTACGCACCCGCAACATCAGCTGCCTGAAGCACGGCGTCACCATCGACCAGCCCATTGCCGGACACGTGAGCTTCCGGGGTAAAAACGGCATCAAGGGCGAAGTGGTGATGCGAAACGGCAAAATCCTCGGCTGGGCCTGGGGCGCGGGTTTTGTTGACGGCATTGGTTCGGGTGTGCAGAGCGCGTCACAGCCATCGGTCGGACTCGGCGCCACGGCATCCCTCGGCGCGGGTGACGTGATGAAGATGGGGATTGGCGGAGGTGCCTCCAGAGCCGCCCAGACCCTCAGCGACTACTACATCAAACGCGCAGAGCAGTACCACCCCGTCATCCCGATTGGGGCGGGTAACGAAGTGACTGTTGTCTTTCAGGACGGTTTTCAGCTGAAAACCATTGAAGAGCTGGCGCTCGATAATGACAGACGCAAAGCGGAGAGCGATGAACGCAGTCCGGTTCCGCCGCTGTCAGTCCCGCAGGGCGGCATGAACGGGTTCAGTACCGACCAGATGCTCAACCAGCTGGGCAGGCTTAACCAGAGCCAGTTTATGCCGAAGGCCGACTCACAGTAACCCCACATAAAGGAACCGCAAATGAACAAGACAGTGCCTGTTGCGCTCACGCTGGCCAGTCTCCTGACGCTGTCGGGATGTGCCGGTACAACGAGCGATTTTGAGTGTAACGCGACGACATCCGACACCTGCATGACCATCGAGCAGGCCAATGAGAAAGCCAAACGACTGGAGGAGGCCAGCACGGTAAAGCCGGGTGCGACATCGCTGCCACGCCTGGCTGAGGGTAATTTCCGGACCCGGTCCGTGCAGCCCCTCACGCTGGCGGCTGAACCGGTGCATGCCGTCGCATCCAGAAATACACCGCTGACGGGCGCGCCAACTCTCCCCCGCCCGCAGCCGCACTCAGCCTCACGGTCGCCGCTCTCCATGGTCACGCCGGTTATTGCGCCGCCGCCAGGGCGCGAGTCCATCGTGGACCCGAGGCCGCTTCGCGTCGGTGAAAAGACTGCCGGGCTGTGGATCGCGCCCTATATCGATACGCAGGACGTTTATCACCAGCCGACGCGGGTGTTTTTTGTTGTGAAACCCTCAGCGTGGGGAACCCCACGCGTTAACTGAAACCTGAACCGCCACCGCGTGTGGCACCCATTTTAACAATCTGTCGTTATCACGCGTGCCCTGAAACGTAAAAAGGGATGGGCGGTAGCGTGTCCGGACAGTGTGAGCAGGGAGCGTTGATGGCAGACGAACTCGATCTCCTGCAGGAGCAGGACGAATTGCTGAACCAGCTTCATATACAGGCCGCGAGGCAGCGATCCTGCCTGCAGGGCAAAAGCCGCAACCGGTGCGAATGCTGTGGCAATCGCATCCCCCTCAGGCGGCAGCAGGCCATCCCGGGCGTACGTACCTGTACGGAATGCCAGCGGGTTCTGGAAATACGAGAAAAACAGTATCTGAGGTGACCGATGGGAAGAAGAAAAACCAATGTGATGGTCGTGGGGAAAACCGGTAGCGGTAAGACAGCCATCAGCGTTGAGGTTATGCGGACCTTTTTATCAGAACGACAACTCCGCGACTGGCGTGAATTGCGCAAAGACATTCAGAACGATGGCAAAAAACCAGGAGACGAACATCATGACAACCAACAGTAACAGCGGTCCGGGTAAGACCCGCCACCTTAACGATATAGCGGCCTGCTGCGAGGCGATGGGGATGCGTGTCATCTGTGTTAATGCCGCAGAGCGCGACTTCTGGCTTTCAGCGTCTCAGCAGAGCGCTCCCGCCCTTGACGGGAAGGCTGGGATTTCTCAACACATAATGCAACGGCAGCGTGGGCACTGTCTGTTCCTGGGTAAAGCAGGCTCAGGTATGAGCGTAACAAAACAGCAGATGAGGGTTTTCCTGGCGAAGTCTGACGTCAGCCGGATTAAAGCGCTGTACAGCGGAGAGGACGGGGAGAGGCTGGCGGAGGCTATCAGACACAACTGCAGCGTCTGGTTTCCGCTGAATCCCGGAGGTAAAGGGAATGATGCTTAAGCTTCTGTCCGTCCTGCTGTATTGCCTTAGATGGCTTGCCTGGGCTTTTCACTATCTGATTATCTGGCCTGCCGCCACGCTGATGCTGCTGGTTGCCATGCTTTTGTGGATGGATAACACCACGCCCGGAGAGGCGATGGCGCAGGAAATTATGGCCGTCACGCATAACGTCAGCAGTGGCGAGTTTCGTATTGCGGTCTGCCGTGATGAACCTTTACAACCCTTTATACCGCCTGCTCCGCAGAACAAGTCCTCCGGCCTCACGCTGCATGACGCTCCCTCTGCCGTCTGCCATGACCGGGGCAGCGTCGTCACCGATGCTAAAGGATATGCCGGTCATGTTGACGGGGCGCTGAGTGCGTTTAAGTTGCTGTGGATTGTGATGGCCATTGTGTTTTCAGGGGCGGCGCTGCTTATGGGATGCCGTCCGTATTTCTGCCTGTACGGTCAGATGCGCTCAGTGCGTTTTCGCTACGGTATCCCCGCCAGCCGCCCGGCCCCTGCGACGGAAGCGGTCAAAACGGCCGACAATAAAAAGGAGGGGGATCATGAGTAATCCGCTGGACTCCGTCACCCGCACGGTCAACTCGCTGCTGACGGCCCTGAAGATGCCCGATGCGTCCTCTGAGGCGAACGATGTCCTCGGGCAGATGCGCTTCCCGCAGTTTAGCCGCGTGCTGCCGTACCGCGACTACGATGCGGAAACCGGCCTCTTCATGAACGAAAAGACGATGGGCTTTATGCTCGAGGCGCAGCCCATCAACGGCGCCAACGAAACTATCGTTTCGTCGCTGGAAAACCTGATGCGCACCAAGCTGCCCCGCGAGGTGCCGGTGGCCGTTCACCTGGTGTCCAGCCATCTGGTGGGTCAGGATATCGAGTATGGCCTGCGCGAGCTCTCATGGACGGGGGAAAAGGCTGATACGTTCAACGCCATCACCCGCGCCTACTATCTCAGGGCCGCAGAAGAAGGGTTCCCGCTGCCCGATCACCTCAACCTGCCGCTGACCCTGCGTAACTACCGGGTGTACATCTCCTGCTGCGTCCCCCGTAAGCGCGGAAGTAAGGCCAGCGTGATGGAGATGGAAAACCAGGTCAAAATCATCCGCGCCTCGCTGCAGGGGGCGCAGATAGCCACCCGCAGCGTGGATGCGGATGCCTTTATCCGCATTGCGGGCGAAATGATTAACCACAACCCGGATGCGCTGTATCCCACCGAACGGGAACTGGACCCGCTCAAGGATCTGAACTACCAGTGCGTGGACGATACCTTTGACCTGAAGGTGAAGGCCGACTACATGACGCTGGGGCTGCGCGGTAACGGTCGCAACAGCACCGCGCGCATCATGAACTTCCAGCTGACCAAAAATCCGGAGCTGGCCTTCCTCTGGAATATGGCCGACAACTACAGCAACCTTCTCAACCCGGAACTGTCCGTTTCGTGCCCGTTTATCCTGACGCTGGTCCTTAGCGTGGAAGACCAGGTAAAGGCGCAGAACGAGGCCAACCTGAAGTTCATGGATCTTGAGAAGAAGTCCAAGACCAGCTACGCCAAGTTCTTCCCGGGCGTGGCGCAGGAGGCAAAAGAGTGGGGCGATCTGCGCCAGCGCCTGTCGTCCGGGCAGTCCTCGCTGGTGAGCTATTTTCTGAACGTGACCCTCTTCTGCCGCGATGACCAGGAAACTGCGCTGAAGGTCGAGCAGGACGTACTGAACAGCTTCCGTAAAAATGGCTTCGAGCTGATTTCCCCGCGCTTTAACCATATGCGCAATTTTCTCGTGAATCTGCCGTTTATGGCGGGCGGCGGCCTCTTTAAGCAGCTGCGCGAGTCCGGCGTGCTGCAGCGCGCCGAAAGCTTTAATGTCGCCAATCTGATGCCGGTGGTGGCGGACAGCCCGCTGGCCACTTCCGGCCTGCTGGCACCGACCTACCGCAACCAGCTGGCGTTTATCGACCTGTTCAGCCGCGGCATGGGTAACACCAACTTCAATATGGCGGTGTGTGGCACCTCCGGCGCGGGGAAAACCGGGCTTATCCAGCCCCTGATACGCAGCGTTATCGACTCCGGCGGCTTCGCCGTGGTGTTCGACATGGGCGACGGCTACAAGTCCCTGTGCGAGAACATGGGCGGGGTCTACCTCGACGGCGAGACGCTGAAGTTTAATCCGTTCGCTAACGTCACCGACGATACCATCGATGAGATGGCCGAACGCCTGCGGGACCAGCTGTCCGTGATGGCCAGCCCCAACGGCAACCTGGACGAGGTGCACGAAGGTCTGCTGCTCAAGGCGGTGAAGGCCACCTGGCTTACGAAGAAAAACCAGGCGCGCATTGACGACGTGGTGGACTACCTGATGATGGCCCGCGACAGCGAGGAGTACAGCGGATCGCCAGCCATCCGCAGCCGCCTCGATGAGATGGTGGTACTGCTGACCCAGTACACCCGCGACGGGGTGTACGGCAGCTACTTCAACTCCGACGAACCGTCCCTGAAGGACGAAGCCCGGATGGTGGTGCTTGAGCTCGGCGGACTGGAGGACAGGCCGTCCCTCCTGGTGGCGGTGATGTTCTCGCTCATTCTCTACATTGAGAACCGCATGTACCGCACGCCGCGCAGCCTGAAGAAGCTCAACGTGATAGACGAAGGCTGGCGCCTGCTGGACTTCAAGAACAACAAGGTCGGGGCGTTTATCGAGAAGGGCTACCGTACCGCCCGCCGCCATACAGGTTCGTACATCACCATTACGCAGAACATCGTCGATTTTGACTCGGAAACGGCCTCCAGCGCCGCCCGCGCGGCATGGGGTAACTCGTCCTACAAAATTATCCTCAAGCAGTCCGCCAAAGAGTTCGCCAAGTACAACCAGCTGTACCCGGACCAGTATTCGCAGCTGCAGCGCGACATGATTAAAGGTTTTGGCAGCGCGAAGGACAACTGGTTCAGCAGCTTTATGCTGTCGGTTGAGCACCTGACGTCCTGGCACCGCCTGTTCGTCGATCCGCTCAGCCGGGCAATGTACTCCTCGGACGGTCCGGACTTTGAGTTTCTGCAGCAGCGACGCCGGGAAGGGCTGAGTATTCACGAAGCCGTCTGGGAGCTGGCGTGGAAAAAATCCGGGCCGGAAATGGCCGCGCTGGAGCGCTGGCTTCACGAGCATGAAGGGAAGACCATCTCATGAAAAAACACGTACTCATTAACGCCGCGCTGATTGCCGGCACGCTGGCTGCGGGCGCAGGCATCAGCTGGCTGGTCTGCAAGCTTAACCGTCCTGTGGTTGTGGCCTTCAACATGAAATCCACGGTGGATGCCTTCTTTGACAGCGCCGGTCGCCGTTCACTGGACGAGGCGCAGACAAAAGCACTTTCAGACCGCTTTAACGCGTCACTGGAGGCCAGCCTCAGGGACTGGCAGGTCCGCCATCGTGCCCTCATCCTTGTCGCACCTGCCGTGGTGCAGGGGGCGCCGGATATCACGCGTGAAATCCAGACTGACGTGGCCCGCCGGATGAAGGAGGGGGGGTGATGCGCGCCCTTGCCCTGGGCCTGACGCTGCTGACCGGCAGCGTGACGGCCGCTGACCTCGGGACGTGGGGCGATCTCTGGCCGGTGGCGGAGCCGGATATGCTGACCGTTATCGAAAGCCGGCTGCAGACGCTGGCGCAGTCCGGCGAGATGGACAAAAAGATGGCGGAGTTTAAGGCGCGCGTGGTGCGCAACAGCCAGCGCCCGCCTGCCGTTGAGGGAATAACCCGCGCGGTGCGCTACGAGCGGCGCTGGTTTGACCCGAGCGTGCGGGTGGACAAGGCGCTTGCCGACGACAGGGGCAACGTGTTTGCTCAGGCGGGGCAGGTCTTTAATCCGCTTGATGTGGTGCCGTTTAACGAAACCCTGCTGTTTATCAACGGCGACGATGCGGAGCAGCTCGCGTGGGTACAGCGACAGAAGCCTGACACCCTGATCACCCGCATCATTCTGGTTCAGGGCAACATTCCGCAGACGTCGGAGAAGCTCGACAGCCGCATTTTCTTCGACCAGAACGGGGTGCTGACCGCCCGGTTCGGCATAAGCCAGGTGCCGGCGCGGGTAACGGCGGCACCCAGCGGAAAGCGCCTGCAGGTGGAAATCATTCCGCCCGATATGGTGCAGCATGATGCAGGAGGTGTCCGGTGAAAATGCTGACCGTCTCTCTGTTCGGGCTGCTTCTGTGGGGTAACAGCCACATGGCAGCGGCGGACGCCGCCTGCGAAGGGCGCTTCGTCAATCCGATCACCGATATCTGCTGGCGCTGCATGTTCCCCCTGTCGCTCGGCAGCACAAAAGTCACGGGCGGGGATTTACCGGACACGTCCAATCCCGGTAGCCCGATACAGTTTTGTCCCATGCCACCGCCGGTATTTCAGCGCGTTGGCCTGGCAATAGGGTACTGGGAGCCGATGGCCATGACCGATGTGGCACGTTCTCCGGGCTGCATGGTGAACCTCGGCGGATTCACCGTTAATCTCGGGAAAATGGGGATGGGCGCCGCCAAAAAAGATGACAAACAGGTCAATGGCGCGTTCTACCACGTGCACTGGTACAAATATCCGCTGACGTACTGGCTCAATATCATCACCTCCCTCGGGTGTCTGCAGGGCGGCGATCTGGATATCGGATACCTGTCTGAAATCGACCCGACATGGGGGGACAGCGCCCTGACCTCCATTCTGAATCCGGAGGCGGTCATTTTTGCCAACCCCATCGCGCAGGGCGCATGTGCGGCCGACGCGATAGCCAGTGCGGTAAATAAGCCTCTCGACCCGCTGTTCTGGTGCGCTGGCTCGCAGGGCTCGATGTATCCCTTTAACGGCTGGGTGAGCAATGAGTCCAGCCCCCTGCAGTCTTCCGTTCTGGTCAGTGAGCGCATGGCGTTCAAGCTTCACCGACAGGGCCAGATACTGGAGAGCGTGGGGGCGGACCGCGCGGTCTGCTTCGAATACCCGTCTCCCATTATCCCGAAAGAGCGCTGGCGCTATCAGATGGTGAACATGTTCCCGGATGCGGCGCAGTGCCATCCCTTCGGCCGCACCGTCATGCGCTGGGAAACGGGGCGTAACCCGCCGAACACGAAGAAAAACTACGGCTATCTGCTATGGCGCAAGCGCAACTGCGTCTTCCTCTGAGAAAAAGGAAACTTCCATGAAAACTCTGTCCGGTCTGACGGCAGCGCTGCTGCTGTCAGCGTACTGTTGCACTGCGCTGGCGTCAGGCGCTGATGAGGCGAACCGCGAGTTTATTCGTCAGCAGGAGTCTTTCAGCCAGCAGATGAGGGGGCAGGACAACGCGCCGCTGCGCCAGATGCTGGAGCAGCAGGTGCGCCAGAACCCTCTTTCAGCAGACGACGCCCGCTTTATCGGGGAGCTGAAACAGCGCCAGCGCGAGGACCAGCAAGATAAACCCACGCACGGTGCCCTGTATTTCGTCTCCTTTGCCATCCCGCAGGCGGGGCTTAAGCGCATGCTGACCGAGGCCCGCCGCTACGATATTCCCGCCACCCTGCGGGGTATGGTCAACAACGACATGAAAACGACGGCAACCGCCGTGATGGCGCTTGTTCAGGACGGCTCAGCCAGCGGCGTCGCCATCGACCCGACCCGCTTTCGTGAGTACGGGATCACCAGCGTGCCGTCCCTGGTGGTGTACTGCGAGGCGGGCCACGACGTGATTCGCGGCAATCTTCATCTGAAGCAGGCGCTGGAAAAGGTGGTGGAGAAGGGCGAGTGCAGGGATGAGGCGCAACAGCAGCTTAATAAAGGAGATGCCCGATGAAAAGAGCAATACTGATGCCGGTGCTGGCCATTGCCACTACGATGGCAAGCGTGAATGCATTTGCCGATGCTGACGCGCAGTACAGGGCGGGGGCTGATTTTGCCCGTCAGGTACAGGGGCAGGGTGAGAGCAGCCTGAAAAACTTTAACCCCTCAGCGTCTATCCCCAACTATACCGCCTCACCCGGTGAGAAAAAGTACTATGGCGGTGTGACGGCGACCGGTGATGGTGCGCTGAAAGCGGACGGTACCACGGGCTGGACTACTAATGAGGCTACAAAAGCCGTCACCGACTCGTTTGTTAACAACCCGAAGGAGCCCATTTCGCCCGACGCGCCGTTTATTAAGGCCAGCCAGGATGTCCAGTCCCGCGCTGATACCATCATCGGCAAAACGGGGCAGACGCAGTGCGAAGCGCAGAATATCAGCCGCAGTGAGTTCACCAACTATACCTGTGAGCGCGACCTGCTGGTTGAGCAGGCCTGTACGCGCACGGCCAGCATTACCGGCCACTATGAAGATACATCTGAAACAAAACAGATTGTTATCCAGTCTCAGAATATTTCGTTTGCTTCCTCCGAAGCGGGATACACAGGAACATGGACTGCGCCGGTGACAGGGAAGGTTGTTGCTGCAACAGCTACCTATTCCTGGAATAAACGTCTGGCGTTCAGTAATCCTAACTGGTTTATGCGAGTAACCACGCCTTTCGGGTTGATTTCCATGGATAACGATACCGGTAGCCTGGCGCTGAGTAGCGGCATGCAGCTGAAGAAAGGCGCAGGGATGGTGTTTTCCATTCGTACCAGGAGAAACAATCCCACTACAGATTCAATCTGGAAGCACAGCAATATGCGCTACAGCTTCACCGTTACGCTCCAGATTGAAATTCCCGCCAAAAAATGGGTACCAGACGTGGTCTGGAACGAATCCTGCCCGTTCAGCAAGAGCGAAGGTACGCTCAAAAAGACGGAATGTATTGAGCCGGGGAGCACAAAAACGGTGGTGGTTGACGGCGTGTCATACCCGGTCACGCAGGCTTGCTGGAAGTACAAAGACACGTATATGACCCAGGCTGCTGACAATGGCACCTGCAAAACCTACATGAACAATCCGGCCTGTACGCTTGCCTCACGCACCTGCGCCTTCACGGCAGAAGACGGCAGCGGCTGCCTGCATGAATACGCGACGTACTCCTGTGAAACACGTACTTCCGGCCAGGTGATGATATGTGGCGGCGACACCTTCTGTCTCGATGGTGACTGTGAGCGGGCGCAGAACGGTAAAAACAACGATTTTGCACCTGTCGTTTCGGCACTCGCCGCGCTGGCCGCTGCGGGCAAGGACGTGGCAGCCATTAACAGCGTTAACGTACGCGCCTTTACCGGCAGCGCGAAGTTCTGCAAGAAGTTTGCGGCAGGCTTCAGCAACTGCTGTAAGGACGGCGGCTGGGGCCAGGACGTCGGGCTTGCCAGGTGCAGCAGCGAGGAGAAAGCGCTGGGCAAGGCCAAAGAGAATAAGCTCACGGTCAGTATCGGTGAGTTCTGTTCAAAAAAAGTGCTCGGCGTCTGTCTCGAGAAGAAGCGCAGCTACTGTCAGTTTGACTCAAAGCTTGCCCAGATTGTGCAGCAGCAGGGACGTAACGGTCAGCTTCACATCGGCTTTGGCAAGGCCAGCAGCCCGGACTGTCGCGGCATCACCCAGACTGAGTTGCAACAAATCAAGTTCGACAAACTCGACTTCTCAAACTTTTTCGACGATCTGCAAAAGAACAAGAAAATCCCGGATAACGACACCCTGACGAAGCGCGTCCGCGAGGAAATCGCCGCGCAACTGAAGAACAAACAGTAAGCCACTCATCACTCACTCAGGACTCTCCATCATGAAAATTAAAGGATTTACTGGACGCCTTATCATCAGCCTGATTGTCGCCTCGCCGGTGCTTTACTGGCGCGGGAATATCGTTGATGAAACAACCCGCATCGATGTGTTTTTTATGGCGCTGATGGTTGTGCTTTTCGTGGCGGGAGTTCTGCTGGCGTGGCTGTTAAACCCGCTTTTCAAACGATAACCGACCTGCTTCGGGATAAGGAAGGTTCCAGTGAAAAAGAGAAAGACAGCGTTAGCGCTGCTGCTTCTTGGCAGCGTTTTTTCCGCCACAGGAAAAGATGCCGGCTGGCAGTGGTATAACGAATCGCACAGAATGCCGGAGGACGACAAATCCTCTTCAGCACAGCCTCAGCAGGCCTCGCCGGACATCATGGATAAGCTTGCCACGCTTCAGCAGGCCACGAAGCGCGCCATGTACGAGGCCATTCTGTATCCGGGCGTGGAGAACTTTACCCGCTACTTCCGCCTGCAGAACTACTGGACGCAGCAGGCCGGGCTGTTCTCAATGAGTGCTAAAAAGGCGATGCTCGAGCACCCCGAACTGGACTACAACCTGCAGCACAGCCACTACAACGGTACCGTGCGCAACCAGCTGGCGGCGGACTTTGCCGACCAGCGCCGCGCCATTGAAACGCTGGCACAGCGCTATGGCGTGATGTTCTTCTACCGCGGACAGGACCCGATCGACGGCCAGCTGGTTCAGGTCATTAAAAACTTCCGCGAAACGTATCACCTCAGCGTCATTCCGGTCTCCGTGGACGGTATCGTGAATCCACTCCTGCCGGATACCCGAATGGACGGTGGACAGGCCAGCCGGCTGGGTATTCGTTACTTTCCGGCGCTGATGCTGGCTGACCCTAAAAGCGGGACGGTCAAACCCGTCTCGTATGGCTTTATCAGCCAGGATGACCTGGCGAAGCAGTTCCTCAACGTTTCCACAGATTTTGCCCCCAACTTTTAATACAGGGAGAGTTCGCATGCGCAAATTCCGTTTTCGCCTGCCCGAGTTCGACGTGCCCGGATTATGGGTGCTGAGCCTCGGGATATGGTTTCACATTGTTTCCCGCCTGGTCCGGCGCGAGCCGGAGATGGCCATTCTTCTGGCGCAGATAATCGGCGTATCGATGGTGCTCTGGGGGGGCTACCGCATTATCAACCGCTGGATTGATGCTGCCCGTGAGGCCGAAAAGGCCCGTGATGCCGGAGGATGCCGACATGAACCTTAGACATACCGTGTTTACCGTGGCGCTCATGACCCTCAGTCTGGCCACACAGGCTTCCACAATGGACGAGATCAAATCGTTATGGCATCCACAGGGCGCGCGAGCGTCGGGATCTCTGCCTACATCCCCGGAAGACCCTGAAATTAAGCCACTTCCGGCGAAGCAGCCGGTCTGGTACCGCCTAAGCAACGGCAGCCAGGTCAATCTGGCCGACTGGAAGGTCGTGCTGTTTATGCAGGGACACTGCCCGTACTGCCACCAGTTTGATCCGGTCCTGAAGTCGCTGTCGGCACGGGTGGGGTTTGGGGTGATGGCCTACACCATCGACGGTCAGGGGGATGCGTCCTTTCCCGATGCGTTGCCCGCGCCGCCGGAGGTGATGAAAACCTTTTTCCCTAACCTGCCCGTGGCCACGCCAACCACCTTTCTCGTCAACGTAAACACCCTTGAAGCCCTGCCCCTGCTGCAGGGCGCAACCGACGAACAGGGCTTTATGGCCCGTATGGATACGGTCCTTCAGATGCGCGGAGTGAAATGATGATAAACCTGTTCAGACACCGCAGGCTTCTGGGCTGCATGCTTCTCGTCTGTTCAACAACCGTTAGTGCGGACGTGAACAGCGACATGAACACCTTCTTTAATAAGCTGGGCTTTGACTCCAATACCAGCCAGCCACAGGTCTGGCAGGGGCAGGCCGCTGGCTACGCCACGGGTGGCTCACTATATGCCCGTACACAGGTGAAAACTGTTCAGCTTATCTCCATGACGCTGCCCGACATCAACGCCGGCTGCGGCGGCATCGATGCCTATCTGGGCTCCTTCAGCTTTATTAACAGCGATCAGCTGCAGCGTTTCGCCAAGCAGATTATGTCCAATGCGGCCGGATACTTCTTCGATCTGGCGCTGCAGACCACGGTACCGGAAATCAAGACCGCTAAAGACTTCCTGCAGAAGATGGCCAGCGACATTAACAGCATGAACCTCAGCTCCTGCCAGGCGGCGCAGGGGATTGTCGGCGGTCTGTTTCCGCGCACTCAGGTCTCCCAGCAGAAGGTCTGCCAGGACATTGCCGGTGAGAGCAACATGTTTGCCGACTGGGCGGCATCCCGCCAGGGCTGCACGGTGGGGGGAAGCATGGATAAGGTCCGTGATAAGGCCAGTGATAAGGATAAAGAGCGCATAACGAAGAATATCAATGTCATCTGGAATGCGCTCGGAAAGAACCGCATGTTTGACGGGAATAAAGAGCTTAAGGAGTTCATCATGACCCTGACCGGAACAATGGTCTTTGATGAGAAGGGTAATATAACCCCGCTTCCGGCAAGAACGACCGATCGCGACCTTATTCGGGCCATGATGGAGGGGGGGACTGCACGGGTGTATCACTGTAATGACAGCGATAAATGTCTGAAGGTGGTTGCCGATGCTAATGTCACGATCAGCCAGAAAAATGCACTGAAAAATCAGATAAAAGACATCCTTTCCAGCATTCAGAATAAAGCCGTTGCCGATCTAAAGTTAACCGAGAAAGAGAAGGGATTTATCACAAGTACTACCATCCCGGTCTTCAAGTACCTGGTTGATCCCCAGATGCTGGGGGTTTCTAACAGCCTCGTTTATCAGCTAACCGATTACATCGGCTACGACATTCTTCTCCAGTACATCCAGGAGCTGGTCCAGCAGGCCCGTGCAATGGTGGCAACGGGAAACTATGACCAGGCGGTTATCGACAGCATCAATAATAACCTCAACGAAGCCACGCGGCAGATAGCCTCCTTCCAGGCACAGGTGCAGGTACAGCAGGATGCGCTTTTGGTTGTTGACCGCCAGATGAGCTACATGCGCCAGCAGGTCTCGGCACGCATGCTGCAGCGCTACCAGAACAACTATCACTTCGGGGGGGCGCGCTGATGCAGGAAATCTATGTCATCGCGGGCGGCGACTGGCTGACGCAGACGCTGAATGCCATCGTCACGTTCATGTCGACGGAGAACTGGGTTGTTATTCGGCGTATTGCGACGGCTTTCTCTGTGCTGGTTGTAGCCATTTCGTGGATACGACGGCACAACATCATGGATATGCTGGGCTGGGCAGGCGTCATTGTGCTGATGTCGCTGCTGGTCAGTGTTCGCACCTCCGTACAAATAATCGATATCAGTAATCAGACAAAGGTCTATAAAGTCGATAACGTGCCCGTCGGGCTGGCACTGCCTGCATCGCTGACCACCAAAATCGGATATGCCCTTGTGCAGGGGTATGAAATGGTCTTTTCACAGCCCGACAGCATCACCTACAGCAAAACCGGCATGATATTTGGGGCGAATCTGGTTTCACGCAGTACGGACTTTTTATCACAGAACCCAGAGATAACTACGATATTCACGGACTATGTGCAGAACTGCGTGATGGGCGATATTTTCCTGAACGGAAAATATACCATGGAAGATCTAATGAACAGCGCAGACCCGTATACGCTGATTTTCTCAAAGCCGAGTCCGCTGAGGGGGGTATTCAACAACAATAATCAGTTTTTAACCTGTGAAGAAGCCGCTGCGGTAATTAAGCCAAAGCTTGCCCTGGATACTCAGACCGGAGGAAAAACATGGAGTTACTACGTGCGTCAGCTTTTTGGCGGACGTCCGAATCCTGACATTTTGTTCAGCCAGATGATCGGGGACAGCTATAACTATTTCTATGGTGCTGGTCAGAGCGCCGCGTCGATTGTCCGTCAGAATGTGACGATGAACGCTTTGCGAAATGGCATCATGAGCTATGCAGCCCGCAACGGTGACACCTCAAGCCTGCTGAATATCGCCACTACGTCATCGATGGAGAAGCAGCGGCTGGCGCATGCGACGGTCGGTCAGGTGGCATTACGCTCACTACCTATGTCTCAGACGTTGATTGTCGGTCTGACCATCGGAATATTCCCCCTGATGGTGCTGGGCGGGATGTTTAACGCCGTTACCCTTAATGTGCTGAAGGGGTACGTGCTGGCTATCATGTGGGTGCAGAGCTGGCCGCTGCTTTACGCCATCCTCAACAGCTGCATGACCTTCTATGCGAAGGCTAACGGTTCACCAGTGGTTCTCTCGGAGTTGTCGCAGGTGCAGATAAAATACTCAGACCTCGCTACCACGGCTGGCTATCTGTCCATGCTAATCCCCCCGCTTGCATGGGGAATGCTGAAGGGACTGGGGGCGGGGTTCTCAAATCTCTACAGCCATCTGGCCTCTTCCGCTATCAGCCCTGCAGCCACTGCTGCCTCTGGTGCTGTTGATGGTAACTACTCCTACGCCAACATGCAGACAGAAAATGTGAGTGGTTTTAACTGGAATACCAATAGCTCAACAGTATTTGGACAAATGAGCCAACAGTTGGCTAACGGAGCCAGTTCGACGCAAATGCGTGATGGCAGTGTAGTGACAGATTCCAGTGGTGCTACGTCACGTATTCCTATGAGTATCAACATGACTCGTCAGATTGCAACCGCACAGCAGGAAATGGCCCGCGAGGCACAAAGCCAGTCCGAGAGTGCATTGCATGGATATAACAGTAGTTTGAGTAGCGCATGGAATACGCTCAGTCAATTTGGCTCAAACCGTGGTAGCAGTGATTCATTGACCAGTGGTGCAGACAGCACTATGAGTGCTCAGGATTCTATGATGGCCAGCAGAATGCGCAGCGCAGTAGAAAGCTATGCGAAGGGGCATAACATTAGTAACGAACAGGCCACACAAGAGCTGTCAGCGCGCAGTTCTCGAGCATCTGCTGGGCTTTATGGCGATGTTCACGCCAAAGGAAGTGCTGGATTTAAACTTCTTGGCAACGGTGGTGGTGTAGGTTTTCAGGCTGGCGGGAAAGCAGGTGTCGACTGGAGTGATGATGATACTCACCAGGCAACCAGTAGTACTCGAGGTAGCCACGATGCCCGCCATGATATGGATGCAAGAGCAACCCAGGACTTTAAGGAGGCGAGTGATTACTTTACTAGCCGTAAAGTCAGTGAATCTGGGAGCCATACGGACAATAATGCGGCTTCCCGAGCAGATCAACTTTCGGCATCGTTGAACTCAGCAAAACAGAGCTATGATCAGTACACCACAAGTCAGGCTCGTAGCCATGAATATGCTGAAATGGCGTCTCGTACAGAAAGTATGAGTGGTCAAATGAGCGAGGATCTAAATCAGCAGTTTGCCCAGTATGTCCGTAAACATGCACCTCAAGATGCAGATACATTGCTTACTAATACCAGCTCAGCAGAAATCGCAGGAAAACGTCGGGAACTGGCTTGGGGATTTGTTCAGGAACAGGTACAACCGAGCGTTGATGCATCATATTCAGCAGCTAAAGGAAATGTTGGCCATGGTATGGGGGCCATTTCTGGTGGCGGTGGAAATAGCGATGTTATTGCCGATCACCAGTCTCATCAGGCTACTATCGAACAACGTACACAGAACAGTGGAATTAAGGATGATGTAAAAGGTCAAGTTGATAATATGCTCACAACATCGAGAGAAAATATAGCTGATACTCGAGGAAGTATACGAGATAAAGAGGATGGCATAAGTCAACAGTATTCTGATCTGCAAAAACATCATAATTCAGAGCAATCTTCGCAGGCAAATACGTATAATATGGAAAAAGAGTCTCAACAGCGGGTGCCGGGGGCGGATAGCCCTGAAGAGTTGATGAAGAAGGCTAAAGAGTATCAAGATAAACATAAGTAGTAAGGGTACGCATGGGAGAGTAGGATGAAAAATGTTTTTCAAATGTGCTTAGTGATGGTTATACAATTTGTAGCGTGTTATCTGTCAGAGTGGCCGTTGCCGGAAATACTATTTTTCGTCTTTTTTGTTTTTATATGGCAAGGGTTGTTTTTATATTTGTCTTCCAAAATTCAAGAGAAAAATAACCTTCCAGGATATGAGTGCAATAAAATAGTTTGGTATGCATTTATACCTATTGCGACATTATTCCCGCCACTACTTACCTTGCTGGCAATTGTAGTTGGGTCTTTGTATGAATTGCGAAGGGTTAGTGGATGTAAAAGTTATAAAAATTGGATTGAGTCACAAATTGTCTTAAATTCATCAGAGGATGACAATGAGGTTGAACTGGAATTCAAGTCTGTTGAGTTTGATAGATATAACCCAGCTACTGGTTTACCCATGATAGGCGGAGTGGATATATCAGGGAATCCCAGTGGCTCAACAAGGCATAATTAGAAGGTTGTTTCAATTCTAGATTGAAAAAGGAGTGAGGTTTATGGAGAAAAGGATGTTGTTAGCACTGGTCACATCTTCAGTCGCCCTTTCTGGGTGCGGAGTGCATAACGTAGAAAACACCGAACCGAGTAAATATCATCGTGCTGCAGACTATGCTTCTGATGTGGTTAAACGTTCAGGGTGTATAGGGAGAATTGACGATTTGCTTTTTAGCTCGGGGGAAATATTCGTGAATGATTATGGATTGAATTATTCATCTAAATAGCTGCGCCTAATACCGCTACACTTTTGCCTGACCATGTTTTCCTCCGGGGAATGGGCTGGCGGTTTCCAT
>NZ_JASEYC010000023.1:0-37541 GCF_035064245.1 Citrobacter sp. R-1.5.2 | reverse complement strand
GCGACGCGCTTTAGCGCTCTGTCGCGAGGTGGCGTATATTACGCTTTCCTCTTTCAGAGTCAACCCTCATTTTCAGGTTTTTCTCTTCAACCGACCGGGCTGTTTGTGTGAAGTAATTCACATCTGCCGTGTCGATGGAGGCGCATTATAGGGAGTTTCCTTCAGCCCGCAACCCTTAAATGACAGAAAAATGACTGACTGCTGCATTCCACAGCAAAAGCCCGCCTTATACCCATTTACACACAGAGTTATCCACAAACTGTCCCCTCCTTTCTGCGATCATCTCTCTGCCAAAGCGGCGTTATATAGGAAGAAGCAGGGGTTTGAATCGAAAATTAAAAATTCGCGAGCGTTGCGCAAACGTTTTCGTTACAATGCCACCGCACAACAAGGATGCCCCGTAAGGGGCGTTAGCTGAGTTTTTACGCAAGAATTCACCTAACGCTCTCTGTAATAGTCAAATCCAGGGGATTTACCATGCAACAACGTCGTCCAGTCCGCCGCGCTCTGCTCAGTGTTTCTGACAAGGCCGGTATCATCGAATTCGCTCAGGCACTTTCCGCACGTGGTGTGGAGCTGCTTTCTACAGGTGGCACCGCACGCCTGTTAGCAGAGAAAGGTCTGCCAGTGACCGAAGTTTCCGATTACACCGGTTTCCCGGAAATGATGGATGGACGCGTAAAGACCCTGCATCCAAAAGTACACGGTGGCATCCTCGGTCGTCGCGGCCAGGACGATGCCATTATGGAACAGCACCACATTGCCCCTATCGATATGGTTGTCGTTAACCTGTATCCGTTCGCCGAGACCGTTGCCCGTGAAGGCTGCTCGCTGGAAGATGCAGTAGAGAACATCGATATCGGCGGCCCGACCATGGTGCGCTCCGCAGCCAAGAACCATAAAGATGTTGCCATCGTGGTGAAGAGCAGCGACTACGACGCCATTATTAAAGAGATGGACGCTAACGAAGGCTCTCTGACCCTAGACACTCGTTTCGATCTGGCGATTAAAGCTTTCGAACACACCGCCGCCTACGACAGCATGATTGCCAACTACTTCGGCAGCATGGTTCCGGCTTACCACGGCGAAAGCAAAGAAGCCGCCGGTCGCTTCCCGCGTACGCTGAACCTGAACTTCATTAAGAAGCAGGATATGCGCTACGGTGAGAACAGCCACCAGCAGGCAGCCTTCTATATAGAAGAGAACGTCAAAGAAGCGTCAGTGGCAACGGCGCAGCAGGTACAGGGCAAAGCGCTCTCCTATAACAACATCGCTGATACCGATGCCGCCCTGGAATGTGTGAAAGAGTTCAGTGAACCGGCCTGCGTGATCGTCAAGCACGCTAACCCATGCGGCGTGGCGGTAAGCACCTCTATTCTTGATGCCTATGATCGCGCCTACAAAACAGACCCAACCTCCGCGTTCGGCGGCATCATTGCCTTTAACCGCGAGCTGGATGCTGAAACCGCGCAGGCCATCATCTCCCGCCAGTTCGTGGAAGTGATTATCGCCCCATCAGCAACTGAAGAAGCGCTGAAGATCACCGCCGCTAAACAAAACGTTCGCGTCCTGACCTGCGGCCAGTGGGCACAGCGCGTGCCGGGCCTCGACTTCAAACGCGTGAACGGCGGCCTGCTGGTGCAGGATCGCGACTTAGGTATGGCTACCGAAGGTGACCTGCGCGTGGTGTCCAAACGCCAGCCGACCGAGCAGGAACTGCGCGATGCGCTGTTCTGCTGGAAGGTGGCGAAGTTCGTGAAATCCAACGCCATTGTCTATGCCAAAGAGAACATGACCATCGGGATAGGCGCAGGCCAGATGAGCCGCGTTTACTCCGCCAAAATCGCAGGGATTAAAGCCGGTGATGAAGGTCTGGAAGTGAAAGGTTCCGCCATGGCTTCCGACGCCTTCTTCCCGTTCCGCGACGGTATTGATGCCGCAGCTGCCGTTGGCGTGAGCTGCGTTATCCAGCCAGGTGGTTCTATCCGCGATGACGAAGTGATTGCCGCTGCCGATGAACATGGCATCGCGATGATCTTCACCGACATGCGCCACTTCCGCCATTAATTCACGGAGCAGACGATGAAAGTATTAGTCATTGGTAACGGTGGGCGCGAGCACGCCCTGGCGTGGAAAGCGGCTCAGTCTCCACAGGTTTCCACCGTCTTTGTCGCACCGGGTAATGCCGGAACCGCACTGGAGCCTGCACTACAAAACGTGGCCATCAGTGTGACCGATATTCCGGCGCTGCTGAGCTTTGCCCAAAACGAGAAGATCGATCTGACTATTGTCGGCCCGGAAGCACCGCTGGTGATAGGCGTGGTTGACGCCTTCCGCGCCGCAGATCTTAAGATCTTCGGCCCAACCGAAGGTGCAGCACAACTGGAAGGTTCTAAAGCCTTCACCAAAGATTTCCTTGCTCGTCATAACATCCCGACGGCGGAGTATCAGAACTTCACCGAGATCGAACCCGCGCTGGCCTATCTGCGTGAGAAAGGCGCGCCGATTGTGATTAAGGCCGACGGCCTGGCAGCCGGTAAAGGCGTTATCGTCGCGATGACTCTCGAAGAAGCAGAAGCCGCCGTACACGATATGCTGGCGGGTAACGCCTTTGGCGACGCGGGCCACCGCATTGTTATCGAAGAGTTCCTCGACGGTGAAGAAGCGAGCTTTATCGTGATGGTCGACGGTGAGCACGTGCTGCCGATGGCCACCAGCCAGGACCACAAACGCGTAGGTAACGGCGATATCGGCCCGAACACCGGCGGTATGGGGGCTTACTCACCAGCACCGGTGGTAACTGATGAAGTGCATCAGCGCACCATGGAACGCATTATTTGGCCAACGGTAAAAGGTATGGCGGCGGAAGGGAATACCTACACAGGTTTCCTGTATGCGGGTCTGATGATCGACAAACAGGGTAATCCAAAGGTTATCGAGTTCAACTGCCGCTTCGGCGATCCGGAAACCCAGCCGATCATGCTGCGCATGAAATCGGATCTGGTCGATCTGTGCCTCGCAGCCTGTGACGGCAAACTGGATGAGAAAACCTCCGAGTGGGATGAGCGTGCTTCTTTGGGCGTGGTCATTGCCGCGGGCGGTTATCCTGGCAACTACCACACGGGTGATGAGATCCACGGTTTGCCGTTAGAAGAAATCGAAGGCGCTAAAGTATTCCATGCGGGTACGAAATTGTCAGATGACGATCGCGTGCTGACCAACGGCGGTCGCGTACTGTGCGCCACCGCATTGGGGCATACCGTTGCCGAAGCACAGAAACGCGCTTATGCCTTAATGACCGATATCCGCTGGGATGGCAGTTTTAGCCGTAACGACATCGGCTGGCGCGCCATTGAACGCGAGCAGCGCTAACGCGAAATTTTCGCCAGCAGCGTTTTGCGAGTAATACCTAACTGACGGGCGGCTTCTGTTTTGTTGCCGCCCGTTTTTTCCAGCGCCGCCAGGATCACCTCTTTTTCAACATCCACCAGCGGTTGGATCTCACCACTGAACTCAGCTTTTATCGGTGTTGCTGCGATTGCCATCGGCAGCTCACGCTCAGAGATATATTCCCCCGTCAGCAACACTACCGCCCGTTCAATCGCATTTTCCAGCTCGCGAATGTTCCCCGGCCAATCATAGTGGATCAACAGATCCATCGCCTGTGGCGTAAAGCCTTTCACCGCTTTGCGGTTACGTTCGGCAAAGCGCTGGAGAAAATACTCAGCCAGCAGCGGAATATCTTCCCGACGCTGGCGTAAGGCAGGCATTTCAATGGTGACGACGTTCAGGCGATAGTAGAGATCCTGACGAAAGCGCCCGGCGCTGACTTCTTCCGCAAGGCAGCGATGCGTGGCGGCAATCAGCCGAACATCAACTGCAATAGTCTGGTTGCTGCCAACACGCTGAACTTCCCGCTCCTGAATCGCTCGCAGCAGGCGAACTTGCATCAACGGTGAGATATCGCCAATCTCATCAAGAAATAACGTGCCGCCATCGGCTTCAACAAAGCGCCCTTCCCGGCGTTTATCCGCACCGGTAAAAGCACCTTTCTCATGACCAAACAGCTCGGACTCCAGCAGCGACTCATTAAGCGCCGCACAGTTGAGCGTCACCAGTGGTTTCTCACTGCGCGCGCTGCTGGCATGCAGTGCCCGAGCCACCAGCTCTTTCCCCGTCCCGGAATCGCCATGAATAAGTACTGTGGCGTCCGACGGGGCCACCATCGCAATCTCATTAAGCAGTTGCTGCATCGCCGGGCTTCTGCCAATCATGCCAAACTGCGCAGCCGTTGCCGACGGCAGTTCCGCACCACTTTCCCGCGTATGTGCCAGTGCCTTTTCCAGCGTGTCCTGCAGACGGTCAAAATCCAGCGGTTTGATTAAGTAATCCAGCGCACCGGTTTTCAGTGCTTCTACGGCGGTCTCCACACTGGAGAAAGCCGTCATAATCAACACTGGAATAGCTGGGTTCAGCGCCTTGATCTCTTTGAGCGTCTCGATGCCGTCCATCTCCGCCATGCGCACATCGCATAGCACTAGATCGAAAACATGTTCACGCACCTGCTCCAGCGCCGCGCGCCCGCTATAGGCCAGCGCGACCTCATAACCCCAGCCACGTAGCAGCGCCTGTAAAATAGTGCAGTGGCTGATATCGTCGTCCACCACCAGAATATCGATTTTTCCGCGCGTCATCCTTGTTAATCCTGTTGTTTCGCTTTCGTCGGCAGCCAGAGAGTAAAGACCGCTCCCTTGCCTTCAACGCTTGCCACCTGAATGGTTCCACCATGCTGTTCGATAATGTTCTGCACAACCGCCAACCCCAGCCCCGTACCATCGGCTTTGGTCGTAAAGTAAGGTGTAAATATCGCCTCCAGCTGCTCAGGTGCAATCCCCTTTCCGCTATCGGCAACCACAATTTTAACGCGTTCGGCGCTGCTTTCACTCGCTTCAACCGTAATCGTGCCCTGGTGGCCAATAGCATGAATGGCGTTCAGATACAGGTTCAGCAGAACCTGCGTTAGCCGGTCAGGATCGGCCTGAATGGTTGGTAGTGCAGGATTTACCGTAAACCGTAACTGAATTTCCCGACTTTGAGCATCCTGACTTACCAGATGCAATGAGTGAGTGATGACTTCATTAAGATCCACTTTCTGGAGCGCGAGGTGCGCGGGTTTCACCAGTTCAAGGAGTTCGCTCACCACCCGATTTAAGCGGTCTGCCTCTTTCGCCATGACCTGCGCCAGCTCGTGTGACTCGCCTCCTGCCGGAGTACGTTCGGCAAAATACTTCGCCAGACCTTTGATGGAAGACAGCGGATTACGAATTTCATGTGCAACCCCTGCCGCCAGATGCCCAAGCGCCATCAGTTTTTCTTTCCGCTTCATCGCATCCTGCAATTCCTTGTACGAACGCTGATAGCGCTGGTACCAGAAAAATGTAAGTACCGTTGCCAGCAGTACAGCCGCCAGCGCAGAGAGGACAATCAGCGTGTTACGCCACTCTCTTGCCTGCGTCGCCGCCAGATCACTGGCATCAAAAGCGATAAAAATGGTTTGTGAAGGCGTAGTCATCTGTCCGCTATTGCTGGCACAACGCGCCATGCCATGTCGCCCAGGACCATACATCGGCTGAAACTGGCGATAAATTTCCAGTGCCGGCGTTGTTTCACTGCCGTCCGCAGGTACATCAATGCGCCGCCAGCGTTCTTGTTCCTCTGGCTTTAACTGCCGCAGGACATCCGGTGTATAGAGTGACTTTCCAACCATCGCAGAATTACTGTGAGCCATGATCACACCATGCTCATCCACAACAGCAAACCATAATACGCCCGGCTGCACGGCCATTTCCTCCAACAGCGTCTGCTGCTGAGCATGGTGCATGCGCATACCCATGCCCACACGCGTACCGGACTCCAGGGCACGAATCAGCACACTCCCTTTTTCCAGCAGCGTTTGCCGGGCAGCGTCACTTTCGCGGCCATAATCCCGAATGGTCATGATAGAAAACCAGCCAACTAAAATCAGGATTGCCGCCAGCAAGAATCTGCTCAGCCACTTTGCCGCCGTGTCTTTATACAGACGCATATGCACTTCCTTTCCCACCGTGTCCTTTCTTCGTTTCAGGTATACAGCAGAAATCATGCCATTTTTTACCCCTGATAACCCTGCCCTCGGACACAAACCGCTGAAAGTCAGCGGGTAAAAATGACCCGCTGGTTACGCTCGGGCGAGTCATTTTTACTCACTTTGCACCAGGCACACCACGCGTGATGCCTGCAGAACGGGGGCCTCCAGTCTGGCACGGAAGATGCAATAAGGAATGTAAGATAACCAACAGGAGAACGAATGATGAAACGGAATAATAAACTGGCGCTGATTGTACTCTCGCTGATTGCTCTGGGTTCTACCCCGGCGCTGGCACAACATCACTGGGGGTATGGTGATGGTATGCAGCAACGTGGCGGTACGCCTATGACCACCGAACAACAGGCGGCGGCTCAGAAAATCTATGATGATTACTACGCGCAGACCAGCGCCTTACGCCAACAACTGACATCTAAACGCTACGAATACAATGCGTTACTAACAGCCAGTTCGCCAGACACTGCAAAAATTAATGCGGTAGCAAAAGAGATGGAGTCGTTGAATCAATCGCTGGATGAGCAGCGCGTTAAGCGCGATGTCGCAATGGCACAGGCGGGTATACCTCGTGGAGCCGGAATGGGCTACGGCGGATGCGGTGGTAACTATCGCGGCGGTGGTCATATGGGGATGGGGCACTGGTAAAGGACTTAGTGCCTGATGGCGCTATGCTAATCAGGCCTACAGATGGATAAGGCGCATTTGCGTCACCATCCGGCGTTAAAATGTTTTCTCTTTCGGCTGCCAGTGACAAAAATCCTCATTGGCAACCAGCAGCAACTGTGACCCTTCGGGCGCTTCCAGCCATGCTACGCTCACATCGACTGACGAGCGGCTCTGGCGGCGCTCAATATGGCTTATCGCCCACGAATCTAAATCGGGCTTAATTGTTTCCCCTTCACACGTAGTAACCGTGCGTTCAGCGCCATGCCAGCGTCCCTGATGTAAGACCACACGTCCCTGACGCAGCGCATCGCTGGTCTTGCGGATTTGATCGGCACGATAGCGGTACAACGCGATTTGATCGCTGGAAAGCTGCTGCTTTTGCCCGGCAACTTCACGTTGCATGAAACTCAGTTCGCCGTGGTCATCAAAGCGGATGCGAATATGTTCCGGCGGTTTACTGTAAACATTAAGTTCTATCAGAGAGAGCGTATCTCCCTGCCAGCGGTATTCACTGGTGGTAGTGTCGCCGTTACGCCACGGACTCAATACCGAGAGCAAGTGAACATCGTCACTGGAATCTTTACGCCAGACACGCACCGCCCCCTGCTCGCCAACATAACCGCTGGCCGTGAACGGAGGAAGCTCGGAATGGCGACTACAGGCCGACAGCAACAGCACACCTGAAAGCCAGAGCGTATGACGCCAGATGGACAAAAGGGGCGAAACCGCCCCTTCGTTAAAACTGTTCACTGCCACGCGAATTACTTAACCGCGTCTTTCAGTGCTTTACCAGAAACAAATGCCGGTACGTTAGCTGCGGCGATTTTGATTTCTTTACCGGTCTGCGGGTTGCGGCCAGTGCGCTCAGCACGGTGGTTCACTTTGAAGGTACCGAAACCAACCAGTTGTACAGCATCGCCTTCTTTCAGAGACTCAGTAATAGCAGCCAGAGTGGATTCCAGAGCAGCTTTAGCCTGTGTTTTAGACAGTTCTGCTTTGTCTGCAATTACATCAATCAGTTGAGTCTTGTTCATAAGTTATCCTTACAATGTGTTTATCGCTTGCTAAGCATCGAGTGCGACGGAAATGCCAGAAAAGCACTCTCCTGCATACACGCACCGATAGCCACTTTTTTTCGCCCCCCAAATGTAGACCAGACGGGGGGCGGATGGGAAGCCTTCAGGCACGACAAATCAGGCGTTAAATCACGTTTTGTTGTGTCATTGCTGAAAATTTATACCAATATTGCTCTCACCAGCCTCGCGCAGGTCTGCTCGCAGCCCTTTTATCAGCTCAATATCGCGTTCTTCACAGTCAGCCAAAAGTCGGAATATTTCCCACTGAATATCCCATTCTTGCTCAACGGCAGGGTTTTCTTTTAGCTCTTCATCGGTCATTTCGCGACCGGCCTGGGTCATTTCCAGCATCGCTACTGTGGTAATTGAAGCCTTACTGACTTCAATGGCGTGTTCCAGCGTTTCACCGCTAAGACGTGAATGCATCAATTCGCTTAATGCCACGCAGGCATCAATCGCAGGATAAACACCATACAGATCGTAATCATCTGCCGACGGGATAGCCTCTTCAAACTTTTCCAGTTGGCTGTCGAAATTGATTTTGGCATCTTTAACCGTCAGCGCTTCCCAAATCAAATCCAGGATTCGACGATAAATCTGGCCATCACCAAATTCAGTTTGCTTGCAAAACATCGCGTAGTTGGGATACATGCGCTCGCACAGGCAGGCCATAAACGTAACGTGCTGCCAGCTTTCCAGCTTCTCCAGACGCAAGTGAATCGGGTTTTGTAACATGATGAGTTCTCAAATACGGAAATTAGCGGCAGTTTACCCGATATGGGCCGTTTTTGCTGCAAGCCGCGTAAAAGCCGGGCGTTCAGATGCTACGGCATCCGCCCAGCGTGTTGGTTCTGGCAGACGATAGCCGTTCATACAGCGCTGCACCCACGCCAGGGCACTGTCCATGCTCACGCGGTGACCCGTAGAGATAAACAACGGATTACAGCGTGCTTTGCTGCGCCAGACCCAGGCCAACTGCTCGCCTTTATCCAGCAGCGGCGCTAATGCACCGGGTTCGGCGGCGAGCGGTTCAAACTTGCCGCACAGTCGTTTTTTCGCCACACCAATCGTCGGGACATCCACCAGCAGACCAAAATGACTGGCGACGCCCAGACGGCGAGGATGGGAAATGCCGTGTCCATCGACAAACAGCAGGTCCGGCTTTTGTGACAGCTGTTGCCAGGCGGCCATCAGCGCGGGAGTTTCGCGAAAAGAGAGAAAGCCGGGAATATACGGCATGGTGGTGGCAATACGCGCCACCTTGTATTCAACCAGCTCCAGCGTGGGATATTTCAGCAGAACCATCGCAGCCCGCGTCACTTCACCGCCCTGCTCAAACCCGACATCCGCCCCACCGATCAGATCCGGCGGATCGGTTTCAAGGCGATCCTCTCGGGAAACCGAAGAGGCCAGCTCAAGCTGCTGCGCACGAAGCGACGCGAGATCCATATTGGTTCCTTAGCGGTGGTACTGCGCCGACAACCGATGTACCGCCTCTACGAAGACACCCGCATGTTCCGGCGGCACGTCCTGGTGAATACCGTGACCCAGGTTAAAGACATGACCTTCGCCCTGACCGAATCCAGCCAGAATCGTTGCCACTTCTTCTTCGATACGCGCCGGTGGCGCATACAACATCGACGGGTCCATATTGCCCTGCAGTGCCACCTTATGGCCTACGCGGCGACGCGCGTCAGCAATGTCAGTTGTCCAGTCAAGACCCAGCGCATCGCAGCCGGTTTCCGCCATCGCTTCCAACCACTGACCGCCACCTTTGGTAAACAGCGTCACGGGGACACGGCGACCGTCGTTTTCACGAAGCAGCCCGTCGACAATTTTATGCATGTAATACAAAGAGAACTGCTGATAGTCGCGCCCGGTCAGCACGCCGCCCCAGGTATCGAAAATCATCACCGACTGCGCACCCGCTTTAATCTGCGCGTTAAGGTACAGGGTGACGCTTTTCGCCAGCTTATCAAGCAACAGATGTAGCGCTTTTGGATCGGCATACATCATCTTTTTAATCACGGTAAATGCTTTGCTACTGCCACCTTCAACCATATAGGTCGCCAGCGTCCACGGGCTGCCGGAGAAACCGATCAGCGGTACTTCACCTTTCAGCTCACGCCGAATGGTACGCACTGCGTTCATGACGTAGCCCAGCTCATCTTCCGGGTCTGGAACGGGCAGTTTTTCCACATCAGCCTTACTGGTGACAGGAGAGGTAAAACGTGGGCCTTCCCCGGCTTCAAAATAGAGCCCAAGCCCCATTGCATCCGGGATAGTCAGAATGTCCGAAAAGAGGATCGCTGCATCGAGCGGATAGCGGCGCAGCGGCTGCAGCGTCACTTCACAGGCCAGCTCGGCGTTTTTGCACAGCGCCATGAAGTCGCCCGCCTCGGCACGAGTGGCTTTGTACTCCGGCAAATAGCGGCCCGCCTGGCGCATCATCCATACCGGAGTCACATCAACGGGCTGGCGCAGCAGCGCACGCAGGTAACGATCGTTCTTCAGTTCGGTCATTTTTATCTTCCTTTTAGCGTCAGACCGTCAGTGTATCATTACTCGTTCTTTACTCGTACTCAGCCCGACACATCGCCACGGTATCTTCGATCAGCCGGCGCGCGACGGTACCCGGCGGCGGTAAGAGCGGTAAATCGTCGTAGCGATACCAATTCGCTTCCAGCAGCTCTTTCGGATCGATAACAATCTCACCACTATCATACTCTGCCATAAATGCGGTCATCAAAGATTGCGGGAACGGCCAGGGTTGGGAAGTGACATAGCGCAGGTTTTTCACCTTAATGCCGCTCTCTTCCATCACTTCACGCGCCACCGCCTGTTCTAAGGTTTCCCCAACTTCAACAAAACCCGCCAGCACGGTATGCACGCCATTACGATGGCGAACATGCTGAGCAAGCAGGATGGTGTCATCACGGCGAATAGCGACGATTATGCAGGGAGCAATTTGCGGGTAATAACGTTCACGGCAGTGGCTACAGAGCATCGCCCACTCTGTTTTACTCGGGTGCATGGGATGGCCGCAGTAGCCGCAGAATTTATGCGAGCGGTAGAATTCAGCCAGTTGCACGCCACGTCCGGCCAGTTGAAACAGACCCACATCCTGATCGATAACCTGGCGCACTGAGCCCATATCATGCCGACGCGGCTGCTGCACCAGCCAGACAGTATCCCCTTCCCATTCGCCTATTGGCAGGGCGCGCTGCCCGACTAAATCAAAACGGGTTGCGTCGCCGTAAGGTAGCTCGCCATGAGGTAACCACAACTTTTGCTCATGACTGACAATCCACCAGCCGCTATCTAATTTTTCAATTATACGATCCATATCTCTTGCGCAACCTTTGCTTCACAGGCATGTTGTTTACATTATCTTTACATTTACGGGTGAGCAGTTTTTTAACACCATCTTGCGGAGTCAATCATGCTAAACCAGCTGGAAAGCCTGACGGAACACGTCAGAGGAAGTAATAAACTGGTTGATCGCTGGCTACATGTACGTAAGCACCTGCTCGTGGCTTACTACAATCTGGTTGGCATTAAGCCTGGCAAAGAATCGTACATGCGACTCAATGAAAAAGCGCTGGATGATTTTTGTCAAAGCCTGGTCGATTACCTCTCCACCGGACACTTCAGTATTTATGAACGTATTCTCCATAAATTGGAAGGAAACGGGCAGCTTTTAAAAGCCACTAAAATTTGGCCACTGCTGGAAGCCAATACACAGCAGATTATGGACTACTACGATTCCAGCCTGGAAACAGCCATCGATCATGATAACTTCCTTGAATTTCAAAGCGTGTTATCGGATCTCGGCGAAGCACTGGAAGCACGATTCGTGCTGGAAGATAAGCTGATTATGCTGGTATTTGACGCCATGCACGACAGCGACGCGCTCAAACGTCATGCTTGAGATTTGCGGCATTAACGCGTAGTTTACATTCATTACCTCTTTACTGAGGTTACTTCTTGTCGGAGTGCTTATTTTCCACAACAGCATGAGTGGAAAAGGCTGAGACCGTTAATTCGGGATCCGCGGAACCTGATCAGGTTAAAACCTGCGAAGGGAACAAGAGTCAATCTGCAATAGCATCGCCCCCGGGCGAGCTTCTCTCTTGCTTCATCCGTCGTCTGACAAGCCATATCCTTACTTTTATTTGGAATGAGCTATGTCTGCCACTACTAAACCATCACGCCGCGAACAGCGCGCTCAAGCCCAACACTTTATCGATACCCTGGAAGGGACCGCCTTTCCTAACTCAAAACGCATCTATATCACCGGTTCGCAGCCGGATATCCGCATCCCGATGCGCGAAATTCAGCTTAGCCCAACGCTAACTGGCGGCACGAAAGACAATCCTCAATTTGAAGAGAATGAAGCCGTTCCGGTTTACGACACCTCCGGTCCGTATGGCGACCCTGACGTGGCAATTAACGTACAACAGGGTCTGGCAAAACTACGCCAGGCGTGGATTACGGCGCGCAATGATAGCGAAGAGTTAGATGACCGCAGCTCGGCTTACACTAAAGAGCGCCTGGCCGATGATGGCCTTGATGAACTGCGTTTTACGGGTCTGCTGACGCCAAAACGTGCCAAGGCTGGTAAGCGTGTGACCCAGCTACACTATGCTCGCCAGGGGCTCGTTACCCCAGAGATGGAGTTTATCGCCATCCGCGAAAACATGGGCCGTGAGCGTATTCGCAGTGAAGTATTACGCCACCAGCATCCGGGGATGAACTTTGGTGCACGCCTGCCAGAAAACATCACGCCGGAATTCGTGCGTGACGAGGTCGCTGCCGGGCGTGCCATTATTCCAGCCAACATCAACCACCCGGAATCAGAACCGATGATTATCGGTCGTAATTTCCTGGTGAAGGTGAACGCCAACATCGGCAACTCGGCGGTGACCTCCTCCATTGAAGAGGAAGTGGAAAAACTAGTGTGGTCCACCCGCTGGGGCGCGGATACCGTGATGGACCTGTCGACCGGCCGCTATATCCATGAAACCCGCGAGTGGATCCTGCGTAACAGCCCGGTGCCAATTGGTACTGTACCGATCTACCAGGCACTGGAAAAGGTCAACGGGATCGCCGAAGATCTCACCTGGGAAGCCTTCCGCGATACGCTGCTGGAGCAGGCTGAACAGGGCGTTGACTATTTCACCATTCATGCAGGCGTACTGCTGCGCTATGTGCCGATGACCGCCAAGCGTTTGACCGGTATTGTCTCGCGCGGTGGTTCTATTATGGCGAAGTGGTGCCTCTCCCATCACAAAGAGAACTTTCTGTTTGAGCACTTCCGCGAGATCTGTGAAATCTGCGCCGCCTATGACGTTTCTCTGTCGCTGGGCGACGGCCTGCGTCCAGGCTCGATTCAGGATGCCAACGACGAAGCACAGTTCTCTGAGCTACATACGCTGGGTGAACTGACCAAAATAGCCTGGGAATATGACGTGCAGGTGATGATTGAAGGCCCAGGTCATGTGCCAATGCATATGATCCAGCGCAACATGACCGAAGAGCTGGAACACTGCCACGAAGCACCGTTCTATACCTTAGGGCCGCTAACCACCGATATTGCGCCAGGCTATGACCACTTCACGTCAGGCATTGGTGCGGCGATGATTGGCTGGTTTGGCTGTGCCATGCTCTGCTACGTAACGCCAAAAGAACACCTTGGTCTGCCCAATAAAGAAGATGTGAAACAGGGTCTTATCACCTATAAGATTGCCGCGCATGCTGCTGATTTGGCCAAAGGGCATCCGGGTGCGCAGATCCGTGATAACGCTATGTCAAAAGCACGTTTCGAATTCCGTTGGGAAGACCAGTTTAATCTGGCGCTCGACCCGTTCACTGCTCGCGCTTACCACGACGAAACCCTGCCGCAGGAGTCCGGGAAAGTAGCTCACTTCTGCTCCATGTGCGGGCCGAAGTTCTGTTCGATGAAAATCAGCCAGGAAGTGCGCGACTACGCCGCTGCACAGACGATTGAAGTCGGGATGGCGGATATGTCGGAGAACTTCCGCGCCAAAGGCGGTGAAATCTATCTCAAAAAAGAGGAGGCGTAATGTACCAGCCTGATTTTCCCTCCGTGCCATTCCGCCTCGGGCTTTACCCGGTCGTAGATAGCGTCGAGTGGATTGAGCGTCTGCTGGGGGCAGGCGTGCGTACTATCCAGTTGCGTATCAAAGACAAACATGATGAAGAGGTCGAAGAAGACGTTGTTGCCGCTATCGCGCTGGGGCGTCGTTATGATGCTCGCCTGTTTATCAACGATTACTGGCGACTGGCTGTTAAACACAACGCGTATGGGGTACATCTGGGGCAGGAAGACCTCGAAACCACCGACCTGAAAGCGATTCAGGCGGCGGGATTGCGCCTTGGTGTTTCGACTCACGATGATATGGAGATTGATGTGGCGCTGGCGGCTCGCCCTTCTTATATCGCGCTGGGTCATGTCTTCCCCACGCAAACCAAGCAGATGCCTTCAGCCCCACAGGGTCTGGCACAACTGGCACATCATATTGAGCGGCTGGCTGATTACCCTACCGTCGCGATTGGTGGCATCAGCCTTGAGCGCGCGCCTGCGGTACTGGGTACCGGCGTCGGCAGCATTGCTGTCGTCAGCGCCATCACCCAGGCAACGGACTGGCACGATGCCACGACACAGTTGTTGGCGATTGCAGGAGCAGGCGATGAATGACCGCGACTTTATGCGCTATAGCCGGCAGATCCTGCTTGGCGATATCGCGATTGAAGGCCAGCAAATGCTGATCGACAGCCATGTGCTGATTGTCGGGTTAGGTGGGCTAGGTTCGCCTGCCGCACTGTATCTGGCAGGTGCGGGCGTCGGCAAGCTGACGCTGGTCGACGATGACGATATTCATCTGAGTAATCTGCAGCGCCAGATCCTGTTTACCACGGATGATATCGCCCGCGCCAAATCACAAGTCGCACAGCAGCGGCTTACCCGCCTCAACCCGGATATCGACGTGGTAGCGCTCCAGCAACGCCTGCAAGGTGATGCGCTCAGACATGCTGTAGCACGTGCCGACGTGGTGCTCGACTGTACTGACAACATGGCAACCCGCCAGCAGATTAACGCCGCCTGCGTGGCGCTCAATACACCACTCATTACCGCCAGTGCCGTCGGTTTCGGCGGCCAATTAATGGTGCTGACTCCGCCCTGGGAACAGGGGTGTTACCGCTGCCTGTGGCCGGATGATGCGGAGCCAGAGCGCAACTGCCGCACTGCAGGCATTGTGGGCCCGATCGTCGGGGTAATGGGAACCTTGCAGGCTCTGGAAGCAATCAAATTACTCAGCGGAATTGAAACCCCAGCCGGAGAGTTGCGTCTGTTTGATGGCAAAACCAGCCAGTGGCGTAGCCTGGCGCTGCGCCGTGCCAGCGGTTGCCCGGTCTGTGGAGGGCAACATGCAGATTCAGTTCAATGATGAGCCAATGCAGTGCGCCGAGGGGCAAACCATCAGCGAACTGCTGACACAGCTTAATCAGCATAAACCGGGAATGGCGCTGGCACTAAACCAGCAGATCCTGCCACGTGAGCAGTGGCAACAGCAAATCGTGCAGGAAGGCGACCAGATCCTGCTTTTTCAGGTCATTGCAGGGGGTTGATATGTTACGTATTGCCGACAAAACGTTTGATTCACATCTGTTTACTGGCACCGGGAAATTCGCCTCATCACAGCTGATGGTCGATGCCATTCGCGCCTCCGGTAGCCAGTTGGTGACGCTGGCAATGAAACGCGTGGATCTACGACAGCACAACGACGCGATTCTGACACCGCTTATCGAAGCCGGCGTCACACTTCTGCCTAACACTTCAGGGGCCAAAACGGCAGAAGAGGCTATCTTTGCCGCCCAACTGGCACGTGAAGCGCTAGGGACACGCTGGCTGAAGCTGGAAATCCACCCTGACGCACGCTGGCTACTGCCGGACCCTATCGAAACCCTGAAAGCCGCCGAAGCACTGGTAAAGCAGGGCTTTGTGGTACTGCCCTACTGCAGCGCGGACCCGGTACTGTGTAAACGGCTGGAGGAGGTTGGTTGTGCTGCGGTAATGCCGCTCGGCGCGCCCATCGGTTCTAATCAGGGGCTGGAAACCCGCGCGATGCTGGAGATTATTATCCAGCAGGCGACCGTTCCGGTGGTGGTTGATGCAGGCATCGGTGTTCCGAGCCACGCTACGCAGGCGCTGGAGATGGGGGCCGATGCGGTGCTGGTCAACACAGCCATTGCCGTGGCTGACGATCCGGTGATGATGGCAACCGCCTTCCGTCTGGCCGTTGAAGCTGGCTTGCTGGCACGCCAGGCGGTACCAGGAAGCAAAAGTTCGCAGGCAAGTCCTACCAGCCCGTTAACCGGATTTCTGGAGGCCTTCTCATGAAAACTTTCGCCGATCGCTGGCGACAACTGGACTGGGACGACATCCGCCTGCGCATCCACAGTAAAACCGCTGCAGATGTGGAACGGGCTATCAATGCCTCGCAACTCACACGCGATGACTTGATGGCCTTGCTCTCCCCTGCCGCCGCCGCCTATCTGGAGCCGCTGGCGCAGCGGGCGCAGAAACTTACTCGCCAGCGCTTTGGCAACACCGTCAGTTTTTACGTCCCGCTGTATCTCTCTAATCTGTGTGCCAATGACTGTACCTACTGCGGCTTCTCTATGAGTAACCGTATTAAGCGTAAAACACTGGACGAAGATGAGATTAGCCGGGAGTGCGCGGCCATCCGCGAGCTGGGTTTCGAGCACCTCCTGTTGGTCACTGGCGAACATCAGGCCAAAGTCGGCATGGATTACTTTCGTCGCCATTTCCCCGCTATTCGCCGCCAGTTCGCCTCATTACAGATGGAAGTACAGCCGCTGTCAGAGGCTGAATATGCGGAACTGAAGGCGCTGGGACTGGATGGAGTAATGGTGTATCAGGAGAGCTACCATGAAGCGGTTTATGCCCGGCACCATCTGAAAGGGAAAAAACAGGATTTCTTCTGGAGGCTGGACACGCCAGACAGACTGGGGCGCGCTGGCATCGATAAAATCGGCCTGGGAGCGTTGATTGGTTTGTCCGATAGCTGGCGGGTTGATTGTTATATGGTCGCCGAGCATTTGCTGTGGATGCAGCAACATTACTGGCAGAGCCGTTACTCCATCTCCTTCCCGAGACTACGTCCGTGTACCGGAGGTGTAGAGCCAGCGTCAATTATGGATGAACGCCAGTTGGTGCAAACCATTTGTGCATTTCGCTTGCTGTCGCCGGAAATTGAACTGTCGCTTTCCACCCGTGAGTCTCCGTGGTTCCGTGACCATGTGATCCCGCTGGCGATCAACAACGTCAGTGCTTTCTCGAAAACGCAACCCGGTGGGTATGCTGATAACCATCCTGAACTGGAACAGTTCTCTCCACACGACGATCGTCGCCCGGAAATTGTCGCTGACGCATTGATTGCACAGGGATTACAACCCGTGTGGAAAGACTGGGACAGCTATCTGGGAAGGACGTCTCAGGTGTCGTAAATCTGAGGAGACCGCATAAACGAAAAAACCCGCTTACGCGGGTTTTTTATTCACTGACACTTATCTGCTCAGGCTCTGGCCTTCATCGCTATCGCAAGTGCTCGTGGGATTATCGGCAATTACAGCGCGATAACGTTAACAGCAGACGGACCTTTAGCGCCGTTCTCAACAGAGAATTCCACTTTTTGACCTTCGTCTAAGGTTTTAAAATCGTTGCTCTGGATGGCTGAAAAATGCACAAATACATCTTTGCCACCGTCCTGAGGAGTGATAAAGCCAAAGCCTTTTTCAGGGTTAAACCATTTTACTAAACCAGTCATTTTGTTAGACATAGATACTTCCTTTCATGTTTTGAGCCGCTTATGCAGCGAAGATGGCCTGTTTTGCAGAAATTAACTTATGGGGCACTTAGGAGGAGGCTCACGATGAAGAGTATCTGAGGATAACGCTTGAACTGAGAACTGCTTTACTAAAACTGCTTACATAAGGTCTGTGTTCCAAACCGATGCCATTATAGTAGACTTGCTTCTAATCATTATGCAAGCATTAATTTATTTAATATCCATCAACAGGTGAAATGTTGAGCCAGTGCGTCTGTGCGGAAAGGTAACGTATTGATGTATAAATAATAAAAGCCCTGACCGTTGCAGCCAGGGCTTTAAGTTACTACAAACTTCAGATTTAACATTAATAGACTTAACAATTTTGTACTGCTGTTGATACTACATTTTAAATGTACACGTTTATCACAGATAATATTGGATGCTGATACTAACTAACACTTTCCTCTATTTATCGTTAAATAAACCCAGCCAACTTGATAATAAAACTCAAGAATGGCGACCTAAACAAGTACACTTCCCCTTGCGACATATACTCTTTGATGCGTGGCCTTACTTCCCTTGCAAGCTCTTATAAAAGAAACCTGCCAACATTAACTATTAAATCATGACCTTACATCGTCGCACTTTCTTTACTACTTTGCGATTAGATAAATCAACTACAGAGCCTGAAAACATTGTCGATGTGCAAAGATAATAACTTCAGCATCGACTACCCCATACAACAGAATATTTCGTGGCCCTTATCGCAACCCCCTATCAAACGCTACTAACACTTACTAATTTAACAGCAAATGACTATTTCTCCGCTGTTAAGTATTAACATACGGGTTTAAAAAACAGTGTCAATACTGTTTTTAATAACATGTCTTTATTGACAGTAATTATTAATATCTACGCCTGAACACTATGGGAAAAACTGCTTTTTGGGTCAGACCAGGCCGGCCAGAGCCCCGCTTGTAACCGGTTTCAGAAAAAATGGCATTTCTTTGTGATGCCAGACACACAATCGTCGCAAAGCGGTTGTTGCTGTTGCCCGCACGAGATAATTATCAATAAATACCCGTTGATCGAGACTCACTATGAAAAACATCGTTTTATGCTGTGCCGCTGGGATGTCCACCAGCATGCTGGTGCAAAGGATGAAAGATGCCGCCCAGAAAAAAGGCGTCGATGTGGCTATCAAAGCAGTCCCGGTGGCTGAATTTGAAGAAAATATCGCCACTGCAGATATTGTTTTACTCGGTCCGCAGGTTAAGTATGAACAGGCCAAACTTCAGGCGCTTGCCGACCCGCTAGGCAAAAAGGTCGCCGTTATCGATATGATGGATTACGGCATGATGAAAGGTGATGCCGTACTGGATAAAGCACTGAAGTTACTGGAGTAATGGCATGGAAGAGTTAGAAACAATCATCATGGAATTACTCGTGAATGCGGGTGCTGCCCGCAGCCAGGCCCTCACAGCGCTGCAACTGGCGCGTAAAGGTGATTTCACGGGTGCAGAACAAGCGATGACGGAATCACGCGAGTTCGTTAAACAAGCGCATAAAATTCAGACCCAACTTATCGGTATAGACGAAGGTACGGGAAAGTTACCGGTCAATCTCATCACCGTCCATTCGCAGGACCATTTGATGAACGCGATGGTGATTCAGGATCTGGCGGGCGACATGATTGAACTTTATCGGCGCTTACCGCCGGTAAATTGATGGTGCTACCGAATGGCTTCTTAGGCCTGATAAGCGCAGCGCCGCCAGGCATAAACATAGATATAAAAAAACCCGCCGAAGCGGGTTTTTTATTAGGGTCAACAACGATTAATCGTTATCAGAACCGCCCAGACCTGCGTTCAACAGCTCTGCCAGGCTGGCAGAAGCATCTTCAGCAGTGACCTGCGGTGCAGCTGGCAGTTCGCCTGCTGCGCGGCGGCGCATACGATCCTGGTGGTACGCATAACCGGTACCAGCCGGGATCAGACGACCCACGATGACGTTCTCTTTCAGACCGCGCAGTTCATCACGTTTACCTGCAACAGCGGCTTCGGTCAGGACACGCGTGGTTTCCTGGAACGATGCTGCAGAGATGAAGGACTCGGTTGCCAGAGACGCTTTGGTAATACCCAGCAGATCGCGGGAGAATGTTGCACCCACTTTGCCGTTCGCTTCCAGCTCGCGGTTAGCGATCTTGACGCGAGAGTATTCAACCTGCTCGCCTTCGAGGAAGTCGGAGCTACCCGCATTTTCGATGGTGGCTTTACGCAGCATCTGACGAACGATAACTTCGATGTGTTTATCGTTAATCTTAACACCCTGCAGACGGTATACGTCCTGAACTTCGTTAACGATGTAACGAGTTACAGCATGCACACCACGCAGACGCAGGATATCGTGCGGCGCTTCCGGACCGTCGGAAACTACGTCACCACGTTCTACACGTTCACCTTCGAACACGTTGAGCTGACGCCATTTCGGAATCATCTCTTCGTACGGTTCGCTGCCATCTACCGGAGTGATAACCAGACGACGTTTCCCTTTGGTTTCTTTACCGAAGGAAATGATGCCGCTGATTTCTGCCAGGATAGCCGGCTCTTTCGGACGACGGGCTTCGAACAGATCCGCAACGCGAGGCAGACCACCGGTGATATCCTTGGTACCGCCGGATTCCTGCGGAACACGCGCCAGGGTGTCACCAGAACTGATCTGTACGCCATCTTCCAGCTGAACAATCGCTTTACCCGGCAGGAAGTACTGAGCAGGCATGTCAGTGCCTGGGATCAGAACGTCGTTGCCCTGAGCATCAACAATTTTCAGTGCCGGACGCAGGTCTTTACCACCCGCAGTACGCTCTGCAGAATCCAGAACCACCAGCGAAGACAGACCGGTCAGCTCGTCGGTCTGACGAGTAATGGTCTGGCCGTCGATCATGTCGGTGAAGCGGACGAAACCACTCACTTCGGTGATAACCGGCATGGTATGCGGATCCCAGTTTGCTACGGTTTCGCCGCCAGCAACCTGTTCGCCATCACCTTTCGCCATAACAGAGCCGTAAGGCACTTTATAGCTTTCTTTGGTACGGCCGAATTCGTCGATCAGTTTCAGTTCGGTGTTACGTGAGGTGATAACCAGTTTACCGCTGGAGTTCACAACCGACTTCGCATTGCTCAGACGGATGCTACCTTTGTTTTTCACCTGGATGCTGGATTCAGCAGCCGCACGAGATGCCGCACCACCGATGTGGAACGTACGCATCGTCAGCTGTGTACCCGGTTCACCGATGGACTGTGCCGCGATAACACCGATTGCTTCACCTTTGTTGATGATGTGGCCACGCGCCAGGTCACGACCGTAGCAGTGCGCACATACACCAAAGTCGGTGTCACAGGATACAACGGAACGTACCTTGACGGAGTCAACGGAGTTCTCTTCCAGCAGGTCACACCACTGTTCGTGCAGCAGCGTATTACGAGGAACCAGAATATCCGCCGTACCCGGCTTCAGAACGTCTTCAGCAGTCACACGACCCAGAACGCGATCGCGCAGCGGCTCTTTAACGTCACCACCCTCGATAACCGGGGTCATGGTGATGCCTTCCAGCGTGCCACAATCGTCTTCAGTAACGACCAGATCCTGCGCGACGTCAACCAGACGACGAGTCAGATAACCGGAGTTCGCTGTTTTCAGTGCGGTATCCGCCAGACCTTTACGCGCACCGTGCGTGGAGATGAAGTACTGGAGTACGTTCAGACCTTCACGGAAGTTCGCGGTGATTGGCGTTTCGATGATGGAGCCATCTGGCTTCGCCATCAGACCACGCATACCTGCCAGCTGACGAATCTGTGCTGCAGAACCACGCGCACCGGAGTCGGCCATCATGTAGATGCTGTTGAAGGAAACCTGCTGCTCTTCTACGCCGTCACGGTTAATAACGGTTTCAGTTTGCAGGTTATCCATCATCGCTTTGGATACACGATCGTTCGCCGCAGCCCAGATATCGATAACTTTGTTATAGCGTTCGCCCGCGGTTACCAGACCAGACTGGAACTGCTCCTGGATCTCAGCAACTTCAGCTTCTGCTTCAGAGATGATCTCGTGTTTCTTCTCTGGGATGACCATGTCATCAATACCAACAGATGCCCCTGAACGCGCTGCATAAGCAAAGCCGGTGTACATGGTCTGGTCAGCGAAGATAACGGTCGGCTTCAGGCCCAGAATGCGGTAACAGGTGTTCAGCATTTTGGAGATAGCTTTCTTGCCCAGCGCCTGGTTGACGATGGAGAAAGGCAGACCTTTCGGTACGATCATCCACAGAATGGCACGGCCAACAGTCGTGTCTTTCAGGCTGGTTTTCGCTACGAATTCACCGTTTTCATCTTTTTCGTATTCGGTGATACGCACTTTAACGCGCGCATGCAGAGAGGCCAGACCTGCGCGATAAATACGCTCAGCTTCTTTCGGGCCAGTCAGCACCATGCCTTCGCCTTTGGCGTTAACACAGTCACGGGTCATGTAGTACAGACCCAATACAACGTCCTGAGACGGAACGATGATAGGTTCGCCGTTCGCCGGGGACAGGATGTTGTTGGTAGACATCATCAGCGCACGCGCTTCGAGCTGGGCTTCCAGCGTCAGCGGTACGTGAACAGCCATCTGGTCACCATCGAAGTCGGCGTTATATGCCGCACAAACCAGCGGGTGCAGCTGGATAGCTTTACCTTCGATCAGTACCGGTTCAAATGCCTGGATACCCAGACGGTGCAGTGTTGGTGCACGGTTCAGCAGTACCGGGTGTTCGCGGATAACTTCGTCCAGGATATCCCAAACGACAGCTTCTTCACGCTCAACCATTTTCTTAGCGGCTTTGATGGTGGTGGCGAGGCCACGCAGTTCCAGTTTGCCGTAGATGAACGGTTTGAACAGTTCCAGTGCCATTTTCTTCGGCAGACCGCACTGATGCAGACGCAGGTATGGACCTACGGTGATTACAGAACGACCGGAGTAGTCAACACGCTTACCGAGCAGGTTCTGACGGAAACGACCCTGCTTACCTTTGATCATATCGGCCAAAGATTTCAGAGGGCGTTTGTTAGAACCGGTGATCGCACGACCGCGACGACCGTTATCCAGCAGGGCGTCGACCGCTTCCTGCAGCATACGTTTTTCGTTGCGTACGATGATGTCCGGCGCAGCCAGATCCAGCAGACGTTTCAGACGGTTGTTACGGTTGATCACGCGACGATACAGATCGTTCAGATCTGAGGTTGCGAAACGACCACCATCCAGCGGAACCAGCGGACGCAGATCTGGCGGCAGAACCGGCAGAACGGTCAGGATCATCCACTCTGGCTTGTTGCCAGACTGTACGAAGGCTTCCAGCAGTTTGATACGCTTGGTCAGCTTCTTACGCTTGGTTTCGGAGTTGGTTTCGTTCAGCTCTTCGCGCAGAGTTTCACACTCTTGCTCCAGATCCATGCTCTTCAGCAGGGCCTGGATGGCTTCCGCACCCATCTTCGCGTCGAATTCGTCACCGAACTCTTCCAGCGCGTCCAGATACTGCTCTTCAGTCAGGATCTGTTGACGTTCCAGGTTAGTCATACCGCCTTCGATAACAACATAAGATTCGAAGTACAGTACGCGTTCGATATCGCGCAGTGGCATATCGAGCAGCAGACCGATACGGGACGGCAGAGATTTCAGGAACCAGATGTGAGCAGTCGGAGACGCCAGCTCGATGTGGCCCATACGCTCACGGCGTACTTTAGTCTGGGTCACTTCAACGCCGCACTTCTCACAGATCACACCACGGTGTTTCAGGCGCTTGTACTTACCGCACAGGCACTCATAGTCTTTTACCGGCCCAAAGATACGGGCGCAGAAAAGGCCGTCACGCTCAGGTTTGAACGTACGGTAGTTAATGGTTTCCGGCTTCTTAACTTCACCGAAAGACCATGAACGGATCATGTCTGGCGAGGCCAGCGCAATTTTGATCGCATCAAACTCTTCGGTTTTAGTCTGCGCTTTCAGAAACTTTAATAAATCTTTCACGGATTTGCTCCCGTCGGAGTTAGCACAATCTGGCGCTGGCGGTTAAGCCAGCACCAGTGACCTGTTTGATCGAGAGTTACTCGTCTTCCAGCTCGATGTTGATACCCAGCGAACGAATCTCTTTCAACAGTACGTTGAAGGATTCTGGCATGCCTGGTTCCATCTGATGGTTGCCGTCCACGATGTTCTTATACATCTTAGTACGACCGTTCACGTCATCAGACTTAACGGTGAGCATTTCCTGCAGGGTGTATGCTGCGCCATATGCTTCAAGCGCCCACACTTCCATCTCCCCGAAGCGCTGACCACCGAACTGCGCCTTACCACCCAGCGGCTGCTGAGTAACCAGGCTGTAAGAACCGGTAGAACGCGCATGCATCTTGTCATCAACCAGGTGGTTCAGTTTCAGCATGTACATGTAGCCAACGGTAACCTGGCGCTCGAACTGCTCACCGGTACGACCGTCGAACAGTGTGATCTGACCGGAAGTCGGCAGGCCACCCAGCTGTAACAGTTCCTTGATTTCAGACTCTTTCGCACCGTCGAACACCGGCGTTGCGATAGGCATACCTTTTTTCAGGTTTTCAGCCAGACGCAGAACTTCTTCATCGCTGAAGGTATTCAGGTCAACTTTCTGACGAACATCTGAACCCAGATCGTAAGCACGCTGGATGAATTCGCGCAGTTTCGCGACTTCCTGCTGCTGTTTCAGCATGGCGTTGATCTTATCGCCGATACCTTTCGCAGCCATACCCAGGTGGGTTTCAAGGATCTGACCGATGTTCATACGCGATGGTACGCCCAGCGGGTTCAGTACGATGTCTACCGGCGTACCGTTAGCATCATGTGGCATATCTTCGATCGGGTTGATCTTAGAAATTACACCCTTGTTACCGTGACGACCTGCCATTTTATCACCAGGCTGGATCCGACGTTTAACCGCCAGATAAACCTTAACAATCTTCAGCACGCCCGGTGCCAGATCGTCGCCCTGTGTGATTTTACGGCGTTTCGCTTCGAGTTTTTTCTCGAACTCGTGTTTCAGTTCGTCGTACTGCTCAGCCAGCTGTTCCAGCTGATTTTGTTTCTCTTCGTCGGTCAGGCCGAGTTCCAGCCAGCGATCGCGTGGCAGTTTGTCGAGCTTCTCAGCTTCAACACCACCGGCAACCAGCACAGCGTAGATACGGCTGAACAGGCCAGCTTCGAGGATCTGCAGTTCTTCAGACAGGTCTTTCTTAGCCTGCTTCAGCTGCATTTCTTCGATTTCCAGCGCACGTTTGTCTTTTTCTACGCCATCGCGAGTAAAGACCTGAACGTCGATAATCGTACCGGAAACACCGTTTGGCACGCGCAGAGAAGAGTCTTTAACGTCAGACGCTTTCTCACCGAAGATTGCACGCAGCAGCTTCTCTTCTGGCGTCAGTTGGGTTTCACCTTTCGGCGTTACCTTACCAACCAGAATGTCGCCACCGGTGACTTCCGCACCAATGTAAACGATACCGGATTCATCCAGTTTGGAGAGTGCAGCTTCACCCACGTTCGGGATGTCAGCGGTGATCTCTTCCGGCCCCAGCTTGGTGTCACGGGACACACAGGCCAGTTCCTGAATGTGGATGGTGGTGAAACGGTCTTCCTGGACAACACGCTCGGATACGAGGATGGAGTCTTCGAAGTTGTAACCGTTCCATGGCATGAATGCCACGCGCATATTCTGACCCAGTGCCAGTTCACCGAGGTCGGTGGACGGACCGTCAGCCAGCACATCACCACGTTCAACCGGTTCGCCCAGAGACACACATGGCATCTGGTTGATACAGGTGTTCTGGTTAGAACGGGTATATTTGGTCAGGTTATAAATGTCGATACCTGCTTCGCCCGGGTACATCTCGTCTTCGTTAACTTTGATAACGATACGGGAAGCATCCACGTACTGAACAGTACCGCCACGCTTAGCAACTGCAGTAACACCGGAGTCAACGGCAACAGCACGTTCCATACCGGTACCAACCAGCGGCTTATCAGCACGCAGAGTCGGAACCGCCTGACGTTGCATGTTCGCACCCATCAATGCACGGTTGGCGTCATCGTGTTCCAGGAACGGGATCAGGGACGCACCGACGGAAACCACCTGCTGGGTGGATACGTCCATGTAGTCAACCTGGTCGCGGCTGAACAAGCTGGATTCGCCTTTGCTACGGCAGGTAACCAGATCTTCTACAAAGTGGCCTTCGTCATCCAGGTTGGAGTTCGCCTGAGCGATAACGTAGTTGCCTTCTTCAATAGCAGACAGGTAATGAATTTCGTCAGTTACAACACCGTCGGTTACTTTACGATACGGAGTCTCAAGGAAGCCGTATTCGTTAGTCTGTGCATACACGGACAGGGAGTTGATCAGACCGATGTTCGGACCTTCAGGCGTTTCGATTGGACATACGCGACCGTAGTGAGTCGGGTGTACGTCTCGAACTTCGAAGCCTGCGCGTTCACGGGTCAGACCGCCTGGGCCGAGTGCGGAGATACGACGTTTGTGCGTAATCTCAGACAGTGGGTTGTTCTGGTCCATAAACTGAGACAGCTGGCTGGAACCGAAGAACTCTTTCACTGCTGCAGAAATCGGCTTGGCGTTGATCATATCCTGAGGCATCAGGGTATCCAGATCGCCCAGAGACAGACGCTCTTTCACCGCACGCTCAACACGTACCAGGCCAACGCGGAATTGGTTTTCCGCCATTTCGCCTACGGAACGGATGCGACGGTTGCCAAGGTGGTCGATATCATCGACTTCGCCTTTACCGTTACGGATATCGATGAGCTTCTTCATCACTTCAATGATGTCGTCTTTGCTCAGGATACCGGAACCTTCGATTTCGTCGCGCAGCAGAGAACGGTTGAACTTCATACGACCAACCGCAGACAGGTCATAGCGGTCTTCGGAGAAGAACAGGTTCTCGAACAGGCTTTCAGCAGCTTCGCGTGTCGGCGGCTCACCAGGACGCATCATACGGTAGATTTCTACCAGTGCGCTCAGACGATCGTTGGTTGGGTCGACACGTACAGTTTCAGAAATGTACGGACCGTGGTCCAGATCGTTAGTGAACAGCGTTTCGATACGCTTGTGACCAGACTGGCTCAGCTTAGCCAGCAGATCCAGGCTCAGCTCCATGTTAGCTGCGCAGATCAGCTCGCCAGTGGATTCGTCAACGTAGTCTTTAGCCGCAACTTTACCCGCAATGTACTCAACCGGAACTTCGATATGCTTGATATCGTCTTTTTCCAGTTGGCGAATGTGGCGCGCAGTGATGCGACGACCTTTTTCGACGTAGACTTTGCCGTTAGCTTCAATGTCAAAGGATGCGGTTTCACCACGCAGGCGTTCCGGCACCAGCTCCATCTGCAGCTTGTTGTCGCGAATTTCAAAGACAACTTTCTCAAAGAACAGATCCAGAATCTGCTCAGTGGTGTAGTTCAGTGCACGCAGAATAATGGTCGCTGGCAGTTTGCGGCGACGGTCAATACGTACGAACAGGTTGTCCTTCGGATCGAATTCGAAGTCCAGCCAGGAACCACGGTAAGGAATGATGCGCGCGTTATACAGCACTTTACCCGAAGAGTGGGTTTTACCTTTGTCGGAGTCAAAGAAGACGCCAGGACTACGGTGCAGCTGAGAAACGATAACACGCTCAGTACCGTTGATAACAAAGGTACCGTTGTCAGTCATGAGCGGAATTTCGCCCATGTAGACTTCTTGTTCTTTAATGTCTTTTACGGTGCCTTCCGGCGCTTCGCGCTCGTAGATCACCAGACGCAGTTTTACGCGCAGCGGTGCGGAATAGGTCACGCCACGGATCTGACATTCCTGAACGTCAAACACCGGTTCGCCAAGGCGGTAGCTGACGTATTGCAGCTCGGAATTACCGCTGTAGCTCTGAATCGGGAAAACGGAACGGAAAGCTGCTTCCAGACCATACTGCCCTTCAGGATCTTGCTCGATGAACTTCTGAAACGAGTCAAGCTGGATAGAAAGGAGATAAGGTATGTCCAACACTTGTGGACGTTTACCAAAATCCTTACGAATACGTTTTTTCTCGGTATAGGAGTAAACCATTAGGGTTCCTCAGCTCGCTGACAAGTCGACCCATCTGTCCGACGAAGGGACAGTTTGTGCAACACTATTTTGTTGACCGGAAAATCGAATACTTTCCGCAATGCCTGTTGCTATCACGCTTAAACCATTTCATTGCGATTTACACAGAACTGGCGCTCTGTCGCAGTATATTAAGGCGTCGATAGAAACAAGCATTGAAAGGCACAGCAGTAGTCAAACAGTGTGAAATGCTACTGGCGCCTTACAGCGCAAAAAGGCTGGTGACTAAAAAGTCACCAGCCATCAGCCTAATTTCTTAGGCTGCAACCAGAAAAGTTGGCTTATTTAACTTCAACTTCAGCGCCAGCTTCTTCCAGAGATTTTTTCAGTGCTTCTGCGTCGTCTTTGCTGATGCCTTCTTTCAGGGCAGCCGGAGCAGATTCTACCAGGTCTTTAGCTTCTTTCAGACCCAGGCCAGTTGCGCCACGTACTGCTTTGATAACAGCAACTTTGTTAGCGCCAGCAGCTTTCAGAATTACGTCGAATTCAGTTTTTTCTTCAGCAGCTTCAGCCGGGCCAGCAGCTACAGCTACAGCAGCAGCAGCGGAAACACCGAATTTTTCTTCCATTGCAGAAATCAGTTCTACAACGTCCATTACGGACATAGCGGATACTGCTTCAATGATTTGATCTTTAGTGATAGACATTTAAATTGTTCCTGAAAATCAGAATAAGTTTATACGTAAGCAGATGCTTGAGTAAGATAACTGCGATTAAGCAGCTTCTTTCGCATCGCGTACAGCAGCCAGAGTACGAACCAGTTTGCCAGCCGAAGCTTCTTTCATGGTTGCCATCAGGCGTGCAATTGCTTCTTCGTAGGTTGGCAGAGTTGCCAGACGATCGATATTCGACGCCGTAATCAACTCACCTTCAAAGGCTGCGGCTTTGACCTCAAATTTTGCATTCGCTTTCGCGAACTCTTTGAACAGACGAGCAGCAGCGCCCGGGTGTTCCATAGAGTATGCAATCAGGGTCGGACCAACAAACGTGTCTTTCAGGCACTCGAACTGAGTACCTTCAACGACGCGGCGCAGCAGGGTGTTACGAACAACACGCATGTATACGCCAGCTTCACGACCTGCTTTACGCAGTTCAGTCATTTTATCTACAGTTACGCCACGGGAATCCGCAACTACTGCAGACAGCGCGCCTTTGGCTACTTCGCTGACTTCAGCAACAATCGCTTGTTTGTCTTGAAGATTTAAAGCCATTAGCTTTGCTCCTGGATGTTTGCCGGAACTCATGTTCCGGAACTCACTTCACTCCCCCCAACGGAGAGAGCGTCTAAATACGGTGAGCAGAAACAAGCCAGAGTATCAGAAATAATCTTAGCGTTCTGTCACCGTCTACGCAGGGCATTAAGTTTCTGACGAAACACCTGCGGTCTTCGACGGAGGCCTGGATAGGCCAGGCTCCAACGAACAAATCTTGTCTATGACTTCGTCCTTTGAACTGTAGTCGCGTTAGCTGCTCTCGCTCACACCGGTCATGTAGTTAACTACACTCCCGGCGATTCACTCAATTGCTGCCTTGCTACAATTCAGATGACTCACATAGAGTTCTGTTTATTTCAACAGAAACGTGGGGGTAAGATTGTAGACAAAATCACCGCCCACGTAAAGCTAATCTTAGACGTTCGCAGACGCGCTCAGACCAGCCTGATCAACGGCAACACCAGCACCCATGGTGGTGGAGATGCTAACTTTCTTGATGTACACGCCTTTAGCCTGAGTCGGTTTAGCTTTTTTCAGCGCAACCAGCAGAGCTTCCAGGTTTTCTTTCAGTTTGTCAGCGTCAAAATCCACTTTACCGATGGTAGTGTGAATGATGCCGTTTTTGTCGTTACGGTAACGAACCTGACCTGCTTTAGCGTTCTTAACGGCTTCAGCAACGTTCGGCGTTACAGTACCAACTTTCGGGTTTGGCATCAGGCCACGCGGACCCAGAACCTGGCCCAGCTGGCCAACAACGCGCATTGCATCCGGGGAAGCAATAACAACGTCAAAGTTCATTTCGCCTTTTTTGATCTGGTCAGCCAGATCTTCCATACCTACCAGCTCAGCGCCTGCAGCTTTAGCAGCTTCAGCGTTTGCGCCCTGGGTAAATACGGCTACGCGAACGGAACGGCCAGTACCGTGCGGCAGTACAGTTGCACCACGTACGTTCTGGTCAGATTTACGTGCGTCGATGCCGAGGTTAACGGCAACGTCTACGCTTTCTACGAATTTAGCAGTGGCCAGCTCTTTCAGCAGAGCGATAGCTTCGTTGATATCGTACTGTTTAGTAGCATCAACTTTGTCACGGATCACGGACATGCGCTTGGTCAGTTTAGCCATTTCTTAGTCCTCCACTACCAGGCCCATGGAACGTGCAGTACCTTCGATGGAGCGAGTCATCGCTTCAATGTCGGAACCAGTCATGTCGGCAGCTTTGGTCTGCGCGATTTCCTGCAGCTGAGCGCGGGAAATTTTACCCACTTTGTCTTTGTTCGGCTTACCGGAACCAGACTTGATACCAGCCGCTTTCTTCAGCAGTACTGCTGCCGGAGGCGTTTTGGTAACGAAAGTGAAAGAACGGTCAGCGTAAACGGTGATAACAACCGGAATCGGCAGACCTTTTTCCATGGAATCAGTTTTTGCGTTGAACGCTTTGCAGAATTCCATGATGTTCACGCCTTGTTGACCCAGTGCTGGACCTACCGGCGGGCTCGGGTTAGCCATACCAGCTGCAACCTGCAGCTTGACATAGGCTTGGACTTTCTTAGCCATTCTAAATTCCTCTAGTTGGGTTATAGCGCCTCAAGGAGGCTCCCCGTGATTAAATTCGTTTTACGGACAGAATCCATAAAAACAAAAGGCGCGAAATTGTATTTCAATCTCGCGCCTTGTGCAACGATTAAATCGTCGCTTTTTTGATCGACGTGTTAGGCTTTTTCAACCTGAGCGAAGTCCAGTTCAACTGGAGTCGCACGACCGAAGATAGACACGGAAACTTTCAGACGAGACTTCTCGTAATCCACTTCTTCAACCACACCGTTAAAGTCAGCGAACGGACCGTCGCTAACACGAACCATTTCACCTGCCTCAAACATCGTTTTCGGACGTGGCTTATCACCAACCTGCTGCAAGCGGTTCATGATCGCATCAACTTCTTTGTCGCTGATAGGTGCCGGACGGTCAGATGTACCGCCGATAAAGCCCATCACACGCGGCACGCTACGCACCAGGTGCCAGCTTGCATCATTCATTACCATCTGGACCAGTACATAGCCCGGGAAGAATTTACGCTCGCTTTTGCGACGCTGGCCGCCACGGATTTCGACCACTTCTTCGGTCGGTACCATGACTTCACCAAACAACTCTTCCATATTTTGTAACTTGATATACTCACGCAGCGAGGTCGCTACGCGGCCTTCAAAACCGGAAAACGCCTGAACGACGTACCAGCGCTTTTTAGGGGCTTCAGACATCTTAGAACCTCAGGCCAGTGATAAAGGATACCAGGCGAACCAGAATACCATCCAGTCCCCACAGGATCAGTGACATTACCGCAGTGACCGCAGCAACGATCAGCGTGGTGTGCAGCGTTTCCTGGCGAGTTGGCCAAATGACCTTACGGACTTCGGTTCTCGCTTCACGGGCAAAAGCAACGGTCGCTTTACCTTTTGTAGTCAACAGCGCGACACCACCCGCTGCGGCAATCAGAATCACTACGGCCAGCGCACGCAGCGGCAGCATCATGTCACGATAGAGGTAGTTGCCAACGATAGCTACAAGCAGCAATACAGCGACAACAACCCACTTCATCGCTTCCAGGCCGCGCCCGCTTCCTTGAGCTTCGGTATTCGCACTCATAAACCAACCTGTCAGAAGTATCTACAAACATTTTCACCCCGCGTAAGCGAGGCGATCCAAACCGAAATGCTCTGGTGCGTTTCGGACTAAACGCCCTCTTCAGAGCCTGTCTCAGCAATGATTATGACAAAAAAAATCACTGATGAGCCAGGTTCTGGTGTGAAAGCGTGCAAAAAGGGCATCAAATGATGCCCTTTTATTGCGCATTGCGTCAAATGTTATCGGCAATTAGCTCATTACTTTGGCAACAACGCCCGCGCCAACGGTACGGCCGCCTTCACGGATTGCGAAACGCAGACCGTCGTCCATCGCGATCGGGTGGATCAGGGTAACAACCATTTTGATGTTGTCGCCCGGCATTACCATCTCTACGCCTTCCGGCAGTTCGATGGTACCCGTCACGTCAGTAGTACGGAAGTAGAACTGCGGACGGTAGCCTTTGAAGAACGGAGTATGACGGCCGCCTTCGTCTTTGGACAGAATGTACACTTCAGATTCGAACTTGGTGTGCGGCTTGATAGAGCCCGGCTTAGCCAGTACCTGACCACGTTCGATTTCTTCACGTTTGATACCACGCAGCAGAACACCAACGTTCTCACCAGCACGGCCTTCGTCCAGCAGTTTGCGGAACATTTCAACGCCAGTACAGGTAGACTTGGCAGTCTCTTTGATACCAACGATTTCAACTTCTTCACCAACTTTGATGATACCGCGTTCTACACGACCGGTAACAACGGTACCACGACCGGAGATGGAGAATACGTCTTCGATAGGCAGCAGGAACGGCTTGTCAATCGCACGCTCTGGTTCCGGGATGTAAGAATCCAGGAAGCCAGCCAGTTCGATGATTTTCGCTTCCCACTCTGCTTCGCCTTCCAGCGCTTTCAGAGCAGAACCACGAACGATCGGCGTGTCGTCGCCCGGGAAATCGTACTGAGACAGAAGTTCACGAACTTCCATTTCTACCAGTTCCAGCAGCTCTTCGTCATCAACCATGTCGCATTTGTTCAGGAACACGATGATGTACGGAACGCCTACCTGACGACCCAGCAGGATGTGCTCACGAGTCTGCGGCATCGGGCCGTCAGTCGCAGCAACAACCAGGATCGCGCCGTCCATCTGCGCAGCACCGGTGATCATGTTTTTAACATAGTCGGCGTGGCCCGGGCAGTCTACGTGCGCGTAGTGGCGAGTCGGGGTGTCATATTCAACGTGAGAAGTGTTGATGGTGATACCACGTGCTTTTTCTTCCGGCGCGTTATCGATCTGATCGAATGCGCGAGCAGCACCGCCGTAGGTTTTAGCCAGAACGGTAGTGATTGCAGCGGTCAGCGTTGTTTTACCATGGTCAACGTGGCCGATAGTACCGACGTTAACGTGCGGTTTAGTACGTTCAAATTTTTCTTTAGACATCGATTGTCCCTCTAAGACACGGATAAATCGGTGATATCACCACATCAACCAGGCAATATACCTGAGCTGTTGAATGCTTTTAAAAGTAAACAGAGAGAAACGGGAAGGAGAAGTGAAGTGGTGCTGATACCCAGAGTCGAACTGGGGACCTCACCCTTACCAAGGGTGCGCTCTACCAACTGAGCCATATCAGCACGTCTGGAGCGGGCAGCGGGAATCGAACCCGCATCATCAGCTTGGAAGGCTGAGGTAATAGCCATTATACGATGCCCGCATCCTGAAACTCGGCTACCCAGTTCTTTCTGTAACAAAAAAGAGATTTCTCTCTTTTTGTTTGAGCTGATTAAATTTTTTAACCAACTCAGGCGGCGATAACGCTGCCAGAAAGTGGTGGTGGGGGAAGGATTCGAACCTTCGAAGTCTGTGACGGCAGATTTACAGTCTGCTCCCTTTGGCCGCTCGGGAACCCCACCGGACTTGATGGTGCCGACTACCGGAATCGAACTGGTGACCTACTGATTACAAGTCAGTTGCTCTACCTACTGAGCTAAGTCGGCATCAAGTAGCGCGCATTTTATGGATACCTGCGTGCTCATGCAACTAAAAAATTGCATAAAATGTTCTTCCGCTCACATTTTGCACTATACGTCCGATAAATAATCTATTTCTTGTCTGAATTGCACAAATTTCCAACGCTGGGCCTTATAACCGGAGAGGGTTTTGCTCCGTTATTCACGTTCGGACAGAGAGAAAGCACATCTTTATACATCTGGAATACTCGTCACAATGCTTTTCAGGGGACGATTTTTTCTTATTATTCCCCCTCATCTGGTGTTACCCTCCTGCCCATTGTCCAAATTAACTGAAATGTGCGTGCCATTGCGTGCCGGGGATGATTTCGTTTTTTATCACTGACCTGATATAGCAATGACAGCCAGACCATGCGTATGAGTATAAAAGAGCAAGCGTTAACGTCGCCTTACCTACAGTTTGATCGCAACCAGTGGGCTGCGCTTCGTGATTCAGTGCCGATGACCCTGACCGAGGAAGAGATTGCTCGTCTGAAAGGCATTAACGAAGACTTATCGCTGGAAGAAGTTGCTGAGATTTATTTGCCTCTATCGCGTTTGCTAAATTTTTACATCAGTTCAAACCTGCGACGCCAGGCTGTTCTGGAGCAATTTTTAGGCACAAACGGCCAGCGTATTCCTTATATCATTAGTATTGCAGGCAGTGTTGCAGTTGGTAAAAGCACAACCGCGCGCGTTTTGCAGGCACTGCTGAGCCGCTGGCCAGAGCACCGCAAAGTTGAGCTGATTACGACCGATGGTTTCCTTCACCCAAACCAGGTGTTGAAAGAACGCGGGCTCATGAAGAAGAAAGGCTTCCCCCAGTCTTATGATATGCACCGTCTGGTAAAATTTGTTTCCGACCTGAAGTCAGGCGTCCCTAACGTCACCGCACCGGTCTATTCACATCTGATCTATGATGTGATCCCTGATGGCGACAAAACAGTTGCCCAGCCGGATATATTGATTCTCGAAGGGTTAAATGTATTACAAAGCGGAATGGACTACCCCCACGACCCGCATCATGTATTTGTTTCTGACTTCGTCGATTTTTCTATTTACGTTGACGCGCCAGAGGAATTACTCCAGACGTGGTACATCAATCGATTCCTGAAATTCCGTGAAGGGGCATTTACCAATCCTGACTCTTATTTCCATAACTACGCGAAATTGTCCGAGGATGAGGCTGTCAATACAGCAATGTCGCTCTGGAAAGAGATTAACTGGTTGAATTTAAAACAAAATATACTACCTACGCGTGAGCGAGCCAGTTTAATCATGACCAAGAGCGCCAATCATGCCGTTGAGCAAGTCAGGTTAAGAAAATAAATAAAAAAAGGGGAGCCGATGCTCCCCTTCTTATTATTCGGCACTTCTGAGCGATATTTCTCCGCCCATCCATGGTGTTATCTTGCCATTCTGTTCAAGCAATAGTGCACCTTGTGCATCTATTCCTCGCGAGATACCAAATATTTCTTTATCGCCAATAATGAGTTTAACTGGGCGGTTGATAAAGTTATCAAGTACCTTCCAGCGTGATAAATAAGGCACCAACCCCTCTTGCTCAAACAGTATCAGCGCAGCACGAAGCTCGCGGATCAGCCGGGCCGCAAGCGTATTACGGTCAATGTTTATGCCTGCTTCCTGTAAGTTAATCCACCCCTGATTAACCACATTCTCTTCTACCCGGCGCATAGACATGTTAATTCCGGCACCAATAACGATCTGCGCGGCATCACCCGTCTTTCCGGTGAGCTCAACCAGAATGCCGGCCAGTTTTCGATCGAGCAGGTAGAGATCATTAGGCCATTTCACACGGACTTTATCCGCCCCCAGATCGCGTAAAACCTCAGCCATGACGATACCAATGACCAGACTCAGGCCAATCGCCGCTGCCGGGCCCTGCTCCAGGCGCCAGAACATAGAGAGATACAGGTTAGCACCAAATGGCGAGAACCATTTACGCCCACGTCGGCCACGACCAGCCTGCTGATACTCCGCTACGCAGGCATCTCCGGATGTCAGTTGCCCAATTCGATCCAGCAGATACTGGTTGGTTGAATCAATTACGGGTAGAACGGTGATGTTTCCGCCACCCAGTTGAGAATGAATAACGGATGAGTCTAGCAGTTGGATGGGCTCTGGTAAGCTGTAGCCTTTACCTGGAACAGTAAATACATCAACGCCCCAGTCGCGTAACGTCTGGATGTGTTTGTTAATCGCTGCACGACTCATTCCCAGTTTTTCACCGAGTTGCTCACCTGAATGGAATTCGCCATCAGCCAATAATGAGATGAGCGTCAGGGGGACGGTATTATCCTTCATGCGATGATCTCCACAGCATTCACTTCACCCTGCGGGCCCATAAATCTAACCTCTGGCTCAAGCCAGACATTAAACTTCTCCCCCACTTTATGTCGTACATGATGTGCAAGTTGCACGACATCCTGGCTCGTCGCATTACCCGCATTGATCAGTACCAGTGCCTGTTGTTGATGTACTGCTGCGCCACCAATACGCATGCCTTTGAGCTGACACTGATCGATAAGCCAGCCAGCGGCCAGCTTCACTGAGCCATCGGCCTGGGGATAGTGAGGTGCGGTCGGGAATTGTGACAGGAGTTCCTGCGCAATATCTGCGGTGACAACCGGGTTTTTAAAGAAGCTTCCCGCATTACCGTTCACTTTTGGATCGGGCAGCTTTGTTGTTCGCATGTGGCAGACGGAATCAAACACCTGATGAGGTGTGACCGTTGCAGGATCCAGACGCGTCAAATCGCCGTATGTCAGTACGGGCTGCCACTGTTTAGACAAACGCAGACCGACGGCTACAATCGCGACGCGATCCTGATACTCATGCTTAAAGATACTGTCACGATACCCGAAACGACATTCCGCAGCACTTACACGCAGATGCTTACCGGTCGCCAGTTCAATGCAGTCCACATATTCGCAAACACGCTGAAGTTCCACACCATAAGCACCAATGTTCTGGATTGGCGATGAGCCAACACAGCCGGGAATAAGCGCCAGGTTTTCCAGCCCAGGCATGCCAAGTTGCAATGTATGCTGTACCAGATGATGCCAGTTCTCACCAGCCCCAACGTGTAGATACCACGCGTCAGGCTTCTCTGTAACCTCTATACCTTTGATACGGTTGACGATCACCGTGCCATGGAAATTATCGAGGAACAGGACGTTACTCCCCTCACCCAGAATCAGTACCGGATGGTTTAATACATTGGCAGCTTGCCAGGCGTTCAATAGTTGTTGCTCATTTTCAGCACAAACAATCTCGATGGCAGACTGGTCAATGCCGAAGGTGTTCCAGGCTTTAAGGGAGTGATTCATAGACGCTTTCCTGATGCAAAATCGCGCTTAGTTTACCGCATATGCCGCAGGATGGCTTGTTTTATGGAAGCGTGGGGGGTTGCTTTGTGCCCGATGGTGCCGCGATGTGCCTGATGCGCTGCGCTTATCAGGCCTGCAGGAACGGATGCATAGATAATGGTGCAGGCTGCTGTAAGCCGGATAAGACGGGACGCTACTTCCGGCAAGGTATCGCCGGGAGTGCCTGATGCGCTGTGCTTATCAGGCCTACCTTGTGGTGCCGTTGTAGGCCGGATAAGGCGATACGCCGCATCCGGCGGTTTCCACCCCGCGCAGACGCAAAAAAGCCCATCCGGCAGGATGGGCTTCTTCACTTATTTGATGCCTGGCAGTTTATGGCGGGCGTCCTG
>NZ_JASEYC010000022.1:0-44504 GCF_035064245.1 Citrobacter sp. R-1.5.2 | reverse complement strand
TCGGTGGAGCTGCATGACAAGGTCATCGGGCATTATCTGAACATAAAACACTATCAGTAAGTTGGAGTCATTACCGGAAAGCTTAAAGTTTTACTCGATGAAATTATTTCGGCCTGTTCGAAAGTGGCGGGTTCAATACGGATTGAGAAAATCAAAAGTCATTATCCAAATTTATGGACTGAAGAAAAACTGTGATTCAAGAGAATCCGGGATATCCTTGTTGAGTATGAGGGGGTGAGCAAGTCCATCGGCGCGGTAGTGTTCGTTCTTTCTACTACCGCAACAAATATTAGGATCCTCGCTCATAACACAATAAAATTTAATTAATTTAAAGAAGTATTTATAAAATAAATCAATAAATAGGGGACGTGTATAAGTCAGAACGTCTAACCTCTACATCTATTGAATATCTCTTAACTATATCCTGTAACAAATTCAGCATCCACTCCGGTGAACGAGGAGATAAGTGGATTCTTTTAACGAATTTATTAATGTCAACGGTAATGGGGATTACATTTGGAGTTATGATTTTATCAAAATCGACTTTATTATTATCTTTGTCGAAAGGAAGTCTTTGGATCAAAAATCTAACTTCTCGCTCATGTTCAAATGATTTTCTTTTATGAGTAAAAGCATGAAACACATTTCCTATAGGAAATGCTTCCTTATCATAATCAATGTATTTTACCAAGCCAAGATATGCTTCCGATGGTAATATATGTTTTAAATCTGCATATGTGGTTTCAATTGCGACTGAAGCATCATTTTTACTATATAGGTCCCACATAGCAGCAGATTCGAATTCATTTGCATGCCAACAACTTATGTAAGTAGCTTTTCTTAGTTTCTTATTGAAGTCATAGATCAATTTTAAAGTTTTAGTATCATTTTCATTATCATCTTCTTTTAACTCTTGTATATAATTTATAATTCCGCGAGTATATGTTCCTTCATAGGGATCATCAAATAGATCTGAACGACATGCAAATAATTTTTGATGAGTAATTAATGACATGAATTTAGTGAAATCCATATATCTCCAGAGTGGAATGCTTTCGGTATTTGGTTGAGTAAAACACTCGTGATCAGTCGTTGCGGTCATCGTTACATCCCTCATTAAAAAATTAATTTTACAGTCGTATAAGGTTTATTTAAAGTAAAAACACACAAGTAATAGCTATAATGACAAATTCCGGTTTCTTAACTGTTAAGTAAACAGTAAAACCATTTCCTTAAGGCATATATATAACCTAGTTATTAACAATCAATTGACAATCAACCAAAGTCCTTTAAGAACAAGACATACATTAACCAATATCCGTTTCTGGTTCGAAGTTGACTATACGCTGGAAGTTTCAGATCTTAATTTGCTTCTTGCAACGCAACGCAACGCAACACAAGCTGCAATTACCTACACTTCCTTTCCCCGTCCCATTTTCAACACCTCATAAAACGTCCCCCGCCCAAGCCCATCCGACGGCAATTCCTGTTCCTTAGCCAGCGTCTTCAGCTTTCGAAGTATCTGGTCAGAAGCCGGTTTATCCGACGTCCCATAACGCCCGTCAGTCTCCTCAACCAGAAGCTGAACAAGCAGCCAGCAGAGTCGGGCAGTATTCTCCCGAGCCTTGTCGCGTTTATGCATTCCCCGCAGAGAAGGTTGTGCTGAAGCCGTGAGATCCGGCAACGCATCGTCACCAAGCGTCTTCAGCCACTTACGGCCACGACTGTTACGCGACAGTTTCATCACCGCCTTCAGGCTGCGGGCCTTAATTTCTGGCGGCGTCAGCTCATCATCAATAAGTCGCCAGGCCAAGGCAAACATCTCATCGGCATAGAACATGCGTTTGTTCGCCGGGGCGCTGACTATGCCAGTGGCTTTGATGGTGCGGCTGATGGCGTCGTGCAGGATTCGGTAATTCTCCTGATGTTCTTCCGGCAGGGCGTTTGCTGGTTGGGAAGCATCAAGGCCGAGAAGCAGAAGGGCGAGATGCCGCGCTTCCAGCAGCGGCATATCACATTCCCGTTCAAACAGATTCTGACGAATGGGACTGGTCACATTACTCTCCTTCCACGATCCGCAGCGGTTCTTCTGCACCGAGCAGCGCCTGCCGTCTGGCGGCATCAACGTAGTTTCCCCACCACTGCATCAGCGGTCTCCTTTGTTCCAGATAGTCGCTGCGGTTGTAGGCCGCTTCGATCTCGTCTTCTTTCTGGTGTGCCAGCGCAGACTCCAGGACTTCGCGGGGAAAATGACCTGCGCCCGCCGTTCTGGCGATGCTGCGCATGCCGTGGGCGACCAGCTCACCGCCGAACCCCATACGGATAAGCGCGGCGTTCGCGGTCTGCTGGTGCATATGCTCCAGTGGTTTACGGATGCTGGGAAAGACCCACGGGCGATGGCGGCTGACGGGCTCCATGATCTGAAGAACGCGCAGCGCCTGTTTGCTGAGCGGCACCGTGTGCGAACGGTTCATCTTCATAAAGGTGTCAGGGATACGCCATTCCGCTTTTTTCATATCGATGTCGCACCAGCGGGCGCTGACGGCTTCGCCGGGGCGAACCCAGGTCAGTAGTTCCCATTCGATAAGGCAGCGGGTTTCCTTGCGGATAGATGCGTTCTGTAGCGCCAGCATTAACCTGCCCAACTCGCTGGGGTGGAGGGCGGGCATGTTCTGCTTTTTCGGTTTCTTGAAGCGGGCGACCAGGTTGTCAGCCGGATTGAACTCGATGAGCTCTTCGGAGATGGCGAAGCGGAAGATTTCATTAAGCCGTGAGATGACTCGCCGCAGCGTTTCGAGGATGCCCTGTTCTTCCAGCGGTGTGAGGTGTTCCTTGAGCATCTTCGGGCGGATCTCAGTGACGGGCGTGTTACCCAGAGAAGGGAAGACGTGCATCTCCAGCGAACGCCAGACATCTTTGGCGTGATCTTCGCTAAGATCGCTGGTCCGTTTCTTCTCTTTGAGCCACTGTTCCGCAACTTTTTCCAGCGTGCATTCATTCTGGATGCGTTTTTCTTCGGCTATTCCTGCTAAGTGTTGACGGGGATCGATGCCCTGCCAGAGCAGTCGTCTGTACTTCGTGCGAGTTTCGCGAGCCATGGCCAGTGTAACGACCGGGTAAGGGCCAAGGCTGGTTTTGGTGCGCTTTTTGGTGACGGGATGATAATACTCGAAATGCCAGGCCTTCCTCCCTGAAGTCTTAACCAGCAAGTACAGGCCTTCACCGTCCCGTAGCTCATAGTCCGTGCTACGGGGCTTCGCGCCAGCGATCTCCACATTTGTTAAGGGTTTCAGTTGCTTAGGCATGTTTTAGCACCACGCTTTTTTAGCCCCACGATACCGTGGTGCTAAACATGGTGCCAAAAGGTCAAGATTCATACAGAGATCATGACCACACATGCAACAAAAAAAGCCTGCAACTCGTTGAAGTTACAGGCTTTTTTAAGGTTCATGATGCATCATGAATGAATGTTTGGTGGAGCTGGCGGGAGTTGAACCCGCGTCCGAAATTCCTACATCCTCGGTACTACATGCTTAGTCAGTCTTTACATTCGCCTGGCACCTGCGGACAGACACGCCACTACCAGACTAGCCTGATTAGTTTTAACGCTTCAACCCCAGGCAGGGCATCCACGCGATCTCTTTTGGGTTTGACCTCTCTTTGATCCCCGTCTTAAGAGCGGAAGCTAGGGAGAGAGGGCTCAGAGCAGGTTATTAAGCTGCTAAAGCGTAGTTTTCGTCGTTTGCGACTATTTTTTTGCGGCTTTTTACGAGGCCAACCGCCCCTCGGCATGCACCTTGGGTTTCGCGAATCCCGTCGAATCCAGAATCAGCCCCAATGTGTTGCAGCAAGTATAACAGACTTGTGACACGCGTGACCAGCCCCCACAACCCCTTAACCGCAAGGATTTACCGCTCGCGCAGTGCTTCTTTTGCACGATTAAATGGTTTGATTAAATAGTCGACGATGGTTTTTTCACCTGTTTTTATATCCACAGTGGCAATCATGCCCGGTACGATAGAAAAATGGCGTCCCAGCTTGTTCTGTAAAAAGTCCTGATGGGTACGTATGAAAACACGGTAGTAGAAGATCTCCGGCTTCACTTTGTCCTGAATGGTATCTGGGGAGATGGTTTCTACCACGCCCTCCAGTCCTCCGTAAATGGCGTAGTCATAGGCAGTAATCTTTACCAGTGCCCGCTGTCCGGGGTGAATAAACGCGATATCGCGCGGTGACAGGCGGGTTTCAATCAGCAAATGATCGTCTACTGGGACAATCTCCATCATTTCACCGTTAGGAGGGATAACGCCGCCAATCGTGGTGACCTGGATGTTTTTTACGATACCGCGCATCGGGGCGCGAACGGTCAGGCGGGTGACGGAATCTTCGCGACCTTTTAAGATAGCCGCCAGCATATCGACCTCGGCGTTGGCCTTCGACAGCGCTTCACGCGCCTGCACGTAATATTGCGAGCGCAGGTCGGTTATTTTGAGTCCAAGATCGCTTTTTTGTCGTTGCAGGCGCAGGACTTCCACATGGCTGGCGGCACCGCTTTTCTCCAGCCGTTGGGTGATCGCCAGTTCTTTGTTCACGGAGACCAGCGCATCCTGTAGTTCCACCATCGAATCGGCAAGCTGCGCCCGGCGGCTTTTATATAACCGGGTTTCAGAGGCAATAAGTTCCGGCCAGGCCTGCAGCGAGCTGGGGAACGTTAGCTGCAAATCGTTGACTTCGGCATTCAGTCTGGCGCTTGACGCTAAAGATGCACGGTATCGGGCGGCGCTTTCACCCACGTTGGATTCAGAACGCGTTGGGTCGAGGCGGGCGACAATCTGGTTGGCCTGAACTTTATCACCTTCGTGCACGCTGAGTTCGGCGAGGATCCCGCCGTCAAGCGACTGCAATATTTGTTCACGCGAGCTGGGGATGACTTTCCCACTGCCGGTAGAGACCTCATCCAGTTTGCCGAAATACGCCCATCCCCCCAGGATGGCAAAAAGCAGTGTGCTGAGCAGAATAATGCGGCTGGCACCGGAAAAACGGTGTTCCCGGAGGATATCGAGGTCGTCCATGGCGGCGTCATGCGGATTGGTTTTCATTTTTCCACTCCCGACCGTGAGTCTGTGCAGGTGCCCGATTTGCATTTAGCGCCTGCGCTTTTGGGGCATCCATGACCAGCTGACCTTCTTTGAGTACCACCACGCGCTCGACCAGCTCCAGAACCGGAACGCGATGTGTGGCGACAATCAATGTGCGGTTGCCCAGCCACTGGTTTAACCGTTGTATAAATTCCCGCTCGGTGTGTTCATCCAGCGAGGCACTGGGTTCGTCGAGCAGTACGATATTGGGCGATCGCAGTAACATTCTGGCGAGCAGAATCGACTGACGCTGCCCGCCGGAAAGCCCATTACCGCCTTCCATAATGGGGTGTGCCAGCCCTTTGGCGAGTTGTTTGACGAATGCAGATGCGCCACTGACCTCCAGCGCTTCGAATATCTGCGTGTCGCTGGCATGCGGTGCGCCGAGTGTCAGATTCTCGCGTAACGTACCGAAAAAAAGCCGCGCGTTCTGGCTGAGAAAGCCGATATTGCGGCGTAAATCAGCCATATCGATTTGCGCCAGACTCAGGTTATCGAGTCGGACATCACCCTGAATAATCTCCACGCCGCCCGCCATGGCCTGTAGCAGGGTTGATTTACCCGCGCCGTTACGCCCGAGTATCGCAATCCGCTCTCCGGGCATCACTTCCAGGCGCGAGATGCGTAACGGTACGCGCTGGTCGTCACTGTGGTAGCGAAAGTGCGCATTTTCAAACAGATAGTGGCCGCGGAAGATTTCCTGGTGTATCCGGTCTTCATCGTGCTGCGTCTCGGTGGGAAGTTGCATAATGCTGTCCAGCCCCATTTTGGCTGCTTTGACCTGCTGCCAGCGAGCCAGCACACCACACAGGTTAGCCATCGGGGCGATCATCCGTGATCCGAGCATCGAGGCGGCGACCACGGCCCCGGTGGTCATCGTGCCTTCAATAACCATGGGCGCACCGAACATAATGATGGCGGCGTAAACCAGGCTTTGTACTGACATCCCCCAACCGATCAGCCCCTGGGTAAGCTTGCGTGTGCGTAGCCCGGACTCGCCAGTAATGCGGATATAGCTGTTCCATTGCTGTAAAAAGCGGTTCTCCGCCTGCATTAGCTTGATATCTTCCAGCCCCTGAACGCTTTCGACCAGCACCGCGTTGCGCAGAGTGGATTCATGTGCGGCCTGGTTAGCAAGTACCGCCAGTTTTTTCTGTAATAACAGCCCCGGCAGAATCATCAGAATGGCAGCGACGGGGGCTATCCACGCCAGCGGCGGAGCAATGCACGCCAGTACGACAATAAACAGCAGGAAAAACGGCAGGTCGACGATGGTCGACATGGTTGAGGAGGTGATCATCTCCCGGATCTGCTCCAGCTCGCGGAGTTGGGAAATAAAACTCCCTGTTGAGCGGGGAACCGCGCTATTGCGCAACCGCAGGGCGTGGCTGAACACGCGATCGGAAATACGCATGTCTGCACGTTTACCGAGTAGATCCATAATGTGGGTACGTGCTTCGCGAAGCAAAAAGCCAAACAATACCGCGACCAGGACACCGGTCGAGAGAACATAGAGAGTCGGATATGACTGGGCGGGGATCACCCGGTCGTAAACCTGCATTGAAAAAATTATCCCGGAGAGTGACAGGACGTTAATCAGAAATGCAGCAACCATGACGGGCAGGTAAGGGCGGATATCTTGTAAAACCAGCTCGCGTATCCAGTCGGGTTTAAAGCGCGAAATATAGCGATCAACCCGACTGTCTTTTAACGCCGATAACGGGCGCAGTGCGGTGATAGTATGGATTTCTGGCAGAAGCTCTGCCACCGCCAGCCGGTTGCGCTGTCCCTCGTCGGCAATAATAAAGACATCCAGTGTATCTTCACCGTTGAAATGTTCTATCACCATGATTTGGCCGTCGTGCAGTTCCGCCACCACCGGTAAACGCCATTGGTTAAGTACCTGCTTTGCGGTATCCAGCGTATGAAAGGAAAGTCCCGCCTGGCGCGCTAATTGCGTCAAAGCAAGGGTTTTGCTTTTCCCCTCGAACCATGGGGCGTTGGCCTGGATAGCGCCTGGCGAGCAAGTAAGGCGATAGTGGCTGGCAATGTGGGTAACTGCCTGCGCCCACTGGCTCAGGGCGGGTTCGCCAATAGCATCTTCAACAACAGGCTCGACGTCGCTCATAGCTGGATCTCCACCGATTGAATGCTGCGGTTATTTAAGGCGAACGCCTGGCGCAACGATCCGGTGTTGTAGAGGCAGTTCAGTTGTAGCTGGCGCAGCTGGCTTTGGGTCTGGAGTTCGGCAAAACGGGCCTGGTACACTTCCTGTTCGGCGTTAAGAACATCAAGTAATGGGCGTGAGCCGAGATCCAGATACTGCTGTTGATACAGTTCACGAGTGCGTTCGCTCAGCCGCTGCTGGCGGCGCAGGATCTGTAATGCAGTCGCGAGGCTCATTGCCTGGCTGCGGGATTCCAGTAATTTTTGCCGTACTTCAAGTCGGGTGCGCTGAATAGAGTACTGTGCGGACTCTACCGCGTGGCTGGCGGCGTTGCGCCGGGCGGTGAGACCGCCGCCCTGATACAGCGGCATTTCGACTTTTACCCACGCTGAGTACTGCGTTTTGTCGAGCACCTCATGGCTGGGGTATTTGTCGTTGAGATAGTGCTGAACAGATGGCTCCAGGGAAATGGTTGGCGTCATCTGTGCGTTGGCGTAATCCAGATTGGCCTGTGCGACGTTCGCCTGCGCCCAGGCCGCCAGCACTGCAGGAACTAACTTATCCTCCGGTTTTACGACATCGCAACTGCTGTCCAGTTTTACCGGAAACTCATTGCTGATGCCGTTCAGTGTGCGCCAGCCGAGATAGCTCATCAATGTCGCTTTGCTACTGTCGAGATTGGCCTGATATTGCGCCAGCTGTGAACGAGCAGACTCAATACGCGCATCGGTTTGTACCACGTCAGACAGCGAGGTCGCCCCTTCATCATTACGTTCTCTGGTCAGTCGACCAATACCGTTTAGCGCGACCAGTTGCTCTTCGGCGGCATCCACCATCTGTTGCCATGTCTGAACCTGGACGATGGCATTGGCGGTGGCGTGGGCGACAGTATCGATGCTGAGTAACACGTTTGCCTGTTGTTGCGCCGAACCGGCGGCTTCGGCGCGCACCTGGCTGGCGACTTTGCCAAAGTCATACAGCATTTGTGACACCGAAATGACCAGTGCAGGGCTGAAGCCATGGTCGGTGTAGGTATTGCTGTAGCCGTTGTTCATTCCGGCTGTAACTTGCGGATAATATTTCGCTTTCGCCACGTCTATCTGCTCATTTTGCGAGAGCAGTTTGCCAATGGATTCACGAATAGAAGGATGCCAGCTCACTGCGCGGCTCACCGCGTCGTTAAGCGTCAGGCTTCCGGGAGCGGCAACGCTTAGCGGCAGATCGGCCACAGAGCCATCCAGAGAGGGAAGCATCTGACTGGTTGCCAGCCCTTCCGGCGTAATAATTTGCGGTTCATCTTCGGCATTCGCATGAACGGAACAGAACGTTAATGCCAGCAGTACAGCGACAGGGGCGACATTTCTCATGGTTTATCCCTTGCAAAATAGGGCAGTGACGACTGTTATTGCCCCGGACGTCATGGCATCCGGGGCTGTTGTTATCTCGTTATAGCGGTATGGCGTTCGTTTCAGGTCACAATGTGATTTTGTTGGATCAGCTCATCGAGCGTGGTGTGTACGTTCTCCAGTGTTACGAGGTTAGTGGTGTGGTACGTACTGCCTGTACCGTCGCGGTCAATGGAAACGACGGTGTTGTTACCGCTGGTGGTCACCGTGAGGTAGTTACCGAGCGTGGCATTTTGTCCGTTCCAGCCTACCAGCAGGTCGCCGATGTCGATTTTGTCGCCCTGCGCCAGCGAGAAGTTGGTCCAGGTGTCTGCCGTTCCGTTACCGCCCGTTGCATCGCTGGCATTAAGCAGGTGATAAATCAGCGTATCGCCGTAGACCGAGCCGATGATCACGTCATGTTGCGCGGTGCTTGCCATCTGTGGATTCATATTGATGGTCAGCGTCGCGGTGTCCGTATGCCCGTTTTGGTCGTTAAGCGTATAGGTAAATGTCTCTTTGCTGGCCATCGACGCCACGGTTGTACCCTGTTTCAGCGTATAGATGTATGAGCCATCCAGATTCATGGTCAGTGAGCCATAATGACCCTGAATTGTTGTGCTACTGATGCTGCTGGTTGGATTGAGTGTGGCGGTACTGCCGTTAAAGCCGGTGATAGTGAGCTGGGTATGGACGGTTGAGAGCTGATCGTGCGCGCCAGCGGCATCACTGCCATCAAAAATATTGCCATTCACCGTCGTGGCGTTAACGTCCCAGGTATTGAGGTGCCATGTCGTGCCCGTGACGTTCGGCGTAATGCTGACGTTGCCAACGGCCAGTCCCCCCATCGTTCCTGTGAAGCTGATGCTGTAATGACCCGCGGCTAGCTCGGCATTACCCAGTGAGACGGCAATTGAACTGCCTAACAGGCTGATAGCACTGGCGGGTACAGAGCCTGAAAGTGAGAATCCGTCAGGACCGGTGATTGTCCAGGTCACGCCCAGCGTACCGACGGTGATAAGGGTGCCGATGCTGAAGTTGAGCGTGGCGCCTTTCAGTACGTCATTTGTTGCGATGTCAAACGAACCTGAACCGGTTGCTTTGCTCCCCAGCGTCGGAATTGTCGCGGTGCCCAGCGCGCCGCTTCCGTATGCCGCAGAATCCTGAACGGTACTCACCGCCATCATGCCGCTGACGTCATTTACTGCGTCAAGCGCCTGCGGGGTCGCCGTAATGTTCAGCGAGGCGCTACCTGTATCGCCATTGGGGGCTTTGACCGTATAGACGAAACTGTCCGGTGTGCTGATGCTATCTGCACCCAGCCCGCTTTTCAGGGTATAGGTATAGTTCCCCTTCGCATCGATAGTCAGCGTGCCATATTGTCCGTTAATACTGGTGGTGCCCGTTCCGTTAATCGCAACACCATTCACTTCGGTGATGACGCTGTTTATCGGAGCCGAGTCATTGACCAGAATATTACCGTTGGTTACCGCGCTGAGACTGTCCACCGCGTAGGTATGATCCGCCTGAATATTCAGGGTATAGCTGGTCAGTAACGTCAGGCCGCCAGAGGCGTTAAGCAGGAAAAGATAGTCACCACCTGGCAGCGTGATGGTATACGCCGAAGAGCTGCCGCCCAGCAGCGCCGTAACCCAGTTTGGCTGCACCCGATATTGTTCATACTGCTGAATAGCCTCGTTGAAGCGATAGACATACAGATCAAAACCGCCAAGCGTCACACCGAGGACATTCGCCTGCACAGTCAGCGTGCGGGTTGCGCCGTCATCCACGTTGAACTTAATCGGGTTAGTCAGACCGTTGACCAGACTGACGTCGAGGACATCACCCAGCCCGACATTTGCCAGTGTGAAGCCAGTTTGTTTTGACGTGCCGTGGTCGACCGCGATCACCTGGGTTCCGTAGGTCAGTGACGCCACATCATCTGCTGCCGTTACCGTGCTGGTGGTTGGGGCCTGGCCCAGCGTGACAACCAGTTTGGCTGAGGAATGGTCTGTGCCATGCGTCAACGTATAGGTGAAGCTTTCGGAGCGGCCATACACTGATATTGCTGTATTGGTCAGGGTATAGGTATAACTGCCGTCCTGGTTAATATGCAGGGTGCCGTATTTACCCTGTACATTCACGCCGCCTGCCGTGACGTTTACCACGGTGCCGTTACCATCGGTAATGGCGGTGACCAGCGTGCCGGAAGGGGCGTTATCCTGCCCGTTGGTGGGATCGGTATCGGTGATGATGTTACCGGATTCTGTGGTCCCCCCGGTGATGGTTCCGCCGTTGGTTTTCACCACGGCAACGTCCAGGCTGGTGTAAGCGCCGGTCGCCAGCAGGTTAGTGTTGAAGCTGACCACGCGATAATCCCCGCCTGTCAGCCCATCATAATTAAGCGTCACTCCAGAGGCTCCGATGGTCAGCAAACTGGCAAAATTGGGTTTCGAAGTATCGACCACGGTTATCCAGGTGTTGAGCAAGGAGTCATAGCGCTGGATAACAATCTCCATTGAGTTTAATAGTGACAGCACAATGCCGGTCGCCGCGGCGTTAATGGTGATGGAGCCACTACCGCCAGACTGGATGCTGAAATTAACGCTTGCCGTATCATTCCCCAGCACGTTGGCGACGCTACCCAGTGCGTTCACCAGCAGGAAACCGTAATCGCTTTGATGCTCAGTGCTGACTGTCACGTCAGTCTGTAGCGGCAAACGGGTGACATTATCTTCAGCCAGCAGAGGGAGTACCGGCGCGATGACGCTGGCAGGCGATGACGTGTTGCCCGCCGCGTCGGTTGCCGTTGCAGATAACGACTGACCTTCAATCTGGCGTACAGGCAAGGTGGCACTGTAGACCCCACTGCTGTTGGCGACCGCTGTCACGCTGGTGCCACCGGGCAGGGATATCGTAACCGTACTGCCGGCTTCGGCAATACCGCTCACTGTTCCGCCATCGGCGCTGATCAGAATCGTCGGGGGGGGCGGTGGCGTGGTATCCACAATGACGCTGAACGAGCCAGACAAAATGCTCGAGCCGTTGGCATTTGTGGCGTTGGCGGTAAACGCATGGTTGCCTTCACTCAGGGCGCTGCCTGGCGTAAAACTCCAGATCCCATTCCCGTCTGCGGTTGTGCTACCCATCAACGTGCCGTTGTTATACAGGTTGATAACGGCGTTTGCCTGCGCAGTTCCGCTCAGTGTTGGGCGGGTATCATTGGTGGTTTTCCCGGCGGTGACCAGGCCCGTGATAGTGCCGACATCATCGAATACGCTGGAGATCACCGGCGCGGGAGGAACACCGGTAAACGGGGCCAGCACGTTGCCGGCGGTGCCGATATTGCCAGCGGCATCCTGTGCGCTGACCTGCAGCGTTTGCCCACTAATTTGCGGTGGATTCAGGGTAAAGGTGAAGTTACCGGAAGCATTTGCTGTTGTGGTGCCGAGTACCGTTCCGCTACCGGAGGTGATAATGACCGTACTGTTCGCTTCGGCCACGCCGGTTAACGCCGTACCATTGGCGTTGACCGCCAGCCCGGTTGGAACAGCGGGTGCGATGGTATCGACAACAATGGCTATTGCAGACGAAAATCCACTGATATTCCCCGCAGCATCTGTCGCCGTGATGGTAAACGAATGAGCCCCTTGAGCCAGATCAGTGGACGGCGTGTAATTCCAGTTGCCGGTGCTGTCAGCCGTTACGCTGGTGACAAAACTGCCATTATCATAAATATCGACTCGCGCGTTGGCCTCTGCGGATCCGTTCAGGGTTGGGCGTGCGTCATTGGTGGGCTGATTGCTGCCAATCGCACCGGTGTTGGGGCCAACATCATCAATAATGCTACTTATTGAAGGCTGTGCCGGAGCCGCGGTGTCCACCACCACGGTAAAACCTGGTGTTGCGCCGCTGGTATTCCCTGCCGCATCGGTAGCGGTCACGGTGAAGGTATGGGACCCGGTCGCGAGCGGCGTGGTCGGGGTAAATGTCCAGCTATTATTGCTTTGCACCAGAGCGGTACCAAGCAGAGTGTTCCCGTCATAGATACTGACAGTGCTACCGGCTTCGGCGGTGCCGTTGAGCGTTGGGCGGGCATCGTTGGTGAGCTGCCCGTTGTTCAGCGCTGCATTGAAAACACCGCCTGCGATATCATCTATGACCGAGATCAGTTGTGGGATTGGCGGTGGGTTCGTATCGACATTAATAATAAATCCGCTTGAGGTGGCACCGATATTGCCGGCGGCGTCTGTGGCGATAGCAGTGAATGTATGTTGGCCGTTGCTCAGTGTGGGGGGCAGATATTCCCACGTCCCATCTATTGTGGCGGTTACCGTCCCCAGCAGCGTGCCGTTATCGTAAATCGCGACCCGGGCATTCGCTTCCGTTGAGCCACTGAGCAGCGGGCGGGTGTCATTGGTCCAGGCCCCACTGGACAGCGTCCCGGTGCCGGGCTGTACATCATCGACGGCCTGGATAATGGTGGGGGCAAGCGGAGCAACGGTATCCACAATGATGTTAAATGTGGCGGATGACTGACTGACGTTTCCGGCTGCGTCCGTGGCGGTCACCGTGAGCGCATGGTTACCATTTCCAAGTACAGCTGTTGGCGTGAAGCTCCAGGCTCCATTGGCGTCAACTGGGGCGGTACCGAGATAGGTGCCATTGTCATAAATTTTGATCGTGGAATTGGCTTCTGCCGTACCACTGAGCGTGGGTTGCGCATCATTTGTGGCCTGGCCGTTGTTCAGATTACCTGTCAGCGGGCCGACATCATCTGCTACCTGAGAAATGATGGGTATACCCGGCGATACGGTATCAACGATGAGCCCAAAGCCGTTCGATGCAGCGCTGGTGTTACCTGCACTGTCGGTCGCGGTGACGGTCAATGTATGCGGTCCGTTGCTCAGTGCATCCGTTGGGGTAAAGTTCCAGATACCTCCCGCCCCCACGGTGGTGGTGCCAATGGGTTGGCCATCGCTCAGAACGGTAATGGTCGCCCCCACTTCGCCCGTGCCGCTCAGTGCCGGACGTGTTTCGTTTGTCGTCTGCCCATTGGTTATCGCGCCTGTTGTGGGAGCCGTATTGTCCAATACCGTGCTAATGATAGGGGGCTGCGGGGCGATGGAATCCAGTTCGAGGGTGAAGGACGAAGATACGCCTCCCATATTGCCCGCCTGATCGGTGGCAACGGCGGTAAAGATGTGTTGCCCCTGAGTCAGCGGGGTATCCGGCGTGAAGCTCCAGTTGCCGGACTCATCAACCTGGGTTGTACCAATATCAACGCCTTTATCGCGGATAGTGATAGAGGCGCCGATCTCTCCTTTGCCGTTCAGCGTGGGTTGTGCATCGTTAGTTAATTGTCCGTTAGTCAGCGATGTGTTGCCGGGTTGATCGTCAATCACCGAGGTAATGCTCGGTGCTGCGGGCGGCAGCGTATCAACAACCAGAACGAAAGGTGGGCTTGCCGGGCTGATGTTGCCAGCACCATCCGTGACGGTTGCGGTGAACGAATGATTGCCTTCACTAAGTGCTGGAGCCGGTGTAAAGCTCCAGTTACCGTTTTCATCGCTGGTGGTTGTGCCAATTACCGCGCCATTATCGCGAATGGTCACTACTGAATCGGCCTCGGTGACGCCAGCAAGCGACGGGGTGTTGTCGTTGGTTAGCTGTCCGGATGTAAGGGACTGCGGGGTACCGACGTCGTCCATTACCGACACAATAGAGGGCGCGCTTGGGATTAACGTATCGACAATAATCCGGAAGCTGTTGGAGGGATCGCCCAGGTTGCCTGCAGCATCCGTTGCGCGTGCGGTAAAGATATGCTCGCCTTCTCCCAACCCATCAGTTGGTGTATAGCTCCAGTATCCGCTGCCACTCACGGTGGTTATGCCAATCGCGATACCTTTATCGTAAAGGGTGATCGTCGCGCCCGCTTCGCCAGTTCCATTGAGGGTCGGGCGTGAATCGTTGGTAATTTGTCCGGTATCTAACGATCCTGTACCCGGTAACACGTCGTCAATTACGCTGGTGATCGCAGGGGCTTGTGGGGCGGCAGTATCGATAGTGATGGCGTAATTGGGCGATATGCCACTGTCTATACCCGCAACAGTTTGCGATACGGTGAAATTGTAAGTCGTGCCGTTTGTCAGCGGAGCGGATAATGGATAGCTCCATGCGCCGGAAACGGCATCGGCGGTGACCGTACCGATTACATTCCCATCCTGATAAATTTTGACCGTTGCTCCTGCCGTGGCGGTTCCTTGTAACAGCGGCAAGGTGTCATTGGTGGTTTTACCGTTGCCAATCGCTCCTGTAACAGGCGAGACATCATCAATGATTTCGAGAGTTGGCGGATGCGGAATGCTGGACGTGGCCGCGTTAAATGGCGTAGGGTCGCTGCTATTGCCCGCCTGATCCTGGGCGATTGCGTTCAGATTCTGCCCCGTAGTTTGTGCGGGTGAGATCGTGACGGTGTAGGCACCTGTGACGCTATTCGCAATGCCCTGGCCCAGTACCGTAGTACCACTTCTGATGATGACGGTGCTGCCCGGCTCGGCTGTCCCGCTTACCAGCGTGCCGTTTGGGTCAACACTGGTGACGATTGGCTCGGCGGGAGGCTGTGTATCGAGCTTCAGCGTTACAGGATTACTTGCTGACAACGAGTTACCTGCGGCATCTTGCGCACCGAAATATAGTGTGTGAGAGCCTTCGCCAACAAGGGGAACATCCACCTGCCAGGAACCATCCGCGCGAACTGTGGTTCTGACAATTTCAACATTGTTCTCCATGTAAATGATGACGCTGCTGCCTGGCGTACCAGTACCGATAAAGGTTGGGGTTGTATCGTTCGTGATACTACCATCGGTCAGCGAGCCGGTAATTCCCTCGACGTTATCCTGAATATCGGTGAGCTGTGGCTGGGTCAGAGCTTTGGTATTGATAGTGAATGAAATGCTGTTTGAGCTGTTGCTGGCATTACCTGCCGCATCGGTGGCGATAGCAGTCAGCGTGTAGTCTCCGTTTGCCAGTGGTAAGTTTGGTGTAAAGACCCAACTGTCATTAATTACAGTAGTAGTACCGATTACTGTGATGCCGTTATACAGGGTGATGGTATCGCCGCTAGTTCCGCTCCCACTGATGGTTGGGGTGCTATCATCGGTTACGGCATTTGGCAGAAGATTGCCCTGGAAACCGCCAACATTATCATTGGCGGTAAGAATAACAGGGGGATCAGAGGGCGTAGTATCGATCTCCAGGAGGATGGCATTTGATGGCGGGCTGACGTTGCCAGCAGGATCGGTCGCCGTAATGGTTACCTGATAAACATCCTGGGGAAGTGGCACTGATGGTGTAAAGCTCCAGCTACCGTCTGCACCAACCGTCGCCGTACCCTGCGACGAAGAGTTGCCATTAAGATAGAGGGTAATGAGATCGCCGACATTCCCCGTGCCGCTGAACGTTGGCGTGGTGTCGTTAGTTATGCCGTTGGTCACGACCCCGGTTATCGGATTGACGTCATCCGTAATGGTGGGTGGGAGCGGTTGCGTTGGCGGCAGATTATCCACCGTCAGCGTAAAGCCCGCCGATGGGATCCCTGTGTTGCCCGCGGCGTCGGTCGCCGTGGCGGTGAATTTATGCGGCCCATCTGCAAGTGAGGTTGGGGTAAATGTCCAGGTGCCGTCTGGCTGTACGGTAGTGATGCCGGCGAGGCCGCCATTCTCATAAATCGTAATTGTCGCGCCCGGTTCACCTGTTCCTGACAGTGTGGGGTTGTCGCTTTTTGTGCTGCCGCCATTACTCAGTACTTTAGTTTCCAGGCCAATAAGCCCTTCCGCTGAGGTGATGATCGGGGCCGCGGGTGGCGTTGTATCGACAGTCAGCATGAAACTTCCGGCGGTACTGGCGTTCCCCGCCGCATCTGTCGCGATAGCTGACAATGTGTGCGAGCCTTCACTAAGTGGCTGGGTGACCGGGAAACTCCAGGTTCCTCCGGCCACCACGGTGGTCGTTCCAATCGGTGTAGCACCATCGTAGATAGTGATGGTGGAGCCAACTTCTCCGGTCCCCTTCAGTGACGGCAGGTTATCGTTTGAGCGACTACCAGAAGGCAAGTCAACGGGTGCATTTCCGATGTCATCGGTGGCGGCTGAAATGGCTGGTACCCCTGGTGGCTGGGTGTCAACGGTAATGGTGACAGCGACGGGGGAGGTGACGACGTTACCAGCGGCATCCGTTGCGGATATGGTAAAACGATGGTCGATATCGGCAAGCTGCTTGTTGTCCGGGACGGTATAGCTCCAGGTACCTGACTTGTCGATGAGCATCACCGTCATCAGCAAACCGTTATCATACAGGTTCACCAGCGAGCCTGGCTCGCCGGTCCCTGAGAGGGTCGGCGTGTTGTCGTTGGTTATCCCGTTGTTATTCGCGATGTTACCGGTGATGGTTCCGACGTCATCGTTGATCAAAGTAATAGCCGGGACGGCCGGCGCGACGCTATCGACAATGATTTTCCAGCTGGCGGCGCTACTGGTGTTGTTGGCGGCATCGGTTGCCGTAACCGTAAACACGTGAGCGCCCTGGCTCAGCGCGGTGGTCGGCGTGTAGTCCCAGTTACCATTGATATCGGCGGTAACGGTGGTTAGCAGGGTGCCATTATCATAAATTTTTACCTGCGAGCCCGCTTCGGCAGTGCCCTTAATTTCCGGTTTATCATCGTTAGTCAGCGTGTTGTTATCAATTTTTCCGATGACATCGGGAACATCGTCTAAGACGGCAATAATAATCGGTTGGTCTGGCGCGGTAATATCCGGAGCCAGTGCGGAAGCGGGCAGACTTTCGTTGCCTGCACTGTCCGTTGCGGTCACTTTTACCGTTTCACCATTGATTTGTGACGGGGTGATCGACACAACAAAGTGACCACCACTGTCTGCCTGACCCACGCCAATCGTACTCCCGTTGCTGTCTTTTACGGTGATGGTGCTGCCGATTTCAGCATGTCCACTCACTGAACCACCATCCCCGGCGACAATCACCCCTGTCGGCGCATCAGGTGCGGTGCTGTCTGGCGCTGTGAGTGCTGTGTTACCACTGGTATTGCCTGCGGCATCCGTTGCGTTGGCGACAAGATGTTCGCCGTTAGTTTGTGGCGGAACCAGTGTGGCGGTGAAATCTCCGTCAGCATCAGCGGTGGTTGTGCCAATGATAGTGCCACCAGGATTGAGAATATGTACGGTACTGTTGGGCTCTGCCGTGCCGGAAACCTGATCGCCCGCATTATTGATTGTCAGGTTTGTGGGCGGTAGCGGGGCGGTGATATCGGGAGCGATCGCCGTTTCAGGTAAACTCGTGTTTCCTGCCGGATCGGTAGCGATAGCGGTGATGGTTTCGCCATTGGTTTGTGGTGGGTTTATGGTGACAGTAAACGAGCCATCTGGCCCGGTAACACCACTGCCGATTACATGATTGTTATTGTCGGTTATCGTCACGGTACTGCCGGGTTCAGCCGTACCCGTGACGACAGCGCCATCGGCAGATACGGTCAGATCGTCTGGCGACAGCGGCGGCTGAGTATCGATATTGATATTGAAGGCCGTCGACATTCCCCCCGTACCCAGGTGGTTAGTTGCCGTCACGGTGAAGGCATATGAGCCGTCCCGCAAGTTTGTGCTGGAGGTCCAGTTCCAACTACCGTTGCTGTCGGCGACGACGCTGTCGATATATGCCCCGTTATTGTAAATTTTAACCGTACTGTTAGCCTCAGCTGTCCCGGAAAGCGTTGGGGTCGCATCATTAGTTGACTGATTGTTGAGCAATGGCCCAACGGAGGGAGCGACATCATCCATAACACTGACTATCACGGGTACGCCTGGATAACCGGAATTCGAGGCACTGAATGAAGTATCTGGCCCGATATTGCCTGCTTCATCCTGAATCTTTGCTGTCAGCGCTTCACCGTGTGTTTGCGCGGGCGATATGCCAATAGTGAAGGTACCGCCTGAACCGACGATTGCTGATCCCAGAACCTGGTTGTTACTGCCAATGATAGTGACAGTGCTTCCTGGCTCAGCACTACCCGTCACTGTAGTGCCTTCCTGATTCACTGAAGAAATTATTGCGGCGGCAGGTGGGGTTGTATCGATGGTAATGACCCAACTGTCTGAGATTGCGCTGCTGCCCGCATTGTTTGATGCGCTGACCGTAAACTGGTGAGTACCTTCTGCAAGCGGGGAGGATGGAGTAAACGTCCAGTTCCCGTTGGCATCGATAGTGACCTGACCTATTTCGGTACCGTTATCGAAAATATGTAAGGTTGCGTTCGCGGGGCCAGTGCCCTGAAGTTCTGGCGTATTATCATTAGTAGACGTCTGTTGATTGACAAGACCAGTAATGGGAGCCTGATTGTCAGTGACGCTGGTAATAATCGGTACGCCTGGCATCGTGGGCGTTGTCGTGGGTGGCGAGCCGCCATCACCATTTCCTTCGTTGCCATTTCCGTCACCAGCACCATTTCCTTCATTGCCATTGCCATTGCCATTGCCATTGCCATTGCCAGCATTATTGCCATTTCCGCCACCGCCACCGCCACCGCCACCGCCACCGCCACCACCGGCGGCGAGGCCGATTCCCCCCGCCACGGCGACGCCGCCAAGAACCCAGGGCCAGACTGCGCCGCCTTCATGACTGCCTTCGCTCGCCATCAATGGGGTGAGATCGTCCAGATGCTGATAGTGGAATGCGCCATCCGTATCCTGAACCCACCATAGCGCACCGTTGCTATCTTCAAGTACGAGCTGGCTTTGTTCATCACCTTTGCCAACGTAAAAGTTTTTAATTGTGATGGTTTCACCGGAGCGGAGTGTGACAATCAGATCCTGATTTACGCGGGAAAGTTGACTGATTTCTTCACGAGAAACAGACAGCTTCACGATGGAAGGTGAATTGAGCGTGACTTCAGAAGCTTCAATATTTGTGGAAACACCAGTCAATTTTGATACAACGGCGAGTAGACGCATATATTCACTCCTGATGGCAGGCCGAGAGTATTAATCCACAATAGCGTGTTGGGAAAATGAGCTGACAGGTGCCCGTTCATCATATAGATGAGTTTGCACGTGTGATTTCATTGATTAGGTCACGCAGGTATCAGTTTGTTTATCGAATACGTCAGAGCCTTTAAGTCTGAATAGTTCTTTCGTATTAGATGATATAGTCAGAAAGGATGTATTACGCAAATTATCTATATTAAAAATACATTGGGACAATTGAAAAGGATACTTTCCAGTACATGTTTTGGTTTTTGCTTAAACCTAAATCATTGTATATAAAGTTGTTTTTATTCTATGTGGTTTTTTTATAAAGCTAATAAACACCAGTAATAATAGTGTTATTGGTGAAGTGTAAAATATAAATAATACGCTCTTGAACTTTTACTTTATTAAGCTATGGACGCGATAAAATAATGGGAAGACTATTTTAGGTTTTAACGATTCAGCGGTGTAAAAACTATAATCCTGGTGAATGTAATGGATGGGTTTCAATAACTAAACAATAAGGGCCAGCCTCATGATGAGAGACTGGCTGCTGAGAAGGGATTTATCGACCTGCATTTTTCATAATACGAGCTTTGTCCAACTGCCACTCACGCTCTTTTACATCAGAACGCTTGTCGTGCTGTTTCTTCCCTTTTGCGACGCCGATTTTGACTTTGCACCAGGCATTTTTCCAGTACAGAGAAAGTGCCACAACGGTGTAACCGTCACGATTCATACGCCCATATAAGGAGTCGAGTTCGCGTTGGTTTAACAGAAGTTTACGGGTGCGAGTAGGGTCACACACGACGTGCGTTGAGGCAACGGCCATCGGCGTGAAGTTGGCACCAAACAGGAATGCTTCGCCGTCTTTGAGAATGACATAGCTATCGCCAATATTGGCCTTTCCTGCGCGCAGGGATTTGACTTCCCAGCCTTGCAGTGCGAGTCCAGCCTCGAACTCTTCTTCGATAAAATATTCGTGTCGTGCGCGCTTGTTGAGCGCGATTGTGGCTGAGCCAGGTTTGTGTGCTTTTTTCTTCGTCATAATGCCGCTCAGTATAGGTAATCTGGAATTGAAAAACACCCCATTTCATCCAGCGGGGCGCAAGGCGCTATCTTAGCACGAGTTGGGCTATAGCGTTTTTTTTAGCGGATGATAAATGGTATTATTTGCACGATTGATATTGATGGAAATTGTTATGCCTCAGATTAGCCGGACCGCTTTAGTACCTTACAGTGCGGAACAGATGTATCAGTTAGTGAATGATGTTAAATCCTATCCTCAGTTTTTACCGGGTTGCACCGGAAGCCGTGTCCTGGAGTCGACCCCGGGGCAGATGACAGCGGCTGTGGATGTCTCTAAAGCAGGGATTAGCAAAACGTTCACCACGCGTAATCAACTGACCAGTAACCAGAGCATCCTTATGCATCTGGTCGATGGACCGTTCAAAAAACTCATTGGGGGCTGGAAGTTTACGCCGTTGAGCCAGGAAGCGTGTCGCATTGAATTTCATCTTGATTTTGAGTTCACGAATAAACTGATCGAACTGGCATTTGGCCGTATCTTTAAAGAGCTGGCGTCGAACATGGTGCAGGCCTTCACGGTTCGCGCAAAAGAGGTTTACAGTGTCAGTGTCGGCTAAGATTGTCGTTGAAGTCGCGTACGCGCTGCCGGAGAAACAGTATCTACAGCGCGTGACGTTGCAGCAGGGCGCAACCGTCGAAGAAGCGATTAGCGCTTCTGGACTGCTGGAACTACGTACTGATATCGATCTCAGCAAAAATAAGGTGGGCATTTACAGCCGACCGGTAAAGCTTGCTGATGTCGTACATGATGGCGATCGGGTAGAAATCTATCGACCGTTGATTGCTGATCCGAAAGAACTGCGCAGGCAGCGGGCAGAGAAATCCGCTAAAAAATAACAAACATTAAAAAAGGTGCTCATTGAGCACCTTTTTTTGATCTCTTAAACCTACTTTTTGTCGGTCAGGGCAGGTTTGTTATCAATGTTGGTCAATACACCACTGCTGTTAAAGGTCAGCGTCAGCGTTTGCTGCGTCACGCCTTCATGACCCGGCTGCTGACGGAACACATAAAACCAGGTATTGGTGCCAAAAGGATCGGACATCATTGGTGTACCCAGAGCATAAGCAACCTGTTGTTGCGTCATACCCGTACGTACTTTAGCGACATCAGTAGGTGTCAGATAGTTTCCCTGGTTGATGTCAGGGCGGTAAACCACTCGCTCCAGAGTGGAACAGCCTGCGGTCAACATCAGTAGTACTGCTGCAGCAGCAGTCAGCGTTTTACAGCGCATAGTGATTTGATTCCTTTTCGGGCCCGAGCAGTACGCGGCTCATATGTAATATGCCGATGATAATAGACCTTTCACCACTTTAAAACCTTTTGGTGTCAGGTCAGTCGGCGATTTTATGTTGAACTCAGACCTTAGCAAGGTAAAAAAGTTTATGCTGCCAGCAGTTCTTTTGCATTCGCGAGGGTATTACGCGTTACTTCGCTACCGCCAAGTAAGCGAGCGAGCTCCTGCAGACGTGCGCGTTTATCAAGCGCCTGCATATGTGTTTCAGTCATTGCGCCGTCCGTTTCTTTGCTGACATAGAAATGCTGATGACCGCAACCCGCAACCTGCGGCAAGTGGGTGACGCACATCACCTGAGTTGATTCACCCAACTGGCGCAGTAGCTTACCCACAACCGCTGCCGTCGGACCACTGATACCAACGTCAACTTCATCAAAAATCAGCGCAGGGGTTTCCATTTTACGCGCGGTAATCACCTGAATGGCCAGTGCGATACGCGACAGTTCCCCACCAGAAGCGACTTTCGCAATTGGCTGCAACGGTTGGCCTGGGTTTGTGGTGACTTTAAACTCAATGCGATCGGCTCCGTCTATGCTCAGATGGTGTTCATCAAACTTCACATCGATGCAAAAGAGACCGTGCGGCATTGAGAGTGCATGCATACTCTCTGTGATGAGTTTCCCCAATTCCTGAGCGTAATGCTGGCGCTGGCGGTGCAATATTTTTGCCGTTTCCAGCGCCTGCTGGTGGTGCGCGTTTACCGCCAGGGTTAAGGTTTCGAGCGAGTCAGCCTGATCGTCAAGCTGCTGTTGCTCATCAAGCAGGGACTGGTAAAACTGTGGCAATGCTTCAGGGGCGACGTGATGCTTACGCGCCAGAGAGATTTGCTTAGAAATACGCTGTTCAAGCTCAAACAAACGGTTAGGGTCTAAATCCAGGCGATCACAGTAGTGTCGCAGTTCGTCGCTGGCTTCGCTGAGCTGAATAGTCGCCTCTTCCAGCATGTCCAGAATACCAGAGAGCTTGCCGTCCATGCCCGCCAGTTCACTGACCAGCTGTTTGGCTGTATATAACTGGCTTTGCAGGTTAATGTCTTCGCCATCGGCCATGATAGCCAGCGCTTGCTGGCTGGTGGTGAGCAACTGCCCGCTGTTAGCCAGACGCTTGTACTCTTCATCAATTTGCTCGAACTCGCCCGCCTGGGGGTTGAATTCGTTCAGCTCTTTTAACTGATATTGCAACAGTTCCGCCCGGGCAGCGCGTTCCTGGCTTTGTTGCTGATGATGGGCCAGATCACGGCAGCTCTGATGCCATAGCTGGTAGCGTGCGGACATTTCCTGAATCAGGGACGCTTCATTAGCGTAACCATCAAGCAGAGACTTTTGGTGTTCCGATTTTGTCAGAAGCTGATGCGCGTGCTGGCCATGGATTTGAATAAGCAACTGACCCAGTTCGCGAAGTTGTGACAGGGGAACGGCAGTGCCGTTGATAAAGCCGCGGGAACGGCCGTCGCTGCTGATTACGCGGCGTAACAAACACTCACGACCTTCTTCAAGCTGGTTCTCTTCCAGCCAGCGTAGCGCCGCAGGGGTATCTTTTAAAGAGAAACGCGCACACAGATCGGCGCGAGTGGCATCTGTACGCACCATGTCGGCATCCGCCCGCCCGCCCAGACACAACCCGAGAGCATCAATGGCAATGGATTTACCCGCACCGGTCTCGCCAGTGATGACGGTCATTCCGCTTTGGAAATCGATCTCCAGTTCACGAACGATAGCAAAATTGCTGATGGTCAGTTGTGCCAACATAGTTGTTTTCCTGTATGAAAAACCATAACTGTGATTACATACAGTATAAACTGGTTTTTTATACAGTAAAGAGGTTGGCGTTAAATTAGAATAATTTTTTTGACCAGCCTAACTTAGTGCTTAATGTTTTGAAATAGCTGTAATCTTTGGGATGAATCAGATTCAGGTGATAATCACAGCGGCGAATCAATACGTCTTCGCCTTCCTGTATAGGTAAGGCAATCTGGCTGTCGCAGCTGATCTCCAGGTCATTACGGCGATGCGAGAAGCGCAGGCGAATCGTGCTGTTACTGTTAATTACCAGCGGGCGCGCGGAGAGCGTATGTGGGAACATCGGTACCAGCGTAATGGCATCCAGGGAAGGGGTGAGAATGGGACCTCCGGCAGACAGCGAGTAGGCGGTAGACCCGGTTGGCGTGGAGATAATCAGTCCGTCTGAACGCTGAGAGAAGGCAAAAATTTCATCTATATAGACTTCAAATTCAATCATGTGCGCAACCTTGCCTGGGTGCAACACCACTTCATTGATTGCAGTGCTGATACGCTTTTGGCAATCCTGCTGGCAGACCTGTGCTTCAAGTAGAAAACGCTTTTCGCTGATATAATGACCTTCCAGTACATCTGCTAATTGCTGTTGGGCATTGTCCGGGTCAAGATCGGTCAGAAAACCGAGGTTGCCGCGGTTAATCCCGATGACCTTGATGTCGTAACGCGCAAGCGTGCGTGCGGCCCCAAGCATATTGCCGTCACCACCGACAACCACCGCGAGGTCCGCCTGTTGACCAATTTCTGCCAGCGTACCGGTCTGCACATTTTTCAGCTGGAGCTCATGGGCGATTTGTTGCTCCACGATAACCTCGTAACCTTTCGTGCATAACCAGCGGTAGAGCATTTCATGTGTCGTCAGTGCAGTAGGGTGACGTGGATGCCCCACAATGCCAATACACTTGAAATGTTTGTTCATTTTATCGAGGTCCTTGTAACGAAGATTGGTGACAATGTGAGTACTTCCCTTGAATCCCTGAATCTGATCCCCATAATAAGCCAAGTTAGCGAGATGAATGCGAAAAAACGCGGAGAAATTCATGAGTAGTAAAGAACAGAAAACGCCTGAGGGGCAAGCCCCGGAAGAAATTATCATGGATCAGCACGAAGAAGTTGAGGCGGTTGAATCAGACGCTTCTGCTGAGCAGGTGGATCCGCGCGATGAAAAGATTGCGAATCTGGAGGCTCAGCTTGCAGAAGCTGAAACGCGCGAGCGTGACAGCGTGTTGCGTATCAAAGCGGAAATGGAAAACCTGCGTCGTCGTACCGAACTGGACGTAGAAAAAGCGCATAAGTTTGCGCTGGAAAAATTCGTCAACGAACTGCTGCCGGTGCTGGATAGCCTGGACCGCGCGCTGGAAGTGGCGAACAAAGATAATGACGCGATGGCGGCGATGGTTGAAGGTATTGAACTGACCCGTAAATCGATGCTGGATGTTGTGGCGAAGTTTGGCGTGCAGGTGGTTGCGGATATCGATGTGCCGATGGACCCGAACGTACACCAGGCTATTGCCATGGTTGAGTCTGATGAAGTTGCTGCCGGTAACGTGCTGATGGTAATGCAGAAAGGCTATACCCTTAACGGACGTACCATTCGCGCGGCGATGGTTTCCGTCGCGAAAGCTAAAAGCTAATCAGCTTCAGACCGGGTAGTGCTGATGCGTTACCCGGTCTGGATTATCCTCACTGGTCAGATACGCTCTCGCGAAGCGGTTTGACCGGCAATACCTGCACCTGCTTAATCATATTGTCCTGTACGTCGAGAATATCGATATCGTACTGACCAATGCGCACTCGCGTGCCGGCAACGGGGATCTCTTCCAGTGCTTCGAGGATAATACCGTTTACCGTTCGCGCATCATCTTCCGGCAAATGCCAGTTAAAGGCCTTATTGATTTCACGAACGTTGGCGCTGCCGTCAATAATCACTGAGCCGTCATTCTGCGGCGTGACTTCTTCGGCAAGCGTCGGAGACATTGACGTGGTGAAGTCACCGACAATCTCCTCCAGAATATCTTCAACGGTGACCAACCCCTGAATATCGCCATATTCGTTAACCACCAGGCCGACCTTCTTCTTATTACGCTGAAATTTGATCAACTGAGTACTGAGCGGGGTGCCTTCCGGGACAAAGTAGATCTCGTCGGCGGCGCGTAGCATGGTCTCTTTGGTGAACTCCTTTTTCTCGGCCATGAGTCGCCAGGCTTCACGGACGCGCAGCATACTAATGGCATCATCCAGTGAGTCGCGGTACAGCACGATACGCCCGTGCGGGGAGTGCGAAAGTTGGCGGACGATTGATTTCCAGTCATCGTTAATATCGATACCGATGATTTCGTTACGTGGGATCATAATGTCATCGACGCTGACTTTTTCCAGGTCCAGCACGGACAGTAGCATATCCTGGTTACGGCGAGAGATTTGCGAGCGCGATTCATTCACCAGCGTTCGTAGTTCATCTTTACTCAGCGAACCGCTCACCACGATATCTGTTTTGATGCCCATCATACGCATCAGCAGACGTGTGATGGTATTCAGTAACCAGACAAGCGGCATCATCAGTATTTGCAGTGGCGCTAACAACACGCTGCTGGGATAGGCCACCTTTTCTGGATACAGCGCGGCAATGGTTTTGGGCAATACTTCAGCAAATACCAGTACCACAAAGGTCAAAACCCCGGTGGCGATTGCCACGCCAGCATCGCCATACAGACGCATACCGACAATGGTTCCGAGCGCTGAGGCCAGTATATTCACCAGGTTGTTGCCAATGAGGACCAGGCTTATCAGACGGTCGGGCTTACGAAGTAATTTCTCAACGCGTTTTGCCTGACGATTTCCCTGTTTTGCCCGGTGTCGCAGACGGTAGCGGTTCAGGGTCATCATTCCGGTTTCGGAACCGGAAAAATAGGCGGAAATAACCACCATGATGAGAAGCGTAACAATAAGCGTGGTGGTGGAGATGTGTTCCACGTAGGTTCCTTAAAAGACTTAACTCACAAACTGCTGCAAGATGCGGCTGCCGAAATAGGCCAGCGTCAGAATGCCTGCGCCTGCGACGTTAAACCAGACGACACGACGTCCGCGCCAGCCTTCATGGTAATGTCCCCACAGCAGAACGATATAGACAAACCATGCCACGATAGACAGAACGGCTTTATCAATATTTTCTGTGCTGAACAGGTTGTGCATATAAAACAGGCCAGTACACAGCGTCAGCGTCAGCAGAACCACGCCTATCTGGGTGATATGAAACATTTTGCGCTCAATGCTCATCAATGGCGGCATTTCATTGTTGAACGCCAGTCTTTTATTTTTGAGCTGATAATCGATCCATGCCAACTGCAGTGCATACAGCGCGGCAATGATTAAGGTGGCATAGGATAAGAGCGATAGCCCGATGTGAATCATCATGCCCGGTGTGGCTTCAAGGTGGGTGATGTATTCGTTGGGCATAAACGTAGCGCATGCCAGATTGATTAATGCAAAGGCATACACGATCGGCAGCAATAGCCAGCCGCGGTTGCGCGAGGCCACAATGGTCATTACCGTACAGATCATCAGGCTAACCAGAGAACCGACGTTCAGCAGGCTCAGGTTTTGTCCGCTTTCACCACCTGGCAGAATACGTGCTTCCAGGGCAAACGCGTGACAGACCAGCGCGATAACCGCAGAAAGAATAGCCATACGCCGCCAACCGCTGTTTTTTTGCAGCAGGGCGGGAACGATCAGCGCAAGGCTGACGGAATAGGCGACAAGGGCTAACAGAGCAAAAACGGGCATATGGGTGTCGACAGTTGGCCAAGAGTAAAGAAAAGCAGTATAGCGTTACGTGACCTCTGCTCCAACCGTTGCATAACAACAAAGGCGGCTTCATGTTATACTGCGGCAAATTTCTGTTGATGTGTCGCTGTTGCGACCGACCGTTTCCACCCCAGGCGAGAGACAATGTTTGATAATTTAACCGATCGTTTGTCGCGCACGCTGCGCAATATCAGTGGCCGTGGACGCCTTACTGAAGACAACGTTAAAGAGACGCTGCGCGAAGTGCGCATGGCGCTGCTGGAGGCTGACGTCGCGCTGCCGGTAGTGCGTGAGTTTATCAATCGCGTAAAAGAGAAAGCGGTTGGTCATGAAGTGAATAAGAGCCTGACGCCGGGTCAGGAGTTCGTCAAAATTGTTCGTAACGAACTCGTCGCGGCGATGGGCGAAGAGAACCAGACGCTGAACCTGGCGGCCCAGCCACCGGCAGTGGTGTTGATGGCGGGTCTGCAGGGTGCGGGTAAAACGACCAGCGTAGGTAAGCTGGGTAAATTCCTGCGCGAGAAGCACAAGAAGAAAGTGCTGGTGGTCTCCGCCGACGTCTATCGCCCGGCGGCGATCAAACAGCTGGAAACGTTGGCCGAACAGGTCGGCGTGGACTTCTTCCCTTCTGACGTCGGTCAGAAGCCGATTGATATCGTTAATGCCGCGCTGAAAGAAGCTAAACTCAAATTCTACGACGTGCTACTGGTGGATACCGCCGGTCGTCTGCACGTTGACGAAGCGATGATGGACGAAATCAAACAGGTCCACGCGTCTATCAATCCGGTAGAAACGCTGTTTGTTGTCGATGCTATGACGGGTCAGGATGCTGCGAATACTGCGAAAGCGTTTAATGAAGCTCTGCCGCTGACCGGTGTGGTACTGACTAAAGTCGACGGTGACGCCCGTGGCGGTGCGGCACTGTCTATTCGTCATATCACCGGTAAGCCGATTAAATTCCTCGGTGTCGGTGAGAAAACGGAAGCGCTGGAGCCGTTCCACCCGGACAGGATTGCCTCCCGTATTCTCGGCATGGGTGATGTGCTGTCGCTGATCGAAGATATCGAAAGCAAAGTTGACCGCGCACAGGCAGAGAAATTAGCCAGCAAGCTGAAAAAAGGCGACGGCTTCGATCTGAACGATTTCCTTGAACAGCTTAAGCAGATGAAAAACATGGGCGGCATGGCCAGCCTGATGGGCAAACTGCCGGGCATGGGTCAGATCCCCGACAACGTGAAATCGCAGATGGACGATAAAGTGCTGGTGCGTATGGAAGCCATCATCAACTCGATGACGATGAAAGAACGCGCTAAGCCGGAAATCATCAAAGGCTCCCGCAAACGCCGTATCGCACTGGGCTGCGGGATGCAGGTACAGGACGTTAACCGTCTTCTGAAACAGTTCGACGACATGCAGCGCATGATGAAGAAAATGAAGAAGGGCGGAATGGCGAAGATGATGCGGAATATGAAGGGCATGATGCCGCCTGGCTTCCCTGGGCGCTAATTTTTCCGGCCTGGCTCACTGGCTATTTCGGCACCGGGGTGTGCTCGCCATCCTCACGTACTGCGTGTACGCTGCGGTGGCTGCGCGCACGCCGGCACCGAACTTGCTGCGCCGCCGACGGCCTTCTACGGCAGAGTTATTAACTGTTGATTGCTTTTTTCTCAGAAATCAGTAAAATTTTCGGGCTTTTAATATGACACCGGGTCCCTTCCCTCGATGGGGCCCGGTGTTTTATTCACACAAGAGGATGTTATGGTAACTATTCGTTTAGCTCGTCACGGCGCTAAAAAGCGTCCGTTCTACCAGGTTGTTGTCACCGACAGCCGTAATGCACGCAACGGTCGCTTCATCGAGCGCGTTGGCTTCTTTAACCCGATCGCTAGCGAAAAAGAAGAAGGCACTCGCCTGGATCTGGATCGCATCGCTCACTGGGTTGGCCAGGGCGCGACTATTTCTGATCGCGTAGCTACGCTGATCAAAGCAGCAAACAAAGCAGCTTAATCTGTCACGGTGGTCATGATGAGCAAGCAACTCGCCGCACAGGCACCCGTGGAACCCATCGTTTTGGGGAAAATGGGGTCTTCTTACGGTATCCGTGGTTGGCTCAGAGTGTTTTCTTCCACTGAAGACGCCGAAAGCATTTTTGACTATCAGCCCTGGTTTATCCAGAAGGCGGGTCAGTGGCAGCAAGTACAGCTGGAAAGCTGGAAGCACCACAATCAGGATCTGATCATCAAGCTGAAAGGCGTTGACGATCGTGATTCGGCGAATCTACTGACTAATTGTGAAATTGTCGTGGATTCCTCGCAGTTGCCTGCGCTGGAAGAGGGTTCCTACTACTGGAAAGACCTTATGGGTTGCCAGGTAGTGACCACTGAAGGCTACGATCTCGGAAAAGTCGTCGATATGATGGAAACCGGATCGAATGACGTGATCGTCATTAAGGCAAACCTGAAAGATGCGTTTGGTATCAAGGAACGTTTAGTACCGTTCCTCGATGGGCAGGTTATCAAGAAAGTCGATCTCGCTACTCGTACTATCGAAGTAGATTGGGATCCTGGTTTTTAAACCACCGGATAAACGGTAAAAGTCGGCGTTATGGGGATTGGCTTGTGTTTATAGGTATCGTTAGCCTGTTTCCAGAAATGTTCCGCGCAATTACCGATTACGGGGTAACTGGCCGGGCAGTAAAAAATGGCCTGCTGAACATCCAGAGCTGGAGTCCTCGTGACTTTACGCATGACCGGCACCGTACCGTGGACGATCGTCCTTACGGCGGCGGACCGGGGATGTTGATGATGGTGCAACCTTTACGGGATGCTATTCATGCAGCAAAAGCTGCGGCTGGTGAAGGCGCAAAGGTGATTTATCTGTCACCTCAGGGACGCAAGCTTGATCAAGCGGGCGTTAGCGAACTGGCAACGAATCAAAAGTTGATTCTGGTGTGCGGTCGCTATGAAGGAATAGATGAGCGCGTGATTCAAACCGAAATTGATGAAGAATGGTCAATCGGCGATTACGTTCTCAGCGGTGGTGAGTTACCGGCAATGACGCTGATCGACTCCGTTTCCCGGTTTATTCCGGGCGTACTGGGTCATGAAGCATCAGCAATCGAAGATTCGTTTGCTGACGGGTTGCTGGACTGTCCACACTATACCCGACCTGAAGTGTTAGAACAGATGGAGGTACCGGCGGTATTACTGTCGGGAAACCACGCTGAGATACGTCGCTGGCGTTTGAAACAGTCGCTGGGCCGGACCTGGCTTAGAAGACCTGAACTTCTGGAAAACCTGGCTCTGACTGAAGAGCAAGCAAGGTTGCTGGCGGAGTTCAAAAAGGAACACGCACAACAGCAACATAAACATGATGGGCAGGCGTAAGCCCCCAATATCAGTTTACCCAGGATAAGAGATTAAATTATGAGCAACATTATTAAGCAACTTGAACAAGAACAGATGAAGCAGGACGTACCTTCCTTCCGTCCGGGTGATACCGTGGAAGTGAAAGTATGGGTTGTTGAAGGTTCCAAAAAACGTCTGCAGGCATTCGAGGGCGTGGTTATCGCTATTCGTAACCGCGGTCTGCACTCTGCATTCACTGTTCGTAAAATTTCCAACGGCGAAGGCGTTGAGCGTGTCTTCCAGACTCACTCTCCGGTAGTTGACAGCATTGCTGTTAAACGTCGTGGTGCTGTTCGTAAAGCTAAACTGTACTACCTGCGTGAGCGTACTGGTAAGTCTGCTCGTATCAAAGAGCGTCTTAACTAAGATATCGCTCAGGCGACATCCTGATAGAAGGGGCTGGCCATTTTTGGCTGGCCCCTTTTTTTATATCGACAGAATACCGATGCCAGCGGTTAGCCGGGTAAATTGATTTTGCGGTGTTTAAGGCTTAATGGAAAGGTGATTGTTACGTTACCGGCGAGGTGCTGAGTCGTGTGGGGCGGGTGTTTCGTTCGTCATTGCAATCGACTGACTGCGCGAGTTCAGTACGTCCTATTCTCCGTTAGCGCAGCCAGCCGGGTAATGATTAAGGTGTACTGATGACTACCGCAACGCGGCGGTTTTCAGCGCGCCCTTTTGAAGTCTGGTTGCTGGCAATCGGGTATTTCTTCCCGAGCCCTTGGGTTGTCAGGTTAGTGCGTGGAATGTTGGCACCCTGAGCCCAGGCATCAGCAACCACATTGGCTCGTTTGAGCGACAGAGCTTCGTTGTAGCTGTCCTCACCATAGTTATCGGTGTGACCATCCAGACGAGCATGGTTTAACCCGGTCGCAGCCAGTTTGGACGCCATTTCCTGGATTTGCTTTTCACTTTCAGGGCGGAGTTTATAGTCGTTTTTGTCAAACAGGATGGTGTCAGACAAACCCAGAGACCAGTCTCCTGAAGCTTCAGTGAATCCGTACGATTTCATCGCTGCAATTTGCTCTGGGGTAAATTTCCCCTGAGGTGCCTGACAGCCTGCCAGAATCAGCATGATGAGAATGAACGGGGATAATAAACGTTTTAGCATGTGTGTAATTCCTTATTTTTTAATAATGCGTTGAGAACGCAAATTTTTAGCCTGATACATATTGTGATCGGCAAGTTCTTGTAATTTCTCGGCAGAGGCATGTTCCCACGTCAGTGCAAAACCAATACTGAGTGTCATGCTTGCCAGATGACCGTTATGCAGGTCAAAAGGTCGATTAAACTCTTGCGACAACGCCGCGCAGATACGTTGAACTTCGTATTCAGAATGGACGCTGTAAAGCACCATGGCAAATTCATCGCCGCCAAGTCGGTATGGGTGATGCCGATTACCACCAAATTCGGCCAACCTTTTTGCGACTTCGATCAGGACCCGATCGCCCGCAGCGTGTCCCCAGGTATCATTAATAAATTTAAAATTATCGCCATCAAGGAATAACAACGCAGAGCTGCTGTGGGCCGCGTCGTCGTTCATCAGTGCGTTAATACTGCTACGAAATGCGGCACGGTTCGCAAGACCGGTCAAAGGGTCATGTAGCGCGGTACGCAACAGTTGGGCATTCTTTGCCTGCAGACGTAGTTGCCACTCTTCCATCTCATCCAGCAGGCTATTAAAGTCCTGCGCAAACAGATGAAATTCTTCAATCCGCTCTTCAGATACGCGCCGCGAGAAATTTCGATTGGTACGAACATCATGTACCACTTCAGTAATATTTTGCAGGGCGTCCACGACGCCATTGTGTAAATAACGAGTAAGCATCAACGCAATACCCGATGCCAGTAAAATGCATCCGGTAAGAACGGCTAGCGACAAATAAATAAAATGGCTAATAACGCTATCGCGGGCAATCAAGCGCACCTCACCAATAACGTCGCCATTGTGCAAAATGGGCTGAGTCACCGGTTGCGGGAACAGCCAGTGGCTGATGATGCTGCTGATTTTGTCAGTGGTATCCTGCGCGTCATAGTGCCAGGTGGCGATCACTTTCTGCTTTTGATTGCGGACCTCTGCAACTGAAAATTGCCCTTGCTGCCCCAATGCAGCCAGCGTTTCCGATGCTGCGACACTATCCGAAAAGACTAATGCTGCTTCGAGCGTGCGGGTCATGGTTGCTGCCGTGAGATCCAGGTTCTTTTGTGCGTATTGCTTCAAAGCCAGCACAGAAGAAATGCTAAGCAGCAGCCAAATCAGCGTCATGGTTACCAGTACGCTGACGATGCTGATACGCCGTAGTGTCCGCTTAAACGTTGGGCGTTTTATGGGAGAAGGACCCTTATTCATGCTTTTTATTCCGCGCAAGCATCAATACGTCCGGACTCACCCTTACACCGCTGCGTGACAGGGAATCCATATTTACGGAAAATCTCACGTCTTCATCTTTAATTATGAGGCAAAAAGCGCTGCCAATAACGCATTCGGGATTCTGTTCGGCAATTAATAACAATGCCTTAGTAGGATATTTATTCTTTAATTCCGCCTGATATGTAGGGCTTTCTTTTCCAAAATAAAAGCCATCACACTGCGCAACTAAAACTTCTTGTTCCGTATGAATGATGACAGGAAGATAGGGGAGTGCTCCTGCTCGGGTATCTTCCAGCACGCTGGAAAAGCGCGAAGAAGAGAATATACACAGTTTTGGTGGCCCTGAAAGTGCGGGCCAGCGTGTATAACTGACGATACCGGAAACCATAGAGCGCACAGATTTTGCCTCTTCCGTAACGCTGTGAGCGTACAGAGGTAATCCGGTCAGAAGCAGTGCCAGTAGAAGTATGAGTCGGTAAGAAAAGCTCATGAATAGGTACCTACCAGCGTTTGCCGTAATGCGTCGATATACATTCAAGATCGTTTGCAACAAAATAACATTATTTTCCCAGGGCGTCATTATTCCTGGAATGAGTGTATTGGGTATTTAAGCTAAATCTCATTAATTTATAAAATTTAAGCTCTTGTTTAATTTAACCTTGTTGAGGCCGCACCTTCATTTGCTCCTTTTTGCCATGCATCATGTAACTGGCTGACATTGTCTACCGTGTCGCAACTGGCAGGGAAGGTTTTTCCGGTCAATCCTCTTGCGTAAACAAAGTCCTGCTGACAGGTTTTCCTTTGTCCTTCGGCGTACCCCTTAAGATATTGGGCGCGATCGACCTCTGGGTCATTGTAGTTGTCGGCAAGTGTCTCGTTATCTTTAACGACATAGCCTGAAATGGCATCTTGTATCCCGGCATCAAACCAGTCGGTACCTGTCCAGGTGGGGGAGAAAGTATAGGGATCTATCTGACATCCGCTGAGAAATAATACAAATAAGGTACAGATGAGTTGCTTCATTGCCTGTTCTCCCCGTTTTTTTAAAGCATAGCGGATTCATATATAGAGGTGTGTAAATTTAAATGTACGGCGTCTTGTGGTGTTTTTGCTGAAAAATTGCTTGGTGTAAATAAATATTTACGGAATGTGGATTGAAATCTTTACCTGTTGTGTTATCGTGATTACCTCCTCGCTGAGGAAAACTATCGCAAACGAGCTAAACAGGATCACCATCATGCAAAAAGACGCGCTGAACAACGTACACATTACCGACGAACAGGTTCTGATGACCCCAGAGCAGCTTAAAGCGGAATTTCCGCTGAGCCTCGCACAGGAGGCGCAAATCGCTCAGTCGCGTAAAACCATTTCAGACATTATCTCTGGCCGCGACCCGCGACTGCTGGTGGTGTGTGGTCCATGCTCGATTCACGATCCTGAAGCGGCTATTGAGTACGCTCGTCGATTTAAAGCCCTTGCCGCAGAGGTCAGCGATAGCCTCTACCTGGTGATGCGCGTCTATTTTGAAAAGCCCCGTACCACCGTCGGCTGGAAAGGGTTGATTAACGATCCTCATATGGATGGCTCTTTTGATGTTGAAGCGGGTCTGAAAATTGCGCGTCAATTGCTGCTTGAATTGGTGAATATGGGGCTACCGTTGGCAACAGAAGCGTTAGATCCAAACAGCCCGCAATACCTGGGCGATCTGTTTAGCTGGTCAGCTATCGGTGCGCGTACCACTGAATCACAGACGCATCGTGAAATGGCTTCAGGGCTTTCCATGCCGGTTGGTTTTAAGAATGGTACGGATGGGAGCCTGGCGACGGCGATTAATGCCATGCGTGCTGCAGCACAATCACACCGCTTTGTGGGTATTAACCAGGCGGGGCAGGTTGCACTGCTGCAAACGCAGGGTAATCCAGATGGTCACGTGATCCTGCGCGGTGGTAAAGCGCCGAACTACAGCCCGGCTGATGTCGCCCAGTGCGAAAAAGAGATGGAGCAGGCAGGACTACGACCTTCTCTGATGGTAGATTGCAGTCATGGTAATTCCAATAAAGATTACCGTCGCCAGCCAGCCGTGGCTGAATCTGTGATCGCCCAAATCAAAGATGGCAATCGCTCGATCATCGGCTTGATGATTGAAAGTAATATTCACGAAGGCAACCAGTCCTCCGAACAGCCGCGCAGCGAAATGAAATACGGTGTCTCCGTAACTGATGCCTGCATTAGCTGGGAAATGACGGATGCGCTACTGCGTGAAATTAGTCAAGATTTAAACGGCCAGCTGACGGCGCGTGTAGCATAAGAGGTTGGTATGGTTGCTGAATTGACCGCATTGCGCGATCAAATTGATGAAGTTGATAAGGCATTGCTGGATTTACTGGCACGCCGTCTGGAGCTGGTTGCCGAAGTCGGTGAAGTCAAAAGCCGCTTTGGGTTGCCGATCTACGTACCAGAGCGGGAAGCCACAATGCTGGCTTCCCGCCGCGCAGAAGCTGAAGCGCTGGGGGTGCCGCCAGATCTGATCGAAGATGTATTGCGTCGGGTTATGCGCGAGTCTTATTCCAGTGAGAATGACAAAGGCTTTAAGACGCTTTGCCCTTCTTTGCGTCCGGTGGTGATCGTCGGTGGTGGCGGGCAGATGGGGCGGCTGTTCGAGAAGATGCTGACGCTGTCTGGCTATCAGGTGCGGATCCTGGAACAGCAGGACTGGGAGCGCGCCACTGAGATCGTCGCCGATGCAGGCATGGTGATCGTCAGTGTGCCGATCCACGTTACTGAACAGGTAATCGCGAAATTACCGCGCCTGCCGTCTGATTGTATTCTGGTCGATCTGGCCTCGGTGAAAAATGGTCCTCTGCAGGCGATGCTGGCGGCACACGACGGTCCGGTTGTGGGTTTACACCCGATGTTTGGTCCGGACAGCGGCAGTCTGGCAAAACAGGTCGTGGTTTGGTGTGATGGGCGGCAGCCGGAAGCCTATCAGTGGTTCCTTGAGCAGATTCAGGTTTGGGGCGCGAGACTGCATCGGATTAGCGCCGTTGAGCACGACCAGAATATGGCGTTTATTCAAGCGCTACGTCACTTTGCGACATTTGCTTACGGGCTGCATTTAGCGGAGGAGAATGTGCAACTGGAGCAGTTGCTGGCTCTTTCTTCACCTATTTACCGTCTTGAGCTGGCAATGGTTGGTCGTCTGTTTGCCCAGGACCCTCAGCTCTATGCCGATATTATTATGTCGTCAGAGAGTAATCTTGCGCTCATCAAACGTTATTACCAACGTTTTGGCGAAGCGATTGGTTTGCTGGAGCAGGGGGATAAGCAGGCTTTTATCGACAGTTTCCGTAAGGTGGAACACTGGTTTGGCGACTATGCGCAGCGCTTCCAGAGTGAAAGTCGCACCTTGTTGCGCCAGGCCAACGATAGCCGTCAATAAGCAAGATGCCTGATGGCGGCTTCGCCTTCTCGGCCTACAAAAATCGCCTGAATTGTAGGCCGGATAAGCGCAGCACCATCCGGCATTGTCACGTTAGCTCGGGTCGACCGGCACCACGTTTTCACTCGGATAACATCCCAATACTTTCATCGAACGCGTAATCTCCCCCAACTCCTTCAGGGCTTTTTGCATCTGGGGTGATTCCAGGTTGGCCTGGATATCGAGATAAAACATCTCTTCCCACGGATTGCCGTGAATCGGGCGGGATTCCAGCTTGGTCATAATCAGATTATGGTTACGCAGTACCAGCAGCGCTTCAACCAGCGCACCTGCCTGTTGTCCTGTCGCCATCAGCAACGTTGTTTTCGCTGGAACTTGGTCAGAAACATTGATTGCTTTACGTGCCAGAACCACGAAGCGGGTAATGTTTTGCGTCTGATTAGCTTCAATATGCTCAAGTACCTGCAGACCATGCAATACACCACCGGCTTCGCTCCCCAGGGCTGCTACGCGTGGTGAGTTAGCCTGGGCGACCTTTTCCATCGCAGCTGAAGTGCTTTCAGTGTATTCAATCTTCCAGTGCGGGTAGCGGTTCAGGAACTTGCTGCATTGTTGGAACGGTTGCGGGTGGCTGTATACCGTGTCGATGCTCTCCAGATCGGTTGTTCCCGACACCAGTACGCAATGGTCGATAGTAATCGTCATCTCTCCGACGATAGAGAGGCTGGTGTGCTGCAGAAGATCGTAAACGTCATTAATCGCACCGGAACTGGTGTTTTCAATAGGCACTACCGCGTAGTCTGCCTGTCCGGTTTCAACCTGATTAAAGATATCGGCAAATTTCGCGCAGCCGCTTTCAATAAACTGCTCAAAATGACGTGCGGCGTACTGACGTGCTGCAAGGTGTGAGTAAGACCCTTTTGGTCCCAGGAAGGCAACACGAGCGGAATGCGGGTTGATCTTGTTCAGATGTTGCTGAAGGAGCGCCTGCTGGGTCAGGACAGAGTCTTCGATAATAAGCTGGAACAAGCGCGTGATGTAGTGGGCATCGAGGTGATGTGCTTTACCAAGCTGAATTAAACGGTCCAGCAGGTCGCGTTCCCGATCAATATCGCGTACCGGGCGATGAGACAGCAACTTGGCTTTACCGACTTCTACCGCCAGACCACGTCGTTCTGCCAGCAGGGCCAGTAATTTTTCATCCAGCGAGCTGATCTTTTCTCGCAGCGCCAGTAATGGGTTTTCCGATGTCATAGTGTTGCCTTTCTTGTTATCAATAAAAAAGGCCCCCCGTTGTGGGAGGCCTTATTGTTCGTCTTCGCATTCTTTATCACACGACGAAACGCCTCCCATTCAGGGGAAGGTAAAAAAGAATGCGAAGAAGAACGGGACAAGTTTCATGTAATTTTCCTTTGGCTACATCAGTAAAGTACCCGTACTGTTTTCACCCTGTCAACAAAAAACGCGCCCGAAGGCGCGTTGGCGATACACTCAATGTAAGGGACTACTCTTCTTCTGCTTCGACGAAGTTGGCGTCTTTTACTGAAGTTGTTGCACGACGGGCTTCGCCTTTGTGCTGCACTTTATTGAGCTGCCGTTCCAGCTTGTTGATCAAATCGTTAATGGCGGTGTACATATCCTCGTGTTTTGCGCTGGCGACCAGATGTCCATTCGGGGTGTTGATGGTGGCATCAGCAATGAAACCCTGTGGCTCCTTAGACAGAATGATATGTGGATTAATCAGATGAGTTTGCCATTTATCCAGTTTGGAGAGACGGTCTGCGACATGCTGGCGAATTGCCGGAGTAATTTCCATTTGTTTACTGGTAATGTTCATTGTCATAAATTTTACCTCTTGTCTTTCCCGTCTTGGTGATTCCAGCATACCGTTCCTAATGTCAAAATGTGTGATCTAAATCACATTATTTTGTCGCTTTTTGTCAAGAAAACCTTTTTGTGAGGCACCGCAGGAACAGGCGATTTTTTACTTGAGGAATACCTGAAAGCAGGCCATATTTGATAGGATGCGTCGCAGCTAAACCGCTTCAGTTGTGGCGTTAACGAATAAAAAAACGGCAGCCCAGAGGCTGCCGTTTTGCATTCTGAGGTCAATCAGGTGTTGCTGCTGTTAGCGGCAATGATTTTCGCTACTTTTTCTGCCTGGGCATTCATCTGCATTTGGCGATAAGCGTTTTCCATCAACGGCAGGGCATCACGCGTTGCCTGGGTATCCGGATAGTCACGCAGCATACCTTCCACACGGTTCACGACTGCAACCCATGCGCCACGGGCGGTATAGTACTCAGCAACAGAGTATTCATACTTCGCCAGACGATCTTTCAGGAATACCAGACGCTTAGTGGCATCGGTTGTGTACTGGCTGTTCGGATAACCACGTACCAGTTTGGAAAAGTCATTAAACGCAGCTCGGGCATGCTGTGGATCGCGATCGCTACGATCGACGCCAAAGAATCCTTGCAGTGCGCTATCGTCCAGCGCCATATTGGTCAGGCCACGCATGTACATGACATAATCAATGTTAGGGTGAGTTGGGTTCAGACGAATAAAACGATCGATGGCAGCCTGAGCAAGTGGCAGATCGGCGTTTTTGTAGTAGGCGTAGATGAGATCTAATTGCACCTGCTGAGAATACGGTCCAAATGGATAACGGTTATCCAACGCTTCCAATTGCGTTATTGCCTGTTTCCAGTTACCGTCCTGCAGCTTTTGCTGAGCAGTCGCGTAGATTTCATTTGGCGGATTATCGGGCACCTCTTCCTTTGAACCAGAGCAACCCGCCAAAAACAGGCTCAACGTGGCTGCTGCCACCAGATATTTCATGCGCGTCATGACGTTTTGACTTTCCTCAAAATGTAATACGGGAGATTCTCTGTTCCTGCTCCCGGTTAAGACCAGCTACAATAGCACACTATATTAAACGGCAAAGCCGTAAAACCCAACGTTAAACGAAGAAGCAGTTTATGGCACAACGAGTAGAACTCACCGCAACAGTCTCCGAAAATCAGCTTGGTCAACGCTTAGATCAGGCTTTGGCCGAATTGTTCCCTGATTATTCGCGATCGCGCATAAAAGAATGGATCCTCGACCAGCGCGTACTGGTAAATGGCAATCTTTGCGATAAGCCGAAAGAAAAAGTGTTAGGTGGAGAGCGTGTCTCCATCAATGCTGAAATTGATGAAGAGATTCGTTTTGAAGCTCAGGATATCCCGCTGGATATCGTTTATGAAGATGACGACATTCTCGTCATCAACAAACCACGTGATCTGGTGGTTCATCCGGGCGCGGGCAATCCTGATGGTACGGTTTTGAATGCGTTGCTGCATTACTACCCGCCAATTGCGGATGTCCCACGAGCCGGTATTGTGCACCGTCTGGATAAAGACACAACCGGGCTTATGGTTGTGGCAAAAACGGTTCCGGCGCAAACACGCCTGGTCGAGTCATTGCAGCTGCGCGAAATCACTCGTGAGTATGAAGCTGTGGCGATTGGCCATATGACAGCGGGCGGTACGGTCGAAGAACCGATCAGCCGTCATCCCACCAAACGTACGCATATGTCAGTGCATCCAATGGGGAAACCTGCGGTAACGCACTATCGCATTATGGAGCATTTCCGTGTGCACACGCGTCTGCGGTTGCGTCTGGAAACCGGACGTACGCACCAGATCCGCGTGCACATGGCGCATATCACCCATCCGCTGGTAGGCGATCAGGTCTACGGCGGTCGTCCGCGCCCGCCGAAAGGCGCTTCTGACGAGTTTATCTCCGTGCTGCGTAAGTTTGACCGTCAGGCGCTGCACGCGACCATGTTGCGTTTGTATCATCCGATTTCCGGTATCGAGATGGAATGGCATGCGCCAATCCCACAAGATATGGTGGAGCTTATCGAAGTGATGCGCGCTGATTTTGAAGAGCATAAGGATGATGTTGCCTGGTTATGAGTAAGCTAATTGTCCCGCAGTGGCCGATACCTCAGGGTGTCGCAGCCTGTAGTTCTACCCGCATTGGCGGCGTCAGTATGTCGCCTTATGATTCGCTGAACCTGGGTGCCCATTGTGGCGATAACCCGGAGCATGTGGAAGAGAACCGCAAGCGGCTGTTTGCTGCGGGCAATCTGCCTTCGAAACCCGTCTGGCTTGAACAGGTACACGGTAAAGATGTCCTGAAATTAAGCGGCGGGCCATACTTATCTAAACGTGCAGATGCGTCCTACAGCAATACGCCAGGCACCGTATGTGCAGTGATGACGGCGGACTGTCTGCCGGTGCTGTTTTGTAATCGTGCTGGAACAGAAGTGGCGGCGGCCCATGCGGGCTGGCGCGGGTTATGTGAAGGTGTGCTGGAAGAAACGGTGGCGTGCTTTGCCGACAAGCCGGAAAACATTATTGCCTGGTTAGGGCCGGCGATTGGTCCGATTGCGTTTGAGGTAGGTGCAGAAGTTCGCACCGCGTTTATGGCAAAAGATCCGCACGCTGACAGTGCATTTGTGCCGCGTGGTGAAAAATATCTGGCGGATATCTATCAGCTTGCACGTCAACGTCTGGCAAATGTGGGGGTTGAGAACGTCCACGGTGGCGATCATTGCACCTTCAGCGAAAGTGAGACGTTCTTCTCTTATCGCCGCGACAATACCACGGGTCGTATGGCAAGTTTTATTTGGCTGATATAACCTAAAGAATCAAGACGATCCGGTACGTGTAATTTTCTTTTCACATAATTCAGGTCATTCACCTTGAATAATTGAGGGATGACCTCATTTAATCTCCAGTAGCAATTTTGACCTGTTATGGGAGGAGTTATGCGTCTGGATCGTCTTACCAATAAATTCCAGCTTGCTCTTGCCGATGCCCAGTCACTCGCACTGGGGCACGACAACCAATTTATCGAACCACTTCATCTAATGAGCGCCTTGCTGAATCAGGAAGGGGGATCGGTTCGTCCTTTGTTAACGTCCGCTGGCATCAATGTTGGCCAGTTACGCACAGCGATTGATCAGGCATTGAGCCGTTTACCACAGGTAGAAGGTACCGGCGGTGATGTTCAGCCTTCTCAGGATCTGGTGCGTGTACTGAATCTTTGCGACAAGCTGGCGCAAAAACGTGGAGACAATTTCATTTCGTCAGAACTGTTCGTTCTGGCGGCGCTTGAGTCGCGCGGTACGCTGACCGATTTATTAAAATCAGCAGGAGCGACAACCGCCAATATCACTCAGGCAATTGAACAAATGCGTGGAGGTGAAAGCGTGAATGACCAGGGGGCTGAAGACCAACGTCAGGCCTTGAAAAAATATACCGTCGACCTGACCGAACGCGCCGAACAAGGCAAGCTCGATCCGGTTATCGGTCGTGATGAAGAAATTCGCCGCACTATTCAGGTGCTGCAACGTCGTACTAAAAACAACCCGGTTTTGATCGGTGAGCCAGGTGTTGGTAAAACCGCTATCGTCGAAGGGCTGGCACAGCGAATTATTAACGGTGAAGTTCCTGAAGGGTTAAAAGGTCGTCGCGTGCTGGCGCTGGATATGGGCGCGCTGGTGGCCGGGGCGAAGTATCGCGGTGAGTTTGAAGAACGTTTAAAAGGTGTGCTCAACGATCTCTCGAAACAGGAAGGCAACGTCATTCTGTTTATCGATGAGTTGCATACAATGGTCGGCGCAGGTAAAGCCGATGGCGCGATGGACGCCGGTAACATGCTGAAACCGGCGCTGGCGCGCGGGGAACTGCACTGCGTAGGGGCCACCACGCTTGATGAATATCGCCAGTACATCGAAAAAGATGCGGCGCTGGAACGTCGTTTCCAGAAAGTGTTTGTGGCTGAGCCATCAGTAGAAGACACCATCGCCATTCTGCGCGGCCTGAAAGAGCGTTACGAGCTGCACCACCATGTGCAGATTACTGACCCGGCGATTGTTGCGGCAGCCACGCTGTCTCACCGCTACATTGCTGACCGTCAGTTGCCGGATAAAGCTATCGACCTTATCGATGAAGCAGCGTCCAGCATTCGTATGCAGATTGACTCCAAGCCGGAAGAACTCGACAGACTCGATCGCCGCATTATCCAGCTCAAGCTGGAACAGCAGGCGTTAATGAAAGAGTCTGATGAGGCAAGTAAAAAACGTCTTGATATGCTTAATGAAGAACTGGACGACAAAGAGCGCCAGTATTCAGAGTTAGAAGAAGAGTGGAAAGCTGAAAAAGCGTCTCTCTCTGGAACGCAAACTATTAAGGCAGAGCTGGAACAGGCAAAAATCGCTATCGAACAGGCGCGTCGTGTCGGCGACCTGGCGCGCATGTCTGAACTGCAGTACGGCAAAATTCCGGAACTGGAAAAACAGCTGGAAGCGGCAACCCAGTCTGAAGGTAAAACTATGCGTCTGCTGCGTAATAAAGTGACGGATGCAGAAATTGCCGAAGTGCTGGCGCGCTGGACCGGTATCCCGGTGGCTCGTATGTTGGAAGGCGAGCGGGAAAAATTGTTGCGGATGGAACAGGATCTGCACAGCCGCGTGATTGGCCAGAACGAAGCGGTAGAAGCGGTATCTAACGCCATCCGTCGTAGCCGTGCAGGATTGTCCGATCCGAATCGTCCGATTGGTTCATTCTTGTTCCTGGGGCCAACCGGTGTCGGTAAAACCGAGCTGTGCAAAGCGCTGGCGAACTTTATGTTCGACAGTGACGATGCGATGGTGCGTATCGATATGTCCGAGTTTATGGAGAAACACTCGGTATCTCGTCTGGTAGGTGCGCCTCCGGGATATGTCGGTTATGAAGAAGGTGGGTACCTGACGGAAGCGGTGCGTCGTCGCCCTTATTCGGTCATCCTGCTGGATGAAGTGGAAAAAGCGCATCCGGATGTCTTCAACATTCTGCTGCAGGTGCTTGACGATGGTCGTTTGACTGACGGGCAGGGGAGAACGGTCGATTTCCGTAATACGGTTGTCATCATGACCTCTAACCTGGGCTCTGATCTGATTCAGGAGCGCTTCGGCGAGCTGGATTACAGCCATATGAAAGATATGGTGCTGGGCGTTGTGAGCCAGAACTTCCGCCCGGAATTCATCAACCGTATAGATGAGGTTGTTGTATTCCATCCGTTGGGTGAGAAACACATTGCTTCTATTGCTCAGATCCAACTGCAGCGTCTGTACAAACGTCTGGAAGAGCGTGGTTATGAAATCCACATCTCTGACGAAGCACTTAAATTGCTGAGTGTGAATGGTTATGATCCTGTATACGGTGCACGTCCATTGAAACGTGCTATTCAGCAGCAGATCGAAAACCCACTGGCACAGCAAATCTTGTCTGGTGAGCTGATTCCGGGCAAACCGATTCGTCTGGAAGTGAATGACGATCGTATTGTGGCAGTGCAGTAAGTCACAAAACCTAAATAAACGGGCCCTGCGGGGCTCGTTTTTGTTTAAAAACCAGGCCAGAATCGAACTTCTGGTTGAAAAGTAATCGCTTGATAAGTTTTTTGTATTTTTAACTTGTCAGCCTGAAATAACTCCCTATAATGCGCCTCCACTGACACGGAACAACGGATTACAAGCCGCCGGGTCAGCG
>NZ_JASEYC010000021.1:0-65459 GCF_035064245.1 Citrobacter sp. R-1.5.2 | reverse complement strand
AGCTGATAGAAACAGAAGCCACTGGAGCACCTCAAAAACACCATCATACACTAAATCAGTAAGTTGGCAGCATCACCGACGAGCTCGCCGAACTGTATCGGGCTTAATGCAAGTTAACGGTTTTGATAAAGTGGTTTGAAGCGACAAGCGGTTTATTCATTTTGCATTGTTTCTACCATAAAATGACAATATTAACGGCTTAGCATACGCCGCAGAGATAATTAGGGTGCCATTCATTTCCGGTTGTCTGTATTAACGAGTGTATTCAATATTCACTTGTTTCTCCGATATAGACCCAACAAAAAAAATGATGGTTGTGATACAGAACTTGTTGAATTAACATCCGGTACATTAACTATATTGGTAATTTAGACGGTTTCTAAATTAAAGGTGGACAGATATGAAGTCAGATACAGAAATGGTTTCTCCTATCGAGTTGCACATTGGCGATCATGTCCAGCGGCATGGTGCTTTATTTGAGGTTATGCATATTGTTGAATCCGAATGCGATATTCCCGGCGGCATCCGGGTAGCAGCATGCATTTCACGGGTTATCGGTGACGTTACGGGCAATATTCCTCGTGGTTGGCTGGAAACACCGAAGCGTATGGCTGAGCGAGGAGTTAAGTGGGCGACGAGTCTGCCTGAGGGGCTTTACTTTAACATCCAGGGGAACGCACATGCGAAAGTAAGCCGGGTTATTCGTAATGTGACTAATTGAAACTTTTTTCTGAATTGCGGTGTAAAAGTTACTTTTCACCGCATCGTTTTCCCTAACTACTAAATCAGAGCTTCTCTGAAATAAGCGGATTTAACCGCTAGCGATTTATTCAGGCCATTTTATTCTAATCATTATCCTACACTTCAAAAATATTCATTATTTTTTCTTCTGACCTATTAGCCAGAATTCTCGATTCGGTATCATTTACTTACGGTAAATCTTTTGAAAACGAGGTAAATGGCATGCATTCTCAGGATCCTATCACGAAATTAACCCAGACGTTGCAACGCGACGATGGTTCTCAGGTTCGTATTGTAGCGCAGCGGGGATATGGAAGTGGGCTTACAGCCTCGCTTGATGTGTACGTTCTCCGTCGTGATTCCTCTGAAAGCAACTGGTCACTGTGCGGAAAAGATCCTCACCCAGAGTGGAGAAAGATGTCAGTAGATGAGTATCAGAAATTTGGACGCTCTGAAATGCTGCGTTATGCCACACCAGGTGAAATTCTCAGGGTGGCATCCGCTATTGGCCAGCCAATGAGCTTCCTCGATGGCAACCCTGCGTTTTAGCCCGAACCCTGGCGACGCCTTTTAAACCGGCGTCATTCTTTTTACGAGCAACAGACGGAGAAAAAATGAATCTGAACGAACGAAGCACGAGCGCAGCAACGCCAGATTTGAGCCGACTTTATCTCATTTCCGGGCGCATTATGTTTGATGATGATGATCAGGCCTACCTGGTCGAAGCCGACTCCCCTGGTGATGCAGAGGAGGCTTTCCGGCATCATATTGCTGACAGTGCCGACGACTTAGAAAAGGTGATTATAGTTTCCTCTACAAGTTTCGCTTCAGCTCACAGCAGTCGCGTAATTTGTCGGCCTGCCGTGAAGTAATTTCAACTTCCAATGATATTTCCCTCTTTATAAAAGCCGCCGTCTGGCGGTTTTTATTTGCAAAAATGAATATTAATCCTGAATGATATTAATTTAAGATGAGGTAGTGTTCATATTCTTCTTCTTAATATTTTTTCTAAAAAAACGCCTTCAGGTTATTAGTTGGTATTAGTGTATTTGTTATGATCTTCTCATCAAATACATTAATTAAATAATCAAGGAGTCAACTGTGGCAGATAATTATACTCAGGCGTCGTTTATTATTCCCTGCACTCAGGAGCAGGCAAAAATGGCACAAGAAGCAATCACATTCGTTACCGAAGCAGAAATTGCAGAAGGTGAGCGTTTGCTTGATAAGCCACTGACAGATTGTTCTCTGACTGAGAAGCTGATCCTCAGTATTATCGAGAACCACCCTGAGTATGACCCTTCTGAGCCGAGCTTTGGGCAACCATCCTGCCCAGACTGCAATTATGAACTGTTGTTCGCAACAGAAGTTACCAGCAGTGGGCTGGCAGTTTTTCATGGAGAGACCATTGATCTTGACCATGCAATTTGCCTCACAACTGCCGTGCTGTCGGTATTCGACCTCTCGGAAATGGTAACAATTACTGCTGCATTTACATGCAGTAAAAGCCGGACAGATGAATTTGGGGGTATGACTATTCTGGTCACAAAGGATACCCACTATTACCAGGATGGCTGTCAGTTTTCTCGTCTCATGAATGAGGCTCACAAAGCCGGTATCCAGTATGCTCTGTGTAAAGTGACGCATTACCACGGTGAGAGCAGCTATGTGGCAAGCTATGTCCTGAGCTGCGACGTAGCGGATTCAGCCCAGGAGGTCGTTAACAAACGACTGAAGGCATGTGCCGGAAAAGAGCCAGAAGACGGAATCTATATTCTGTGTGAAGAAGACAACACTAGTCTTTCGGTCGAACTCGTTACAGAACTGTCTCCGCTCGATTACGACAAGCTGAGCAAGCTTCTCCCTTCCCTTGACACCCTTTGCGGCGCTTAAGCCTGCCAATTACCGTAGCCACCGGTTTCCCCGGTGGCCTGGAGCCTGCCATGACCAATAAATTCATAGTTTCTACCGTTGATTGTATCAATGAATTTGCAAGTGACGTTCCGCAGAGTGTTTCCTTACGGATAGATACAATGCTTGAACAGCGTATCCGCAAATTGGCGGCATACGTGAAAGAAAACGATCTTTATTTAACTGAGTTTTACTTCTATGACGCTAACTGGTCATTTTGTGGTGAAGATGAAATTCAAGAAATAAAAGACATGGATGAATATAAGCATAGCGACAGCATAAAGCAGGAAGCGATGCTGCGGGAAGTAATGCCATCAGCACGTACGGAATGCCCGGTTATTAGGGTGATGAAAGATTCATTTCAGCTTTCAGCTCTACCACGCCATTGTGGTGATGACATGACTCTTAACACTCCTTTTATTCCGCTGTCTGAGTTGAAAACAAATAATACGGCATTTATTACGCCGCCAACCTATAACTAATAGCTGTGCCGGGTGATTAAATTACAATGGATTATTTTTATATATATTGACATTAAATCCGCGTGATTTTGATTTAATATAATTTCGCTAAATGGTTGCGCTGTAGTTATTTTAAAGTTCTAATAATATCAGTGATGCAGCATATACCGTGGTTCAGGAAAATATATGTTTATTGAAAAAAGCGACTCATTCCTTGAATTATCCTCAGAAGTTATTTTTCCTGAGGCGGCTAATGCTGCCATTTTGAAACATGATAAATGGGCGGATGTTTGGGAGACCCTGACAACCGATGCCGATCTGAACTATACCGATGAAAAGGAGACTGTGAGTCTTTCTTCTCTGGTCATGTCAGCCACATCTGCTATTTATCAGGCTATTACGGACGGCTGGACAATGTGCGTGGGATACAGTGGCGGCAAAGACTCCCATTCTCTTCTGCACCTGTTTCTGATGGCATTGATCAGGGCAGTACGTAACGGCACAAATATCAGCGAACATCATTTCATTCAGATGTCCGATACGCTGATCGAAAACCCTGAGATGCACTATCAGGCTTCACAGGTTCTCAACCAGCTCAGAATGTTCATTGCTGAACACCAGCTACCGGTCACAGTCCTTGTCGCCCGACCGTCTCTTACGCAGAGCTGGGTCGGCCGCATTCTGACTGGGCGCGGACTTCCGACCTGGACTAATTCTTCTACCCGACAGTGCTCAACCGACTACAAAATCGCGCCCCTGCGCCAGGCCAAAGCTCGTTACCTGAAAAACGCCCCGGCATCCGTTCGAAGCAGGGTATGCCTGATGCTGGGCTCCAGGGATGATGAAAGTGCCCGAAGGGCCGGAAATATCCTCAAAATGGGAGGGCAGGCGAGGAAAGTAACCCTGACTGAGCACGGTGGTGAACTCTATCCGGTAAAGGAGTGGCGCACTCAGGACATCTGGTCTTTTCTGATGGCCTGTGGTTCCGAATCACGCTTCCCTTTACCAAGCTTTATGCCGGATAACTTCAGCCTGGCAACGCTTTATAAAGACGCCACCGGGGAGTGTATCTGGTCGCCGGAGAAACCCACTCGAACATCAGCTTGTGGGGCTCGATATGGGTGCTCGCTTTGCACAGCAGTAGGGGTTGACCATTCAATGGAAACGCTCCTTCGAACTGACCCGGAGAAATACGGTTATCAGGCTGGCCTGAGTCGTCTTCAGCGATTTCTTTCTAAGATCCAGTACGACTGGAGCCTGCGGGATTATATCGGTCGTAAAGTGTTCGAAGGCGGATATGTGCGTCTTCAACCCAATATCTTTTCTTCGTCCCTGACTGAACGTCTTTTTCATGCCTGTTGCAGCCTTGATTATGTTGAAGCAAGACGTGCGGCAGAGCATCGCAGAAAGCTACTTTCCGGCGAGGTTGACGATACGGCTTATAACCGTCGTATGGCTGAGCCACAATTTCGGCTTGTACAGGAAGCAAACGTGATCCACGTTGATTTCCTCTGGTCGTTGCACTGTTTCAACCCTCGCCCGTTTCGGGCAATTGAGATCTATCGCAGGGTCTGGGAAGAGGCCGATCTGGACCTTCTTGAGGATGAGCCTGACATGCAGCCTGTGCCCCGTACACCAATGCCAGCTCCACTCTGGATGAAACTGCCCGGAGGCCGGTTCGGTACAGCTTATGATGGACTGACTGATACGTTGCCGCTGATGACCTATTTTGACGGGCAGGCTGACCCCAGGGCTTCACGTAGCCTAAAGACCGGAGAGAGCAGTTCTGTCGTCGTGGCATTCGAGGAAGAGGATGAGCTGACTGTTGAAGAAGATACGGCGTCCTGGATTATCTGGCATGAATACGACGGGTTACGCCAGCGCATCGCTGACGGTGAGTTTACTCCAACGACTGCTGCTCAGTATCTTCTTCGTTATGGCGCGGTCCGAATTTCAAAAGGCAAGGGCGCTGTCTATCATCGTCTCGCACAACGGGGACAAACCTTTTCCCGCCTGGGGATAGGCGACAGAGTGTCGCTTCCAGAGCTGGTTGCCAGTCGGCGTTTTAAAATACTCAGTGATTCTGCATACCGTCAGGTTGTAGCCCGGAAATTGCGTGGACAGATAAAAAAGTTCAGATTCTGGGCATGCGTAGCTGCCTGTGTTCAGTTGCACGTACACAACAAGACGGCACTCGGAGAAAGAATTTTAACGTTACTCGAAGGTGAGAGGGAACAGCAACAAGGTGCGATCCAGGCGAAGCTGAAGGCGGGAATGATGGATGCAGTTCTAACTCTGTGTAACCAGCGACTCCGGGTGAAAGAAAATACTAACCAGCCAGAGGAGTTCCGCTATTACCGTGCCGTAAGAGCTCGTTTCATGCGCCATTTATCTGAATGCCTTAAGCCAGAAAATGGCGGCGTTATCCGTGACGTTATCTGGGAACTGAGGGTGCTGAGCAGTGCTCACGGTACGACCAAAACAGGTTTTTACTATGTCGATAGCAATCGCCCGACAGCGAAAGGACTGTTAAACCGCCTTCTGATGAGGATGGTCAAGCAGGTCGTATAAGCGTCTGAAACGCGAAACACACGAAAATGGAGGGGTTATACAAAAAAAACTTAGCTTTGATCGTGATGTAATGTGGACATCATGTCCAAGCGTTGCTGCATCCAGAAAAGTAACTTTAATCCTGTTGATACAGCCCTTGCATTACCTGTTTACGCATAGCGTGGAAACGTTCTAATTAAACCAGACGAATATAAATTTAAATTAATTCACTCACCCCCGGAATCGGGGAACTAAACAAAAGGATCATCAATGCAAAATCAAAATACACCCGCTCAGGAAAAACACACCGTATACCTTTTTAATGCCGAACATGCTGACAAGACAGCCGCCAAGCAAGCCGGGAAACTCTTCACGCTGGACATTGAACACCCAATGACCCTCAACGATCTCTCGCTGCTGTGTGAGTCGGTCGCGGACGCTGTGGGAGCACCTGGCGGAATTAAATATGAAATCACAACAGAGCCTAATGGGGTTCAGGAGGAATACTGAATCAGTGTGGTGTGAGTCCATTTTAATTTGACGTTTCATGAGTTCTATCGAGAGGCTGAAGTATGACTTTGAAAATGGAAAGTTCCCGGACTTCCAAGCCTGAGGGGCCATTTGTATTAATCACTTTTGAGGGGGACGAATTTCTTTTTGATGACAGACATAATGTCGTCAAGATAAATGGCAGGCCTAAAAAAATGGATGTAAAGCGAAATTATTTTGAGTCCGATCTGGGAGAAGGGAAAGCGAAATACTGGACTTTAAATATCGAAGAGGCTCATCGGTTCAATTCGATTGATGAAGCGACAGAACAACTTTGTAAACTGAGTCGCCCTCATCTGATCAAAATTCGCAAAGTTGAGGGGGTATCTGAATGACCAAAGAGATGTTTTTACGCATTTTAAATGAGGCACAGGCTCGTGTGGATAACGATTCGCTTCCGCTTGATGTTCGTATCCGGTCACGCACCACGGTAAATGATTGCGTCATCCGGGCAGATAAAGAGGGGTGGCCTATTGAGTATAAACAGAAGGTCTGGGTAGATGCAGTCAGTGGCTGTTATCTTTAGCGGTTACTTAAGCCAGTTCCTGTGCCCGTGAGCTTAGTAAAGGCGGAAAATGATATGGTCAAGGTGATAAATATCAACGGGAATTTAGTTGAATTACCTGAGCCCTCAGCAAAGTTATCCAAAGCTGAATCACCTGATGGTAGGTTCTCAAAACCTAAAAATAAGATCTCTAAAATACAGCGAGCTGAGCTGCGAATGAAATTTGGGGGGCGTTGTGCCTATTGTGGTTGCAAGCTTCCTGAAAAAGGGTGGCATGCCGATCATGTTGAGCCTGTTCGACGCGACTTTGAACTGGTGAGAGCCCCTGTCGGCAGCGGCGTAACTCATGTTGCCCGAAGTACGGGTAAGGTTATGCACCCTGAACTGCATGCTATAGAAAACTTATTTCCATCATGCGCCCCCTGCAACCTTTTTAAAGGAGCTTTTAGTGTTGAAGGAATGAGAAAAGAAATTACCAAACAGGTTGAACGGGCTCGCGCATATAGCGTGAATTTCCGTACCGCAGAACGTTTTGGGTTGCTTCATATTGTAGAAAAACCGGTCGTCTTCTGGTTTGAGCAGTATAACGAACAGAAACAAAACGAATAATTTCTGTGAAACATAAAAGAAGTTAATCAGCAGTGGTTTACTAATTAAAGAGTGATTTAAATATTTTGATGCTGCTGAGGAGCTGCCTGGTATATCCTTCAAAGGAGAAAATGATGTATCTGCATCTTGTGCCCCGTATTCTTCACCATATGAAAAACAAGTGTACTCTCGTGTCAGTTTCTGTACCTGAATTGTCACTTGAGCTTAAAGCTGATTCGCTGGTGGCAATGAAACCTTATCCCAACAAGTCCTACCACGTTGTCATGTTGAAGGGGCGACGTGCATTAAATGGCTTTCTGGTAAAAAGCCCACGGACTTTAACTGAGTTCACAATGATAACAATCTGGGAAATTGAAGGCTTTGGAAAAATTAGTCATACCGTAAAAACGCTCGTTCAGGACAAAGACTATGACTTGGTCTCCCATGATGTCCTTTTGGCACATGCATACCATCAGAGGGAGGAAGAATTGGGGTACCGTGTACATCCATCCTATGACAGTCTAGCTCCCGTCGATTTTGAACCAACAATGCAGTCAAGGTACATAAAGGAATCCGATCTTTCCCACGACGTATGGGAAACCTATTCATGGGGGGAATTGCTGCGTTCGCGTGAAGAGACATTTCTGGCGATGACCATGTCATCTGCTCGTTTAAGCCATCCAGCATTCATCAGAGGAAACCGACTTCCTCAAACTGACCAGGCCATCATTATCAGTTCGTAACGACCTTTTATTCTTTTTGATGCCAGGCGAGTCTCCTTTTGCCTGGCCACTTTGATTTATTGCCTGGGAGTAACCTATGGATGAGCAAGATATTCTCCGCGTTATAAACGGCCGTGAGATTGATGCTTCTGACCTCCTGGAAGAAGCTATGCCGAACGCAGCCCGACGCTTTTATCGTTTAACTAACAGCATGAACAAATTGCTTTAGGAGGTCAGGGAGCACTTTCCTGACGCGATGTATTACTCTGCCAGCGGAACGGTAAGCCTGCTGTTGGGGAGCAGCCACGACAACAATGACCATCCGGTTAGAGAAATGGTCGCTGTAAGGTCACCAGATCTAAACATTGAAGGCGGTGATTGGTAGGTCAAGCAGGGGATCTATGTGCACTTCATGTCCTAACTTCATCCAGTGCTGAATTCAGTGCACAGACAGTAGGGGACTTCTCCTTTAATCAGAATGGCAAAGGGTTACGTGAGGATCAGATTCTATTTTTTTGCCTCGAAAACGGATAAACCCAGGTTTTGGCGCTTTAACCGAAAAATCAGCAGAACGGTAAATGATAGGCTGTCATGGATAACCATTTTGAGGCAAAAATGAACGTTTCAACTGACAGCAGCAACATATCGATAGCAGAACTCAAAGAAGAATTTATACCCGGTCTTCTGCTTAATGCTGGGGCAATAAGCCATTACGGCGACTCGGCTTTATCTTCGAAGGCTATGGATAAGTATTCAAATCTTCTGGAGAAAGACGCAGTTACCGCTTTATCAGGAGCCTTGAACCGTATCGTAAGTGCCTTAGCGGAGGCAGATCCACGTTCTATCAGTAGCAATCCATCCTGGTTTTCCCGCTTTACGGGCAAACACCTTGAAAAGCGCGTTCGTTACCAACACGCACGTGAGAAGGTGGAAAATCTTATTAATGAGGGGAACGGATATCTGACACATGTGAATGAGACGCTACTGGCTTTAGAAGAGCTGCTTGAAACATATGTGTCAGAAATCAAACGCCTTAAAATTTTTATCCAGGCAGGCCATGAGTTCCTTAGGGATTCTACCGAAGAAAAAAATAGTGACGATCTAAGCCTTGTCTTCGATAAACCGAGGGAAAGATTTGCCAGACGTTTAGCTAACCTGGCAACACTGCTTGCGTCTCATGAAATGGCCGCCATGCAGATGGAAATCACTCGCGGGACTTGTATAGATATTGCTGACCGCTTTAACGAAACTATAAAAGTCCTGGTTCCAGTATGGCGGCAACACACACTTTCGCTGTTATCAGTAAATAACACTGACCCTACGATTGTTAGAAAAGCTAATCAGGCCCACGAGGCTCTTCTAAAAAGCCTGCGACAAAATTTAGAGGGATTCCAAAAATGATTAATAATTTGACCACCAAAACTGAGGTTGTTGCTTTTACTTTGACTTCCGCTGAACTGGAAAAGTTCGGGCTGAATGAGCAAGATGAACAAGAGATTAAAGCCGTCGCGGAATGCATTAATGCCGATGATCCAGGAACAGTTTATCGTTTTGGCCGGGCAATGGGGGAAAACACTGCTAATTATGCGGATAGCCTGCTTGAGCAAATTCGCAATAAAGATTTAGACGAAGCCGGGAGCAAATTAACTGAAATTATCAACCTTGCAAGAAATGTAAACATCTCGAACTTAACTGAAAGTCGTTCAAATCTGCCAGTTATTGGCCCTTTGTTGGATAAAATCCGCACCCGTGGGAAGAATTTCGCCGCACAGTTTGAATCAACTCGTGAACAAATCGATGCTCTGGTTTCAGAGGTTTCAGTTACACAGAATAGCCTCGGTTCTAATAATATTTCGCTCCAGCAAATGTTTGATGAAGTCGTTAAAGAACACCACTTAACAGGTGTACATATTGCTGCCGGTAAATTAAGGCTGGGAGAATTACAATTAAAAGCAGAAAATCTCAGAGCTAATGTTGGTAACAATCCTGCTAAGTTCCAGGAAGTATCTGATCTGGATACGCTAATTGCTAATTTAGAAAAACGTATTGGCGATTTAGTTGTTTCTCAGCAGTCTGCTATGCAAGTATTGCCAATGGTACGGATTATACAGGCAAATAACCAAAGTCTTATCGACAAGTTTCATAGCGTCAAAGAGGTTACTGTCCCTAATTTCAAGCGTCAGTTTCTGTTAGCCATTTCTCTAAATGGACAGCGTAACGCTGTAAATCTTGCCAATGATATCGATAATGCCAACAATGAGTTACTCCGTAGTAATGCAAAATTACTGCATCGCAATGCAGTAGAAACTATGAAAGCAAACCAACGGCTGGTTATTGATATAAGCACCCTTAAAGAGGTGCAGGATACGCTTATCCAGACGGTTGGCGATGTTGTTAAAATCCAGAGAGAAGGGGCTATTAAGCTCAGGGAAACAGAAAAACAGGTTCTTGCCATGCGTGAGAATTTGCGCACCCGACTGACACAAAAAGGGGTAGATCATGGTGCGTAACCTTAAGAGTAGTGACGATTTTTCCCGTGAACTGTCATTTCTTTTTCACCGGTCTATAAAGATTAGAAATTCAGGTTTCGCGATATTTGGTGCGGGCCTGCTGATAATGATTTTTGGTCTTTGCTTGTGGTTGCTGTCATTACACCTCTCACCTTCAGTTCTGGACTTTGATATTGATGTGCCCTTGTCATTCTTCAATTCATCTGAAGGTGAAGATAAGTTAGTGGTTTCGGATTTTGGCGATGCATTTGGAGGCTTCCTAACTACATATTCTAAGTTGCTATTAGGGATTATGGGGCTATTAGTAGTTTCTTCAACTGCCTTTAAAATTTTAAAGGGGGAGGAAATAGGTGAGATATTCCCGATGCTTCTAATTGCTGGCGCTTTTCTTATCGGCTTGTCAGTTTTTACATCTGCTTTAGGTTCGGAAGAGACTGATGCCACTTCAGCTTCGACTGTAAAGGTTATCAAGAAATATGTAAAACATGAAAAATACGATAAACTTGTCGCATATTTAAATGATAGTAATTGGCCCTCAGGCGAAGAGGTATCTGTAAACTATTTAAAGGCGCAACTACATATAAAACTCGGCAAGCCAGATGTGAAGTTAACACAGAATGTTGTTAGGGCGTATATGTCTGGTGTATTACAGTCAAATATTCCCGTGAAAGTTCGTTATGCATTGGAAAAGACAGCTTTAGATAAATCCGTCTCACCACTTGCGATTCGTTATGAGCAAAAACGTATGTCTAAATCACATACCTTTTCAAAAGCGTCGGTTAATTGTCTTAAAGTAGGTAGTCCCGTCGCATTCGTTGGCGTTTTGTTCGCTCTTCTTGGTATAAAAATCAGGCGGCGAGTCAGATTCTTAGAATCAAATTGAATGAAAGCCCGGTACGCTGGGCTTTTTTATTCAGTAACTTTTATCAAATATGTAGTAATTTACCGGAATCTGCTTCTCCAGCTTGTTAGCTGAAAAGCTTACTCAAGTATAATAATCTACTTCTGATTATGTTTTTTATGGTTTTATTTTTACACAACTTATTAAGGATACATGATGTGTAACTTTACTCCTGTTCAAATTATTGCTGATTATATACTGAGGTTTCTTAAAAATAATACTGATGCCAAGCTTTATGAGGCAATGCAGCGTCTTGAAAAGAAAATTGGTCAGTTTGTCGCTGATGGGGTTGATGAACATCAATTACGCTCTTCATTAAGCAAAGTCTGTCGATCTCGTTCCAGGGCGGCTCTTAAAGAGGAGTGTGAACAACTCATTCCATAAAAAGAACATCATACGGGAAAGTTACTTTAACGGTGAATGGCTCGCTTCTGGCGGTTTAAGTTGACGGCCATTCCTACCATAGCCATCATAAAGTATGATTAGCATTCGAGTGTGGCACTACTAATTTTAATGGGCTACGCATTCAGTCTCCACCTCTCTAACTATAAAGGTTCTTTTCATGTCCAATAGCTTCGATAAGCCGCAAACGCTCCCGGTACATAATTCTGATGCCGAACCCTTTTTTCCGAAAAACCTTGGTCCATTTATCGAGCAGGTATCCGGAAGGGATCTGGCAATGCTCACAGAATCAGAGAAGGAAAAACTTGCGCACCTGATCAGAACTGGGCGTAAATATGGAGTTTCTGTCGCTATCGTTCCTGATACAGATTCTGCTGAGCTTCATGAATTACTGTCTAATGCCGATTCCATTGAAAGGCAGTTTTCCATCTATGAACGCATCCAGACGAAGATTGCGTTCACGCGGTGTCAGGAAGCATAAACAAAGTGAGAAATACAACTACGTGGTATGACGTAGAACATATTGAAATCACCACAGGCGAGCGAGGCGGCAGGATATGGGTGCTGAAGCTCTCCTGTGGCCATACAGTATTTCGCCGAATACCTCCTATACGTCTTCATAACCTCACAGCTTTTTCTCTGCGGGAGCCCCCAGAAAAATGTCGGTGCTCTCTTTGCAATTCAAGTCCATAATAAAGCCTTTTTAAAGGCCACAAACTGCATATCACTGGATAAATCATCCTCTACAGCGTTCATTCTTAAACGCAAAATTTATATTTCATTCATTCTATTTTAAAAGCGTTATAAAAGACGGAATCCTATTTAGTCTGTTTGATGCTTAAATCATCTTCAGTGCCTTTTATCTTTTACCCAGCGACTTTAACATTAACCTGAGCAGAAAACTTGTTTTCAAACTAAGTTCGAAAACTTTCTGCTCAGGTTATTAGCCGGGTAAGCCACTTTGTTATATTTGTTTCATGTTAACAGAGGAGGCGATATGCAAATTGAAAAGGTGATGTCATTACTTGAAGTGCTTTCAAGCTGGCTTGAAGATAACATCAATATGGATTCTGAAATTATCTTTGATAATGACGAAGATAATACCAACTCAGAAATTCTGTATCCTGCTGTAGAAAAGGCTAATGCCGTTTTGCGCAAAATGGCATCTTTATCTTCAGATTCTGTTCATGCAATTCGACAGCGCTTGCAGCTTGCCGTAGAAGGCAAAGCTGAATTGTCCCTCAAGGATGTGGGAGAGCTTCTGCTGGCAACAAAGTATCTGATGTTGTCCACTGAAGAGGGAGAGTAAGCCTGTGACCACTCTCGTATTTGAAATGGCAGATATCAATAAACTGATCGAAGAAATTCGCACCGCAAAAACGTTTTCGGTCACCCCAGATCAGATCTATGACCCGGCATGCTATCCGGGGGGAGCCCTCCTTAACGCTGAGGGACAGACTGAAGAAGAGGCGCGTAAAGCTGGTAGGGTTTTCTTTCCCTCATCCTCAAAAATTGCCAGCACACATCTGGTGCCAAAAGTGCTTCTCGCGCACAGTCATGGTGTATACCTGATCACTAATGCTGAGCTTGAGGGCTCTCCCGCATCCCGCGATACTGTGGCTTACGCCCAGGGGATGAATCCAAAACTGGATGAGGACTGGGATTACGCTTGTGATGCCGCTTTGGGTGGGTCTGATTGTAGCTATACCATTCCCGTTGAGTGGCTGGAGTTAGCGGTAGAGCAGGGTTTTCAGGAGTTTCGACTTCGAATGAGTGAAACCAATATCAAACTTGTCAGCAAATAGTATGTCCTTGCTGTATCCAGTCAAACATTGTCCGCCAGTCGAGCTGCTGGCGGATTGTTTTATATAAGGCCGGGAAGGTATGTCAGGTTTAAGCAGTTCCGCCCAGAAGCTTACAAGGGCGCAGATTTACGTGTTAAGACGGATGGCATCCGGCACGATCTATGATATCTCTGGCAATTTCAGACGGGCCAGAGAACGGCGTACGTTTATGGGGAATCCTGATGATGTGACGTGCAGGAGCTCTCCGGTCCTGTTCCGGCTGGGCCTCGTGGAGTTATGCCAGCCAGTAAGGCATCTGGAGCCAGGTTTATACTATCGGCTCAAGTTGAGCTCCTCAGGGCATGAAGCTCTTAAGGCGAACGCACACCTCTAACATTTGAGATAGTTCGTTCGCAGCCAGGAAAGTAACTTTCATCTCAAGTGTGACCCTTACTACCTCATTTATGAGTAAAACCCCCCTCTGATATGTCGAAAATGCTCATTTATACGAAAATAGTTTCTCTTCAGGTGTGATGTAATTACTGAGAATTCTCCCTGAATGGAAGGCAACCGATGAAAATGTTTTTTACCCCTTATGTTCGTATCGTTTTCTATTTTTGCGCATTGATTTTTATTGTTTACAGTTTCAGTGATTTTTTCCAGGGCGTCCCTGACAGCACCTTCTTCAGTGCGGTCATCACGCTACTTGTTATCGGAACCATTGTTGCCCGGCATCTGGATCGCAAAAAATCTCTCAAATATACTTCACAGATTTAAGTTTCCACTCAGGCCACTCTCGGGTGGCTTTTATAATTTAATAAGGACCGGTTCATGCATAACCACGAAATTCAGACCATTGCTATATTTAGTGCCCAGTATAAAAACATCGAAGATGCTGAAAATGCAGGTGCTTTATATTCAGTAGATATTGAATATCCGATGACACTAAATGATTTATCGCGGCTTTGCGACTCTATTGCCGAAGCAGTAGGTGTGCCTGGCGGCGTCAAATACCAGTTCGTGTCCCAGCCGGAAGCGCATGAAACCAGCTTCTGATAACCAGTAACCAAACTGCCTAAAAGCAGGTGCAAAGCCATGAAACAAACAAAGTCTTCTATGTCACGTATTGTGCAGCTGTACGACGGGAGCCGATACGGAAACTGCGAGCAGGCTGATAACGAAGGAGAGCTTTTTACGGTGGTGTTGAATAAGCCTTCGCAGATCGATGACATCCGTAAAATCGTAGACACAACCGCCGAAGTACTTGGCAAAGCTTTGCCAGTACTCCTCTTTTAAAGCTTACATCCGTGAAGGATAATTACGGTCTTACTACTTTCAGTTTTTCATTCCAGTGCCGTCCATTTTAATTTATCGATTTTAAGCGGTCGGCGCTATTTCATTGTTTCTTTTCCGACTGTAATTCCTTATATATAGGAATATTTCAAAGAATTTATCTCAGGTTATTTGTGGCGTGGTGCCAGTTGTTATAATGATTCCACATAATCTGGAGAGTCAATCATGATCACATCTCTAATGAATTTCCGCGATTTAACCGGAGAGGCAGTCATCCAGGCGCGGCAATGCGTTATTAATGCTGAGATCGAAGCGGCCCGGGAAAAGGTAATTCATGCTCGTTCGTTATTCAAAGCGGGTATACATAATGTTGTAAACGGTAGTTCTGGCATTAAGGCTGCGGCAGCACATTTTCTGGTGATAAAACGTTTACAGACTGACACTCGGTATCTGGACGCGGTTATCACTGATAACCTTTGCATGTTTTCTCCTGAGGGTTATCTGTATCTGTTTATGCAACAACGTTATTTCCTATAAAACAATGGGTTAGGTAAGTATCTTTCCATTAAAAACATTAAAAAGGTGACTTGATGAAACCATTTGGACTTGCCGGAAAACCCCGGCCCGAACCTTGCGGCTGCTGCTGGTATACCCGTGAGGACTGCCCTTACGTCAGCGCAAAACAGATCTATCGCCGCAGGCAGCGCAAGGCAGAACGCCAGCGTCAGCGCAGCACCATTGTGATGGCCGTTTCTGAATTTCGCTGACCTCTTCTGGAAATATCATTTTTTCTCCAGAAGAATTTTAAAATAAAGGGAAATCTTTTCACGGGTATCTGATGTTTATTGTTTATGGTAAATTGCGCCACATTAATTGTTTGTGGCGCAGTTCGTGATGGCTTAAGGATATAATATGAAAATCAGCCAGCTGGAATCCGGGATGCAGGTTTGGTCTGTAACCCGTACCAAAATGGGAAATACCACCATTTCAACGGTCATTGTCCACCCCGTTGTCATTATTGAAATTCATGATAACCATGTGATTGCTCGCTGGAACGGCAATGCACCACGTCGGTTTGGAGAAACGGCTATCAGGGGCTGGAAGAAGGAGAAGCCACTGCTTGTCCGTGAGCCTTTCGGAAATGTTCGTCTGGCCACCCGGGCTGAAAAAACCGCTATGCAGGAAAAAGAGTAATACCCCCTTTTAGCACCCACAATTTCACCGTCCATCTGCCTTTAACCTTGCCTGTTATTAACGGAATCCTTTCTGACTGGGCGGATCCCACGCATAACCTGAACTGTTGGCTAACCGTCTTACAGCCAAATTCCCTCCTTTATCTGGCAGGAGTGCGTCCGTGAGCTCTGTATGATCTACGTGTTTGTTAAGTAGAGCACATAACAGGAGTGGGGTATGACTGAATTAAATAAAAGCCCGTCCGGTTTTTCCGGAGCTGATGTCAGTAAAGAACAGGCTGCCATAAGGGCACTTGTAGAAAGAGTAGTGACCAACTATCGCAGCCGGACAGCACCTGATCGGGTTCAAAAGGCTTCGGTAGCGTTTAATGGGGGATTAATCCTGACCCTGATGCTGGCCTTGACGCTATTGGGCTACCTTGTGGCGGAATTGCTCAGGGGGTATGTTGCGGATAGTTCACCCTATGTGCCCGGTCTAAGTTATTCGCAATTTTCGATGCTTATGGTCGTTGAGCTGTGTCTATGCTTTCTTGCATGGTTTTTGGTTGTCACAGGGGACTATCCCCGGCCGTGGATATTTCAGGTAGTCCCGATGGAGCAGTACTGGTTCTTTGACGAAGTGGATGACGACGATCTTGCCCGGCTTTCCTGTAACCCTTACATCAAGCGCTGGCTACTTGATGAAATGTCCGGTATTCATCGACTGACCTACACGAGGCTGCATGATCGACTGGAGCGCATCTGTAATATTGCATCCCATCTCGAATACAGCCGTATTCAGGCACATAAGATTTCCCTAATCAACGGAAGCAGTGCCTCCTGATCCTACCATTGCATCCGGAAATTAAACGGGCAGGAACTGCACTGTATGTTCCGACCCAGCAGCTGCCCGTTACCCTTTTCTTTAGTATAAAATGACTTTCGCCGACAACCGGAAGTGAATCATGTCAAATAAATGAAAAATCAGTAATTTATGTAGGCGGGGTGTTTGGCTGATCAGGGCAGGGTGGTATAATAACGCTGGTGCTGGAGGCTTTTGCCCCAGCCAGCGGTAACACTGTTTGACTGTGGTAAAAGCAGAAAGCCCCGAGTAATTTTTCAATTAACCCGAGGCCCCTGTATGCTAGTCACATTCAGAGTAGCCTCTTGCCTGCTTAAATGCAAGGAGAAGAAGGCCATGAAAATGCCGAACCAACCCATTGTTTTGTGCATATTAATAGTTTGTTTAACGCTGTTGATATTCACCTGGCTCACACGAAACTCGCTTTGCGAGTTGCGGATGAAAGACGGAACAAGGGAGGTATCTGCTATCCTGGCCTACGAATCCGGTAAGTAGCTGACAAAGAGGGGGGCAACCCCCTCTTTTCGGGGTGTGGATTAGTATGCCATCGGCACCTTTTGAAAGGGTTTCTCCAGTCGGGGAAACCCTTTTTTCCTCCCGTCTTGTGGCATATAGCCTTTTGTATAAATCAAGAACCAGACCCAAAGAGTCCCACTTCACGCAAACCGTTCAAAAGCCTTAGCGTAATCCAGTCGGGAAAAATTTCACCGGTGCTCGTCCGGGCACGTACCGGAAACAATGGACTTCTCACTGGTCGGTAGCTCATAGAACGTAGCCATTGCGGTCAGTCCTTATTCTGTACCCAGTAGAGTTTTATGGCCGTCTGGCAAATCGTTCAAACATTGTCATTTCTGTTCTCGCTGCATCCGGTCAAATGATACGGTGAATTCAGCTCATGGGCATTCGCATCGCAGTCTACGAAGGCACCAGAAGTTTGAGGATGTTACGCAAAGAACAGTTATCAGGTTTGCTGGTGGGCGTAATGCCTACCTCTACTTTACTTCATAGGGATTCTTCTGCGGGGAAGCAAGAATTGACTCAACGTTGTCCGGTCGTACCAGATTTGTCGCGGAAAGCGCCTTTTTGTGAGGGGGGCCGCAGCGCTAAACCTTTTCCTGGAACGACATGAAGGACAGCAGAGCGTCCGCCCTGGAGGACAGCTCAATACAGTCTCCACGCTGCGGTTCTATCTCTTCGTCAATGGTTTCATTGTACCAAATACGCAGCCGCCATCCCTTCGCAGGGAAAGCGCTCTGCATCGCCAGGACCATCCCCTCCGGCGACAGCAGTTCTCGACAGAGGTAGCAGGCCCCGATCCGGGTTGAATCCCGCAGCCACATTACGGGATACTCTTTAACCAGTTGGTCATACACGCATTCTGCCATATGAAAGTAATTTTCGTCAGCCCTGCAAAAATCACACATTCGATTTCCTTAAATGGTGTTCATCGAGATAATTCAGAAAGTTGATTCGCCAAACTACGGGGCATTTCTTTAATGGCGGAGCTTTACATCACTATTTCTGTCATTTTCAAATCCGCCGGATACAGCAATAATTGCACCGAACAGCGGTTTGAACTGCAATGCATCCGTAGGGTATGCGACAATAATAAGGCTCTTCCCGTACTCTTAAAAATGGAAGAGTTTAAAACCCATACTGCTGGGATGAGCGAAGCACGGTACATTATGCCAGCGTATAAGGGCCGTCATAACTTGTTTTTTTCTAGAACACGGCGAAGTTTTCTTACCTGGGAAGCTGTGGAAAGCGTACCGGTTCGGGGATGGCATGCGCTTGCCTTTTCACCTGGTTTGAGTACATAGGCTAATGCCAGCTCGTTCAGAGCCGCCTCAGCTTTCAACAGGGCCTCAATGGCCGTGTTCAGGTATACAGTTCGGCTCTCATGGTTCATCAGGATTTTCCTCACAAGGGTAAAAATGACAGGCGATACCTGCCGTTTACCCTTTGTCTCCGTTAAGAATGGCATCACGGCAGGCTTCCCAGATTACCTGGGCATTAGCATCACACTCCACGAACCCGCCGCACTGATCGTATATCACCTGGTATACCTCAGGGGGAATCTTCCCAGGCGCAACCGGAGTTGAGCGTTTGCCTTTATGAATCTCATCTGCGGTATCACAGACAGCGTCGAGATGCCGCGACATCCACTCAGATAATTTCAGACCCTCTCGATTTGCCTGTTTTACATAGCGAACCTTTCTGGAAACCGTAGATCGCATCTGAATCTGTGTCACAGCTGGCACATCTTCTTTCATGGCATTCTGTAATGCAGCTTTGGGCTTTTTCATGTTCATGGTTGCTTTAAATTATTCTGGAGTTCGTCTGATATAAATGCTGACGTGATCTGTCAGCGTCGCTTAAATAGTTTATCGCCTTCCGCCAGTTCGCCGTTGAGCTGTTCAATCACGCTCCAGATGAGCCGATCATCCGGCGTTGAGCCTGCACACTCTTTCACGACCGCCACGGGTCTAAATTCTTCAGGGTCTGCCTGCCCGGAGGTGAAGAGCCTGCTCTCAATCCAGTGGGCCCCCTCTGTGCAGCAGTGGCAACTGGTTTCAGGTGGTTCATCCAGACCGTCCACTCCACAGGCTGAGCAGGTGAACAGTTTGCGAGACCCACCAGCCAGTGGCGTATCGCAAGCTGCTGGAAGTGCGCCAGCATTGCGCCAGTACAGCACATGATTTGAATCGTAGCAGTGTCCATGAAGCAGAAGCGAAACGCCGCAACTGCGAGTTTCAATGGCTTTGCCTGTGCCAAGGTATTGCCCGATCTCGTCCCATACGTCCACTAAGGTGTCAGGCAGCGGACGCGTAACAGGGAACTTAGCGCAGTCGTCCGGGGTGCCTTTAATGCAGCAGAGGGCCGAATACGCAAGCTCCTGCATTTCGTAGGAGTACTGACCACATACCACGCGTTCCAGTTTGTCGATTAGTTGTTCTTTATTCATCATACTCAGCCTTATTAAACAAATTCATTACGCCACTGGCACCATCTGGCCGGAGCAGACTGCGGCCCGGTAGTAGAGCCGCAGGGGGTGTCGCTGGACTAACAGGTGCTCAGTGAGTCCCGCACTTCCTCATGACTGGTCATTTTCAGAAGAAGCTTTCCAGGGCAGCGTGGTTCCGCCTGTGAACGGGTGACGTCTTCGTTGATTGCCTGGATATGAGCAGATTCAACGGTCCGACGCTGTACGACATGGTTGCTCAGGTTGAATTCGCACTGGAGCCTTCTGGCATCAGAATCCGCGTTCATTGCAATACGTTCATCAAAGCGGCGGTTCATTCGCAGAGCCTCTTCGTGAGCTGCATCAACAAGGGTGCGTCTGGTGACATAGTCGTTACCAGCAAAAAACGATAGCTGAGCGTGTTCCGAAGAGTAGTCGGAGCTTCCCTTACAACGGGCAATCGCGGCTTCAGAGTGCAGGATTAATGAACTCAACCGTGAACAGACGTCATTGATGGTGCCGGTTTTCAGACAGTCGTGGATAAGTGTCCAGGCGGAAATGCTCAGCGGGCGGCTGGTGATCACATAGGGATTGTAATGATCAACCGTTACGATAGTACGCAGTGAATGAAGCGATTCGGACTGCGTACGTAAGTCACGGCGAACAGTACATGCCACCGAGGCAACATCTTTACATTCTTTGTCGGACATCGAGTCCAGTACGCGGATCTCCACCTCTGCCGCCTTTGAGGCGATATGCGCACTAATCTCACCCTTAAGACGTTTGTAGTCAGCCTTGAAGCTTCCCACGCTGTCAATATCGATCCAGTAACCACAGCTGTAACCAGCATTACCAAACTCGTCATCTTTCTCATAGTTCGGACAGCCGTCATTGCTCCAGCCAGCTTTTTCCAGCAGCTCGTCAATAGCGACCAGCTCAGCCATTGGTGCATGTTCGATAATGAAATAATGGACACGGCCCCAGGCATATGCGCGTGAACGGCCATCAACAGAAGTATCAGAAGTCGTCTGACGGGAAAGTTTCATGAGGTACTCCAGTTCTGCCCGGTACCGCCGGGGCGGTGGTGCGAAAGCCGCACCATGAATGACACTATGATCCTCCTAACTTCTATTGTCAATACAATTGAAGTGGCGTTGTATTTATTCATTATTTGGACCCGGCTCGTACGGAACGACCGTCGGGACTTGCCAATTATTCTGCGGTGAGCAGGGGGAAGGGAACATCCCACCGCTTGTTTCAAGATGTACAGCCAAGGAGGGCGCAGAATGCCTGACAGAATCATCGTGCAGCGGTAGCGAAAGACCTGACAAACGGGAAAAGTATCCTTTTATTCCAAAGCCAACCTCAGCTTTTAATGTCGCCAGTACGTTTCTTAAACATGCCAAATCGGTCTCTTATACGGCCGGATGGGCCCGATGAAAACGATAAAATGAGAAACAGAACCCGACACATCGCTGCTCTCTGGGAAAGCCGGTCAGCAGATGGAGCGCCAGGAACTAAATCCGCTGGTTTTAATAATGATTGAGGAGAACAAGATGAAAGATAACAAGACACGTCCTGTAGACTCGTATGCTCATGCTGATTTCATGGAGTCCGTCTTCAGCAACCTCAGGGCTTTCTGTGATGCGGAATGCCAGCGGCTAACTGCCGGTTATCCCCCAACTGTCAAACCAGAACAGCAAAGCACTGACGGCCAGCTGTCGGCGGCATAAATCATTACCTGCCAGTTCGTTCAAATTTCCGCTTCCTTAAGCCCGGGCCAAAAGCCCGGCTCAATCCAAAAACTGAACGTACCGGTTTACCTCTATATCTCCTCAATCCCCTGCGACTTACAAGAGACCCGCACCGGTTTAGCCATTCCTGTCCTGCCACTCTCTCATCACTGGCCCAGACAACCGGAAAAGTAACTTTTCTCTCCGACTCACCTTCTGAACCAGCTATTTTGCTTAAACGTAAAAACGGCCCACTGTTGTGAAGATTTAAAACGGACGGATCGAGTAGTATTGTCTCAGGAATTTTTTTTAAGAAAAGTTACTTTTTCTTCTGTGCAACCTATTAGAAAAAATGTCGAACCTGGTATTGTTGTGTTGTAGCGCAGTTAAACAACCAACCAAAAGAGAGAACAAAAATGTCCGCAATCGAAACTGAAGTAAAAAACAACAGCAACGAAATCAGCCTTCGTGGTTACCTGGAACGCACTGGTAACGGTGCCCGTAAAGGTAACGGCCTTATCATTGACCCTTCGGTTGTTGTAGAGCAGGAAGGCTTTAACACCCGCACGGCCGGTATGGGCGAGCTCTACTATTCAATGCCTCACGTTGTGGAACACCTGAACAGCCTGGCCGATGCCTACATGGAAGACCCGTTCAGCGTGACGCCTATCGTTGTTCAGATGGTTAATGGCGTACCTGTACTGCGTCAGGGGGCTTGCCGTATCCGTTCCATCGCTATTGCAAACCGCCAGCTGGAAGCAGAAGGGCGTGAACGCATTACTCGTATTCGCTGCGAAGAGTTTCGCGGTAGCGCTTCAAAAGCAGAACTCTTCACCCTGACCGGCAACTCCAACCTGGCGCTGTCTGTCGTAGCTGAAGCGCTTTCAATTAAGCGTCTTGTTGAAGATAAAGAAGAGCCTAAGACCTTTGCGGAACTGGCAAAAAAACGTGGTAAATCAGAGCAGCATCTTCGCCAGATGGTTCGCGTACTGGACCTGCCTTCTGAACTACAGACCATGCTTGTGAGCGATCAGGTGAGCATGTACGTTGCGCTGGACGAGTATATGTACAGCGGTGAGGATGCGGTAGATAACATCAACAAGGCGATCTCCATCTATGGTAAAGCGACGAAAAACACGCTGAAATTCGTCAAAGCTGCCAAGGTAGAAGAGCGCATGGCAGATCCGCAGACTCCGGAAAACTCCGGTGATGAGCAACCGGCAGGTAATGCTACCGTTAACACCCCGGTACCGGATCAACTGAATGATGAAAGCAATACAGAGACGCTGGTTACGCCACCGGTACAGGAACCAGCTCCGGCTCCAAAGGACAGCGCTCCTAAACAGAACCCGGCAGGTAAAGCACCATCCATGTCCAGCGTTCTGAACAAAAAGACCGTGACCGTCATTGCCGACACCGCGATCCCGATTTTTGAACGTATTGCTGAAGAAGCCAAGCTTAAAGAAGGTGAATCTGTCAGCACTGATACTTACACGCTTGTTCTGACCAATGATGAAATGAACGATATCATCAATGCTCATGCTGACCTGAAAGAGTACCTGCGTAAGCATGCTGAGAAGATGAATAAGGGACAGGCATGATTTTCTGACCGACCCCTCCATCCGGACGGGTCGGTAACTTTTTCAGGACAAGGGGAAACAGGGCAATGAAGAAGGCTTTTATCAACGTAGACAAGACTAACCCACTGCCAGTCCTGACGGATTCGGTGACCCGGGTAAGTATTCAGTGCACGGCAAATGAAGTGGCACACTGAATTTGGCCACCTGAACAGAGGTGATATGCTCACCTCAGAACAACACAGGTGCTCCAATGAAAAAAAGAAATTTCAGCGCAGAGTTTAAACGCGAATCCGCTCAACTGGTTGTTGACCAGAACTACACGGTGGCAGATGCCGCCAAAGCTATGGATGTTGGCCTTTCCACAATGACAAGATGGGTCAAACAACTGCGTGATGAGCGTCAGGGCAAAACACCAAAAGCCTCTCCGATAACACCAGAACAAATCGAAATACGTGAGCTGAGGAAAAAGCTACAACGCATTGAAATGGAGAATGAAATATTAAAAAAGGCTACCGCGCTCTTGATGTCAGACTCCCTGAACAGTTCTCGATAATCGGGAAACTCAGAGCGCATTATCCTGTGGTCACACTCTGCCATGTGTTCGGGGTTCATCGCAGCAGCTACAGATACTGGAAAAACCGTCCTGAAAAACCAGACGGCAGACGGGCTGTATTACGCAGTCAGGTACTTGAGCTACATGGCATCAGCCACGGTTCGGCCGGAGCAAGAAGCATCGCCACAATGGCAACCCGGAGAGGCTACCAGATGGGACGCTGGCTTGCTGGCAGGCTCATGAAAGAGCTGGGGCTGGTCAGCTGTCAGCAGCCGACTCACCGGTATAAACGTGGTGGTCATGAACATGTTGCTATCCCTAACTACCTTGAACGGCAGTTCGCCGTGACCGAGCCAAATCAGGTGTGGTGCGGTGATGTGACCTATATCTGGACGGGTAAGCGCTGGGCGTACCTCGCCGTTGTTCTCGACCTGTTCGCAAGAAAACCAGTGGGCTGGGCCATGTCGTTCTCGCCGGACAGCAGGCTCACCATGAAAGCGCTGGAAATGGCATGGGAAACCCGTGGTAAGCCCGGCGGGGTGATGTTCCACAGCGATCAGGGCAGTCATTATACGAGCAGGCAGTTCCGGCAGTTATTGTGGCGATACCAGATCAGGCAGAGTATGAGCCGGCGCGGAAATTGCTGGGATAACAGCCCAATGGAACGCTTCTTCAGAAGTCTGAAGAACGAATGGATACCGGTGGTGGGTTACGTAAGCTTCAGCGAGGCAGCTCACGCCATAACGGATTATATCGTTGGATATTACAGCGCACTAAGACCGCACGAATATAACGGTGGGTTACCCCCAAACGAATCGGAAAATCGATACTGGAAAAACTCTAACTCGGTGGCCAGTTTTTGTTGACCACTTCAAAAAGATGAAAACGGGGCAGGGATCGAAGTGAACATCCTCGACCTGATTCAGGATCATGATACGGATGAAGTGAAAGTGCAGTTTGGGAGCTCGCCTGTTCAGGCTCTGGCGATGCTCCGCCGGGTTATGACAGCACTGGAAAAGCAGGCAAATGCAGAACTGCAACAGAATTCCTGCTCGCGTATGCAGTAAACGGTAAAAGCAGAATGTTCCCTACTGGATAAACCCGGTGGACCTCACGGAGAGCAAGTCACCGAATGGTTCACTGTTAAGTGATATACATCCGGATTTATAAGGTTTTGCAGCATCCGAATAGGCAATAAATAGAATTATTTTGATTTATCTCAGCAAGGAAATGGAAAGCTACCAGATTTTAGGATAGCGAAATGCCTGTATCGCTACTCTGCTGAATTAGAAATGATTTTAAACGCAATGCATAATGATAGAATAGCAATGCCTTTAATTATTTGTCACGTCTGAATTATATGTAGACTTACGGAGAGGATATGGTAATTACTTATTCATTATCGGAAACGTTTAATATGTTTTTACGCGAGATTATTGCATCTGGACTTGCAGTTTTTTGCGCATGGTGCGTTTTGTGTCTTTTCTCTGATCAGGAACGAGGTAAAGAGGTTCCTGTTTCTATGAAAAAAATAACTTCAAAGTCAGCTTTCTCCTACTTTATCAGTTCTCAAATTGCCGCTTTTATTATCTCCTTGTTGGGTTCAATCTTAAGCACGAAATGGGACAACATCGTCTGGAATGATGAAATAAGACAGTTTTATCTGCATGTAGGATTTGGGCTGGTAGCTTGTGTATTCTGTCTGCTTGTAATCTTGCATGAGAAATTTATCAAAAGAAATTTAAATGTTTATTCTGGTTATTGTGGTTCACTGGCAGTTAGTCTCACAGGAATCTTTGTACTTTGTGCGTTATATCTGACATTTTCATTACCATTTCATTATGAAGAACGTCTACTTAATGATGCATCCTTGGTGGCTTCGGATGGCGTTGAAAATTCAGTCGTTTTTGCAGACGGTCGTTACTGGGTTTTTGAACTGGGCTTACCATATTTCAAACAGTCATTGCTCAAAGAGGTAAGAAGGGGCAGGTACCAGCTAATCTGCACTACAGAAAAAAAACCAACATGCTGGTCTGGCAAAAAACTTCCCGAAAAACCAACCTCTTTGAAAGCTAGTTCATAAAGATTTAAACTGCTCGCTTAAATCCACACTGGTCCAATTTTGAAAATTTATTGTGTTTTTAAAAGAAATTACAGTGTGGGTTATTAGCCAGTAGGTCGGAGTTTTATATAATACCCAAAAACACAGGAGGTATTATGAAAACCAATCTGGCCTATGCATCTAATTGCTCCGATTCTGTCTACTCCTATATTTATCAGGCACTGCAACAACGCTCTGGTGCCGAGAATGAAAGCCTTTATCAGCAGGCCATTTCCAGCTGCTGCACAGATAAACAAAAAAAGAAACTGGCCGGGTATTATGCCGGTCCATGGCAGCTGCTATTCAACGCGTGGTGTAACAATCGCGTCCCTAACACAGCGGTGCTGGCCCTTTTACTCCAGCAGTGCTTATCTCATTTCCAGTGCGAAGAAGTGATCGCAGCCTGGCAGTAACCCTATCAAGCCCCTTCGTATAGCGGAGGGGCAGGAGATATCTCATGTACAGAAACGACAGAAACGTGGATTCCTTCAACCTGGTTAATGCTCTTCAGCCGGTCTTTCGTAACACCGGCTGTGGGATGTTTGAATATGATCGTAAAAAGCAGAATGAAACCGCTGATTCAATCTTACGAGCGTTGGCGTTAAATGCCGATTTCGCGAGGGCCTTAAAACAGTACGTCCGGATTAATTCTGTACGACGGGTTGTTCAGTTCGATGACGGCTCGGTTCGCTATGGTATTCATGCCGAATTTGAAGGGCATAATAAAATTAATTCCTTCCGTATTTTTAAAGATGAAGATACAGACGCATTTGACTCCTATTTTTATTCGGTTTGCGATAATAAAGCTGAGCTGGTGGATTTTAAAATGGACTCTCTCGATATTCAATTGCAGGCAGTTTTTGAAAAGGTGACAGGTATTTTTCTGTCACATTAAATATTCAAATTTTCAATCCTCGGGCTGATAGACAAAAAACGCACTTTAGAATATAGATGAGATGAATATGAAAAACGTAAATATTTTGGATACCGATATTGCGGCCATTAATGCTCTTTCTGGCGTAGAACTGACTGACTTTCTCACTGCCGGGTATCAGGTAAACTGGTTAGGAGAAAGGGAGGTTTCGCTGGTGGGCTTTCCGTGTTTAGCAAGCAACAAGCAGCCGGTAGAAGTTGGTCCCGGCATTTTCATTAATCGCGTGTACAGCAGAGACAGCCAGTCTCTGAGCGGGAAATTGCGCTATGACCTGTCTAATGGTCTGGCAACGAGTGCATTTTCATTTTTCTCCCAGTCAGGCTGGTATGGGGGATTCCGTGTCGTATCTTTCCGTGACAACGGGCCAGCTGCGTTAATCAACATTGGTATTGTCCATGAGAATGTTTTGAATGCATTTTGTGCTGACTTCCCCCGGGCCAATGTGAGCGTAACCCGTTTTCATTGTGGCATGACGCTTGAGCAGATCCGAATGTTCATTTCAGACACTGCTTACGATATGCCGCTTTATAACAACGAGTCTGACTTTCGCAGGCTCGCCAGTTAGCATGGAGGCTGACTTCAGTGCTTACGCCTAAAAGCCGGTGAGCGAGGTGGCGGAACCGGTTGGCTTCGCCCAGTCTTACTTACTTCTCTCAAGGTACTGCGCTGCAAGCGTACGTAAAAAAAGTAAGTAGCTAAATGGCGTGAGCGATTAGTTCTATACGGGAAGAAGTCATAGTATTCTGAAATGATAGTTATCTCATACGGCTTTGTTGAATAAATCGAACTTTTGCTGAGTTGAAGGATCAGATCACGTATCTTCCCGACAACGCAGACCGTTCCGTGGCAAAGCAAAAGTTCAAAATCACCAACTGGCCCACCTACAATAAAGCCCTCATCAACCGTGGCTCCATAACTTTCTGGCTGGATGATGAAGCTATTCAGGCCTGGTATGAGTCAGCAACACCTTCTTCACGAGGCAGACCTCAGCGCTATTCTGACCTTGCCATCACGACTGTGCTGGTCATTAAACGCGTGTTCAGGCTGACCCTGCGCGCTGCGCAGGGCTTTATTGATTCCATTTTTTCTCTGATGAACGTTCCGCTACGCTGCCCGGATTACAGCTGTGTCAGCAGGCGGGCAAAGTCGGTTAATGTCAGTTTCAAAACGCCCACCCGGGGTGAAATCGCGCATCTGGTGATTGATTCCACCGGGCTGAAGGTCTTCGGTGAAGGCGAGTGGAAAGTCAAAAAGCATGGCCAGGAACGCCGCCGTATCTGGCGTAAGCTGCATCTCGCCGTTGACAGTAAAACACATGAAATCATCTGTGCAGACCTGTCGCTGAACAATGTGACGGACTCAGAAGCCTTCCCGGGTCTTATCCGGCAGACTCACAGAAAAATCAGGGCAGCATCGGCAGACGGCGCTTACGACACCCGGCTCTGTCACGATGAACTGCGGCGTAAGAAAATCAGCGCGCTTATCCCGCCCCGAAAAGGCGCGGGTTACTGGCCCGGTGAATATGCAGACCGTAACCGTGCAGTGGCTAATCAGCGAATGACCGGGAGTAATGCGCGGTGGAAATGGACAACAGATTACAACCGTCGCTCGATAGCGGAAACGGCGATGTACCGGGTAAAACAGCTGTTCGGGGGTTCACTGACGCTGCGTGACTACGATGGTCAGGTTGCGGAGGCTATGGCCCTGGTACGAGCGCTGAACAAAATGACGAAAGCAGGTATGCCTGAAAGCGTGCGTATTGCCTGAAAACACAACCCGCTACGGGGGAGACTTACCCGAAATCTGATTTATTCAACAAAGCCATCTCATACGAACGATAGTAATGGAGTTTCTTAATGGGCGTTGATATCTGCTGGCGATTTCAAAGGGAAGAAAAGCCTGGTAAATGGATTAATTTATCAAGCAATTATAAAGGGGACCGATCATATCTCCACTTTGCCTGGCTCGGATTTGATGTAGATCGTGAAAGGGCGAGCACATCAGCAGTTTTTATCCACGCATTACGCGGATTACCTGATGATATACCGTCCGAAGATGATGATTTATTCGGTGAACATTCATACTCATGGCTGACTTCGGAAGAAATTTTGTCAGCCATACCACCCGATAACGCCGGAGAGGTGATCCAGGAATTTGTCGAAGAAGTAAAGCGTCTCCACGTGGAGAACGGCAGCGTCCGTTTCGTCTTTGGATTTGAAGGGTAACCCGTAAGAAAGTAGCTATCTTACCCGGCTAGGTCTCCAATCTCTCAGATGCTCAAAGAGGGCCGGGCATGGTGCCCACACATCCCCTACCATTCCGATTTGATATTCGTCTAATACACCCTTTAAAGAAAACAAGCAGACGGCAATGAGACGTCGGATTAGCGTCAGCAAATATGAGACGTCAGTAGTCGATGTTTGTCCTGCGGAACGTGAATCTGTTTACAAGGGGTAAAGCCGTACCATCCATGAGGGCTCAGAGAGCCGGGGTCTCCTCCAGATCACTGGAAGTTATTGACTCTGGCAGGCCTATCCCTATGACTTTTTCCCGGATGGCAAATTAAGAGCGAACAGGGCCAAATTAGTACTCTTTTCTAAACGGAAATACTGAATCACCCTGATATAACTGGTCTCTCACAAGACAGGAGATCATCAATGGAACGTGTAATATTTTCAGTAATCTTTTTTATGATGCTGGGCGTACCTTTTTACCTTCTTTATAAAATTGCCCGGGACATTTTTGGTACCGCCGGTGCTGGTGAGCCTGCACAATTGCCTCAGGGCAAGCAAAGACGCTCAGGAGGCGCTGGTTCGGGTTCGATCTGGCAAGGACACCATCTACAGGGGAGCAGCCATTTGAACCCCCTCGGAGGTGATTGTAATGGTGAAAATAGCATAGCTGGTGGTTGTGATGGTGGCGGTGGAGGAGGTGACGGAGGTGGTGGTGGTGACTGATAGCCTGCAACTTTAACTATCAGGATGAAACCCATGTCCAGCAACCGGAAAAAGAATTCATTTCAACCGAAAAGCCCTGCCTTAAAGTGAAGCGTATTAAACGTGAAGGATGCTGAATTAGAGGGTATCGGTTTTATACTGAAGCGTAACTGGAAGAAGGATCTGAAATTAACTATTACGGAAAAGTAACTTTCTGACTCACCACGTACGCCCCTCGGTTATGCCATACAGTTTGATACGAAAACAGATCAGTAAGTAGATTGCTATACGCCGGAGAGAAGTCTATTTTTCATGCACCGAACCTGTTTGGCCTGCAATGGAAGCAGGTATAATAATCACATACAAAGGAGGGCATTATGAATACATTTTTATACGTGCTTTTGGCCTGGATTGTTGTGCTTTTTATCGCCAACAAACTGCTCGCAAGACGTAAGCCCAATACGGTTAAAATCCTGGTACAGCGCAACGGGAAAGCCGCAGAGGTTGATGCTGTAGTGGTTCAGGGTTCAAAGAGAGCTAACAACAGTTCTGTTGCGGACAGCGACGCGGTAGATAGTTATTTTGAAATGAATCCTTACTCCCGCGAAAACCAGGCGAATGGTTGGGCTATGCTGGCCAGAGACGATGACCAGCTTAAATAATCAGTTGAGTGTGATGTGTAAAGCAGCTTAAAACTCTAAATGGACGAACAGGGGAGGTGACAAAGATGACAACCAATACAACAACGACCACCTACCGCTCAGAAGAAATCGTGCCGTTCAGACGGCCCAAAGGGGATCTGGATAGTCGGTATATGCCTCAGGTGTATGCAATGGTGCGGAACTGGGCAAGTAACCCTGCTCAATATGGTGAGGGTGTACTGGCCTCCTACCGCCAACCGGCAGTAAACCTTGCCTACCAGGTAAAAGGAACTCGTGTTGTTTTAATTCTGGTACCAGTAGAGTGCGAGCCACCTGGAGTGATAATGACGGAAACAGTCCTGTGGCCGTCACTATCACTTGTAGAAGTCTTGCAGACCTTGCAGGAGGCCTGGCAAAATATTCCGGCGTTAAACCCCTGACGACTTCTGTCAATATCACCGGCTAGTGATTTACCTCTCTGCTGGTGGTCAGCCCGCCTAAGTTCAAATTATCTCTTTCTAAATTAGCCCGGATAAAAATCGGTCCCTCTAAAATAGCCTGCCCTGAGTAGGCTACGTCATACAAAGCGTTGGCCAGTCACCAGCTGGCTGGTGGCCATAATGCTCCACAGGATAAACCGTATCAGAACTACGCAAAGAAAAAGCCCCAACAATTTACCGATGGGGCCTTTTGCAGACATTTTACAGCCTTACCAATGATAGAGCGCTAAGGCTTCTGCTTAGTGAACAGACTTGCCCACAGATAATGGATAAAGTTGAGCAGAATGTATGTTACTCGTTGCTCGAATTTCATCGGGGCTTTGTACTTTGTCGTTATGTTATGAATATGAGTAAGGTCCGTATAGAGCCCTGGCGACTTCCTTGTTGACTTCAACACCGAACAGATGTGCTGAACAGACTCCGGTGTGAACAACCGTAGCCCTCGTCGTTGTTTGACTTTATGGATAAAATCGTCCATCCCCATACATAACCATTCCGGCTTGATGCCATCAAACTTACAACGTCCGTTTATGATGACGACATTGATACATTCCAGTTCTCTAGCCTTAAGAGCAGACTGAATAGCCCTGATGTGCCCCTGGTTTTGCTTAAACGGGTTCTGCAACTTGAGGGTTCGGGACTGAGTCCATTTCCGCCAGTGGCTTTCCTCCAGAGTACCGTAGAGCTTGCCTACGTAGTTTTTCTGCTCTATGACGTATATACCATGTGGGGCTACGAGAATGTGATCAACCTGCGTAGTGCTATGAGCCGACAACTGAAAGGTGAGATCACTAAGTAGCCCCTGAGCTTCTTCAGGAAGCCCAGATTCAATTGCCTTTGCAGTCCGCCGTTCCGCTATGGCAGAGGTCATAAATCCCAACAGACACAGCAACACGACGAAAATAAGGATAATGAAAGCTACCCCCGTAATGCTCCACAGCAGATTGAAAGCATCCATGTTACCTCACAGAGGGGTAGCTGGTGGCATTAACAGATTCTACTAAGCGGGTAGTGGTACCGGTAAGGCTCTCAATATTTGAAGACAGGCTCATCAGCATGCCGAGTGCAGAACGGAGATTACGATGAGGCTCATTGTAGTTTTTGAACGTGTCAGTGGAGTACATTTTTGAAAGACGTGTACGGATCTCTACTGACGTAAGATCTCCATCCACCAGGCCGTACTTAACTGCCTGAGGTGTTGGCCATACACGGCCTGAATAGAGAGAAACAGCATCGGCATCATGACGCGAGAGAAGCTTTTTACCCCGTCCAAGTTCAACATCAGTTATAAATTTTTCATGCATCGTGTTCAGGATCTCCTTCTGCATGAACTCCCTCGTTGAATCGGACAATGGGTGGAAGGGGTCAAGAGCATCTTTGAACTCACCGGCCGTAAGGGGCTCATTCTTGACGCCTACTGTGCTCATGATCTCTGACAGATTCCAGTGGTCCATACGCACACCGATAGAACCGATCAGGGCATTACTGTCGGCATAAATTGCATCAGCGGGCGATACCGCGTAATAGCATGCGGATGCGCATATGCCTTTCACACTAACGATGATTGGTTTATATGAGTCTGCGATATCAGAGAAAAAACGACCGGTACCGCTGGAGAGTACTTCGAGGGAGTTTTGCTTCGACCGTGCTTCATCGCCACGTTCTGTGCTCCCGGTTTTGTTACTCTTGTCAGCGGCTACAGATGAAAGAGAGCCACCGGCATCTGATACGCGTTCAATCTGTGGCTGGTGGTTTTTAAGCGCGTTTATCTGGCGGTAAATAATGATGGCGTCAGAGGGACCACCACCACCTGACTCTGCCTCGATAATAACTGCTTTGGCATGGGGATTATTGTAAGCTTTGGCAAGAGCTGTTGCGATCACTGTTCCATCGCCCGTTTCCGAGCCGGTACCCATCTCGCCAGAAATCCGTATTACAGCTATATGGTCTTTCTTCCCTTCAGCGTCCTGCCATTGTTCGTAAAGATTGTAGAAAGAAAACCCTACAGCGGTCATGGCAATTAGCGACATAGCAACTTTTGCCGTGGTATGAATGCGAAACATCTTATAAAAACGGTCAGCGTTATCATTGAGCGATTCTTTGATATTTGTAGGGGACTTCCTTTTTTTACTGCTTAACATCTGACCACCTTTACATGAGTTTTTGAAAGTTAGACCACAAGCGATTCAATGCAATTCCCAGTATCAATAAAGCGACTGGTGGGAAAAGTTGAGCGATATTGTTAAATAGTGACATATTTGGCATGACCAGGTAGACCATCGTTAAAGCACTGATCACCCAAAATGCTCGAAACCAAATACGATAAAACTGAACTGTAACCTTACCAAATACGTACCTCTTCAATTTCCACTGGTACATTCCATCTGCTAGCATGGCAAATAGATAGGGCAGAAAAACGATTAGCCACCCCAGGATTAAGTTCCACCGGAAAATGGACTGATAAAGTAAGAGGGGTATGTTTTTGGCCATAGTGTAATTAATAGAGGTAAATTTTTCAGCAACAATGTTAATACCTCTGGCTGGTTTTTTGGTGTCAGGGATCAGAATAGTATTCAGATAGTCAATTAACTTATAGTCATGTACCAACCAATTTAAAGTCGCTTCACTATTTGCAATGACAGACTTCCAACGGTCATTTGATATGATGGACCGGCTTGCATTAACCTCCTGAGTAATCTGATATTTGAGCTCCTCAGTATTCTGGAAAGCCAAGCTGTAACCAAAATAAATGACCATGCCAAAAAAAAGCATTGTTCTGAGCACTGCTGCCCTGCTTGTATTATCCGCAGCCATTGCTTTCCCTCCATTCACGAAAAAGAGCTAGCCTCTGATCGTGATTGCAATAGTTGTTACGCCACATCGTCGGGATACCCAGGAGCCAGTGGTACTGTTTAGGTATGATTTGGTCGATGAGGCTTAACTCCGCCAGTTCTTTATGCTCTGCGCTTTTCCACTCGATCTGTCCCACATCAGGAACAAATACAGCGGTCCTTGCTTTTGCGGCCTGGCGGGAAAATTCTATAAAGTTGATGCCCCACGGCGTCCAGTATCTGTACTGCTCGTTTAGGCCGATGTTAAACACCGGCAGAGAAAGAGTTGAGTCGGCAAAAGCCGAAATCACATTTTTGCAGACTCTTGGACTATCTATTTTTTCCTGTTCGGTTTTGAGATGAGTCAGCAGTGCACGGTCAATAATGCTGTTAAAGGTGTTTGTATAAAGGCCATTAGGGTCAGGAAGCTGATCTATGGCAGTAATGATTTTAAATTTTAACCGAGAAAGAAAGGGAGAGTCCTCAATAGTAACTATATGACTATGTGTTGTTTCTGGATGAATCTGGGGTTTGATGCGCTGTACTTGTTTAAAAGAGACACTACCTGGCAAATTAATGAATGCGCCCACCGTGCGTGTTAAATCGACGAAATAAGGCAAAAGATAACAACCAAGCATACGGGCATTCTTTTTTACAAGATCACACCGTACGTCATTGTTATCGAAAGAAATACGGAAACTAACGAATTTACGTTCAGGACCTTCGCTGGTGGTCAGTGATTGAATCCATTCATGGCATGATCCTTGTGGTACCGACCAGTAGCTGGTTTCACGGTCCCCAAAGGGATCAGTCGTGATCAACTCTCCCTTTAAAAGGAAAAGCTCAGACAGGGTATTTGCCATGGAGAATAGGGAATCGATATCGTTGCTCTGACAAAATTTTCCCAAATGATGAAACGCGTTTTTTTCTATCATAGTTAGCCGATCTCGAACTTCCTGAGAATCTGCGTACTTTAAACCCAAAGACTGAAAGCGCCTTTTTACGAGCGAGCGACATTTGCTGACTTTTAGTGCAGAGCTTAAAATTTGCTGGCGCGTCAGGACAATTTTTTCATCCATCAATGCAACTTCCTTAGAAATTTATTAAGATTTTTGATATCGAGATTTTGACGCAAAGTAACTTTTCCGGCCTTCTTGAAAAGCATTTCCGACAGAGTTGTGTTTGGCTTCATTTGTTTCTCAGCAACAGCAATAGGGATTTGGCCTACAACCTTCCTGCCATCTTGAAGCCTGGCAACTATGTGAAACATAGGGACCTGACCCAAGAGATCCTTTGGAATACTCTCTTCTAAAGTTGTCTGCTTTCTTTCTGAGATTGAACCTGAGAAGTTATTATGCGGCAAAGATGTTTCTGAACCGGTCGTATAAGTGACCATATTTGTGCTTATCGCACTCTTACCAAAGTTCTCTACAACAAGCGTCTGAGTAGGAGTATCGTTGACTCGCAAGCTTATATAATTGTTGCAGAGCCCCGTAATTCGATTGGCAGTTTCAACACTTGCCGCAGCAATAAAGTCGGAGATGGTTTGGGTGCAAATAAACAGTGCAATTTTCGCTGCACGACCCTGCGCCAGAAGGTTAATCATAGGGTTGTTAATGGCTGAGTGTGCCTCATCAACAAAAATACTTATCCTGGAATTAGCTGACATATCACCATCTTGAGCGTTGTAGCGACTACCGGCACAGGAGGTCAGATCTGACATTATTAATTGAGAAATAGCAGCTGCTGTATCGGGGTTTGAAAGGCCATCAAGCGAAATGTATAGCACCCCGCCAGTGCTGAACATCCCTTCGCTTGTTACAATTTCTCTTGATGATACTGAGTTCGGGTTAGGAGATAAAAGCTCATTTAAAGGTTTTTCAATGAGCATATCGAAAACAGGCATAATACCTGCGGTCATTTTAGCCATATGCTCTGGGTCGGACATTGAGTAATCAATAAGCTGGGAAACAGTATCTAACCAGTCTATTTGTTCGGACCCCTCGTAATTCATGAAATGAGCCGTAAACCATTCAGCGAGACGCTTGAAACGTACCGGCAAGGTATCGTTAGCGACGTACTTAACTTTTTCGGTCCAGACATCGTAACCATAATATCTCGCGTAACATGACTCCATTACCTTGACTGTAAGATTCACAATAGACATGTGGCTTTTCATGTTCTTGTGAATCAGATAAATAGAAGGCTTTTTCTCTATGTAAGAAAGCCCGGAAATCACATTGGAAACGAGAGCCTTGGCATACTGAACGAATGGGTTAACCTCACCGGGAACTGTCACCAAGCTCAAAAGACGAGATGTTAGGTCAGAAACATTAGTATAGGTGTTGCAGACATCAATACAGACCGAAGATGCTGGCTGGCCAGGATGAAATTTATAGAAAGGAAGACCGAGGGTCTTAGCCTCTTCCATTAGAGATTCTCGCCACTCTGCATCGTTCTTTGGATCTATGACAACAACAACATGACCAAGATGAAGCATGCTAATGCTTAGTAAACGCTGTAGCACCGTTTTCCCGGTACCCACGTTTCCGGTTATCAGAGTATGACCAAACCAATTGTCTTCAGTTACAAATATGGGTTCCCTACGTTCCACAGCAAAAATTGCATTGCTGCCGCCCATCTTACGAGCCATTGCGTCAAAATGTCTCTTAATTGGGTTGAAGACGAATGGCAACTCGATCTCACGTTTATCACTGGAGAGGTTAGCTATTTGATATGCCCGATCCGCATGTTCCGGACCCCACTCAAACCCATCACAAAAATAGGACTTTCGCTCGGGTATATCCTTATTTTTATTTTGATAATCCTGAACCAGTTGACGATACTTTCGCTCATTGGAGAAAAAGTTACTTTTGTTAATTACACGCAGTGAATCAAGACTAACGAACATGAAATGTCGCTTGAATACACGCCAATGAGCCATCAAAAATGGCGCTGCTGTTTTGCAACGATAAAGGCACAGCAAAAAAAGCAATATTGAGGTGAACAGAACTATTGGGGCGATGTCCAGTCCGTCTGAAGAAAGTCCCATATAAAGCATAGAAACCGAACAAATCAAAAGTATTGAGGCACTACGATACTCAAGAATAGGCCGATAAAAATTCTCTTGTGCATGGAGGTTAGTCCTCTTCGAATCTGACATTATAGGTTCCCAGCCTCTTTCAGGTTATTGATAATTCGTTCAATGTCCACTTTCGCCCGGTCTGATGCGGCCAGCAAAGTAGGCATGTTAAATGCATGGCATTTTGTATTGATCACAGCACCAGAATTAACGAGGTACTGAGGAAGCTTATTGAAAAGATCTTGAGCCTCTAACTGCGACCCAAATTTTTCCACGCAAGATTGGGTCAGATAGAGAGTATTAGGAGTACTTACCATAAATCTGTTTTTGCGCTTTCTTTTAAACGCCACCTCCATTTTGGACAGAATTTGATGCAGTACTAACGCAATTTCTACAAATTCAAGCTCTGTAACGTCACCTTCGCTTATAAGCGAGAATTCACCATTTTGGTCTGATTCAGTAGATGCAAAGACTTTACTGTTCAGATTGTGACCAGAAACAGGTGATGCTGGTTTTTGTACTTCTGCTTTGTCCGATGATTTATTCCGGTTGCGCTTGGGATTTTGTTTTTCTACCGGTGCTGTTGGGGCGAACAGTCTGGCCAGTGCTGGCGAAAGATGATGCCCCTTAGCGTCTGTGGGCGCATGCTCTCCATTTGATTCTTCAAGTACAGGAGGTAAGGCGGGCTCTTCACTTGCCATCACACTGGTTGCGGCTGCTTCGGTCTGGGAATACACAACTTCAGCTGGTGGTGGGCAGTTACCCTCAGTATCTGGTTCTGAGTTTTCTTGTCCTACAGAAACATCCATAGAGCGTTCATTCGTACCCTGGGGATCAGCGTTCTGTTCTCGGTTAAGTTCTGGTAATTCTGACGGCTCGGAGAGAAGCTTTTCATTATGGACCGAAGAGCTTGTTGCACAACTACCGACTTCTGGCCGAGAAACACTAAGCTGTGAGAAATCGGTATAATCAATGATCTCATGCTCTTCATCTTCTTTCTCAAAAAGATGTTGATAATGTTCATATTCCACAGCCTCAGTTTTCAGCGGACCAGTCGCGGATGCACTATCGGTTCCATGATATTCCACGTCGCCAGAATGTTCTTCGACTGCATTTACACGTGGGGGAGGCAGCTCAAGCGTTTGCTTTGGACGTGGGGCAGAGTTTTCAACAGAAGACTCATCATTAATCACTAATGCCTGATACATAGAAGTATTGAAAAGTGACTTTAAAGTTGTTGGCCTTCTTGGCTCATGATAGGTGAGCTGGAACCCGGCGCAGTTATCGCCGAGCTGGACTAAACGCAGATCGTCAATGTCCCTTACTATCCACATTCCATCGAGAGAGCCTTCTCTGAATGTCAGTTGGAAATAGGGCTCTTCACTGAATGCTTTTTCATCTAATCCCGGCAGCAATGCCATAGTGGTATCTATGTTGAGGTAGGGGACAGCATCAACACACACTATATAGTCATTGGAAAGTGGAGCGCTTAAAAGGAGTTCATGAAGTTGGTTGACCAGGACATGGGATTCCGTGTCCTTTGCCGATTCATCTTCACTTTCTTCTATATCAGGAATGACAGGATCAGCTGCTTCCTCACCCTCAGATTTAACTATCTGCGTGTCATTATCAATTTCATTATCACTTTCGGCTTTCTTCTCAAAATCGTCGGATGAGCCTTCATTTTTCTTAGAATGTATATCAACATCAATAGAGGCAGAGGAGCGGCCTAAATCATTAACCTTAAGAACAGCCGTCTCAACAGTATCAGTAATTTTAGTTATAACGTCCCGACCGGGCACTGGTCTTCTGTATTCAGTAACTGTTTTTTGCTCGTCAATGTAAATAAAGTCTTTATTGGCATTAACGCTAAAAAGACCCGGCACTGAGTCAGGGATTTTATAGGAATCAAAGATTAAACCAATCCACCTTAGCTTAAGAAGGTTATAGAATTCTAGTTTCCCTATCCCATTTCTAAAGATGTTTGATATTTCGTTTTCCGAATAGATACCCGGAATGAAGTAGTGAACGACACGCTCATCATCATAGGGCTCGACGTAACCACGTTGAACTAGGGATTCTACCAATACGGTCTTACCAGCCTCTCCCTGAGGGAAGTTATATTTATGTAATTCGAAATCATTGAGAACAAAATCAAGGAATGCGTTCTCGTTAAGGTATACCTCACCATTTACGATAATGATGTGCATAGGCTTAGCATTGTAATTGTTGATATTGATACTGGTAAAGTTGTGCTTGATGGTACTAATGGCCCTTGCTGCTGCATCATTAGAACGCAGACCCATGATAGGGTCACGTAAAACATTAAGGTCTGTACCAGTAGAATAGAAATCAGCGGTCCTCACGCATTTAGACAAAAAGTCATTCCCATCAGTATAAACGTTTAGGGCGGTGATCATTTTTGAATAAACACGTTCTTTATTTACCCGATCCAAAAATGCAAGACATACCGGGTTTAGGATTCGCTCAAGGAAAACGCTGGACCAGATATTATGTTGATTATGAATACGCTTTCGCCAGTGGATTTCGTATTCAACCACGTCATTTTCACGTGCCCAGTCAAGAAGACTTTGTGAGCTTGGCGTCCAAATGATCGGACTAGCTAAATTCAGGCTTACAATGTCGAGATCGTAAACCTTTCCGGCATCATGGACTAAACCACAGATAAACGCAGCATAGAGATATACTTTTCTACGGACTACTTCTTCATCTTGATATCCGATTGGTCTCAGTTCTGAGTGATGCGCATTTTTTAAAGAGAGTATGGCCACTTCCAGGCTGTGAGAAAGTAACCCACCAATACCATTATGATGATGATTTTCGGAAGCTGGCAAAAGATGTATCCAGCGAACATATTCAACCAAGGGCTTTAAAACTAAATTAGTAAATGTATATGCATCGTCCCTGATGTCGCTATCGCTGATAGCTAACATCATTGAAATTGAGTGCAGCTTTTCCCGATACAGAGACAGGATTGACTGTTCATTAAATGTCTGTATGCCCGTCGGACGAGTTGGATACTCGATGAATTTCAGGACTTCTGGATTTGGATGATCAGGAACAGTGTACTTCTGATCTCCTAGAATCTGCGCAAAAGGAGAGAGGCTTGATATATCCTCAATCATTACAGAGGTTGCATCATTCTCCTGAGATGAGAATATCCCCAAAATCCGTTTAATACATAAATACAGCGCCCTGAAATTCATCATCATACCTTATCGACGTTTGCCTGACAGTTCGGCTGCAATGTATGCCTGCACACTTTTATATTGCATTACTTTGGTGATGAACTCTGCTGGACTGTATGGCCCATCCTTACGGCGAGAAACATTCAGAGTCTTTTTCACATTCTCAACATATAAATTAATACTCTTTATAATGTTGTGAGACATAACCGGATAGTCGCTTACAGCCAGTAAACCCAATGAGTTGTACTCATACATTGTGTTCATGAGCTGGTTCATCTCGAAGATGTACTTGTAAAACCTCATGGTGTTGTGGTTATTGAAGTTGAGTTGTACTGGTTCAAAACTGAAAGGTACAAACTGAGTTGATGACATGAATGAGTCATTCTTGTCGAACTCAATTGACTTAATATAAGCAACAAGATTTTCTTTCATCTTATTGTTTTCTTCATGCAGCTCGTTGAACCAATCCTGAATAGCCTGAACAAGGTCAGGATGTTTAACTGCATCAACCGTTTTAAAGAGAGAGGAAATAGCGATACTCACATCATCAAAACCTCTGATGACTGCTCCATTTCTGGCAGTTAAAAACCGGTTAAAGTCTGGGGTGCCGGGGTTAATAATAACTTTGGCCATACCCTGGTGCTCTGGTCTACGTTGAGTAGAAGTTTGAGCGTTTACGCCTTGCTTTTTATTTGAACCTTTTACCATTACATCTTTTGGTTCAATGTTAATACGCTCATTGTCCGTGATAATTGCGTCGTTCATTGTGCCACCTTAGTTTTTGAGTATTGACGGATTTTTCGTCCAAGTTCGATATATGCTGAATGATAGAGCTCAAGCATTTCTCTGTAAGGCTCCAGCAATGCTTCCGTTTCAGAAATCATTTCGTATTCCCAGCTGGCATGGTTTACAAAACAGTTCTTAGAATATTTTCCACTTTTCATTGGTTGCACCCGTTTTGACATGTGGCTAGGCGCTCTTGTTTTATAAGGGCTGAACTGATGCCAAGTGATCGTTACTTTTCTGGCATTACCAATTAGCTCAACTTTTGGTGCGTAAGAACCCAGGTACTCCCTCTTTGGAACTTTGCTATGTCGGGTAAGGTTAATCTCTTGGTGGTTTCGTTCCTTCCACTTGATCCAGTATTTTGTAATGAGATCTTCAGCCTCAACACGCAAACCTTCAATCTGAGCACGTAAATTTTTACGTGTTAGCTCTATAGAACTTATAAGATTTGAATTACTCATGACGCCTCCTGATGTGAAATTACTATACCGGAGGAAATTTCCGTTTTTTTTCACGAACAGAAGATTTTTGAATGCTCTTTGATGAGGGAATTGAACAGATGTAATGCACTCGCTGTTTCCCCCATTCGGGAGGGGCCTTCAGAAACAGTAACAGCGAGTTTAGCCTCACTTCCATCGCTACCCCCTAAAGTTACTTTTGACAGAATGACCATTGTGGATTATTGCTTTTGATAATGTGCATTGCTCTATTAAAGTTATACATATATCTAGTGCCACTTTTCCAAAAAAAATGACCCTATGGAACTTTGTCCATAGTGACACTTTTATAAAAAGTGACCCTATGACGACATTACATAGGGTCACTTTTCAAACATAAGTGACCCTATGTGAGGCATTCATAGGGTCACTTTTCTTTGTTTAGTGATCCTATGTAAGCATGAGGTTGATGAAAAGTAAAAATGTCAGTTTATGACGGTCAGTGAAAGACGTCGTTATTCTAATCCAACGTTGGGAGGGGCTGGATTTAGGTTTTTTTTTAATCGCTTCACATTTCGTTAGCATGCGCAGGAATTTTTGATAAAATTCTGGTTAGTTTGGTTAAAAAGTGTTACAAGTAAGCGGTGTGGTTGAAGGGATAGATTTAAGGCTTATTCAAGCCTTAAGAAAATACTAAAAGTTACTTTTCACCCTACCGAACACCTAACAAAAAATCCATGTTGAAGATTTGAACAATTGTAATGGCGCAAGGACAATCAGCACATGTCAGAATCTGATAATTTAACTCGTAGCTTACTCGGTAAACTTTTCCGCACTGAGATTTCGCTTATTCGTAGTTACCGTGCATTTTTAATGTTATTGCCTGTGCATGGATCTTCTGCATATCAAACTGGGACTCCTCTTCTCCAGCGTCGCCTATTTGGGAAAGGATTTAGTACAGCCGCTGATTTAGCTTTTGAAGTGGAAACACGTCCAGGTAGTTTTTTGGTTCCGCGTACACTCGGAAAGGAAATTACATGGGAGAGGTTTTTTTCTGCGGTCTTGGACGGTGATTCCAATGTAATTCGTGAATATGATACAAATGATATTGACTATGGTATTTACGATGCCGGTGAAAAAGTGACTTTTCTGAATGGTACAGTGGATATCTATAATCCCAAGAAGATTCATGAGTTGCGTTCTAAATGTGTTGATATACAGAATGACTACTTTATGCAGGTGTTCTTTATCTCAATGCTCGCACCAGAGTTTGTAAGTATTTTCTTTGGTTTAAAACCAACTACAGCTGATGCTATTAAAGACATTGGTTATTCATCGTTAAAAACAATTAACGATGTCGTTCTTTTCCCACGTACAATTGCTTTCTCACAAGGGCATATTGAAGAGAGTGTTTCACTTAAAACGAAAGTTTTTGCCTGGGCTTATGAATTGTCTGCTGACATCCGGTTAGGAAAAGTTAGTGATGATTTGATGGAACTATTACGTTATGACACTATGTTCACCAGTCACCGTCAGGATGTGTTCAACACTTTAACAAATAAAGTTATGTTAAAGGATTATTGATATGGCAAAGGTCGATCAAACAAAAGCTAATGCTCTATTGCGAGCAGCAAGAACTATGTCGCTTGGGGCAAATAAAAATACAATACGAATTTTGTACGGTAATCATGTTGCTGAAAATATCGATTTTGAGCCTGGTGCAAAAACAAAACTCAAAAAAGGTATCCGGGGCTGGAGCAAACGCACAGATAACCGCCGAGCCTTTTCTGCTGTTATTGATGTCGCAGTTAACTATTTTGGTTTTGATCCAATAAATCCGGAAGCGAGTTTTCGGCAAATTGACTTCAACCGAATAATGAGTGTCCTTCATAATCTGGGATACTTTGTATGCGCACCGGAAGTTAATAAAATAATAGAAATCCTTACTTCTATGAAAGAAATTGAAGAACTAGGTGCCTGCGAAAAATGTAAACGCCCATACATTGTGCCAGTGACAAATGATGCTCATTGTCCACGTTGCAGATTATCTTCAACTGCTTCAGCCATAGAGAGGTATTCTCAAGAAGAATTAGATTAAATTTAAAAAAGATATCGCGAAACTTGCCTTGTCTGAATCTAAATATTGACTTAAGTCAAATTCTGTTGTTTGCTTTACAATCAAATATTAGTTACAACTTAAATATCAACTCTTGACAAGTAAAGATATAATTTGATTTTTCTTTATTCAGTTTTTCTTCGTTCCAAAAATGTGCACCTTTTTTTCTGTTGAAAACGTAAAACTACTTAGGTTCTCAAAACCTTCTATGCATGACGACTTCTTAATCGCTTTCAATTAATATATTTTATATTCTTGTCTAAGTTCGCTTCTTTGATCCTTAGCTATTCCTTTTTTGAAATATAGAAACAGCATTACTTGTGATGATTTTTTTCAGCTCTAAATACACCTGTTTTCAAAGCAATATTTGCTTTTAGATATTCGATAAAACCATGTTTTTGTTACACCGGATTTTTGACAACGTGCAAGATGGATGATCTTTCCATCACCGAGACTATCTTCTTAGTCAGCACTCCTTTTCCGTCCTTTTCAACATAAAAACGACCATGCTATACGAGCTCTAACCTTTTTTTTGTATGCCATCATAACCGCATCAGAAAAGGAGAACGGTCTATGACTCGTATTGCATTAGCGCCTTCAAAGATGGTTTTGCTTATGTCTTTGGTAATTACTGGTGCCCACGCCAGCCCTGAGCAACCCCTAATAAAAGATACGCCCTTTGTATCTGGCCAGGCTTATAAGAAGGGTTTCTTCTGGTATGACGATCCTGCTAAAAAAAGCGAAGCTGAAGAAGAAGAGGTTTTGCCACCAACCGGTGCTGCTAGCTCGCCTTCAAAAGAGGAAATGGTAGATTTAAATTCAAAATGGCTAAAAGAGAATATGCCTCGACTGTTAACGCAGGCAATGGATAACCCTACCGCAGAAAATCTATCACGTTATTACACGGCGCAAAGGTTAATGCTGGATATCAGTACGCGTTTTTCTGACAAATCAAAAGATTATTTTCTTAAAAACCCGATGATGTCTGAAAAACGCAGGCAACCAGTGGAAAAGGTGGCACTGGATGCTCACCGCACTGTTGTTGAAAAAAATCAGCAAACGGTAATGAAAGATATCTTTACTAAGTCAGGTTTATTTTTCTTTTTCCAGAGTACTTGCCAGTTTTGCCACGAAGAAAGCCAAATACTTCAATTTATGCAGAACTATTATTCGGTAGATATTCTTCCAATCAGTATGGATGGAAGGCCATTGCATAATGGCCTTTTTCAGGATTTTAACATCCCCAACGCACAAATTATTGATCAATTTAAAATTCGAGAGGTACCTACAATTTTCCTGGTTTCAAAGGATGGGACATCAGCTCAGCGCATTAGTGAAGGCATGATCTCCGCTGATGAATTAAAGAACACTATTATACTTGCCGCGAAGGGCATGAATCTGATCGATGACGCTTCGTTCCAGTCAACTCTAGATATTAAAAGGCAATATACCATCGGCGATGATGGCGTTATTACCGTTAATAAATCCGAAATGGAATCAGACCCATTCCTACTTCAAAAAATAATGGACCAAAAACTCGAAGGCTATGACATGCCTACGGCCGATCCGGTCAATTATCTCAATGCTGGCGGCAGTTTTGGAGGCACTTATGCGCAGTAATGCCGTTTTCAACTTCAAAAAGTTACTTTTGTCTCTTTCTGTTTGTGCTGCAATTTTAGCCCCGACTGCAAATGCAGACAACGCAATGCGTAACATTTTCAATGGCATGATGACGTCTACCAGCCCGGCCACCTTTTCCACAGCAACCCGTACAGGCATAGTTGGCGGGTCAATGTCTTACCGAACAACAAACGTTAATACCAACCTTGTTTCCATGTCGTTTCCAAAAGCTTCTGTCGGTTGTAACGGTATTGACGTTTTTCTTGGGTCCTTCAGCATGATCAACGGGGACCAGCTTGTGCAGGTGGCCCGTGGTATTGCCCAGGGTGCGGCTATCTATGCTTTTAACGTTGCTGTTTCAGCTATTTGTGCTGACTGTGCTGCAACGATTAATGACATCCAAAACAAACTGCAAGCGCTAAATAAATTTGCGAAAGATTCATGCAATGCAACTTACTCTTTCCTTTCTGAAAACGTGGGTACGCCAAGCCAGTTCGCTAACTCAGTTAGCTCTGGACCAGCCTCAATTCTGGGATCGATTAATGGTCTTATTCCTGATTTTGGCTCATCGATGACAAAGTCACCTGAAGCTGTCACTTCTCAGGTTAAAGCAAAGGATCCCGAAGAGTTCGCTGAAAAATTCAGTGGTAACCTCTTCTATATGTCGTTCATGGATATTGATAAGGGAACGATGAACATCGGAGGGGTAACGGAGTTATCCGGTTATAAACTGGCAGAACAACTTATGTCTCTCGTAGGTACTGTCATTATCAACTGGGATAGCAAAGGCGAAAAAGCGGGAATGGAAGTCCGCCCGTCTACCATGACTGTCACGGATTACATCATGGGGCCACCAGCTGGCGGATCAATTAAAATGCTCAAGTGTTCTCCGGCACCAGATCCATCATCCCCACGAAAGGCTCAGTGCCTTGTCATGTCAGAAGTTAATGACGGTGGTTTTAAGGGATTGAAGGATACCATTTCTGATCTTCTTTTAAACGTACAGAAAAAAATCATCAACGACGTTCGTGTTTCAGATGATGAATTACGCATTATCTCCTATATCGGCATCCCGACCATTATCGACTCTTTGCAAACATTCGAAGCACCGGAAGGGTACGCATACATTCAGGACATCAGCACTATTGCTGCGACGAGCCTCGTAATCAACATGTTGCGCCAGGTTGAGGCCAAAATTTCAACCATGAGCATACCGAGTGAGTCGCTGTCGGGTAAAAGGGATGATCTCAACCGATTAACAGACAATCTCTCAAAACAGGTTAAAGCCGCCTATGAGCTATCGCACAGCCAGGTCGGTACCAGCTCGGACGTCATTTCAACCTGGGATAACCGTCGCCTGCAACGGAAGGCTTTCACTGAAAGTATTCGTGGCACACGTAACTGAGGTCTGACATGGATTACAACATATATACCCTGGGTGATATTGATTTTGTCTGGTCGGCTTTTACCGGTATTGCCCTGATCTTTTCTCAATATACTGGTGTAAAAGAGTTCCTGACCACGGCCGCCGTTGTAGCAGGTGTGAGCCTATTCTATAAAACGTGGCTATGGCTTCAGGCTCCGACCAAAAATGAATTACCGTTTTTCTCCTGGTTTTTGGGGTTGATCCTTTTCATGATGGCAATGGTTCGAGTGGATGTAACTATTGAATCTGTAAAGTCGGGAGAGGTCAGAAACGTCGACGGAATTCCAATTTTTATTGCTGCGATGGCAACCGTCACCACTAACTTAAGCCAGGGTTTGCTGAAGGATTATAAAACAGCGTTTGATCCGCTTTCTCCGGTGGACCTGTCTGCAACAACTCTGGACGATGACATCACCCTCGGTCCGATGATCCGATTCGTGAAGTTTTTGCAATGGGGCGGCGATAGCCAGGGCTACTGTTCCGCATTTCCTGAACCGGCCAGCGGGCTAGGGCCAATGAACGTATGTGCTACCGTTCAGTCTCTTGCATACAACTGCCTGAAGGCTACCCAAAACTCAAGCGCAAATATTGCCGGTAAAGAAACTATTTTTAACGATATTTTCTCAGCTAATCTGGCAGATAGCATGGACCGGATTAATCAGGCGATGAAAGGCGCACTGAAGAATGCCTCTGCCAGTATTGTTGGCGCTAACGGTTCAAAATCTGGTACGTGTGATGAGGTCTGGTCAACTGTGAAACAGGTTACCAGTACAGCTGAAGCTCGCCAGACTATTTCCCTTATAGGACAGACAAACGGCATCCTTACTCCAGACGAAGCAAATGGTGCACCTACCGGCGCAAGCTTTACTGATGTTATGGCGTCAGCAAATGGTATGTACGGTAAGGCTATTGGTTCGTATGACGCCACCCTGAACCTGTTCATTATGAATGAGCTCAGAAATGGCGCAAGCAAATATAAGACCCCACTCGGTCTGGCTTCCGATATGCAGTTGTTTGAGGCTTCTCTGAAGCGAACCAACACAATGGCTTCACAGGGCCAGTTGTGGTTACAACTGTCGGGAGCAGCAATCGCATTCCTTGAAATGTTTGCTTATATGGTTGCTCCATTTGCTTTGCTTATGCTGCTGGCGTTAGGTGGTAATGGTGTTGCCGCTGCGGCGAAATATTTGCAACTTATCCTCTTCGTGAATATGTGGCCGCTTACGGCAGTAATGGTCAACGCGTATGTGAAGAAAGTCGCGACGGCCGACTTGGATACCTGGAGCACCCTCAACAGCCAGAATAATGCCGTCACGTGGATGGGACTCCCAGGGCTTGCGGAAACATACAGTTCATACCTGTCTGTTGCTTCCGCCCTCTATGCTCTGATTCCGGTACTCACATTATTCCTGATGACACAGTCGATTCACCCGATGATGAATGCGGTTAAGGGAGTGACCCCCGATGCGCCGGTGGATACTGGTCATGTAACGCCCAAAGTATGGGATGGCCCTAACAGCGGTAAATCTTCATTTGGTGACGTGACACGAACCGCCTTAACCAGTACCGGTCAGGGATACAGCGATGGCGGCGCAGTTGATTCAAGTAATTTCCGTCTTGGAATGTGGAATGCTGGTTCAAGTATCGCTAACAGCCAGGGACAAGGATCAGCTGTAACCTCATCAGTTATGAGTGCGGCAAGTAATTCATTCCAGGCTGGTTACAGTCAGATGAGCGAAATTGGAAGGTCAGGACAGTCGAGCCAGCAGTTCTCAACCAACCTGCAAACAATGAAGCAGATCTCGGATAAGATTGGTGCCTCTGTAGCAGAAGGTATTGCAACGAAACATGGGGTGAGTGCGTCTCAGATGGCCAGCATTGCTTCAAATGTTATTCTCAACGCTGGGCTTAATGGAGGTGTTGGAACTGGCAATGGAGCCGGGCTGAAAGCGGCTGTAGCAGGGCAATTGAGTAGCGGTGCATCTAAGACCAATACAGGCAGTGACTCGCTTTCAAATGACCTTTCAAAAGCAATCACGAATCAGCTTAGCCAGGATTCTGCGTTAACTGACCAGTTCAGTAAAGCGGCGTCTCAGGTAAGCAGCGATCAGATATCCAATACTAATGCGTTTAAAGAAGCATCGTCGAAAATGAACCAGGCGACACAGACGATGGCGCAAAATATTTCTACATCGGTTTCGACTAACGCAAGCTCCAATAGTGGAATGAGCCTTGATTCTAAACAAAGCATTAACCTGGACAGGTTCTCCGATTCTATTCGCAACAAAAACTTCAGTGATGATGATGTAAGGAATTTTGCTCGTAAGAATGGGCTGGATGAGAATGCGTTTATGGAGAAATTCAACTCCTATAACGATACCTTCAAGGCCAGTAATCAGCTTGGATCGCAGCTTCAACGTACTGACGCGCTTGTGGCTGCAACCCGAGATTTCAGTGAGCAAAAAATTGCGATTGATACCGCCCGGGGAGAGACGGCCGAAAGTAATAAACAGGATCTCCGTGAAACCTCCAGCCTGCTTAAAAGTCTGGTTTCCGACTTCGGTGGTAATGCACAGCAGCTGCTACCTATCACCAATCAGCTCGACAGAATTTCAGGTGACGGGTCAGGAATTAATACTATCACTCAGGCACAGGATAGAACTCCTGACAGCGTAAATACGTCTGGCGTGATGAGTGCGTCACGCGTAGGGGAACTGGGTGGAAGTGTAGATTCGCAGGCTAAACTCGGTCTTTCCTCCAACGCTCAGGACGCGACACAGCATGTCCCTGGAAAAAGTGAAGCTGGCTTTACTCCGTATAACCTTGATAACGCGGGCAAAGGCGATATTCAGGGAATACATAACAACAACGTGGGCCGCACTTATTCTGATGAAGAAAGGAATGTGCTTAATTCTCTCGAAAAGAATGGACCTGTACTGAATAATCAGGGTGTAGAGAAAGTCGTCAATTCGGGTCAGGATGTCAGAAATGCAGAAGGCACATTTAACGATCTGGAAAAGGTTGGAGGTCGGGTGGTTGGTGATGGAATGGATCAACGAGCCACTGCTTTGAACAGTATGTATCAGAGCGGGCAAGTTCGTGGCTTATCTAATAACACTGATAACTACTTTAGTCGTGTTGCCAACAACCCGAACTTAAGCCGGGACGATAAGCGAGCTGAATTGGCACAGCAAGCTGTCTTTACCTATGGTGCCAGCACCATGGCTACCGGTGCCGAAAGAGAGCAGCTCAAAGCGGATACCCAGAAGATCCTTAATGAACTGGGTAACTATAACGTTAACTGGAGTATGAATGACGTTAAGAGCATCCATAGCAGTTTCAACACTCATAACAGAGCTGATGGTTCACTTGAGTCAGTCGTACGGGCAAACCTGGGAGAAGGTGGGTCGGGCGGTGGTCTCGTTGGTAACCGCACTCAGACCGTCACAGATCGCTTGGTTGGGGAAAAGATAGAGGCCAACACTGAGCGGGGCGCGATTTCTGGTGCGCTACTCGGGGGCCAGCAATTTGTTTCGGATACGCTAACCAGCGTTGGGGCGAAACCGGTAAATGAGATGCTTACGGGAGCGGGCATCCTTCAAACCCAGACATCGATAGCAAATGATGCCTCTAACCCTGCAAATATGCCTGATTCTCTCCAGGGTAAAGTCCTTAATCACATGCAGATGTCTGATGGCGTCGCAGCTGTAAGTGACCGGTATCAGAGTATTAGCAGCGACGGCGTTTCGACTTATGCGAATGCAGCGCAGAACTCTGAAAGGGCTATCCGGCAGCAATTGACGGATGACCCACGCTTTGGGCCTCAGAAAGCAGATGAATTCATTCAGTACATGAAGTCAGAGCTGAGCAACACAAATGAGCCTTACCAGTCACGTGTCGATAAAGCGGATCAGTGGCTTAATGAAAATAAAAAATAAGGGAGGTTGAATATAACCTCCTGAAATGACTATCAATAGATTGTAAATTACTGCTAAACAATTAAGGCCGCAAAGTATGTGTTTGCGGCCTTTTTTTCAGAAGTACCGCTCTTGCGGAACATTCAACTGACGGTTTGAATCAGTGAAGACAAAAATCTATCAAACTCTGTATGAGATTCAATAACATAATCAGTAGATGCTTTGTCTCTTATCTGAAAGCAGTCGTCTGCAAAACTATAAGCGAAAAGTGACATGCCATCTTCTCCGATTAACACCTTATCAGTGAGATTTGGGTCAACGTAGATTTCATTGTCTCGTGCTTCAAAGTTGCGTATGTAAATATTTGACCACAATAGATTTTCGTTCTCTGCCTGAACAAGGTTATAAAACGTAAGTCCGTTGTACTCAAAACCATCCATAGCATTAAACACTTGGGCATAATCAAGCCTGGTTTTAATGAGTTTCTGTATATCTATATAGGCGCTCTTTTTGTGATCTGCCCACTCCACTGGAGGCGGATTGCAGATTAAGTCTTTCAAGACTTCCGGGGCTACCGGGCTGGCTAAAGGGTAGTGATCTGCAACCATCAACCTCTTTAAGCTGCTGAGTAGTTGAGTTAAATCTTTCATGAGCGCCTCTTACTTTCCTACCGGGTAGATAACACCGTTCGGCGATGGCCATAGAACTTTGGTGCTTGAATTATACGGTAGATCCTTCGTAATGATGGATTGTGCTTTCGACAGTGCTGAATGGTATGGTGAATTCTGAATAAGTACCAGGTTGTCTATAGCGTTTGTGCCACCATCATCAAGAGGGATCTTGTGGTGAACCTGCCACCCAGAGGGGACCTTGCCTGTTGCAAGTTTCATCAAATCGTTAGGTTCAAACGTAGCCAGGGCATCTGGGTGGTCTGAAAGTGATTTAAGGAAGTTAGGGCGTACAGTATTGTTGAATTGTCCACGGAGAGCTAAATATTCAGCTCTGTCTCGGCGCATGTAGTTCAATTCGCTAACATTCATATCATCGAGCAAAACGTGTGCTTTTTTGTACTTGCCGAGATAACTTGTCAATTCATCCGCAGACCTTGGATTTCGGATAACCAGAAGTGAAGCCGCTGCAACCAGCATACCTGAAGTTGTTTCGTTCAATACCTGGTCATAGCCTTCAACAGCTTCGCCGCCAAGTTGTTCAGCCGTATGTCGAAATCCCTCCACATTTCCATTATAAAGCCCGCCAGCTGCGAGAAGACGACCAGCCGCTTTGGAATTAATGGTTTTTGTTGATTGGGCGTGCTGTGCTGGTGTCGTTGATCGAACGTAATACCCCGGGCGTTTCAACTGACGAGAGATGATATCGCGCAGACGGGTAAAGAGGGACAGGGGCAGGTCATTGCGTAGGTTGCCATTTGATATAACCCCCGGCCCGGCATTGCCGGTTATGTCTTTTCTAAGCAGAACGATCTTACCGTATCTGATGTCGTCAAGCGTATCGCGGTAAGCGAGCCAGGGGCGTTGATGGTGGAACTGGTGATACCGGCTGACAAACTGTGTATATCCCTGCGGTAAATTCCATTCCTGAATAATCCGGTTTGGCAGGGCGGTATCTTCGAGGTCATGTACCGCCGTGGCCGGATGTATGATGTGGGGAATATCCTCAAGGTATATGTCATCCAGTGACTTAGCCTGACAGTGATGCAGCATAATGTCCCTTTCTTGTCGAATTCATATGAGACATTATTGCGTATGGTATAAAACAATCAATCCTAAAGTGGATGGGCGTACGAGATCAGCAGTGACAGGGTAAAAGGAAAGTTACTTTGTTCATCAGCGTCCCATGAGCTGATGGTACCTTGCGTTAAGAGCTGCAAGGTCAGATTCGGTGAGGCCCGTGTAATAATCGGTTTTGTGCAAATGCGGATAACCGGCCGGAAATAATGATTCGTCGTCATCAAGGCAGATAAATGCTTTAACTCGATGTGAAAAGACAAAGTCCTCACACTCGGCAGCCCGCACACCAGTCTGTCCGTGTTTTAAATATACCGAACCGGTTGCACCTATGATTTTGTCTCTATAAGGCACCCGGAACAGAGATTTCAGATAACTTGTATTAGCGCACTCACGCCATGAGCTGGAGATAACAATCACCATGGCAGGGCAGTTATCCAGCAATTTCTCTAACAGTGGCATTCGCTCAAAGGTTTCATTTTTACACCTGTGGCAAACCCCATCGAAATCTAAGAAAAGCACGACATGCGAATCAGGGAGAGGGGCCCATAAACCAGCTGTTGTTTCTTCATGAACACATACTTCTTCATGATGAGGGTTTTTCTGGATCAAGAAAGAAGAGAGAATCTTAAATAAATTTCTTGCAGAAGAAGACAATATATTACTCCTGAGTCAGTGTGAAATATTTGTGGTGGTTTACCCAAGCCACTCGATGATCTTCTGTAATATCGGGTTGTATTTATTTAACAACAGGAGTCGGGTTTTGCTCCGGGACATTTTTAGCTATATGGCCATTGTATCGAGGAGGTTGCTGGGTCCATTGATAAAGCTCACCCATCCCGTTACGCTGCTGGATCCGGCGATTGTACTTTACCATGAAGTTAAATATGTACTTTGCACGTACCTTTGGGGTTTTGCTGTTGTAATCTGCAATCCCTTCAAACACATTGCCCTTGCGATCAACAATTTTTCTATAGAGCCACCATGTTCCAACCCAGAAACTTGCGCAAGCATCGTAAGCCAGAACCCGCCACGTTACCGTCGGGAAATGCTTTTTTATTTCAGGTAGATTGGATGAGTTGATCTGCATTGGGCCAATATCATAAGTGCCGTTAGTATTCCTGCTGAAAGTACCAACCTTACCGCCTTCATTGTCAAACAACGTAAAAACCAGTTCAGCATCAATTCCGAAGTAGCGGGCGGCATCCGTAATGCACTGAGTGTAAATCTCATCAGGAACGGGAATAGGTTTCACATCATCTGCTGGTGGTGTAAACACAACGATTTCTCCACTGAATCTACGTTTTATCTATTCTCCCATATATCTATCGACTTTCTTTCGGCTTTACCCGTTGATTTAAGCGTTTAAGCAAAATTCTGGAATTTTGGGGCGTGATAATATTAGTGCTCGATTTAAGGAGCGGAAATGAAAAAAATTATTAAGGCATCGGTATTACTTCTTTCATTAAGTACCGCCTTCACGATGAATGCCGAGCCGGTTAATACAATGGTACTGCCAGATGCAGCCCGGGATAAGCTCAAAGCCATTGGGCTTTCAATCGAGCACGTCGAACCCTCGCCAGTAAAAGATATTTTTACGGTGATTTCCAGGGAGGGGGTAAGTTACGTGAGCAAAGACGGAGATTACATTTTTACCGGAAGCTTATTCCACGTGAAAGGTAAAGATGTGGTAAACACCACTGAGCAGGCCATTTTAATGGGCGTCCGGGAATTCGCATCCAAAACAAAATCCATCGACTACAAATCACCAAACGAAAAATACCGGCTTGCTATCTTTACCGATATAACCTGTGGATACTGCCAAAAACTGCATCATGATCTGAAGTCTTATCTTGATGCCGGTATTTCGATTAAGTTTCTTGCATTCCCACGTGCAGGACTGAACTCGGTAGTAGCCGGGAACATGGCCAAAATCTGGTGTTCAGCAAAGCCAAACGAAGCTCTGGATGCAGCGATGAATCCGGTTTCAACTATCCCGGAAGGACGTCCTGATGAGGCTTGCTTAAACATTATCAAATCGCATTTCCAGGTGGCCTCAACAATCCCGCTGCAAGGTACTCCTACCATGGTGACACTAAGCGGCAAACCGCAGTTATTTACGGGGTGGCTGAGCCCGGAAAACCTGGTGACCCAAATGGGCGCTGCGCAAAAGTAACTTTTCCGACTGTAAGAGGTGTGTATGAAATCTACTTTACTGAGTACGTTAATGCTGGTTGCTGTAGGTGTACAGCCCGTTTTCGCTGCACAATGTCAGTACGGAGCCTGTGGAACGGAAAACGATCCCGGAATCGGATTTCTGATGTCATCGGTACAAATGGATAAAGGTGAACATCTAAAGGAACTCTCTGGTGTTGCGACCACAGGTGACACCATCTCTAAAAAGATGGAAAGCTACCTGGGAAATAAAAAGCTCAAGGTAAACACCGACAGTACCCGCAAGGGGCCGGGTAATACCACCATCAGGCCTACAGATGAGCTCGCCCCAACGAGGCAACTAAAAGTTATCCGGCCCGAACTGGTAAAAAATCCCGATTCGCAGCTCGTGGTAGCTTTCAATGAGCGCCTGGCCTGATTTATTGACTGAGAGCGTCCAGAAGGAAAAAAGATGTCGATACTCAGTAGCTTCGTCATCAGAGCAACGGGGATACCTGACAAAAAGTATCTCCGGGATCCCGTAATAAAACGTTGTTATAAACGTCTGAGTCGTAGGGTGCCTGCTCTAATGACGGGGTGGCTTCTGTGCATTCTGGGTTCAGGGTATGTCAGTATGGCACTGGAACAGCCTGATAGCACTGTATTACTCAGTCTGCTGCTGTTGTATGTTATGTCAGGCATTTTACTGATGCAGTTCCAGTATATGTATTCAGAGCGAAGCATAGGCTACAAGTTCTACCTGGAAGTGCTTATGAATGCAGCTGCCAGTACTCAACATAAAGAACAGTTACAGTATCTGTTCATTAATAAGCCCAATTCCATCACGATGGGCGATCTTTACCGACTTTATGATTTTAATGGGGGAGGGCGATAGCCACGTTAATGTGCGTGTCCAAAAGTCACTTTTGAACATTCTCTTCCCGCCGTCTGCTTTCAGTTCCAGGGGATCACTGCAACATAATTTCCGGAACGCAGCGGCGCATCAAATTTATCAGTAAAGGCGTCGATCATTGCTGAATAAGCAATGCTGTCTGACGGCACAGGTGCATTGCTTTGCATACTCACTTTCAGAACCTGCTTTGCTCCTTTCGCTGACGGGTATACCTCGACATCCAGCTGTCGCATATAGTGCATCTGCGACATCGTCTCAGTGCCTATTACCCCATCGACTGGCTTGTAGTCATAGTCAGTATGCAATTCGCCATGCTTGTCAGTTCTCGTTGTCTTTTTATCTACAACGTAGCCTGTCACCCCAGTAAGAAGCTGCTCGCTATACTGCATGTTCTCCTGTGAGCTGCTGATTCGGAACCTGAGCACATAATCTGGCTGGTGAGTGGAAATAATGACTCCTTTTTTTGCTAATCCATCAGCAAAACGGCCTGAAAACATTCTGGACTGAATACTTTCGTCCGGAGGGACTATCTGAAACCTTTTATTTGTAACAGGACGAGGCATTAGATCGTACGCATCTACCTGGTTTGCGAAATGATATCCGCATCCACTCAAAAGCATTGCGGTTGTGAGTATAAAGCCCTGCCTAATCATCCTTTAATCTCCAAAAAGCATTGTTTCACGAATAATTCCGATTTACCGGGCCAGTATAATCCATCGCAGGTTAATAACTAACAGGCTGAAAAGCATAAAGGTAGCTATGTCTAAAGAATTTTATTTAAAACCGATGGCCACGATTTTAATTTCTGCGGTTATTGCTACCGCTGCCTCGGCGTTAATCACGGCAACTTATTTTAAACCGAAGGTGCTCAGTGAGGAAGAAATTGGCAAAATTGCCGCTACTTACCTGGTAAAAAATCCCCATTATTTAGTGGAAGCAGGTAAGGCGCTGGAAAATCAGAACGTGAGTGCCTCAGTGGAACGAATAATTCCATATGCGCCAGCTCTGCTGGATACCAAGGAGACGCCAAACATCGGCCCTGATGACGCCGACGTCGCGGTAATCGAGTTCTTCGACTATCAGTGTATTTACTGCATGCGGGTTACACCTGTTGTTGAATCGGTAATGAATCAGAGCAAAGATGTAAAATTCTTCTTTAAAGAATTCCCGATTTTTGCCGGTTCAAAACCTGTATCTGCCATGGGGGCCGCTACGGGTCTGCACGTCTATCAGAATTTCGGTGCTGAAGCCTATCGTAAGTACCACAACAACCTGATGGCTGTGGCTCATACCTTCATGACCTCTCAACGCAAATTCGAACTCACTGACTTTAATACTGTGGTGGAAAAGTCAGGGTTTAACAGCACGTTTTCTGACAGGGAAAAAAACCGGTATGAAAACGTGATCTCCGGCAATATGCAGCTGGGCGAAGCGCTCGGGATCACCGGCACACCCGGTTTCATCATTATGAATATGAAAAAGCCGAATGCGGCGACTACCACATTTATCCCCGGGGCTATGGACGCAGCAACTTTGCAGGGCGCAATCGAAAAAGCTCGCGGGGCCTAAAGTTACTTTCACATTTGATGAGTACGGCCATGCCGGTCATGGCCGCTACGCTTTTACAACGAGTAATTCATCCCAGCGGGTCGTATATCTCGGTGATAGCATGGCCTGCTTCATACGAAAATCCTGTTGAATGCCTTCCCCCAGTAAAAACAGAGCTCCGCGCTTTTCTTTATTGAACCGGTCCATAACTTTCATCAGTGCCTGACTGCCAGGCCTGGCCGGGCGAGTATCAAACAGGCTGAGTTGCTCTGTGCCGTCAGTCATAGCGGAGAGCATTACCCCTGCTTTCGCATACGCTATCCCGGGTCTGTAAATGCGGTTCAGGATGGTCATGGCTGCATCAACCAGATCGCGGGTGTCCTGTGTAGCGGTAAGCGGCTCGATACCACAATTGCTGTAGCGGTTTTCACCTTGCGCATAATTGCTACTCTGAATGAAGACTGTGATTTGACGGGTCCACGAGCCATCCTTGCGCAGCTGCTCTGCCGCCCGGGCGGTAAAAAATGAAACTGCCTCATGTAGCTTGCCTATCTCATTAAGGCGCTGACCAAAACTTCTGGAAACGATAATCTGTTGCCTGACAGGAGGAGACTCGTGCAGCCGGAAACATGGTTCGCCATGCAGTTCCCGCCAGGTACGCTCGATTTCAACGCCAAAGCTTTTACGTAAAAAGCGAACGTCGCTATTATAAAAATCACCGGCAGTGATGATCCCGAAAGCCGACAGGCGTTCACTAATCTTTCGACCAATACCCCATATTTCTCTGGTACTGATCAGGCTCAGGAGCTTCCTGATCCTGGCCTGATCAGTCAAAACTACAACCCCGCCTGTAGCTGCCCATCGTTTGCTCGCATAGGTGCATAATTTAGCGAGGGTTTTGGTGCTTGAACAACCCACACCACAGGTAAGGGACAGATTATGAAGAAGTGTACTTCTGATCAACCGGCCGTAATCTTCATAATCTATTATCTTGTTCATGTTTTTCAATAACATGAAATTTTCATCTATGCTATATCGACTCGATTGAGGCGCGAAGCTTTCCAGCGTTTCATGGAAGCGATTTGAGTAGTCTTCATACAAAGTAAAGTTAGAGCTCCGGACTTCGATCCGGTGTTGCTGAATCAAATCCCTGCACTTAAAAATTGGGGTCCCACGCTTAATACCAACGCTTTTAGCCAGTTTATTCATTGCAATGACGGACGAATCGTTATTGCTGGCTATGATGAGCGGCTTTTTTGACAGCTTGGGATCCATCGCACACTCAAATGCCGCATAGGCTCCGTTAATATCAACGTGCATGTACATGGCTGAACTGATTCAGTGCAAAGGTGACGACGCCCCATATCTCAAGGGATTCAGGATTTACACGTATCGGCTTATAGGCTGGATTAGAAGGCATCAAAAGCAGCTCAGGATACGTGTGTAAGATCTTTACCGTAAACTCTCCATCCACCAGCGCAACGACGATAGAGCCGTGTCGTGCTGTTAAAGACCGATCCACAACCAGTATTGCTCCATCATTGATACCGGCATTGATCATACTGAGGCCCGCCGCCCTGACAAAGAAGGTTGAGGGGCGGTTGCGGACTACATATTCATGCAAATTTAATTCATTATCTTCATGCCCGGCGCACGGACTCATCACTCCACAGCTTAGTAAATCACTGAAAAAAGGTGCCATTTCGTAAGGCTTGTTGCTAATGTGCTCAAGGATAACAGACATAGCTACACTCGAATTCTTGTACTGTATGTATAAACAGTATTGCGAGTTGAAGAGAAAAGATCAAATCTCTCCGGTAACGCTATCAAGCCTGACGAAAAATTAAGCTTTATCATAAACATCAAAAACCATCTTTTACCGATAATGGCGAGCTGGCCTACGAAGAAGGTATACAAGCTAGGATGAAAGGATTCTGATGCTCCTCCCACCAAATTTTTTATCTCCTGAAGACCAGGCTGAGTACGATGCTTATATGGCAAGGTTCAGCGAGGTAAATCACTATTATGAGCATTGCACTGTCCCCGTGATTGACTGGTTTTTTAAACAAGCAACCGAGGCGCTGCATCATGGTCTATGGTTACCGGCCTGTACGAGCTTTCTGAATGGGATCGAAACATCACTCAGGGTTACGCTGAAGTTGAAATCAACTGTTAACGTTCAGCAGTCAGTTCCTGTACTGGTGGACTTAGATGGTACGTCAGTAATGAGTAACGCTTTAATGCGAAAGGCTAAGCAGGAAGGGATGCCGATAGAATTACTGTCATTTCCAGCCGAGAAGAATATGTTGGCAAAGATAGACGCTGGTAAAAAACCTGAAGCAGATATCGTCAGGCTTAGAAATAGTCTATGCCATGGCAACATTCTGGAGTTCATTATGAGTGTTAAAGTCGGTTCTCCAGATCCCATACGAATTTTTACTCCTGGTAACTGCTGTGGTTTAGCGCTTTTACTTTCGGCCTTATCGAAGAAATGGACGGTAGGCTTGCATCAATACTGGATCGACAACAATCTGACGTCCTGCTGAAACCTCATAAATCATGCCTACTAAAGTCACGTGCAAAAAAACGTTGTAGCATGATATGTTTAAAGTCAAAACAGTGGGTTCTATGTTTTGACGGCAAACATGATATAACTAATACTTCATAAGTAGATATCAATAGTCATAATGGAGTGAACTATGAAATTAAAAAATATTCTGCTGTGTGCGATGATGTCAGTCGCTTTTGGCTCCTCTGCTAATACTACACATAAAGTTGAAAACGAACCTATCCCAAACATTATTCTTGATGGTAAGGTTGATGATATTTGTAAAGATGCAAGCATCCGAACTGAACTTAATCATGATAAAGCAAAGGAACTGGTAACCACCAACCTGAAGCAGGCATTACCATTAAATACGGTACCGGATAAGTTGGATGAAGTTGCAGAAGCCTTTGTAAACCGCGACAAAGGCGCTTCAGAAACAGCAGACCATTGCCTTGTTAATGTACGTAATAAATACTGGGAAATGTATCCCTCTGAAGATAAGTAGCATTTATTATTAAAGGCTTCACTTAAGAAGCCTTTTTTAACCCTTTGCGAAACCTGCTTTAAAAGCAATGCGCTATTCATATCTAAGAATCTATTTAATTAATGAATAATAGTGGACGGATTCATTTCTAGTGAATGCCGAAGTTGGTGTTTTTTGAGTTATTAGACGGTAAGTGCAATCTGGTATGATTCACCTAACATACGAATCTGGAAGGAAAGGTATATGGGTGACCTGGTCAGCAAAAATAACATTGACCGTTTAGAGCGATTTCATTCTTTGCTGGCGGGTCAGTACTGGACGTCCACTGACAGCATCCCTGAAGAGGGTATTGTGGCAGGGGATACGCTGCTCATTACGTCTTTGCGTTACGTTGAAGATAAGCTGCACACAGTGATTCTACGCGCCCATCCCCGCGTTTACGGTCAGACTGTAGCTATTGTCACTGAAGACAGCAGCGGCAACCGTAGGGAACGTGGCAAAGAAATGCGAGAGCATCGCTTCCTGGTTAAGGATTTTCTGTCCAGTTTTGTATTTGAACCCGACCATAAGGTAATCCGGGATGCTGAACTCAGACAAGCTCAGGAAGAAGTGAATAGCCTACAGGCATCGCTTACAGCCCTCGTGAGCGATGCTCAGGGGCTCCGTGACCTTGCGATTGAGCAATTAGGTACAGATGACCGTGAAAACCCTGTGACGGGCCTTAGCGTTGCGTTAGTGCCCCCACAAGAGCAGCAGGCGGTAACCTCACTGGCGATTGGATCAGTTCAAAATGCTCTGTCCTCTGGTATTTCAGATACCCGCATTGAACAAATCAGAGAAGCGGCCTTAAAAGAAGGGCAGATCAGCACAGCCATCAGCAAAATCATCACACAACGAACGCAGGCAATCGCTAATGCCAGCAAAAGAATGCTGCCCTATTTCGAGGAAGTTGCAGCGGCAAGTCTGGCCACTACAGAAGAAGCCATGGAATATGTGAAGAAAATCCACGATGGCGTTGGCAGTCTGGAACTGTATACCGGCAAAGACGTTGAGGTAGTGAATATCGTGAAGGGTGAATCCGCTCCATCACACCTCCCGCTCCAGGTCGTTCAGGCAAAGCTGATGGTGGATGAAGAGCTGGCCGTATGGTGCGATCTCGATAGCTGGTTCGACTTCTCTGATATGGAAAAATTTCATGAAACTTTACGAACCAGCCCCGGGCTGGTGGAGCAGATTTTTCCGTCCGAACGTTCCATCGTATGTATGGCCACAACACGACGTTATATCGATTACCGCGATCCCTGGGAAAATCATGTCCGCAATGACAGGAACCGGGTTGTATTCCTTCTGGTCCGGGACGGTCAAAATATTCATCAGGTTTACTCTTCGGTAGAAAGCCATCTTGGGGCTTCGCAGCTATTCCCTTCCGCCAGCGAACAGGAAGCACATTTCCAGGGGATTGATGGCAGCACCATAAAGTTTGAGGACGTCAGTTATACCGACCGACTGAAGCAGCATGATCTTATGGCACTTCACTACCGTCGTTTCCTGATCCTTATCTGCGGCCTCGATCACCGGCTCAAACTATTTGGTGATTTCTATGATACCAATACCCCTTACAGTTTTCTGAGCCTTGAGTTCCAGGAACGGTACTTCCAATTTCTGCACGACAAAGACGGTTCTGGCCTTTTGGGTATGGCTGAGACACGGCCGTCTCTGCAAAGTTATCTTGAACAGGCAAACTCATGCCTTCAGTCCGGATCCCGGGTAATGTGCAACTGGGATTCGTTGATGAACCCAGTGACAGCACCAGGAGCAGTTCAGGAAGACAACAGCTACTCTGGCTATAAATGGCTTGGGAGAACCCATAAAAACTATGAGCCGGTTATTGCATTCCGTCAGGGAGACGATATCTGTGTCAACGCAACAGTAAACAGATACTCAACGGATCGAGATTTCAATTGTAAGGTGAATTTGTCTTTATTTAAGGAGTCCAGCAGGAATGATGCTGAACTGGGTTTCCTGTGCATGGATACCATTAAAGCGGAGGAGCTCGAATGGTACATTCACAGACGTAAATTCAGGTCTAATCACCTGTTTTACATTCGCTTCTTCAAGATGGCTTTAAATTATATTCGTGCCGAGCGTGAGGCAGAAGAACCTTACCGGCAGATGCTGAGCCAGGCTCTGGCCGATGGAAATATTGGCCAGCCTAATCTGAGATCAGAGTTGATAGATCGATGCATTGTAGCCTGGCGAGCTGATAACAGGGGGGCGACGCTGGAAGCTGCCATGAGTACAGAGAAGGGCTCCAAAGAGCTCCTGAACCAGCTCTATATGCTCGCTGATGTGGGGCTCAAACATCTTCCCGGGGTTCGTAATTTTATTAGCAGCAAAGGCTATGAGCTGGTCAGGTTATCGGTAAATGCTTCAGGGAAACTTGTTGCATATGCCGCACCAGCAAATTTTGAATGCGACAACCGGATGGAAGGGCATGCCTGGGTTCATCGAATGGTACTTGCTACATCCCGAAATGTCTTAAACGTCACTCATCAACGTTTTGCGAAAATGAAACACTTCTTACCAGCTGAAAACACCCTGTTCGAAGATGAACAGCTGGTGGCCACATGGTCGGGCAAAAAGACTGCTTTCAAAAGCTTCGAAGAGAAGCAGCGTTATTTTGATACATGCTCCCGTGGCGCTCAGGCTCTTAAGCAGTTTTTAAAGCTGAACGATCCGGTGATTTACACCAATCTGCTTGGCCAGTGGATTGAGGCCTATGAAAGTATCAATGAAACCAGTGAGTACGTACAGCAAGTAAGCCTAATGGCTCCTGTTGCGGTCAAGAGCGAAAAAGGTAAAGCCAGCCTCATCTATATTGGCACTAAAGACCTGGCCGACTGGTTTTATCAGAAAGCGCCGACACCCGAGTTGCAGGCGCTGTTCCTTGAGGAATACCTGTCCAAATTTGAAAATAAAGAGGTCAATAAAGAAAAGCTACTTTCACGCAGAAATACCGCTCTGTCTCTCAGTTTTTACACCATGGACAACGGGGAAGTACCAGATGAAATCCTCGTCACCAAATCAGTTGATAATGCCAGACGGTGGTATTCAGGAATGTTCACAAGCATGCCAACGATGTTAAATGACCAGTGGTCCTGCCATGTTGCGCATTTTTCCCGTAACGGAAAACTCTATTTGACGCCTGATCTGGTCACTGATGAAGGGGAACCTGGTTTTGATGAAATACTCGGGTATCCGCGCCCGGAGGGGCTGGTACCGGTAACCGTGTGTGAGTTTGAAATTGACCACTTTAACCGACGTGGCATTGATGCGAATGGTGATAAGGTGAATATTACACAGTGGGTCGATATTTATCAGGGTGAGCGTGAGGTTACGGAACTGCTGGGGCCTATTTCTGAAGAAGGGGTGAACATCAAAACCTACAGGATGGACACTCTTGAGCAGGCGATGAAAAACATCTCCCGGGGCTCGACGCGCCTCAGACCGTCAACGGAGAATAGCGAGTGGCAACAGCCAGCAGAAGGTGTGAGCCGCTATGTACTTCGGTCATGGTAAAACGCGGGGGCAGGTGCCATCAAAACATCAAACAAAAAGCCATTACAGGCTCAAAGACCCCTTATCGCTCAAATTTGAAAGAGATAAGGCTTTATGATGGCAACGAGGATTATCACCCATCTCGCCGGAGTAACTGGCATAAAAATTGTTTAATCTTTATGCCAGCGCTTCGGCATTTGCTGGCAAGGAGACAGTGTTGAAAGACCATATCGTACCCCCACGAAAAACTAGCGCGAGTTTATCTTATCAACTCAAACGTATTGGGCGCATGCTCCTTCTTTTACTGAGCTTGGCTTTTATAGTTTACGGATTCGTACTGGCTTTCCATCCGCCGCTAACAACCTGGCTACTTCAACCCGGTGGACACTTTGCCCCAGATGACCGATTCATACTGGTTAGTGTTAAGGTTCAGTTTACAACCGGAATAATGGGGCTAATTGTTTGGCGCTTATGGTAAAAGTGGCAAGCAATGATGGGAGAAGGATAACGTTGCTCAGCTCAATCCGGTTTACTGATTGCTTAAATAGAAGGCAGTCATGCCTACATCAGAAAGGAGAAGCATAGATGGTAGAAGCACGTTATCAAGGCAAGCCTGTTAGCAGTCTTCCTGAAGAAGCTTTTGCTGAAGGGTTATCGCGATCCGGTTTAAGCCCCGTTCTGCTACTGGCATCCCCGACCACAGTACCCGTTACCACGGATGAGCGCTGGTGGCTCGCAAAGGAAAACGTGTCAGGACATTACGGCAGGATTTTTTATGCTGCGGTGCGGGAGTTGGTCATAAGGTCGGATATCATCTCAGTAGTGAGAAGTATTGCAGATGAGAATTTCACGTCCGAACATATGGGGTACTTCGAGCGACTTACCTCTGATGAAAAAGAAGTCGTGTTTAGTGATTACCTGCGCACTCTCGCTGAAGGCGGTCTTACCTGCACTGAGAAGAATCTCGTCAAACTGACGCAAGATTTATACCCGATTGATGCAACTCCTGACAACATTAGAAAGCTATCCACGGACAGGGATGCACTGAACGAACTACACATCGATGGTATGGTACTTTTTATTACCGGCCCTGCGCTTTGATTATGGAGATAATACATGCGGTGTTATCCCTGTTAAGGGTTAAGGTAACATTCTTCTAGAATTACAGAAAAATAGAGGTCTAACATGATAGTAAATAAAAACAGGTTTATGCATAAAAACGGGAAAAGGTTTAAGTCCATCGGAAGGTATTTAAGATTTTGGCAAGCAGTAGCGTCCTCTGGTTTACCCATGGACATGGTAATACGGGAAAAACCATATCAACTTATGGTCGCTTTGATTGCTTTATATACGGCCATCCCTGTTGTTACAATAGTAATTTTATCTGGTCAGCAATCGCATAAGTTGGAACTAATTGCTGTGCATTTCAGTACAATTATCACGATGGTGTTTGTTTTGCGTCGAAAGATGGGGAAACGTTGGCTGGATTTATTTGAAGAAAAATTAGCCATTTATAAACCTAATGATAAACTCGCGCTTAGCGAATTACACGAAAGCATACGTGAGAAAAATGGGCTAGACTTGCAGGATTTACAAGATTGGTACTGGAAAGAGAAGATGACATATGAGTATCACAAAGAACGTAAAACAACTATAAGCTATCAAAAATTCAAGTAGCGTTTTAAAATGACAGGGGAGGGCTATTGTGATTTATTAAGTCGGCAAGGTTATTAGGTAGGGGTGTTCAATATGATAAATTCTTCGAGTGAGGTTATTTCAAGAGTTGTTCTGGGCCTTTGAGATAGCTAATTATCATTACAGACTTTATCGAAAGGTATGAATTATGAACATTACCGACAAAGAACTTAGCTCAAATACAGTGAGACAGTATGGATGGAACTTAGGAGAGTTCAATCACTCAACGCCTTTTACATCTCATTTTATTTATATCACCGACTATCATAAAGATAATACATGGATGATTTCACTTTCGCAGGAGGATTTTAATACAACCAAAATTTTAACATCGTTAAGTCTAGGGAAGGTGCGAACAAGTTCCTGATATGAGATCATCATATTCATCCGGAGCGCATCCCAGAGGGACATCATGAGCCATTAACTCACCTTCGCCGATAGTGAATTCAGCACTAAGCGCCGTCAGACCCGAAAAGAGATTTTCCTCTCCCGCATGGAG
>NZ_JASEYC010000020.1:0-69659 GCF_035064245.1 Citrobacter sp. R-1.5.2 | reverse complement strand
GAAGTGAAACGCCGTAGCGCCGATGGTAGTGTGGGGTCTCCCCATGCGAGAGTAGGGAACTGCCAGGCATCAAATAAGTGAAGAAGCCCATCCTGCCGGATGGGCTTTTTTGCGTCTGCGTGGGATGAAAACCGCCGGATGCACCGGACTGAATGTATGTTGTAGGCCTGATAAGCACAGCGCATCAGGCACTCCCGATGGCATTTTGCCGGATGCGGCGTATCGCCTTATCCGGCCTACAACGGCACCACAAGGTAGGCCTGATAAGCGCAGCGCATCAGGCACTCCCGGCGGCATTTTGCCGGAAGTAGCGTATCGCTTTATCCGGCCTACAACAGTCTACATCATTACCCGAGCACCAGTTTCAGTAGCGGATACGGTCGTCCGAGATCGTCTACTTCCGTGCGTCCCGTCACTTTAAAGCCCATCTTCTTATAAAACCCCACCGCTTGATCATTTTGTTCGTTAACGTCAGTCGTCAGTGTCGATGTTAACGATAAAGCATGTTCAATCAGCAGCTTACCGACACCGCTACCGCGCATATCCGGATCAACAAACAGAGCATCTATATGCTGTTCGGTCAGCAGCATAAATGCGACTGGCTCATCATTTTCCGTTACCGCAACCCAGAGCGGAGCTTCTGGCAAAAACGAACGTACCAGCTCTTCCAGCTCAATTCGGTAATCAGGTGAGAGAAAATGGTGCGTGGCATCGACTGAACGACACCAGATAGAAACTAACTTCTCGCCTTCGTCCCGGCGTGAACGACGAATGGTCAGGGCCATAGCATTCTCCTTTTATGTTAACTGCACTATTCTACAGCAAGGAACCGTGAAACTTTCTCAACTTGAACATGCAAGCTCGACATTCACATGATTCCTGGGTATCTTCAGCTATCTGGATGTCTAAACGTTTAAACGTATGTAGTGAGGTTATCAGGTTATGCCAATTCGCGTGCAGGACGAGCTACCCGCCGTCAGTTTCTTACGTGAGGAAAACGTCTTTGTCATGACGACATCCCGCGCTTCTGGCCAGGAAATTCGTCCACTGAAGGTACTTATCCTCAACCTGATGCCCAAGAAGATTGAAACGGAAAACCAGTTCCTGCGTTTACTGTCGAACTCCCCCCTGCAGGTGGATGTTCAGCTGTTACGCATTGATGCCCGCGAGTCACGCAACACGCCAACGGAACATCTGAATAACTTCTACTGTAATTTCGAGGATATCAGCGATCAGAACTTTGACGGGCTGATCGTGACCGGTGCACCACTGGGCCTGGTTGAGTTTAACGATGTGGCATACTGGCCGCAGATTAAACAGGTGCTTGAATGGGCCAAAGATCACGTCACATCGACGCTATTTGTCTGTTGGGCGGTACAGGCCGCACTGAATATTCTTTATGGCATTCCAAAGCAAACCCGCACAGATAAACTCTCTGGCGTTTATGAGCACCATATTCTGCATCCTCATGCGCTGCTGACGCGTGGTTTTGATGATGCGTTTCTGGCTCCGCACTCTCGCTATGCAGATTTCCCTGCTGCACTGATCAGGGACTACACCGATCTTGAGATCTTTGCGGAAACAGAGGAAGGGGATGCCTACCTGTTTGCCAGCAAAGATAAGCGTATTGCCTTCGTGACGGGTCATCCGGAATATGATGCCCACACATTGGGTAGCGAGTATTTTCGGGATGTAGAGGCGGGTTTAACACCGGAAGTACCGTATAACTACTTCCCCAAAAATGATCCGCAAAACAAACCGCGAGCGACCTGGCGTAGTCATGGCAATTTGCTGTTTACCAACTGGCTCAACTATTACGTCTACCAGATCACGCCATATGATCTGCGTCACATGAATCCAACGCTGGATTAATCTTCTGCGGTAAACGATCCTTAAGCGTTTCAGCATGTTGAATCAGGCACCTTCGGGTGCCTTTTTTATTTCCGAAATGCACCTCACGGTGTAATTAATTTTTATTTTTATTGTTATCAATAGGTTAATTGATAATTAAATTAAAAATGGAAATTGTTTTTGATTTTGAAATTTAAATGGGTAGTCTTAGTTGTGCTGAACGAAAACCGCACAACGATCCTTCGTTCGCATTGGGAATGTGTTTGGATCAATGACGAGGAACTACGCAATGAATCAACAGGCAACAACAACCGATGAGCTGGTCTTTACCAGGCCGCATGGCGAGCAGGAACAGCAAATTCTGACTGCAGAGGCGGTTGAGTTTCTGACTGAACTGGTGACACGATTTACGCCAAAGCGCAATAAACTTCTCGCTGCTCGTATCCAGCAGCAGCAGGATATTGATGACGGTAAGTTGCCTGATTTTATTTCGGAAACAGCTTCCATTCGTGAAGGTAACTGGAAAATTCGCGGAATTCCTGATGATTTACTGGATCGCCGCGTAGAGATCACCGGGCCCGTTGAGCGCAAGATGGTGATCAACGCACTGAATGCGAACGTCAAAGTTTTTATGGCTGACTTTGAAGATTCGCTGGCACCTGAATGGAGCAAAGTTATCGACGGGCAGATCAACCTGCGCGATGCGGTCAATGGCACCATCAGCTACACCAACGAAGCCGGTAAAATTTACCAACTTAAACCTGACCCGGCCCTGCTGGTATGTCGTGTGCGCGGTCTGCATCTGCCGGAAAAACACGTCACCTGGCGTGGCGAATCTATCCCTGGCAGCTTGTTCGACTTTGCCCTCTATTTCTTCCACAACTACAAAACGTTGCTGGCAAAAGGTAGTGGTCCCTATTTCTATTTACCAAAAACACAGGCCTGGCAAGAAGCCGCCTGGTGGAGCGAAGTATTCAGTTATGCAGAAGACCGCTTTAATCTGCCGCGCGGTACCATTAAAGCCACGCTGCTGATTGAAACGCTGCCGGCCGTCTTCCAGATGGATGAAATCCTGCATGCCCTGCGTGACCATATTGTGGGTCTGAACTGCGGTCGCTGGGATTACATTTTTAGCTATATCAAAACGCTGAAGAATCACCCGGATCGCGTGCTGCCTGACCGTCAGGTGGTGACGATGGATAAGCCTTTCCTCAGCGCCTATTCACGTCTGCTGATTAAAACCTGCCATAAACGCGGTGCCTTTGCGATGGGCGGCATGGCCGCGTTCATTCCCAGTAAAGACGCCGAGCGTAACAACCAGGTTCTGGCCAAAGTAAAAGCCGATAAATCGCTGGAAGCAAATAACGGTCATGACGGGACCTGGGTTGCACACCCTGGGCTGGCTGATACCGCGATGGCGATTTTCGATGAGGTACTGGGCGATAACAAAAACCAGCTGTTTGTGACCCGCAATGAAGATGCACCGATTACCGCAGAACAACTGCTGGCGCCTTGTGAAGGTGAGCGTACCGAAGAAGGCATGCGCGCCAACATCCGTGTCGCGGTGCAGTACATCGAAGCGTGGATCTCAGGCAACGGCTGCGTACCGATTTACGGTCTGATGGAAGATGCGGCCACCGCCGAAATCTCCCGTACTTCCATCTGGCAGTGGATCCACCACCAGAAGACGCTCAGCAACGGCAAGCCGGTTACCAAACCGCTGTTCCGTCAGATGCTGGCCGAAGAGATGCTGGTGATTCAGGACGAGCTGGGCGAGCACCGCTACAGCAGCGGGCGTTTTGATGATGCCGCGCGCCTGATGGAGCAAATCACTACCTCTGATGAACTGATCGATTTCTTGACCCTGCCAGGCTACCGCCTGCTGGCGTAATCCACCACATAACAATATGGAGCATCTGCACATGAAAACCCGTACTCAACAAATCGAAGAATTACAGAAAGAATGGACTCAACCGCGCTGGGAAGGCATCACCCGTCCATATAGCGCGGAGGAAGTGGTGAAATTACGTGGCTCGGTTAACCCGGAATGCACGCTGGCGCAGCTTGGTGCAGCGAAAATGTGGCGTTTACTGCACGGTGAGTCGAAGAAAGGGTATATCAACAGCCTCGGTGCGCTGACAGGGGGTCAGGCACTGCAGCAGGCGAAAGCGGGCATCGAGGCAGTCTATCTTTCTGGCTGGCAGGTCGCGGCAGATGCCAACCTGGCGTCCAGCATGTACCCGGACCAGTCACTGTATCCGGCGAACTCTGTCCCGGCAGTGGTGGACAGGATCAACAACACTTTCCGTCGTGCGGATCAGATCCAGTGGTCAACCGGTATTGAGCCGAACGATCCGCGCTACGTGGATTACTTCCTGCCGATAGTGGCCGATGCGGAAGCGGGTTTTGGCGGCGTACTGAACGCGTTCGAACTGATGAAGTCGATGATTGAGGCCGGTGCAGCGGCCGTTCACTTCGAAGATCAGCTCGCATCCGTCAAAAAATGCGGTCATATGGGCGGCAAAGTGTTGGTGCCGACCCAGGAAGCCATCCAGAAACTGGTAGCCGCTCGCCTGGCAGCTGACGTGATGGGCGTACCGACACTGGTGATTGCCCGTACCGATGCCGATGCGGCAGATTTGATCACCTCTGACTGTGATCCGTACGACAGTGAATTCATCACTGGCGAACGCACCAGTGAAGGCTTCTACCGTACGCATGCGGGTATTGAGCAGGCGATCAGCCGTGGTCTGGCGTATGCGCCGTATGCGGACCTGGTATGGTGTGAAACTTCCACGCCAGACCTTGAGTTGGCTAAGCGTTTTGCCGATGCGATCCACGCTAAGTACCCTGGCAAACTGCTGGCCTATAACTGCTCGCCGTCATTTAACTGGCAGAAAAATCTGGACGATAAAACCATCGCCAGCTTCCAGCAGCAGCTGTCTGACATGGGCTATAAATACCAGTTCATTACCCTGGCGGGCATCCACAGCATGTGGTTCAACATGTTCGACCTCGCACATTCCTATGCGCAGGGCGAAGGCATGCGCCACTACGTTGAGAAAGTTCAGCAACCAGAATTTGCTGCAGCCAAAGACGGGTATACCTTCGTTTCCCATCAGCAGGAAGTGGGGACAGGCTACTTCGATAAAGTGACTACCATCATTCAGGGTGGCGCCTCTTCAGTGACCGCATTAACGGGCTCTACCGAAGAATCGCAGTTCTGATCACTGCCCGGTGGCGCTACGCTTACCGGGCCTACAAAAGAATGTAGGCCGGATAAGCGAACGCGCCATCCGGCATGACGTTGTGCCGGATGGGAGAAATCGATGTCGCGTGGCCTGGAATTACTGATTGCTCAAACCATCCTGCAAGGCTTTGACGCGCAGTATGGTCGATTTCTGGAAGTTACCTCTGGCGCGCAGCAGCGTTTTGAACATGCCGACTGGCATGCTGTTCAACAGGCGATGAAAAGTCGTATCCACCTTTACGATCATCATGTGGGTCTGGTGGTGGAACAACTGCGCTGTATTACTGACGGTAAAAGCACCGACGCGGGTTTTTTACTTCGCGTGAAAGAGCACTATACCCGGCTATTGCCGGACTACCCTCGCTTCGAGATTGCGGAGAGCTTTTTTAACTCCGTGTATTGTCGGTTATTTGACCACCGCTCGCTGACTCCCGAGCGGTTGTTTATTTTCAGCTCTCAGCCAGAACGTCGATTTCGCACTATCCCACGCCCGTTGGCGAAAGACTTTTTCCCCGATTCTGGTTGGGAATGGCTGCTCACGCGTGTCCTCAGCGATCTCCCTTTGCGTCTGCCGTGGCAGAACAAACAGCGAGATATCCACTACATCATCGGACACCTGACGGAAACCTTTGGCGGGGAGGTGTTGTCGCGCTGCCATTTACAGGTGGCAAACGAACTGTTTTATCGCAACAAAGCTGCGTGGTTGGTCGGGAAGCTCATTACACCTTCGGGGACGTTGCCCTTTCTATTACCGATACACCGTACTGATGAAGGCGAGCTGTTTATCGATACCTGCCTGACCACGACGGCGGAAGCCAGTATCGTGTTCGGCTTCGCCCGCTCCTATTTTATGGTTTATGCGCCACTGCCCGCAGCAACGGTGGAGTGGCTGCGTGAGATACTACCCGGCAAAACCACAGCTGAACTGTACATGGCGATTGGCTGCCAGAAGCACGCGAAAACGGAAAGCTATCGTGAATATCTGCTCTATCTTGCCGGGAGCGATGAACAGTTTATTGAAGCGCCGGGCATTCGCGGCATGGTGATGCTGGTGTTTACACTGCCGGGCTTCGACCGGGTCTTTAAAGTCATCAAAGACAAATTTGCACCGCAGAAAGAGATGTCGGCTGCCCATGTTCGGGCTTGCTATCAACTGGTAAAGGAGCACGATCGTGTCGGTCGGATGGCGGATACCCAGGAGTTCGAGAACTTTGTGCTGGATAAACGGCAAATCGACCCGGCGCTGATGGCGCTGTTGTTACAGGAAGCACCGGAAAAAATTACTGACCTCGGCGATCAGATTGTGATTCGCCATCTGTATATCGAACGGCGGATGGTGCCGCTGAATATCTGGCTGGAACAGGTTGAAGGCCAGCAACTGCGTGATGCCATTGAAGAGTATGGCAACGCGATTCGCCAACTGGCAGCGGCCAATATTTTCCCCGGTGATATGCTGTTTAAGAACTTCGGCGTGACCCGTCACGGACGGGTGGTGTTCTACGATTACGATGAAATTTGCTACATGACGGAAGTGAATTTCCGCCACATCCCACCACCGCGTTATCCGGAGGATGAGATGAGCGCAGAGCCGTGGTACAGCGTGTCGCCGGGAGATGTCTTCCCGGAAGAGTTTCGCCACTGGCTATGTGCCGATCCACGTATCGGACCATTATTTGAAGAAATGCACGCCGACCTGTTCAGCGCCGACTACTGGCGTGGTCTGCAAACGCGGATTAAAAACGGACATGTGGAAGATGTTTACGCCTACCGGCGCAAACAGCGTTTCAGCGTGCGTTATGAAACCGATCGTAGGCCGGATAAGGCCTTTGCGCCGCCATCCGGCAATGTGCGCCGTGCCTGATGCGCTACGCTTATCAGGCCTACAAATCTGCCCTAACCCTGGACAGTAGGCCGGGTAAGGTGTAGCCGCCACCCGGCAACCCCATCTTAACGAAACCCGCCGTACGCCAGTGTAACTTCTTTTGCTGCTTTGATAGCCAGTGCGCCAAACTCGGTAACGCGGTCGTCGGTAATACGTGAGATTGGCCCTGAGATAGAGATGGCGGCGAACGGCTCGCGGTGCTCGTCATAGATGCATGATGCCACGCAGCGCAAACCCAGCGCATGTTCTTCATCATCAAACGAATAGCCACGTTTGCGTGTTTGCGCGAGATCTTCTTTCAGATGGACGGGAGAAACCAGCGTGGCGTGAGTGTAGGCGTGTAATCCTTTTCGGTGCAGCAGGCCGGTAACCTGTTCTTCGCTCAGTTGGGATAAAAACGCCTTACCCGCGCCGGAGGCATGCATCGGCAGTTTGCCACCGATGGGAGCAGACATACGCATCAGCTGTGTACACTGAACCTGGTCGATAATAATGGCCTGATGGTCGCTCTGATCCAGCACGGCCAGATTTACCGTCTCACCAGAGTCTTCCATTAGCTTGCGCAGAATCGGGTGAACAATCGCCAGCAGGTTGCGGCTTTGCAAAAAGCTGCTGCCAACAATAAACGCATGTGCGCCCACGGCCCAGTGGCCTAATTCACCCACCTGACGGACAAAACCCTGCTGCTGCATGGTCGTCAACAACCGGTGAGTGGTGGAGTTAGGCAAGCCAGCCTGTTGCGCCAGCTCGGTCAGCGCTACGCTACCGTTGGATTCTGCAATCCACTCAAGCAGTTTCAGGCCTCGGGTCAAAGATTGAACCTGCCCGGTTGCAGGCGTAGTAGTGGCAGCGGGTTTTCTACCGCGTTTCGCGGGGACAGTGGCAACCATGGCAGACTCCTTTTCTGTATCGTGGAAATCATTTTCGTTTTATTCGATTATAATGCAAGAATTCCTGCACTGATCGGATGAGTGAAGCTGAACATGTCTCATGTTGCCCGTTGTTTGCTTTTCCGTCTCTCAGGTTTGTGCCAGTATGACCTGTTGAGTTTTTTTCGGTCTGGTTGAGCGTCGTCGGGAGCGAGTGTGAGCAGCAAAGTTGAACAATTACGTCAGCAGTTAAAAGAACGTATTCTGGTATTGGACGGCGGTATGGGCACCATGATCCAGGGTTACCGTCTGAGTGAAGAAGATTTCCGCGGTGAACGCTTTGCCGACTGGCCATGCGATCTAAAAGGCAACAACGACCTGTTGGTGCTTAGCAAACCGGACGTGATCACCGCGATTCATAACGCCTACTTTGAAGCAGGCGCGGATATCATCGAAACCAACACCTTTAACTCCACGACTATCGCTATGGCGGATTACCAGATGGAATCCCTGTCGGCGGAAATCAACTTTGCCGCGGCGAAACTGGCGCGCGCCTGCGCGGATGAGTGGACGGCCCGTACACCGGAAAAACCGCGCTACGTCGCTGGCGTACTGGGCCCAACCAACCGCACGGCATCTATCTCGCCAGACGTAAATGACCCGGCTTACCGCAATATTACCTTTGATCAGCTGGTGGCCGCCTACCGCGAATCCACCAAAGCGCTGGTGGAAGGCGGCAGTGACCTGATCCTGATTGAAACTGTTTTCGATACCCTCAACGCCAAGGCGGCGATTTTTGCGGTGAAAACAGAATTTGAAGCACTGGGTATTGAACTGCCGATCATGCTCTCCGGCACGATAACCGATGCCTCCGGACGTACGCTCTCCGGCCAGACTACCGAAGCGTTTTATAACTCGCTGCGCCACGCCGATGCGCTGACCTTCGGCCTGAACTGTGCCTTAGGCCCGGACGAGCTGCGCCAGTATGTGCAGGAGTTGTCGCGCATTGCCGAATGCTACGTGACCGCACACCCAAACGCCGGGCTGCCAAACGCCTTTGGTGAGTACGATCTCGATGCCGACACCATGGCGGCGCAAATCCGTGAATGGGCCGAAGCGGGCTTCCTTAACGTGGTGGGCGGCTGCTGCGGTACCACGCCGGAACATATCGCCGCCATGAGCCGCGCGGTGGATGGCTTGCCGCCGCGCCAGCTGCCGGAGATCCCGGTAGCCTGTCGTCTGTCCGGCCTTGAGCCGCTGAACATCGGTGACAACAGCCTGTTTGTGAACGTCGGCGAGCGTACCAACGTCACCGGTTCGGCGAAATTTAAGCGCCTGATTAAAGAAGAGAAGTACAGTGAAGCGCTGGACGTGGCTCGCCAGCAAGTGGAAAGCGGCGCACAGATTATCGATATCAACATGGATGAGGGGATGCTTGACGCCGAAGCGGCGATGGTGCGTTTCCTCAACCTGATCGCTGGGGAACCGGATATCGCCCGTGTACCGATTATGATCGACTCCTCGAAGTGGGACGTCATCGAAAAAGGGCTGAAGTGCATTCAGGGTAAAGGCATCGTTAACTCTATCTCGATGAAAGAAGGGGTAGAAACCTTTATTCACCACGCGAAGCTGCTGCGTCGCTATGGTGCGGCGGTGGTGGTGATGGCCTTTGATGAACAGGGGCAGGCGGATACCCGTGCACGTAAAATCGAAATTTGCCGTCGGGCGTACAATATTCTCACCGAAGAGGTGGGTTTCCCGCCGGAAGACATCATCTTCGACCCGAACATCTTTGCGGTTGCAACGGGTATCGACGAGCACAACAACTATGCTCAGGACTTTATCGGTGCGTGCGAAGATATTAAACGTGAACTGCCGTATGCACTGATCTCTGGTGGCGTCTCCAACGTGTCGTTCTCGTTCCGCGGCAACGACCCGGTGCGTGAAGCCATTCACGCGGTATTCCTCTACTACGCCATACGTAACGGCATGGATATGGGGATCGTCAACGCCGGACAGCTGGCGATTTATGACGACCTGCCTGCCGAGCTGCGCGATGCGGTTGAAGACGTGATCCTTAACCGCCGTGACGATGGCACCGAACGACTGCTGGAGCTGGCTGAGAAATATCGCGGCAGTAAAACCGACGACACGGCGAACACCCAACTGGCGGAATGGCGTAGCTGGGACGTGAAAAAACGCCTCGAGTACTCGCTGGTGAAAGGCATTACTGAATTTATTGAGCTGGATACCGAAGAAGCGCGTCAGCAGGCTGCGCGTCCGATTGAAGTTATCGAAGGGCCGCTCATGGATGGCATGAACGTCGTTGGCGACCTGTTTGGTGAAGGCAAAATGTTCCTGCCACAGGTGGTGAAATCCGCCCGCGTGATGAAGCAGGCAGTGGCCTACCTTGAGCCGTACATTGAGGCCAGCAAAGAGAAAGGCTCCAGCAACGGTAAGATGGTCATCGCGACCGTGAAGGGCGACGTGCATGACATCGGCAAAAACATCGTGGGTGTGGTGCTGCAATGTAACAACTACGAAATCGTTGATCTGGGTGTGATGGTGCCGGCGGAGAAAATCCTCAGAACGGCGCGTGAAGTGAATGCCGACCTGATTGGTCTCTCGGGGCTGATTACCCCGTCGCTGGATGAAATGGTCAACGTGGCGAAAGAGATGGAGCGCCAGGGCTTTACCATTCCGCTGTTGATTGGCGGAGCGACCACCTCCAAAGCGCATACCGCGGTGAAAATCGAGCAGAACTACAGTGGCCCGACGGTGTATGTGCAAAACGCCTCGCGTACCGTTGGCGTCGTTGCCGCGTTGCTTTCCGATACCCAGCGTGACGATTTTGTTGCCCGTACGCGTAAAGAGTACGAAACCGTGCGTATCCAGCATGCGCGTAAAAAACCGCGCACCCCACCGGTAACACTGGCCGCAGCGCGTGAAAATGATCTGGCATTTGACTGGGAAAGCTATACCCCGCCGGTGGCCCATCGCCTGGGCGTACAGGAAGTTGAAGCCAGTATCGAAACGCTGCGCAATTACATCGACTGGACGCCATTCTTTATGACCTGGTCGCTGGCTGGAAAATATCCACGTATCCTGGAAGATGAAGTGGTGGGCGAAGAGGCGAAGCGCCTGTTCAAAGATGCCAACGATATGCTGGATAAACTCAGCGCTGAGAAGACGCTGAATCCGCGTGGCGTTGTTGGTCTGTTCCCGGCCAACCGTGTTGGTGATGATATCGAGATCTACCGTGATGAAACACGGACGCACGTGCTTAACGTGAGTCATCATCTGCGTCAGCAAACGGAAAAAGTGGGTTTCGCCAACTATTGCCTGTCTGACTTCGTGGCACCGAAACTGAGCGGCAAGGCGGATTATATCGGTGCTTTTGCGGTCACTGGTGGTCTGGAAGAAGACGCGCTGGCGGATGCTTTCGAAGCGCAGCATGACGACTACAACAAGATCATGGTGAAAGCGATAGCCGACCGTCTGGCTGAAGCGTTTGCGGAATATCTGCATGAGCGCGTGCGTAAAGTCTACTGGGGTTACGCGGCGAACGAAAACCTCAGCAATGAGGAGCTGATCCGTGAGAACTACCAGGGGATTCGCCCGGCACCTGGTTATCCGGCGTGTCCTGAGCACACCGAAAAAGCCACCATCTGGGAACTGCTGGATGTGGAAACGCACACCGGGATGAAGCTGACCGAGTCCTACGCCATGTGGCCAGGCGCATCGGTCTCTGGCTGGTATTTCAGTCATCCGGACAGCAAGTACTACGCCGTGGCGCAAATCCAGCGCGATCAGGTTGAAGACTATGCGTTCCGTAAAGGGATGAGCGTAGCGGAGGTTGAGCGCTGGTTAGCGCCGAATCTCGGCTACGATGCCGATTGATTCACAAAACTGTCATCTTTCTTTACAACAAACAGGGCGCTCAATGAGTGCCCTGTCTCTTTATTACGTTTAAACCCTTATACTGAAAGGGGGCCGTTGCCGGATGGCGGCGTAAACGCCTTATCCGGCCTACATAGGGATGATTTGTAGGCCTGATAAGCGCAGCGCCATCAGGCAAATGAGCCTCAAAAAACCATAAAAATAAGGAGAACCTGATTCCGTGCTAACTCTGTTACACCTGCTTTCTGCTGTTTCTATGCTGGTCTGGGGTACGCATATTGTGCGTACCGGCGTGATGCGTGTCTTTGGTGCCCGTTTACGCACTGTGCTCAGCCGTAGTGTTGAAAAGAAGCCGCTCGCCTTTTGCGCGGGGATCGGCGTGACTGCTCTGGTGCAAAGCAGCAACGCTACCACTATGCTGGTGACCTCGTTCGTCGCGCAGGACCTGGTGGCGCTTACCCCTGCGTTAGTCATTGTGCTGGGTGCCGACGTGGGGACCGCGCTGATGGCGCGTATCCTGACCTTCGATCTCTCCTGGCTGTCGCCCTTGCTGATTTTTATCGGCGTCATTTTCTTTCTTGGGCGCAAGCAGTCTCGTGCCGGACAGCTAGGCCGGGTAGGTATTGGTCTGGGGTTGATTTTGCTGGCGCTGGAGCTGATTGTGCAGGCGGTAACGCCGATCACTCAGGCCAATGGTGTACAGGTGATTTTCGCCTCACTCACCGGCGATATCATGCTCGATGCGCTGATCGGCGCCATGTTCGCGATTATCAGTTACTCCAGCCTGGCGGCAGTTTTGCTGACGGCAACGCTGACCGCAGCGGGCATTATCTCGTTCCCGGTGGCGCTGTGCCTGGTGATTGGCGCCAACCTCGGCTCTGGCCTGTTGGCGATGCTCAACAACAGCGCTGCGAATGCCGCTGCTCGTCGTGTGGCGCTCGGCAGCCTGCTGTTTAAGCTGGTGGGCAGCCTGATTATCCTGCCGTTTGTTCATCCGTTGGCGAATTTGATGGATGAGCTGCCGCTGCCGAAATCTGAACTGGTTATCTACTTCCACGTGTTCTACAACCTGGTGCGCTGCGTGGCTATGGTACCGTTTGCCGAACCGATGGCGCGTTTTTGTAAACGTATTATCCGTGATGAACCCGAACTGGACGCGCATCTGAAACCTAAGCATCTGGATGTCAGCGCGCTGGATACACCAACGCTCGCTCTGGCGAATGCTGCCCGCGAAGCCCTGCGTATTGGTGATGCGATGGAGCAAATGATGGAGGGGTTGAAGAAGGTGATGCATGGCGAACCGCGCGAAGAAAAAGAACTGCGCAGGATGGCCGATGACATCAACGTATTGTATACGGCCATCAAGCTCTATCTGGCGCGTATGCCTAAAGATGAGCTGGCGGAAGAAGAGTCGCGTCGCTGGGCAGAAATTATCGAAATGTCGCTCAACCTCGAGCAGGCTTCCGATATCGTTGAACGTATGGGCAGCGAGATTGCCGATAAGTCGCTGGCGGCGCGGCGGGCATTTTCCGTCGAAGGGTTAAAAGAACTGGATGCGCTCTACGATCTGCTGCTCAGTAACCTGCAACTGGCTATGTCGGTGTTCTTCTCCGGTGATGTGACCAGCGCCCGCCGCCTGCGGCGTAGCAAGCATCGCTTTCGTATTCTGAATCGTCGTTATTCGCATGCTCACGTCGACCGCCTGCATCAGCAGAACGTGCAGAGCATTGAGACCAGTTCCCTGCACCTGGCGCTGTTGGGCGATATGCAGCGTCTGAACTCACTGTTTTGCTCCGTGGCTTACAGCGTGCTGGAACAGCCGGATGAAGATGACGAGCGTGAGTACTAACGAGGACAGGTGAAATGTTGCCCGGTGGCGCAGTCCGGTAGGCCGGATAAGGCATTTATGCCACCATCCGGCAATGTTGTCGTCGATCTTGTAGGCCGGATAAGGCGAAGCCGCCATCCGGCATCAGACAACCCATCAACTAAAAGCAGTGGCCTGCTTCAACGGCAACCGCCTCTTCACCCGCTTTAAAGATATACGTGGTGTTCGGGCCGCCGAGCACGGACTGACCGTTACTTACCTTAATCCAGTTCCCTTCCGGCAGGCCAATCACCGTCAGTTCTGGTGCGACAACCAGCAGCTCGCGAATACGCTGTTCACGCGTTTCGCCTTTGTGGCCTTCCGGCAGTGCATTGGTGAAGTGCGGGTTAATCTGCAGCGGGAACAGACCCAGCGCATCAAAACCTTTAGGATCAACAATCGGCATGTCGTTGGTGGTGCGGATGGTCTGGCAGGCGAGGTTGGAACCTGCGCTCCAGCCGATGTACAGCGCTCCACGTTTGACGACATCCACAATCGGTGCCAGCAATCCACGCTCGCGGCTCTCTTTCAACAGTTGGAAGGTGTTGCCACCGCCAACAATCACGATTTCTGCGTTTTCTATCGCCGCAACCGGATCGGCAACGGTATGAATACCGGTGACGTTAACGCCCATTGGCGCAAAGATGGCAGCGGTTTTCGCCGTGTACTCATCCCAGGTTTGCGTCACACCGGCAAACGGAATAAACACCGCAGTGCGGCGACCATTCAGCTGCTCAGCAATTAGCGGCAGCGCATGTTCCATCCAACCTTTGCCCGGCAGCGTCGAGTTACTCAATAAAAGCAGTTCCATTATTTCTCCATGTAATCAGAAAATTACAAACCGCGGTAATGCTACCACTGTCAGTGTAACACCTTACTGATATGGCTCACGATGTTGGAAGGGGAGACAGAAGCCAGGGCTATTTTTTAAGTGTCAATTCAATACCGAGCACCTTCATCACTGCAAGTGTGGTTTTCAGCGTCGGGTTACCTTTCTCACTAAAAGAGCGATAAAGCTGCTCGCGGGATAATCCCGTTTCTGCTGCTATGTTCGCCATTCCCTTCGCGCGAGCCACCACGCCCAGTGCTTTTGCTATGTATGTTGCATCGCCTGTTTCGAGGGCATCGGCCATAAACACGGCAATTTCTTCATCATCAACCAGCGCAGTCGCGGGATCGTAGTGAGTAAGTTTATTCATGGCAGAAGATCTCCTGTGAATCCAGTGAACGAGCGAGCATTCTCCAACAGGTTTAACATCACCAGCTAAACCATTGGCCAAACGAAAAAGGCGTGTGGCAATGAGCGTTTTAGCTCTCCTGTCCCGTAGGTTTTGCTCCCAACGCAGGAAAACCATTGTCTGAAGAATTTCCATGATGACGTTCCATGTATTTTATAAACTACATTATGAATTGACAAGTTGAGACCAGAGAGTAAAAAAATGGGGAGTAAGGGGAAATGCTTGCTGGAGGAAACAGGAAAGTGTCTCGCAATAATACGTAGTTTTTCAGGATGCTGCGGTTGATACGAAAATCGATGATAGGGGAGAAGGGCGGCTTTGTGCCAGGAGCGGACCTTTGGGATACGTGCTCCACTGTTAAAACAGTGATATACACAAGTACCAAAAAAATGCACACAACGAAAAGGGGACAATACAAAGGAAACGACGCTTGAGAAAACGAGGCCAAAGTGAAAATTATCGTCATAGCTTTTGAAAACATAAGTGTTTGTAAACTAGCCAGCTATAACGTCTTTGATAAGCATTCCCGGCCGAGAAGCTACCGGGAGAAAAGGCTAACAATTAGTCGATCATTTTTCTACTACAGTTTTAAATGCTTTTAGGGCTGCCTGCCCCATCTGCTCATCCTGTTCCCAACTACCACCGCCAACCCCTAGCGCACCGACCACCTTACCTTTATAAGTCAGAGGATAGCCACCTGCGATCAGGATCAGTTTTGGATCTGCCGTGTTTATGCCGTAAAGCGGAGCACCCGGCGCGGTCAGTTTTTCCAGTTCACCCGAAGGCATGCGGGTAATAGCCGAGGTGTAAGCCTTTTTGGGCACCAGCACGGTCGTTAACAGCATGGCGTTATCGTAGCGTTGGAAAAATACCGGCCACCCTTTTTCATCTACTACGGAAAAGCTGATATCAACGCCCAGCTTACGTGCTTCATCGTGCGCTGCGGTGCTCATGGCACTGATGAGTTGCGGGTTCAGTACTGATGTGTCCTGAGCATAAGTCACTGCACTTGCAATAGACAAAGACAATACTATTGCTGTATTTCTAATATTTAACATTCTGATTCCTCATCAAATATATCAGGCAGTGGTTCTACAGACTCACTGACCGCCCAACCGGTTCAGGTCGTTATTATCAGGCCGGCTGATGTCTGATTACTTGCTCAATCATCGCGTTTTTTAATACGTTCCTTTCGCCAGTGGAATGACTGCGTCAGTGACATGCGGCGATAAATGAAGGAAGCAGGATCGTGTCTTTTTCTCACTGTTTCGGGCAAGCCTCTCTGAAAACACCTTTCTAAAATAAGCGTCACTTCGGTCATCTGATGAATTGTTCATCTGACCGTACTTTTAAAACACGCAATACAGGAGATGCCCTGACATGGCAAAAATGAAAGCGATTCAGGTTCTGGCAAAAGGCGAGCCGATGACACTTGTTGAGATCGACATCCCGGAACCACAGGAAGGACAGGTTCTGATCCGGGTTGAAGCCTGCGGCGTGTGCCACGGAGACGCTAAAGTCAGCGAAGGCATGTCCTCCGCCTTCCCTCGTATTCCCGGTCATGAAGTGGTGGGCATTGTGGAAAAATCAGGCCCTGGAGCCTCAAAGTGGAAAACAGGTCAGCGAGTAGGGGCTGGTTGGCATGGCGGTCACGGGCATACGACGGCTCTGACCATCGATGGGGGATATGCAGAATATATGGTGGCCTATGAAGACGGCCTTATTCTTATCCCTGACGATCTCTCCTCCACAGATGCGGCACCGCTACTTTGTGCTGGCGAAACTGTTTTCAGTGCGCTTCGAAACAGTAAGGCTCGTCCCGGCGATTTGGTTGCCATTTCTGGCGTTGGTGGCCTGGGGCATCTGGCCATTCAATACGCTAAAAAATCGGGCTTCCGTACCGTCGCAATTTCACGCGGGACTGATAAAGAAACGCTGTGTCGTGAGTTAGGCGCTCATGAGTACATCGATACTCAGACCACCGATATTGCTAATGCGCTGCAGGCAATGGGGGGGGCTAAAGTGATTATCGCAACAGCTCCCGTTGCCAGTGCCATCAATCCCTTAATCAAAGGCCTGGGTAAAGACGGTGAACTGATTATTGCTGCCGTTTCTGATGAAAAACTTGACTGGTCTGCAATGGACTTCCTGATGGGGCCAAATGCGGTAAAAGGGACATTCACCGACATTAACGAAATGGAAGCCGCAATCAAATTCAGCGTGCTGACGGATGTTCGCCCAATGACAGAAGTTTTCCCTCTCGAACGCGCAAAAGAAGCATTTGATAAAATGATGGCAGCCAAAACGCACTTCCGTGCAGTTCTCAGCATGAATGCCTGATAGTTAGCATTTCTTACCGCAGCCCGCTCTTAAGCGGGCTATTTTTTTGTTGCGCTACGCAGTTGCTGAATATCTTTGAGAGGGGTGAGCCCAAACTGGCGGCGATAGTCCCGTATAAACTGCGAAAGGCTTTCGTAACCCACTTCCATGCCGGCTTCTGTGACGGACAGGTCTTGTACCAGCATAAGTCGCCTTGCTTCGCTCAGACGTAATTGCTTCTGGCACTGTAGCGGCCCCATACCGACTGCTGTTTTAAACTTTTGATGAAAGCGTGAAACACTCATCCGGGTTTTATCTGCGAGTTCCTGTACACTGAAAACATCTCTGAAATTCTGTTTTATCCAGCTGTTAACCTGATAGATATCCCCGGCATTTTGAATATTCATCACGCCTTTAAGCAAAGCATCACCAAAACGGCCAGTAAGAATGGCAAACATCAATTCCCGTTTAAGGTGATTCCCCATAAAGCCAACCCTTGACGGGTGGCTGCTCAACGACAACATACGCTCCAGAATGGAGAGTAAATGCTCAGTATTTTCAATATCATCGTGATTTTTCTTGCCTGCTGAACTCTCAAAAGGTGTATCTCCTTCAGTATCCAGAATGACGCCAATGATATCTGCCAGGGAGAAATTCACTGATAAGGCTAAAAAAGGCTTTGATTCCTTTGCCTCAGGAAAAACGCCAGAGGAGGGAACATCGACAGGGGAAATAAAATATTGCCCCTGTCTGCATTCACTGATGCCACTGGCATTAAAAAGCAGAAGACGGCCTCTGATAACCATATACAGAAACGGCTCTCCGGGATCAGGAACAGGGATATGCATCGTATTGAACCGGTGAATGTGCATATAGGGCAGAATAGTTTCCGCCTCCCCGTTTTTTGAGACTAGTGCTTCGACAGATGCTTCGATGCGTGCGAGTAAGTTATTCATATCAGTTACCCGTGAATTCATGATAATGACGGTTCATGCCAGGAAGTCTAAGCGCACCAATGTTTTTTCCAGGGCCGATCGTTCTTTCCCAATCAGTGTCTGAAGCGGGAAGGGTAAGCAAGGAACTGGAACGGTACCGAGGAGCTCAGCGACCGTGGCGATAACCCTCAGGCTGCCGTGACGGCGGTAAAACACCCACAGAGGTTCAAGTGCCGTATTGAGCTGATGTGTCTCACTTTCATCCTTACTTAGCGCAGCCTGCGCCAGACTCAGGGAATAGTGAGGGAACAGCCCGCCAAGTACTGAATACCAGACATCACAGCCGGCAATCATACCGAAGGCAGACTGTGCGTCACCGCTGATCCCAATGGTAACGCCTTCAGAAACCCTGCTTTTCAGGCTTCCTACACGCCCCAGGGCTGCATTCCAGTCAGCTGGAAGATCGCCGATTTTAATCGAGCCAATGTTCTTGAGATAGGAAAGTGCAACCAACAATTCATCCGTGAACTCGAACCCTGTGGTGGCCGCATTATCATAAATGCAAAGCGGTACAGACAGCTCTGCTGTGACTCTGTCATAAAGGCGGAAAACTTCGTCCGCTGTGAGTTTTTGATAAGAGACAGGGGCCAGCAGTACGCCACTTACACCGGCTTTTTGTGCATCCTCCGCGAGCCTTAATACTTCTTCGGTGCTGACATTACCAATACTGGTCATCACCGGAATATCTGCCGCTGCACTCACTGCCAGCCGGGTCGCCCTGAAGCGTTGTTCACGGGTCAGATAAGCATAGTTCCCTGTGGAACCTAGCGCACCGATGGAATTTACCCCTGCGTCTACCAGGTTCTCAATCAACGATACAAACGATGTTTCTTCTATTTCACCATCTACAAGGGGCGTAAGAGGGAATGCACTCAGACCTTTAAACATGCTTGATTCCTTTTAAAAGAAATAATGGCTCCCTGGGACCAGTACAGCATCCGGGGATATTTTCCTACCGGGCGAACTTACGAGAGCCTATGACACACATAATGACTCCCAGTGTGATGAGTACCATCATAGGACTGACTGTTTCATGAAGGAGAGTGGCTGACAGACCAAGCCCGAAGAAAGGTTGCAGAAGCTGTAGCTGGCCGACGGCAGCGATACCACCAATTGCCAGTCCTTTGTACCAAAAGATAAAGCCGATCAGCATGCTGAAAAGCGATACATATCCCAGCGAGACCCAGGCGGAAATACCGATCCCAGAGAAGGTCGTAGGCATTGTAAGAATGGTTGCTATCAGCATGAAAGGCAGTGAAATGATCAGTGCCCAACTGATAACCTGCCAGCCCCCCAGAATGCGAGTCAGTTTTGCGCCTTCTGCATATCCCAAGCCACAGGCAATCACCGCCGCCAACATTAATAGATCGCCGATAAGTGAAACGGAGGCGCTTTGCGAGAAAGCGAACCCTACAACGAGCAAGCTGCCGATCACTGAGAAAATCCAGAAGGCCAGTTTAGGGCGTTCACCACCGCGTAGGACTCCAAAAATAGCGGTTGTCAGTGGAAGAAGACCCAGGAACACTATTGAGTGAGCAGAGGTAACGTGCTGTAAAGCCATAGCAGTCAGTAAAGGAAAACCAATAACAACGCCTAGAGACACAATGATCAATGGAACAATTTGTGAGGCTTGCGGGCGCTTTTCTCTAAAACCGAAGATCAACAATATAGCCAGTATTCCGGCAATGGTCGCACGGAGAAATGTCAGGAAAAAAGGGTCCATATCAAGGACGGCGACGCGCGTGGCAGGTAACGAGCCACTAAAAATTACGACTCCTAACAAACCATTGACCCAACCGGATATTGAACTGGGATCTGTTTTATTTACGACTGAATTAACCAAAGTAACCTCACTCTCTACATCTACATTTTGCCCGCAGGCTTGAGCATTTGTTGCACGAATGGTAATCTCACAAACCTGATACAATCAAATTATTGTCATGGATACATTTGATGAAAGCACGCTACAAAGCTATCGTGGACAAATTTGCTGAGATGATACGCAGCGGTAAAATTTTGGCTGGTACGCGTTTGCCGACTCACCGCGATCTTTCTGCTCAGGAACATATCTCGCTGGCTACGGCGACACGGGTCTACAGCGAACTGGAAGCAATGGGTCTTGTTAGTGGAGAAACCGGGCGTGGGACGTTTGTCAGGGAAATCTCGTTACCTTACGGTCATGGCATAGATCAGCATGCTGTTGCCACGGATGTACTGGATCTCAATTTCAATTATCCCTCCCTGCCTGGGCAGGGCGAACTCCTTCGTGACGCCCTTCGGCAGGTATCTACTGTTGGGGACATTGAATCGCACCTACGATATCAGCCCCATGCAGGCAGGCCTGCTGAAAGGGAGATCATTGCAGGTCATCTTTCTGGGAGAGGGTTTAAACCGGCGGCAGACAATGTGGTAATTGTGAATGGTGCACAGCACGGGTTAACGATTACAGCTATGGGATTGTTAAGGCCGGGAGACGTAGTGGCAGTGGATGCCCTTACCTATCCAGGTTTCAAAGCACTGGCCGAACTATTTCACCTTGAGCTTATCGCAATCCCGTCACTGGCTGACGGCCCGGATTATGCTGCACTCAAACAGTTATGCAAGAAAAGACATGTCAGAGCCGTTTACACCATGCCTACCATGCACAACCCGTTGGGTTGGGTGCTTACACATAGCCAAAGGAAAGAGCTTTCGGCTATTGCGCGGGCGCACGACCTGCTGATTATTGAAGATACAGCCTATTCCTACCTCATACGCCGGCCCCTACCTCCGGTCGCGTTTTACGCGCCGGAACGCACGGTCTACGTCACTGGATATTCCAAAAATGTCGCAACCGGTCTTCGGGTTGGTGCCGTTGTGTGCCCTGAAGCATACCGTCCCGCTCTCGAAAGGGCCGTTCGGGCAACAACTTGGAATACTCCGTCAGTAATGACCACGCTGGTGTGCAACTGGATACAGGATGGCACTGTTGAACGCTTTGAAGAACTTAAGCGACAGGATGCCCGTCAGAGACAAACGGTGCTCAGAGATGCTCTGGGCGATATTCCCTGTATTACACATCCAGGTTCCTATTTTGCCTGGCTGCCACTTTCCGATGAATCACGGGCCGATCGTGTCGTTAAGGTTCTGATGGATAGCCATATTTCTGTTTCAACTGCCGAACCGTTCTGCACCTCACAGACCATTCCCCAGGCTATTCGGGTAGCGCTTGGCTCTGTCTCGATTGAGAACTTGCACAAAGCATTATTGAAAGTACGCAACGCCGTTGAAAATGAACAATATCGTTAATTGCAGAGGTGGGGTTCAGTAATGAAAAAAGCTAATTTTGCCCAGCTAAAAACGGGAAAATTCACTATATAAACAATTATGTGAACGTCCGTTTTTCGCTCTGAGCAGACCTTCAGAAAAGCGATATAAACTACTGCCTGTTACACTTCAATTCCTTTCTGTTTCAGCTCTTTTCTAATCACACGTTTAATCCAGGCTGCCAACGATTCATCGCCATCCTGTCGTTGTGCTTCTTCCATCGCTTTGCGCAGTTCCGGATCCAGACGGAATTGAAACGGGGGATTGCCTCTTCTTTCGTTCATGTGTATTGACACCTTAATTACATGAGATGTGTGATGACACACTACTCTTACATGTCATAAATACCAACTTCTAAACTTCAATCCCTTTCTGCTTCAGTTCTTTCCTGATAATGCGCTTAATCCATGCGGATACTGAAGCGTCACCATCCATTGAAAGCGCTTTCTGAATCCCTGCTTCCAGTTCCGGCTCGACACGTAATGCGATTTGTTTGTTGCCTTTCTTTTTGAATTCAACCGTTGACATGTGTCTGACACCTGATTTACATTGGTAATCGTAAGACAAGTGTAAGTCAATTGTCTTACAGAAACAACGAAGCCCGGCAGTGCGCCAACACATACCGAGCTTCTAACCACAACATTATACGAGGTAATGCTATGGCTGATGCTAATAGTACCACTAACGCTTGTTTTGCGTCTTCTTCTCTCATTTCACAGGCCGATCTGCTTTATTTTCCACTCGCCGAGGCGTTCCGCCATCTTGATTGTAGCCATCTCACTACCGAAGAAAATCTGGCGCTATCGTTTGGCTGTGAAGAGGCGCTGGCGGGGTTGTACCAGACGCTGAATTTTATGGGCGAAAGCCTGCTGACCATGGCGGGTGAAGGTCAGGAACATTTTGCGTATGAGAGCATATGCCAGTTAGGACACAGTCTGGTAAACATCAGCCAGTTGATTCCCGCGCTGGCGCAATTGGAAGCGAAAGCTGACCAGCAACTGTTTGCTGTTGCATAGTACCTAAAATAAACAGAGCGCCCATCCCTGGCGCTCTGTTCCTGCTTCTTTACCCCGCCCGCGCAAATTCGGCCGCTTCGGCGATTAGCGCGTCATCCGGACGTACGCCGGTGTACATGGCGAACTGCTCTACGGCCTGTAAGGCAATCACCTCTGCACCGCTGATGGTTTTTTTACCCAGCTTTTGCGCCAGCTTAATCACCGGTGTTTCCGGCGGCAGGGCGACGACGTCAAACACCACGCTGGCGGCAGCGACCATTGCTTCGCTGTAGGCCAGTTCATCGCTCTCTTTACCGCCTGCCATGCCGACGGGCGTCACGTTGACCAGAATATCGCAGGCAATCCCTTCCGGCTGCGGTTGCCACTGAAAACCGTACTGTTTTGCCAGCGCCGGGCCGCTCTCACGGTTACGGGCGACGATGATGACATCGTGAAAACCGGCATCGCGAAATGCGGCAATGACTGCTTTACCCATTCCACCACTGCCGCGGATCATAACGCGTGCGCGGTTATCAAGCTGGTGGCTGGCAATCAGACTTTTTACCGCAATGTAGTCGGTGTTAAATCCTGTCAGCGTGCCGTTGTCATTGACGATAGTGTTGACGGAATCAATGACGCTTGCGGAAGGGTCGATGGCATCCAGAAACGGCATGCAACTCTCTTTAAACGGCATCGATACCGCACAGCCGCGGATCCCGAGTGCGCGAACGCCTTTCACTGCGGCCTCAATATCCTGCGTAGTAAAGGCTTTGTAGATAAAATTTAATCCTAACTTTTCATACAAATAGTTGTGAAAACGTGTGCCAAAGTTGCCGGGGCGACCGGCCAGCGACATGCACAGTTGGGTGTCGCGGTTAATCATGTTAAATCTCCTCGGCGTGAGACAATACGTACTGTTCGGCTTCCTGTGACCAAATCCCCTGATGACGTTCCAGGATATCGCGCAGGGCCGGATCGTCAATCTGCGTGAGTGCGGTTAGCGGTAACGCTTTGCCAGTGTAGACCAGCTTTTTCCCACCACCGACTTTTGGCAGCTCCAGCGTTGTTTCACCAGCCGCATTCAGCCCCAGAATGTGCGTCACCACTTTTGCGGCCTGAACCTTCTTCTCTTCGATCAGTTTTACCGCCGCGCGCATATCGTCGGTATTGCCGCCAGACGTGCCAACGTAATGGGTGAAAGCATAATGCACATCGTAGAAGTTAATTGGCGCGCTGAACTGCTTATCCTGCGGGCCGGCAAAGAAATTCATGCAGCCATCGGCGGCCAGCAGGGAAGAGGCCAGTGTGACCAACTGTTCATTGGGCACAAACACAAAGATGTCGTCAAACCCGTGACCGCCGCTCAGCGCCATCAGCGTGTCGTAAGCCGCATCCTGGGCGTGGAGATAGTGGATCAGCGTTTGTGGCTCAGAAGGATAGTGTTTGCGGGCGTAGCTCAACTTGTCGTTATTGGTGTCAGTCACTACCAGCAGCGCCGGATTGACCGGGCCGTGCAACGCATAATCGATTGCCAGCAATCCCATTGGCCCGGTACCGCCGAGGATCAGCGTGCGCCCTTGCGGACGAATGCCCATCTTATGGTTGTAAGTGCCTTCCTGCAGATGATAGTTGGCATTGAATGCGCCAATCACGCAGGAAAGCGGCTCAACCAGCGAGCCTTCAAAATAGGTTTCACCTTCGTAGGCCAGCAGGCAATCCTGCTCCATCACTTCATTGGGTATGATGACGTGCGTGGCTTCGCCGCCCACCCACGGGAAGGAGTAGCCGGGGCAGTCCGGGCGATCCGGCAGTTGCAGGTTAGCCTGAATAACATAGCGTTGGCCGGGCTGAAACTTATGCTGCCATTTTTTCCCCACGGCGAGAATATCGCCGCAGAACTCGTGGCCGATGATAATCGGGTTGGTGGCCACATCGTCTGGTACCTTTTTGTGATTCTCACCCTGGTTAGCCTCTTTCCAGGAAGAAAGGCACAGGCTGTCGGTCACGACCGAGGCCAGAATTTCATCATCCTGCATTTCGGGAAGGTCGAAGGTTTCCAGGCGCAGATCGCGTTTACCATAAAGGCGTAAAGCTGTTGTTGTTTGCATTGTTACCACCTCTTCCTCTTTCGAGGACAATTTGTTGACGTTGCCCCGACATCGCCGGGGCGGAAAAATCAGGACAGGAAGCCCAGCGCGTTACCGATAATCCCCAGTGCAAACAGGGCGAATATCAGCCATACCGGATTAATTTTCTTGTTGAGTAGCCGCACCATCAGCAGCGTCAGACCCAGCGCCAGCAGGCCAGGGCAGAGCTGATCGAGTATGTTCTGCACGGTCATGGTGACGGTGGTACCGTCTGCGCCTGGCGTTTGCGATACCACCAGCGGCACGTTGATGCTGGTCCACTTGGTGACCAGCACCCCCATCACAAACAGACCCAGAATTGATGCCCCTTCGGTCAGTTTTTGCAGCAGGTTACCGCCCATGTCGCTGACGATGTTGACCCCTTTACGAAAGCCAAGCTGTAAGCCGTACCACTTCATCGCCAGACGCACTGCGTTGAAAATAAAGAAGAACAATAGCGGCCCGAGAATGTTACCGGACAGCGCCAAAGACGCGCCGAGCGCGGCAGTAATCGGGCGCAATGTTCCCCATACCAACGGATCGCCGACGCCGGCGAGTGGGCCCATCAGCCCAACTTTGATGCCGTTGATCGCGCCATCGTCAATTTCCGCGCCATTGGCACGCGCTTCTTCCATCGCGGCGGTCACGCCAATTACCGGGCCACACACGGCAGGTGTGGTGTTGAAGAACACCAGGTGGCGTTTGAGCGCTGCGACCTGATCTTCCTTCAGCGGATACAGGCGCTTAATGGCTGGGATCATGTCGTAGCAAAAGCCCAGCCCATGAATACGTTCAAAGTTGAATGACGCCTGTTGCAGGTTGGAGCGAACAAACATGCTAAACAGGTCGGATTTGGTCAGTTTTTTCTGTTCCATGGTCGGCTCCATTAGTCATCAAGCTGATCGAGAGCTTGAGAAGAGGCGGCTTGCGCCTGCGGTTCGGCTTTACGCCACTGCGGGTTCAACTGGATGTAGACCAGCGCGATAATCACGCCCACGCCACCGAAAGCCAGCAGACTCAAATCGAGATAACCCCCGGCGATAAACCCGAGGAAGAAGAAGGGCATCAGGTACTTCACGCCCATCATGCGCAGCACCATGGCGTAACCGACCACCACGATAAAACCACCGGCAATCTGCAACCCGTGCGTGACGAAGTCCGGAATGGCGTTCAGCATGTTGCTGACCATATCGGCGCTGACAAACAGCGAGACGATTAATGCAGGAATGGCGACACGCAGCGCCTGTACGCCGAGCGCGGAAACGTGGAGCATATCGATGGTGCGAAAGCGTGCGTCTTCCGCGGCTTTATCCGCCGCATGCTGAAATACCACAGTGATGGTGCGAGCGAATACCGTCAGCACCTGGCCTGCCGCCGCGACCGGCAGGGCGATGGCGATACCGGTGGCGATACTTTGTTGCCCGACGATAACCAGAATGGCGGAGATAATACTGGCAAGCGCCGAATCGGGGGACTGCGCGGCACCGACGTTCATCCAACCCAGAGCAATCAACTCCAGCGTGCCGCCGAGCATAATCCCGGTTTTTAAATCACCAAGGATCAGGCCGATAACGGTACAGGCGATGAGCGGGCGGTGGGTCTGGAATTCATCCAGCACGCTGCCCATTCCGGCAATACAGGAAAATATAAATATGGCGATAATTTGTAGGGTACTAATTTCCATAATTTGTCACCTTAAGGGTATAACGATCCCTGCCTGTTACGGCATATTTCTACAGGCGCTATTTATTATTCGCTAACGGACTGCTCTTTTATTTTCTCAAGAATATTAATTGCTGGGTCGGAGGCAACGACGCGCAAATCCAGTTTCACTCCCAACTGATCCAATTGATGAAAAGCATTAATATCGTCATCATCTAAAGAAACGGCTTTGGTTAATTGTTTTTTACCCGGTCGCCAGGCCATGCCACCAATATTTAAGGTGGCGATTTTTACCCCTTGCTTAACCATGGCCAGCGCATCCTGCGGACGGGTAAAGAGATAAAAAACGGTTTCATTCTGATATTGCGGATTATGATAAACCGCCACCGCCTTTTCGATATTCACGACGTTGACCTTCATCCCCGGCGGGGCGGCCTGGCGTAATAATGTTCGGCGAACTTCATCGTTATATACCTCATCATTGCAGATAATAATCCGCTGGGCGTTGGCCACTTTCGACCAGACGGTAGTGACCTGGCCGTGGATCAGGCGGTCATCAATACGGGCAAGGGTAATGTTCATCAAAAATCCTCTTCGGTCGTTGCCAGATGCTGCCAGACAACGCAGGTTTGTTGAGCAATGGTCGTCAGGTGTTCGCACAGTTCATCCACATTCATACTGCTCTGGTTGTCAACCAGCTCCAGTGCCAGCGGCAGCGACAACCCGCTAATAACGCGTATCGCCGGGTTGTGCATCGCCAGCGTTGCGGCGGCATTCCATGGACTGCCACACTGCAAATCGACGGCAATCAGCCATTCATCATTGGTGTGAACGCTTACTAACTTTTTCAGCTTTGCCACGATGTCGCTGGCGTTCTCGCCGGGGACAAATGTTACCGCTTCAACGTTGGCATCGCCGTAGACCATTTGCACCGATTCCAGCATGGCGCAGGCCAGTTTGCCGTGGGCGCAGAAGATTGCATTGACCATAAAACCTCCTTAGCCGCGCGTTTTTCCGCCCGCAATGTTAGTGGTTACCCCGGTGATGTAGCTGGCACGTTCAGACAACAGATAACAAACAAAATCAGCGACTTCGCCCAAACGCCCCGAACGTCCAATCGGGATCGCGTTCTTGGTATATCCCTCGCGTAGCTGCTCAACGGTGATATTGCGGGTCCAGGCCAGCGCTTCTTCATACTCGGGGGTGCGTAGCCCGGTTTTTTCCAGAATGCCAGGCGCAATACCGACCACACGAATCCCGTGTTTGCCCAGTTCTTTCGACCACGAGCGGGTAAAGCTATTTAGTGCGGCTTTGGTGGCGGCATAGCAGCTCTGACCTTCAGAACCTTCCAGTCCGCTTTCTGAAGAGACATTCACAATCACGCCGTCATGCTGTGTTACCATCTGGCGCGCTACCGCTTGTGACATTAAAAAAACGCCTTTTTGGTTGATGTTGACCATTTTTTCAAAAGCGGCTTCATTGAGTTCATATTGCCCGGCCGGGGCTTTTTCATCGACCAGCAGGCGCGGGAAATTAACCCCCGCGTTATTCACCAGCCCATCAATACGGCCAAAACGACGGATAATTTCAGCAACGGTGTGACTGACTTCTTTGGCGCTGGAAATATCTGTTGGCCAGAAATGATATTTGCTGTGGTCGGTATATTTACCGTCGCCACCATGAATATCTGCCATTTGTACATTAGCACCTTGCGCTAATAACTCTTCAACAATAGCCAGGCCAATTCCTGATGCGCCACCGGTAACAATAATGACTTTATCCTGTAGATTTAACCACGTTTGCATAATCAACTCCCAATTTCAGATAAGGGGACCCTGCATAAAGTAAATTATGTCAGGATCAATTCGAATATATTTACTTCAACAGCAATTCAGCGGTATGACTGTTAGTGACTAAACCGTTAATATAATTTCCACGTAATGCACCAAGTATTCCACTCAGTTTTTCTTCCCCCATGGCAATGCCGATGGAGTAACGTGCCTGCTTTAATTTATTGGTTTCGATCGAGAGTGTTTTTTCACTCATACTGGTCTCTACCGTCACGCCGTCGATATCATAAAAGCGCGAGCAGATGTCTCCGGCGACATGGCGGGCGTGCAGGTCATCACTCTCTTCGCTGCCGTAAAAGGCGTGCCAGTTGGCACCGTCACGGATCGCCGGGGAGCCAATGCCGACCAGCGCGACGTCCAGGTTATCCCAGTAGGCGGAAATCGACCGGAAGTGCTGGGACTGCATAATCCCGTTACGGATCAGCGGGTTTTCCAGCAGTGCCGGGAAATCGGCCAGGTGCGATTCGCCCTTGAGCTTTGCCGCGGCGCTGTAGGTCAGCGTATTGACGTGGTAACGGCTTTCAAGCTTGCCGGAGGGGCCGCCGATAATCGGTACGCAGATCAGCTGGCGCGACTGGCTGGCCGGAGATAATCCTTCGACCAGCCCCCGAACGGCGCGCCCCCATGAGAAGCCGATAATATCGCCGGGTTCCAGTAAGCGCTCCAGCAGCTGTGCGCCGTGCACCCCCATCATCGCGAGCTGTTCGTCTTCCTGTTCGCTGTCGCAGGAGACCACCACCGCTTCTTTCAGGCCAAATTTCTGTTTTAGCTGTTGTTCCAGCCACAGGTTCTCGTTGAAGTCGTAATTAATGGCAATGGTAACGATGCCTGATTCGCGGCCACGTTTTAGCAGGCGGCTGATCGTGGTGCGATAAATTCCCAGCTCGCGGGCGATTTGCGCTTGCGTCATGTCCTGTTCGTAATAGAGCTGCGCTATTTTTACGATCAGGCGGATATCATCGCTGTTTTCCGTTGCCATCTTTGGGCTCCTGCACATTTGTGCAAATCACTAAATTGTCTTCTTGATCTGATATAACCCCATCCATGGCCCAGCTCAAAGTAATTTTCTCTTCTTTCAGCGCCATGAACTGGCAGTTTGTGTTGCACATTTGATGTACCGATAGCGCGTTGTCGGCACATATGTGCTTATTGATGTAATACCTTGATTCTGTGTATTTTCGCGCAACAAAATTGCAGGCATGGGGTGCTGACACTTTTGTGTCGAAAAGTGTGGCGGATCACAAATAGCGTTCTGGCATTCGAACACGATTATTTTTTATCGCCCGCAAGGTAGGGTATATTTCGCTTTTAATACACAAAGTCATTCAAGTTGTATCAAGGCGGCAAGGGAGCGAATCCCTGGGAGCATAGAGAGCTATGTGACCTGGGTGAGTGAGGGCAGCCAACGCAGAGACAGCCTGAAGGATGACGTGTATACAGGAGAAATTATGCTGCCCGACTCATCTATCCGATTAAACAAATACATCAGTGAAAGCGGAATCTGCTCGCGTCGCGAAGCAGATCGCTTTATCGAACAAGGGAATGTCTTCCTGAATGGCAAACGCGCCACCATTGGCGATCAGGTGATGCCTGGCGACGTCGTAAAAGTAAATGGTCGGTTGATTGAGCCGCGCGAAGCGGAAGATCTGGTTTTTATTGCGCTGAACAAACCCGTGGGGATTGTCAGTACCACTGAAGACAGCGAACGCGACAACATTGTTGATTTTGTTAACCACAGCAAGCGTGTGTTCCCAATTGGTCGTCTGGACAAAGACTCTCAGGGACTTATCTTTCTGACCAACCACGGCGACCTGGTGAATAAAATCCTGCGTGCCGGTAACGATCACGAAAAAGAGTATCTGGTGACGGTAGATAAGCCAGTCACTGATGACTTTATCCGTGGGATGGGAGCCGGTGTGCCAATTCTCGGCACCGTTACCAAAAAATGTAAGGTGAAGAAAGAAGCGCCGTTTGTGTTTCGCATCACGCTGATTCAGGGGCTGAACCGTCAGATCCGTCGTATGTGCGAGCACTTTGGTTATGAAGTGACTAAGCTTGAGCGTACGCGTATCATGAACGTTGGTCTGTCAGGCCTGCCGCTGGGTGAATGGCGCGACCTGACGGATGACGAACTGATCGATCTGTTCAAGTTGATTGAGAACTCGTCCTCAGAAGCCAAACCGAAGGCGAAAGCGAAGCCAAAAACCACAGGCATTAAGCGCCCGGTAGTGAAAATCGAAAAATCGGCTGAAAAAGAGAAATCACGCCCGGCAGCAAACGGTAAGCGCTTTACCTCGCCGGGGCGTAAGAAGAAAGGGCGTTAACGTCTGCCGCGTGTTGGCGTATTCGCTGACCAGGAAAACGATGCTTCCGCATCCGGTTTATAAGCCTGCTTTTTCTTCAACTGGCGGGCTTTTTTTGCCTCTGCTTCGCGCAAAACCATCAGTTTATCGATGTACTCTTTCTTAATGCTGTTGGTCTCAGCGTTGGTGAGTAGTCGACCATGTGCAATACGCGCGCGGTCGAGAAGCGTTTTCAGTTCACGCTGTTCGCGCTCGGTCATCTCTTTTTGGGTAATGCGGGGGAGTGCCATTAGGGTGCCCTCAGTTAGCCAGAGATTTTAGTTTACGGGAATCTCTGGCTGAGAGATAGCGCTGCTGCTTATCAGGCTTACGGAGAATTTACAGGCCGGATAGGGCGTTTCGCCGCATCCGGCATGCGAGCATATATCACTCAAACAAATTATGGTGCAGTTTCTGGACGACCAACTCGGCTTCGGTGCCCGGCACCAGGAAGCACAGGTTATGGCTGGATGCGCCGTAGCAAATCATGCGAATGTTGAATGGCTCCAGTACACCGAACACCTCTTTGCCGACGCCACAGGCTTTTGACAGGTCATTACCAATCAACGCCACCAGCGCCAGACCTTCTTCAACTTCAACCCGACACAGGGCAGACAGTTCCATCAGCAGAGACTGTGTTAACAGTGTATCGCCGGTGGAGGTGGAGCCGGTGGTGTCCAGCGTCAGCGCCACACTGACTTCGGATGTGGTGATCAAATCTACCGAGATATTGTGGCGTGCCAGGATGCCGAACACTTCCGCTAAAAAGCCGCGAGAGTGCAGCATATTCAGGCTATGCAGCGTCAACAGTGTTTGTTTGCGGCGCAGGGCCAGCGCCCGAAACAGCGGCGGATTCGCGGTTTTATTACACACCAGCGTGCCGCCTGCTTTTGGATCTTTGCTGGAGCCAACAAACACCGGGATATCGCTACGTACGGCAGGTAACAGGGTTGCCGGGTGCAGGACTTTCGCACCGAAGGTTGCCATTTCCGCGGCCTCTTCGAAGGCGATCTCATCGATACGCTGCGCTGCGGGAACAACGCGCGGATCGGTGGTGTAAATGCCAGGAACATCGGTCCAGATATCGACGCGCGTAGCGTGCAGCGCTTCGGCCAGCAGGGCGGCTGTATAATCGCTGCCGCCGCGTCCCAGTGTGGTGGTACGGCCTTTGCTTTCGCTACCGATAAAGCCCTGAGTAATGACCAGACCTTCGCTCAACCGCGGGGCAAGCTGGATGGCTGCCAGTTCGGCCAGCGCCGCTACATCTGGCTCAGCACGACCAAAGCGATCGTTGGTGCGCATCACTTTGCGGACATCAAACCATTGGGCCTGAACGTTACGCTCGCGCAGGATCTCAACAAACAGCAGGGTAGACATCAGTTCACCGTGGCTGACCAGTTCATCCGTCAGCGCCGTGGAGGTAGCCAGTGAGGCCGCCTCGGCCAGCGTAGTGATGTTTTCCAGCAGACGCTCAATTTCTTCGCGGATCACGTTCGGATAACGCAGGCGTTCCAGAATATTGAACTGAATTTGACGAATGGCGTCGAGTTTCTCGAAGCGCTCAGTCGGCTCCAGCCCTTCTGCCAGTGCAACCAGCAGATTGGTAATACCTGCTGAAGCGGAAAGCACCACTAAGCGGACGTTAGTATCGGAAAGTACGACATCCGCGCTGCGATTCATGGCGTCAAAATCCGCCACGCTGGTACCACCAAACTTGGAGACAACTACATCAGTCATAACTACCTCGTGTCAGGGAATGAATAGAGCGACCATGGCACATAAGGCAGAACAAAAACCGGTGCAGGCGCAAATGCAAATACCGTATTACATTTCGTCCTTCAATCTGCCTCTTCGTTGGCTGCACCTGCTCACCACAGTCACTTACTTCAGTAAGCTCCTGTGGATTCTCAGGTTTGCCGCCTTGACGCATATCGAATGACTTTATGTATATAAATAAAAGGCATGGCCTGTGCTGTCAACGCTGGGATTATGCGGATTTTTCATGCTGCAACTGCGTTGAGTAACGGTACTAATAACAACGCTGATAACCGCTATACTTTTTAGCCACGTTTGGCGGATGCCCTGGCAATGGCATTAAAACAATCACACTTTTCTGTGACTGGCGTTACAATCGATCTCAGTCACAATTCTCAAAATCAGAAGAGTATTGCTAATGAAAAACATCAATCCAACGCAGACCTCAGCCTGGCAGGCACTACAAAAACACTTTGAAGAGATGAAAGACGTTACTATCGCGGACCTGTTCGCGAAAGATAGCGATCGTTTCACTAAGTTTTCCGCGACGTTTGACGATTTGATGCTGGTGGATTTCTCCAAAAACCGTATCACGGAAGAGACGCTGGCTAAACTGCAGGATTTGGCGAAAGAGACCGATCTGGCGGGTGCCATCAAGTCCATGTTCTCCGGTGAGAAAATCAACCGCACCGAAGACCGCGCCGTGCTGCACGTGGCGCTGCGCAACCGTAGCAATACGCCGATCATCGTTGATGGTAAAGATGTGATGCCGGAAGTGAATGCGGTGCTGGAGAAAATGAAATCCTTCTCTGAAGCGATTATCTCCGGAAGCTGGAAAGGCTACACCGGCAAAGCGATCACGGATGTGGTGAACATCGGTATCGGCGGCTCCGACCTCGGCCCGTTCATGGTGACCGAAGCGCTGCGTCCATATAAAAATCACCTGAATATGCACTTTGTGTCTAACGTCGATGGTACGCACATTGCCGAAGTGCTGAAAAAAGTGAACCCGGAAACCACGCTGTTCCTGGTCGCGTCTAAAACCTTCACCACCCAGGAAACCATGACCAACGCCCACAGCGCGCGCGACTGGTTCCTGGCGACCGCTGGTGACAATAAACACGTTGCGAAACACTTTGCTGCGCTGTCCACCAACGGTAAAGCGGTTGGCGAGTTTGGTATTGATACTGCCAACATGTTTGAGTTCTGGGACTGGGTTGGCGGTCGTTACTCTCTGTGGTCTGCCATTGGCCTGTCCATCATTCTGTCCGTGGGCTTCGACAACTTCGTTGAGTTGCTGTCCGGTGCACATGCGATGGACAAACACTTCTCCACCACCCCGGCGGAGAAAAACCTGCCGGTACTGCTGGCGCTGATCGGTATCTGGTACAACAACTTCTTCGGTGCAGAAACCGAAGCAATCCTGCCGTACGACCAGTATATGCACCGCTTCGCGGCCTACTTCCAGCAGGGCAACATGGAATCCAACGGTAAATACGTTGACCGTAACGGTAACGCCGTGGACTACCAGACTGGCCCAATCATCTGGGGTGAGCCGGGTACTAACGGCCAGCATGCGTTCTACCAGCTGATTCACCAGGGTACCAAAATGGTTCCTTGTGACTTTATCGCGCCGGCGATTACCCATAACCCGCTGTCTGATCACCATCCGAAACTGTTGTCTAACTTCTTCGCTCAGACCGAAGCGCTGGCATTTGGTAAATCTCGTGAAGTGGTTGAGCAGGAATATCGCGATCAGGGTAAAGATCCGGCCCAGCTCGAACACGTTGTGCCGTTCAAAGTGTTTGAAGGCAACCGTCCGACGAACTCTATTCTGCTGCGTGAAATCACGCCGTTTAGCCTGGGTGCGTTGATTGCGTTGTATGAACATAAAATCTTTACTCAGGGTGCCATCCTGAACATCTTCACTTTCGACCAATGGGGCGTGGAGCTGGGCAAACAGCTGGCAAACCGCATTCTGCCGGAACTGAATGATGACAAAGAAATCACCAGCCATGATTGCTCGACCAACGGTTTGATTAACCGTTATAAGTCCTGGCGTGCCTGATGGCGCTGCGCTAATCAGGCCTACAGGCGTACACTTGTAGGCCGGATAAGGCGTTTCGCCGCCATCCGGCATTAATGAAATAAAAAAGCCGATATTAATATCGGCTTTTTTTATAAGATTACTCCAGGATATCTACACCTTTTCTTCATTTCTTAATTGAGCTTAATCCTAAAACAATTCATTCAACGTTATCCTGTTTCTGATGTTTTCAGATTTTTCGGGTATTGTATTTTTTATTTATATATTTTAACTGATTGATTAATTTAAGTTTATTATAAACAGTAAATAATTTCATTTCTTGCCATCTAATTATCCTAAATATCCGGCCGGTCTAATTTGCATACTTTGGTTGTGTATACTCGATCTCGCCTGAAATTCTTTTGGGTAAATCTCCATTCATGCAATGAAGGGAATTTGTGATGAAAAAAGTTCTGTATGGCCTGTGGGCTATATCTGCGCTTGCGGCGACCTCTGTTTATGCCGCCCCCGTTCAGGTGGGGGAGGCCGCAGGGTCGGCAGCAGCGTCGGTTTCGGCAGGAAGTTCCTCCGCAACCAGCGTGAGCACCGTAAGTTCTGCGGTGGGGGTCGCCCTGGCGGCAACCGGTGGTGGCGATGGTTCTAATACCGGAACAACCACTACTACAACCACCAGTACCCAGTAGTACCGGTACGTTTAACCATAACCACACTTCGGTGTGGTTATTTTGGATTGCCATAAGCCTGTGGGATTTGTAGGCCGGGTAAACATAGCATCACCCGGCAATAATGCGGAGAAGCGTCGTGAAGCGACCAGCGCTCATATTGGTTTGCCTGTTATTACAAGCGTGTTCAGCCACCACCGAAGGGCTGGGTCATTCGCTGTGGGAGAGTGTGTTTGGGTCACCCGGCGTACAGATGACGGACGATGAAATCCAAAACATGCCCTACGCCAGCCAGTATATGCAGCTCAATGGTGGTCCACAGCTGTTTGTCGTGCTCGCTTTTACCGAAAACGGGCAGCAGAAATGGGTGACTCAGGATCAGGCCATTCTCGTGACGCAGCATGGGCGACTGGTGAAAACGCAACTCGGTGGCGACAACCTGATCGAGGTGAATAATCTGGCGACAGATCCACTGTTCAAGCCCAATCAGATAGTTGATGGCGCAACGTGGACCCGAACGATGGGCTGGACTGAGCATCAACAGGTCCGTTACGCCACTGCCCACTCGATTTTCAAATGGGATGGCCCTGATAGCATCAGCGTGGGCAGCGAAGAGACCGCGGTTCGGGTGCTGGACGAAGAGGTGACGACCGATCAGGCGCACTGGCATAACCGCTACTGGATCGACAATGAAGGGCAAATCCGTCAGTCAGAGCAGTATCTGGGTGCACATTTCTTCCTGGTGAAAACCACGCTGATTAAGGCGGCAAAACCATGATGAAACGGACAATTACCGCGTTGCTCGTCAGTCTGAGTATGTCATCTGTTTTTGCCGCAGGTGACGTAAAAGTGATGATCGCAGGCCACTCAGAACCGCAGATGTTGACCGGTGCTGAACATCTGATCGACCTGGTGGGGCAGCCACGATTAAGCAACAGCTGGTGGCCGGCAGCGGTTCTCGGTGAAGCGCAAGCCACTATCTCGGCACAACGCCAGCAGCAGGCATTACTGGCGCGCCTGGCAGTGCTGAGTGCAGAGGAAAGTGGTGAGGATGCTGCAGCGATTAACGCGCTACGCCAGCAGATTCAGGCAGTGAAGATAACCGGCAGACAGAAGATTAACCTCGACCCGGATGTTGTGCGCGTCAGCGAACGAGGCAACCCGCCGTTGCAGGGCAATTACTCGCTGTGGGTTGGTCCACAGCCAACGGAGATAACGCTATTTGGCTTACTAAGTCGTCCGGGTAAACAACCGTTTATGCCCGGCCGTGATGTGGCCAGTTATCTCGCTGAACAACATCGGCTCAGCGGTGCAGATCGCAGCTATGCGTGGGTGGTCTATCCCGACGGACATATGCAGAAAGCGCCAGTGGCTTACTGGAACAAACGCCACGTTGAGCCGATGCCCGGCAGCATCATTTTTGTCGGACTTTCCGAAGCCGTCTGGAGCAACGTTCCGGATGAAATCAATGCCGATGTTCTTCGCACCCTGACTCAGCGGATCCCTGAATAATGAGAAAAACTTATCTGCTCAGCCTGTTGGCGCTGGGCGTGAGCGTTGCCTGCCACGGTGAAACCTGGCCTGCACCCGTTGGACCATCACAGTCCGATTTTGGCGGCGTGGGGCTGCTGCAAACCCCGACTGCGCGGATGGCCCGTGAAGGTGAAATGAGCCTCAACTACCGCGATAACGATCAATACCGTTACTACTCAGGGTCGGTGCAGCTTTTCCCCTGGCTGGAAACCACGCTGCGCTATACCGATGTTCGCACCAAAAAGTACAGCAGTGTAGAGTCGTTTTCTGGCGATCAGACATACAAGGATAAGGCGTTTGACCTCAAACTGCGGTTGTGGGAAGAGAGTTACTGGATGCCGCAGGTCGCGGTTGGTGCACGGGATATTGGTGGAACCGGTCTGTTTGATGCGGAGTACATTGTGGCGAGTAAAGCCTGGGGACCGTTTGATTTCTCACTGGGTCTTGGCTGGGGCTACCTGGGGACCAGCGGCAACGTCAGCAACCCGCTGTGTTCCTACAGCGATAAATTCTGTTATCGCGACAATAGCTACAAACAGGCGGGTTCTATCGATGGTAGTCAGATGTTCCATGGTCCGGCATCGTTGTTTGGCGGTGTGGAATATCAAACCCCCTGGCAGCCGCTGCGTTTGAAGCTGGAGTATGAAGGCAATAATTATCAGCAGGATTTTGCGGGTAAGCTGGATCAGAAGAGCAAGTTTAACGTCGGCGCTATTTATCGCGTCACCGATTGGGCCGACGTTAACCTCAGCTACGAACGTGGCAACACTGTTATGTTTGGCTTCACGCTGCGTACCAACTTTAACGATCTGCGGCCCGCGTATAATGACAATGCCCGCCCGAAATATCAGCCCCAGCCCCAGGATGCCATCCTGCAACATTCTGTGGTGGCGAATCAGCTAACGTTGCTGAAATATAACGCTGGGCTGGCAGACCCTAAAATTCAGGTGCAGGGCGATACGCTATACGTCACCGGTGAACAGGTGAAATACCGTGATTCGCGTGAAGGGATCGAACGCGCCAACCGGATCGTGATGAACGATCTCCCTGACGGGATCCGCACGATCCGCATTACGGAAAATCGCCTGAACTTACCGCAGGTGACGACCGAAACGGAGATTTCCAGCCTCAAGCGCCATCTGGAAGGCGAGCCGCTGGGTCATGAAACCCAACTGGCGCAAAAACGCGTTGAGCCCGTGGTGCCGAATACTACCGAGCAGGGCTGGTATATCGACAAATCACGTTTCGATTTTCACATCGATCCGGTACTTAACCAGTCGGTGGGTGGCCCGGAAAACTTCTATATGTATCAACTGGGCGTGATGGGAACGGCGGATCTGTGGGTCACGGATCACCTGCTGACCACCGGTAGCCTGTTTGCCAACCTCGCCAATAACTACGACAAGTTTAACTACACTAACCCACCGCAGGATTCGCATTTACCGCGGGTGCGTACCCATGTGCGTGAGTATGTACAGAACGACGTCTACGTGAATAACCTGCAGGCCAATTACTTCCAGTCTCTCGGTAATGGATTCTATGGACAGGTTTACGGCGGTTATCTGGAAACCATGTACGGCGGGGCGGGCGCGGAAGTATTGTATCGTCCGCTGGACAGCAACTGGGCGTTTGGCATTGACGCCAACTACGTGAAACAGCGTGACTGGCGTAGCGCACAGGACATGATGAAGTTCACCGACTACAGCGTGAAGACCGGGCATTTGACGGCGTACTGGAATCCTTCGTTTGCTCAGGATGTTCTGGTGAAAGCCAGCGTGGGGCAGTATCTGGCGGGTGATAAAGGCGGCACGCTGGAAATTGCGAAACGCTTCGATAGCGGCGTGATAGTTGGCGGCTATGCGACTATCACGAATGCATCGCCGGACGAGTACGGAGAAGGGGATTTCACCAAAGGGGTGTACGTTTCCGTGCCGCTGGATCTTTTCTCCTCTGGTCCAACCCGCAGCCGTGCAGCGATAGGCTGGACACCGTTAACGCGTGATGGTGGTCAGCAGCTTGGGCGTAAGTTTGGTTTGTACGATATGACCAGTGACAGGAGTGAGAACTTCCGTTGATGTGAATGTTGATCGCCCGGTGGCGCTACGCTTACCGGGCCTACGGCAGGCCGAATAAGGCAAAGCCGCCATCCGGCAAGAACCGTTGTGCGAACAAAATCTAAACAAAAAATGTAGATCTCTGTCACATTTTTGCGTTATACAGGAACCTCGCCACTGAGTAAGAGGTGCTGTTATGACGTCGCTATCTCGTCCGCGCGTGGAGTTTATCTCCACCATCTTGCAGACCGTGCTGAATCTGGGGCTGCTGAGTCTGGGCCTGATCCTGGTCGTATTCCTCGGGAAAGAAACGCTGCATCTGGCAGATGTGTTGTTCGCGCCGGAACAAACCAGCAAATATGAGCTGGTGGAAGGACTGGTGGTTTACTTTCTGTACTTTGAATTTATCGCGCTGATTGTGAAGTATTTTCAGTCAGGGTTTCACTTTCCGCTGCGCTACTTTGTCTATATCGGGATCACTGCGATTGTGCGGTTGATCATTGTCGATCATAAAGCACCCATGGATGTGCTGATCTATTCTGCGGCGATCCTGCTGCTGGTGATCACCCTGTGGCTGTGCAACTCGAAGCGGTTGAAGCGAGAGTAAAAAACAACACGCCGTTGGGGCGGCGTGTTGCAGGTCAGTCTTATTGTGCAGAGACGGGTTTGGCTTTCTCTGCTGCGGGTTCCCACAGCTCTTCAAGTTCTTCCAGTGTTTTACCTTTGGTTTCCGGTACGAACTTCCACATGAACAGCGCCGCCAGAATGCCCATACAACCGTAAATCCAGTAGGAGAAACCGTTGTGGAAATGGGAAACCAGCCAGGAGTTTTTGTCCATCATCGGGAAGGTCCAGGAGACGAAGTAGTTCGCCAGCCACTGGGCTGCGACCGCAATGGCGAGTGCTTTACCGCGAATCGCGTTCGGGAAGATTTCTGCCAGCAACACCCAACACACCGGTCCCCAGGACATAGCGAATGCTGCGACATAAAACAGCATCGACAGCAGCGCCACCAGGCCGGAAGCCTGTGTATAAAATGCAGTGCCGAGGCTGAACATCCCAATTGCCATGCCGAGTGCGCCAATGATCTGCAGCGGTTTACGACCAAACTTGTCCACCGTCATGATAGCCAGCACGGTGAAGCTGAGGTTGATTACACCGACAATAATGGTCTGCAATAGTGCCACATCGGTGCTGGCCCCAAGCGTTTTGAAGACTTCCGGCGCGTAGTACAGCACGACATTGATGCCGACAAACTGCTGGAAGATGGATAACATCACGCCGATGACAATCACGCCTGCACCAAACATCAACAGACGACCACCGGTTTTGCGTCCATGCTCAAGTGACTGATTAATCTCCTGCATTGCCTGAGTGGCGAGTGTGCTACCCATAATTTTGCGCAGAATACCTTCTGCCTGCTCATGTCTGCCGCGCGCCATCAGCCAACGTGGGCTTTCTGGTACGGTATACAGCAGCAGTAAAAACAGCAGGGCGGGGATACTTTCGGAGGCAAACATATATCGCCAGCCATCGGTATTCAGCCAGTTGGCATCACCAGAACGGGCAATAAAATAGTTAACGCAGTACACCAGCAACTGGCCAAAAATAATCGCGAATTGGTTAAAGGAAACCAGTTTTCCACGAATATGTGCCGGAGCCAGCTCAGCAATATACATAGGTGAAAGCATGGAAGCTAAACCTACGCCAATACCACCGATGATGCGATAAATAACGAATTCGGGGACATACCCTGCTAAATAAACAGGTACAGCATTATCGGGGTTAATGGTGGTAAAACCTAATTCTGGCCATGCGGAACCGATGCCGGAAATAAAAAATAACAGCGCAGCGATTTTCAGCGAATCCCGGCGACCAAAGCGGTTACTGCAATACCCGCCAAGCGCGCCGCCGATGATGCAGCCAATCAGTGCACTGGCAACACAGAAACCTAACAGCGAGTTAGCGGCGGATTCACTTAAGTGTTGTGGGGCAACAAAAACGGTATTTAAGGACTCTACCGTACCGGATATGACTGCAGTGTCATAACCAAATAATAGACCTCCTAATGTAGCAACTAGCGTAATCGAAAATATATAGCTGGAATTATATTGGGTATTCATTCAGACCTGCCTTAGACGATACAGCTCTTTTTATCAGTATTGGAGATGGTGGATTTAACAGGCAGGGAAGACAATTATCATTTTTTACATTGCAATTACGTTTTGTCTTTTCTGTGATCTTAGCTCTGTTTAATATGTTGCCAGTCAGGTGGGGAATTGAATTGCAGTGATGGAGAGCACGAAAGGAAATAATCATAACGGCAATGCAAAATAACATAAAAAAAGGGCGCTCCGTAGAGCGCCGAATAACAGTCACAGGTTGGGATAACATAAGTTGAGGGTTGCAGTGGCATTGCCCGTTGCCGGGCGGGGTAACACAACTACTTTGATGAAACTTAACCTTTCACACCACCCGCGGTCAGGCCGTTGACCAGCCAGCGCTGTGCCAACAGGAATACCAGCGTGATCGGAATGGCGGAAAGTACAGCTGCGGCGGCAAAGTCGCCCCACAAATAGTTCTGTGGATTGAGGTACTGCTGCATACCTACCGCAAGGGTGTAGCTGTTCACATCACGCAGCAGCAGTGATGCGACCGGGACTTCAGTAATGGCGGCAATGAATGACAGAATAAACACGACCGCCAGAATCGGTACCGAGAGCGGCAACAGCACCAGGCGGAAAGCCTGCCACGGCGTTGCGCCATCCAGCGCGGCCGCTTCTTCCAGCGATCCATCAATGGTTTCGAAATAGCCTTTAATCGTCCATACATGCAGCGCGATACCGCCAAGATAAGCGAAGATCACGCCGCCATGGGTGTTGAGACCGATAAACGGAATATATTGGCCCAGACGGTCAAACAACGCGTATAACGCCACCAGGGACAGCACCGCCGGGAACATCTGGAAAATCAGCATCCCTTTCAGCAGCGTTGCTTTGCCCGGGAAACGCATGCGGGCAAAGGCATAAGCACAAGTGGTGGAGAGCGTCACAATACCGATCGCAGTAATGGTGGCCACTTTCACTGAGTTCCACAGCCACAACAGCACCGGGAAAGGTGGTGGCGTCACACGACCATCCGCGTGCTCTACGCTAAAGCCCAGCGCCAGTTTCCAGTGCTCCCAGGAGATGTTTTCCGGGATCAGACTGCCAGTGGCGAAGTTACCTTCGCGCAGCGAGATGGCAATAACCATCAGCAGCGGGAACATGATCGCCGCGATAAAAATCAGCAACCCTAAGTGCGTTGCGAATAAACGTAACTTTTGTGATTTCGGTTGGACCATAGCCATTGTCGTTATCTCCCTTAATCAAACTTCATACGTGTGGCTTTCAGGTTCACGATCGCCAGTGCGCCTACCAGCAGGAAGATCAGCGTGGCAATCGCCGCCGCCAGACCGAAGTCCTGCCCGCCACCGCCTTCAAAGGCGATACGGTAGGTGTAGCTCACGAGCAGGTCGGTATAACCGGCTGGCGTGGTGGTGCCAAGTCGGTCCGGGCCACCGTTGGTCAACAGTTGAATCAGCACGAAGTTGTTAAAGTTAAAGGCAAAGCTGGCAATCATCAGCGGCGTTAGCGGCTTAATCAGCAGCGGAAGCGTAATCTTAAAGAAGTTCTGGAACGGGCCTGCGCCATCCATTGCTGATGCTTCATACAGGTCATCAGGAATCGCCTTCAGTAGCCCCATGCACAGGATCATCATGTACGGATAACCCAGCCAGGTGTTGACGATAATAATCATTGAGCGCGCGGTGGTTGGGTCGCTGAACCAGGCCGGTTTGATGCCAAACAGTGTGCTCAGCATCATGTTGATTTCACCAAAGCTTTGGTTGAACAATCCTTTGAAAATCAGAATCGAGATAAACGACGGCACGGCATAGGGCAGGATCAGCAGGACGCGGTAAATCGCTTTGCCTTTCAGGGATTCCCACTGCACCAGACAGGCCAGAACCATCCCTACCGCAACGGTGAGGATTACCGTCAGGACTGAGAACACCACTGTCCAGACGAAGATGGCGAAGAATGGCTTCTGGATGCCTTCATCAGTAAAGACGCGGGTGAAGTTGTCCCACCCAATAGCGACGGTATAGCCTGGACTGAGTTTTTCTGTACCCCAACTCCCGTCAGCGTTAATTGCCTGATAGTAACCAACATCGTTGTTGGCGCGGTATTTTACGCCGCTCTGGTTATTGGTGAGCGTACCGTCATCAGCCAGGGAGTAGAGCGGCTGCGTGCCGGAGAACTGACGCAGTGAACTCATGATAACTTTGCTGTCATCCGGCAGAATGGCCGTTAACTGCGTCAGCGCCTGACGATTCTGGGTGATGATGCGCAACGTCGCGCGTTCGCCAGTTGGCAGTGCATCTGCGTCCTTCAGTTGCAGTTTCTGCTCGCCGCCAAATTTAAAGGCATCGGAAACGTAATTTTTTCCTGTTTCACCGTCGGTAAGGGCCAGTTGCCACTCATCACCCGCCGGATACAGGCCGAAGTTATAGGTTTTGCCTGCCTGATATGATCGCTCCATCAGGACTTGTTGAGCACGTTCAAAGGTCAGCTGGTTAGTGCTGCTGTAGTTGGTAAAGGCAATGGCGATGGTGCAAACCAACGGAAACAGAACAAAAAGCCCCATACCGGCGACACCAGGATAAACATAACGCCAGGCATAGGTTTTACGGTTAGCGAAAATATACAGGCCAGCAGAGCTTAAAATCAGCGTCATGATGGCAAACAGGTACTCCCCCTGAGCGTACATCAAAACAACAAGGTAACCGACCAGCAGCCCAAGCAGACCCATCACTGACCATTTCAGCGTGTCGCTTTGCCACCAGTGTTTCTTTTTAATGACATCCATGGGGATCTTCCTCTACAACATTGAACATCTGTCGGCAAAAGTGCCTGATGGCGCTGCGCTTATCCGGCCTACGGTGAGTTGTAGGCCGGATAAGGCATTTATGCCGCCATCCGGCACGTGTGCTACAGCACTACTTGGTGATACGACCCTGTGCGTCTTTCAGTGCAGCATCAACAGTCTGACGACCACTGGCTGCGTTGATCACTGCGGTACGAACGGCGTACCAGAACGCTGACATCTGCGGGATGTTCGGCATGATTTCGCCTTTCTGGGCGTTATCCATGGTGGCAGCGATGCGTGGATCTTTTGCTAATTGATCCTGGAAGGATTTCAGCGCAACGGCACCCAGCGGTTTGTCCTTGTTCACTTCATCCAGACCCTGATCGGTCAGCAGGTAGTTTTCGAGGAACTCTTTTGCCAGTTCTTTGTTCGGGCTGGCGGCGTTAATACCGGCGCTCAGTACCCCAACAAACGGTTTAGACGCTTTGCCTTTGAAGGTTGGCAGCAGCGTTACGCCGTAGTTGATTTTGCTCTTGTCGATGTTCGACCATGCCCACGGGCCGTTAATGGTCATCGCGGTATCGCCTTTGTTAAAGGCCGCTTCAGCGATGGAGTAGTCGGTATCCGCGTTCATGTGTTTGTTCTTGATGAGATCAACCAGGAAGGTCAGACCGGCTTTCGCGCCAGCGTTATCCACGCCGACGTCTTTCACATCGTACTTACCGTTTTCAAACTTGAATGCGTAACCACCATCGGCAGCAATCAGCGGCCAGGTGAAGTACGGTTCTTGCAGGTTGAACATCAGTGCAGATTTACCTTTCGCCTTCAGCTCTTTATCCAGCGCAGGGATCTCTTCCCATGTTTTTGGCGGGTTCGGCACGAGGTCTTTGTTATAAATCAGCGACAGCGCTTCAACCGCGATTGGGTAGGCAATCAGCTTGCCGTTATAGCGTACGGCATCCCAGGTGAACGGATAGAGTTTGTCCTGGAACGCTTTGTCCGGCGTGATTTCAGCCAGCAGGCCAGACTGTGCGTAACCACCAAAACGGTCATGCGCCCAGAAGATGATGTCCGGGCCATCACCGGTCGCGGCAACCTGCGGGAATTTTTCTTCCAGCTTGTCAGGGTGCTCAATGGTGACTTTGATACCCGTGTCTTTCTCGAATTTTTTGCCCACTTCAGCGAGGCCGTTGTAGCCTTTATCGCCGTTAATCCAGATAACCAGCTTACCTTCTTCAATCTTGGCGAGAGCCGAGGCGGAGAACATCATCGTCGTCAATGCGGACAATGCGAGGATGCGTGCGCCAGTTTTGATTTTCATAGTTCCCATCCTGTTTGGTGATTTTGCAGAGGTGGCTTAACGGTTACTAGTTTCTTTATACGACAACCTCTTTCCATCCTCCTTACCCCTACGCCCCACCCGTTCTTTATGTGATCTGTGTTACATAAATGTGAGTAATGCGTACTGGCGCACATAAAAACCCACTGATTTTTGCAGGCTGCATCACGAAATTCCTCTGAGGCAGGTAGCCAGGGTCTCAGACGCTGCTCTCTCATCCTCCCGCCTCCTCCCCCATAAAAAAGCTGGGGGGTGGAGGATTCACGCAGTTAAGGGATAACGCATAGTCAATCCATCAATGAATGTTGCTGTCGATGACAGGTTGTAACGAAGGGAGAAGGGCATGGCGAGCGTACAGCTGCGAAATGTAACGAAAGCCTGGGGTGACGTGGTGGTATCGAAAGATATCAATCTCGACATTCACGAAGGGGAATTCGTGGTGTTTGTCGGACCGTCAGGCTGTGGTAAGTCAACCTTGCTGCGTATGATCGCCGGACTTGAAACCATTACCAGTGGTGATTTGTTTATCGGGGAGACCCGGATGAACGACATTCCACCCGCTGAACGTGGTGTGGGGATGGTCTTCCAGTCCTATGCGCTGTATCCCCATTTGTCCGTCGCTGAAAACATGTCATTCGGCCTCAAACTCGCTGGTGCGAAAAAAGAGGTGATGAACCAGCGTGTTAATCAGGTTGCGGAGGTGCTGCAACTGGCCCATCTGCTGGAGCGCAAACCCAAAGCGCTCTCCGGTGGGCAACGTCAGCGTGTGGCAATTGGCCGTACGTTGGTTGCAGAGCCACGTGTCTTTCTGTTGGACGAACCGCTGTCAAACCTCGATGCCGCACTGCGCGTCCAGATGCGCATTGAAATCTCCCGCCTGCATAAGCGTCTTGGTCGCACGATGATTTACGTCACCCACGATCAGGTCGAAGCGATGACCCTGGCCGACAAAATTGTGGTGCTGGATGCCGGCCGCGTCGCGCAGGTTGGTAAACCCCTCGAGCTGTACCACTACCCGGCTGACCGCTTTGTTGCCGGGTTTATTGGTTCGCCAAAGATGAACTTCCTGCCAGTGAAAGTGACGGCAACGGCGATCGATCAGGTTCAGGTTGAGCTGCCTAACCGCCAGCAAATATGGCTACCAGTGGAAAGCCGTGCGGTGCAGGTCGGCGCCAATATGTCTTTAGGTATCCGCCCGGAACATCTGCTGCCCAGTGATATTGCTGATGTCACCCTCGAAGGTGAAGTACAGGTAGTCGAGCAGCTTGGTCACGAAACACAAATCCATATCCAGATCCCCGCCATCCGTCAGAACCTGGTTTACCGCCAGAACGACGTGGTGTTGGTAGAAGAGGGTGCCACATTCGCTATCGGCCTGCCGCCAGAGCGTTGCCATCTGTTCCGTGAGGATGGCACTGCATGTCGTCGGTTGCATCAGGAGCCGGGCGTTTAAGGTCCCCATAAAAAAACGAAACGCAAAACCATTCGTAGTTGCAGAAGGTGGCAGCGTTTAAAGAAAAGCAATGATCTCAGGAGATAGAACGATGATTACTCTGCGCAAACTCCCTCTGGCGGTTGCTGTAGCAGCAGGCATTATGTCTGTTCAGGCAATGGCTGTGGATTTCCATGGTTATGCTCGTTCCGGCATTGGCTGGACAGGTAGCGGCGGTGAACAACAGTGTTTCCAGGCAACTGGTGCCCAAAGTAAATACCGTCTTGGTAACGAATGTGAAACCTATGCGGAAATCAAATTAGGTCAGGAAGTGTGGAAAGAGGGCGATAAGAGCTTCTACTTCGACACCAACGTTGCCTACTCCGTTGCACAGCAGAATGACTGGGAAGCGACCGATCCTGCTTTCCGCGAAGCCAACGTGCAGGGTAAAAACCTGATTGAATGGCTGCCGGGTTCCACCATCTGGGCCGGTAAACGTTTCTATCAGCGTCATGACGTCCATATGATCGACTTCTACTACTGGGATATTTCAGGTCCTGGTGCCGGTATTGAAAACATCGATCTGGGCTTCGGTAAACTGTCTCTGGCCGCAACCCGTTCTCAGGAAGCGGGCGGTTCTTACACCTTCAGTAGCCAGAATATCTACGACACATCCAAAGATACCGCGAACGACGTATTCGACATGCGTTTAGCGCAGATGGCCATTAACCCGGACGGCATGCTGGAACTGGGTGTTGACTACGGTCGTGCGAATAAAACTGACGGTTATAGCTACGCGGATAGCGCATCTAAAGATGGCTGGATGTTCACTGCAGAACATACTCAGAGCATGCTGAAGGGCTATAACAAGTTCGTGGTTCAGTATGCAACTGATGCGATGACCACGCAGGGTAAAGGTGGCTCGCAGGGTACTTACGGTTCAACCTTCGATACCCAGGCAACACCAAATGATCCCGTTATCCATCATGTAAACAACAACATCAATAACAACGGTAGCCTGGTGCGCGTACTTGACCACGGTGCTATCTCTCTGGGCGACAAGTGGGACCTGATGTACGTCGGTATGTATCAGAATATCGACATGGATAACGACCTGGGTACTGAATGGTACACCGTGGGTATTCGTCCGATGTACAAATGGACGCCAATCATGAGCACCCTGATGGAAGTCGGCTACGACAACGTCAAATCTCAACAGACTGGCGATCGCAACAGCCAATACAAAATCACCCTGGCGCAACAGTGGCAGGCAGGCGATAGCATCTGGTCTCGTCCGGCAATCCGCGTCTTTGCAACCTATGCCAAATGGGATGAAGAATGGGGCTACGTGAAAAACGGAGATTCGGTCTCTAAATATGCTGCTGCAACCAACTCCGGTATCAGCACAACCAGCCGTGGCGATAGCGACGAGTGGTCCTTCGGTGCCCAGATGGAAATCTGGTGGTAATCCAGCATTAACCTGACGTAATGACCTAAAGAGGGGCGTAAGCCCCTCTTACTTACGGTTTAGCGCGCTATTGCCTGGCCACCGCTGAACCCATGCTATCTGAGGTGATAACAATGAAAATGAAGAAAAGTCTCGTTGCCCTTTGTTTATCGGCAGGGTTATTTGCCAGCGTTCCTGGAATCAGCCTGGCCGATGTGAATATCGTTCCGCAGGACACCGCCGCTGCACCGTCGATTCCGACGGCTGCATTGCAACAGCTGACCTGGACGCCAGTCGACCAATCGAAAACCCAGTCAACCCCGTTGGCGACAGCGGGACAGCGTCTGGACATTGCCGGTATTAGCGGCCCGGTAGCCGCCTATAGCGTACCGGCCAACATTGGTGAACTGACCCTGACGCTGAGCAGTGAAGTTAACAAACAAACCAGTGTATTTGCGCCAAACGTCTTAATTCTTGATCAGAACATGACGCCATCTGCGTTCTTCCCCAGCAGTTACTTTACCTACCAGGCTCCGGGTGTGATGAGTGCGGATCGCCTGGAAGGCGTGATGCGTCTGACGCCAGCGCTGGGACAGCAGAAGCTTTATGTTCTGGTCTTTACTACTGATAAAGATCTCCAACAGACCACCACGCTGCTTGACCCGGCGAAAGCGTATGCCAAGGGTGTGGGCAACGCTGTTCCGGATATTCCGGACCCGATTGCCCGCCATACTACCGATGGTCTGGTGAAACTGCAGGTGAAAACCAACAGCACCTCCAGCGTGCTGGTTGGGCCGTTATTTGGTTCCTCTGGCCCGGGGCCGGTGACAGTGGGTAATACCGCAGCGCCTGCGGTGGCTTATGCGGCACCGGCTGCCGCGGTAGCCGCGCCGGCACCACAACCCGTGAAGAAAAGCGAGCCGGTGCTGAATGACACTGAGAACTATTTTAACCAGGCGATTAAGGATGCCGTGGCGAAAGGTGATGTTGATAAAGCGCTGAAGCTGCTTGATGAAGCTGAACGTCTGGGATCCAAATCTGCCCGTTCCACCTTTATCAGCAGTGTAAAAGGCAAGGGGTAACCATCTCCCCACATTGTTGATTTTGCAACAACTGGTGCGTCTCCTGGCGCACCTTTTTTTATCCTTCGATGCTACTTGTTACACTTATGTTGCCCTACCGATCACTTAATCGTGTTTGCTCACCCCGCAAAGCCTTTTCTGCGATACAATGCCCTCAGGTTATGAATCGGAGAGTAAGGCATGCCACACCCCGCGTTAACGCAACTGCGTGCTCTGCGTTATTTTGATGCGATCCCGTCGCTTGACCCCCAATTGCTCGACTGGTTGTTACTGGAAGATTCCATGACCAAACGTTTTGAGCAGCAGGGAAAACAGGTCACCGTAACATTGATACGAGAAGGATTCGTTGGGCAAAATGAGGTCACTGAAGAGTTGACGCTGTTGCCGGCAGAATCCCGCTATTGGTTGCGGGAAATCCTGTTATGCGCGGATGGTGAGCCGTGGCTTGCCGGTCGGACTGTCGTGCCGGAATCCACCTTGTGCGGCCCCGAACTGGCTTTGCAAAATCTGGGGAAAACCCCGCTCGGGCGCTATCTGTTTACATCATCGACATTGACCCGCGATTTTATTGAGATTGGCCGCGATGCAGCGCTGTGGGGACGTCGTTCCCGCCTGCGGCTGAGCGGTAAGCCGCTGATGCTTACCGAGCTTTTTTTGCCTGCATCGCCGTTGTACTGAGAGGAAGATAAAGATGGAGTGGAGTCTGACGCAGAATAAGCTGCTGGCGTTTCACCGCTTGATGCGTACGGATAAGCCAATTGGCGCCTTACTGCTGCTCTGGCCGACGCTGTGGGCGCTGTGGGTAGCGACCCCTGGCGTACCGCAATTGTGGATACTGGCGGTGTTTGTCGCCGGTGTGTGGCTGATGCGCGCTGCCGGATGCGTGGTGAATGATTATGCCGACAGGAAATTTGACGGACACGTCAAACGCACCGCAAACCGACCGCTGCCGAGCGGTGCAGTCACGGAGAAAGAGGCCCGAACGCTGTTTGTTGTGCTGGTGTTGCTCGCCTTCCTGCTGGTTCTGACTCTTAACACGATGACGATTTTGTTGTCCGTTGCGGCGTTAGCACTGGCGTGGGTTTATCCCTTCATGAAACGCTATACGCACCTGCCGCAGGTGGTGCTGGGGGCGGCGTTTGGCTGGTCTATTCCCATGGCGTTCGCCGCCGTCAGTGAATCTGTTCCGCTGAGCTGTTGGTTGATGTTCCTCGCCAACATTCTCTGGGCGGTGGCGTATGACACCCAGTACGCGATGGTTGATCGTGATGACGATCTGAAGATTGGCATTAAATCGACCGCCATTCTGTTCGGTCAGAACGATAAGCTGATTATTGGCATTCTGCAGGTCGGTGTTTTGGCGCTGATGGCGACGGTGGGCTGGTTGAATGGGTTAGGACTGGGCTATTACTGGTCACTGCTGGTGGCGGGCGCGCTGTTTGTGTATCAGCAGAAACTGATTGTCGATCGTGAACGGGATGCCTGCTTTAAAGCGTTTATGAACAATAACTATGTGGGGCTGGTACTGTTCTTAGGACTGGCGATGAGCTACTGGCACCTTTGAGTTTGGCTTAGCCCGCAAAATAAAAACCGGTCATTTCATTTGACCGGTTTTTTTATGCTTACTCGCCCTGCGTTGCGCTCTCGATAGTCAGACGCACATCGGATGTGACCAATTCGGCCAGCATCTGATAGATCTTCATCGTTTCTTCCGGTTCGGCATCACCGGTATCGCTGATGTAGCCCTCGTCACGCAGCGTCAGCACCAGAGAGCTGAACACGGCTTTATCGAAGAACTCCGGTGCGTTGATACCGTGCAGTACGGAAAGACGTTGTGCCACGGTGCGGCTCTCTTTTTCCAGTGTACTGCGGTTGATGGACGGGTTCGCACTCAGCAGCCAGAAGGTAATGGCATAGCGCTGTAGCGTTTCACGTGCGCCCGCAGCCAACAGCTGAAGCGTGCGAGAGTGAACCGGGTTGATATGCAGCTCATCGTTCTGCAGGGTTATCAGACCCTGACGCTGCATTTCGCTGGCCAGCTCGTCAATCACGCCGGCAAGCTCATCACGCTCCCAACGCAGGAACAGCTCTGCTTTCAGCATCGGGTACAGCGCTTCAATATGCTGCTGCAATGCGGCGCGTGAAATCCGACGGTGCTGAGTCACAATCGCGGCCATCAACGAAGGCAGAACCAGCATGTGCGCAATGTTGTTGCGGTAGTAGGTCATCAGTACCGCCTGCTCGCGCGGCAGAATGATGATGTCACCGATGGTGTCTTTCTCAACCTCAAACTTGTTCATCTGCAAGGCGTGGTCGATCAGTTCACTGGCGCTTTGTGTCGGTACTGTCGTATCCGAAGCATACGGCACATTGCGTAGCAGGCTCAGGTAGCAATCGAGCTGTTCGGTTAGCTGCTCGCGCGTCAAAGAACGCTGACGGGAAGCCAGTAACGCGGTGCAACACAGGTTCATCGCGTTGGCCGCGCCCGCGTTGTTAATGCGTACCATCAGATCGGCGGCAATGTTATTTACCGTCGGCGTCAGCCAGGCCGGGCGAATAGACTCGATAGGATCGATAGATTCGCGCCACTCCGGCACATGCTGATTCAGGTAGGTCATCAATGGCATAGGTTCGCCAAAGTTAACGTAGCCCTGACCCAGATTACGTAGCTTGCTCAAACCGCGTAGCATTTGCGGCAGGCTCTCTTTCTCTTTGGTCGCGCCACGCAGCTCTTTGGCGTAAGTTCCCACTTCCATCACATGCTCATAGCCGATGTAAATCGGAACGAGGGTAATCGGACGCGTACCGCCACGCAGCATCGCCTGGATGGTCATCGACAGGGTGCCGGTTTTCGGGTCAAGCAGACGGCCGGTACGTGAGCGACCACCTTCGACAAAGTATTCAACCGAGTAACCACGGCTGAACAACTCGCCCAGATATTCGCGGAATACGGTGGAATAGAGCTTATTGCCTTTAAACGTACGACGAATAAAGAATGCGCCCAGACGGCGGAAAATCGGACCTGCCGGCCAGAAGTTCAGGTTGATCCCTGCAGCGATATGCGGTGGAACCAGCCCCTGATGGTACAGAACATACGACAGCAGCATGTAATCCATATGGCTGCGGTGGCACGGTACATAGACGATTTCATGCCCGTCGTGCGCCAGTTGGCGTACGCGCTCGGCATTGTGAACGTTAATTCCCTGGTACAGTCGGTTCCAGGTAAAGCCCAGGATACGGTCCGTCAGGCGGATCATCTCATAGGAGAAATTCGCGGCAATCTCTTCCATCAATGCGATAGCGTTTTGCTGCGCCTTTTCATGGGAGATTTTTTTGCTGCGTGCTTCATCTTCCACCGCGCGTGCGATGGCTTTTGAGGCCAGCAGTTTATTAAACAGATCCTGGCGGGCAGGGAGGCGAGGGCCAACCGCGGCTAAGCGCTGGCGGGCAAAGTGCATACGCGCCACGCGTGCCAGTTTCTGTGCGATGGTTTTATCTGTGCCGTGTTCGTCTGCCATGCGGCGCAGGGAGACGGAAGGTGAGAAGCGGACAAAACTGTCGCGCCCCAGCCAGGAGACGGCAAAGAATTTCTGCACGCCATTCAGCATGCGCAGTGGCGGGTTGACCTCGCCTTTCTCGCGCCCTGGGGCTCGGCCAAACATCACCGATACCGGCACCATCTGCACATCCAAATCGGGGTTGCTGCGATGCAGATCGAGATAGTTATGGAACAGCTTGATGGACTCTTCTTTTGGCGTGTAATAGGTGAATACACGCGGGCCGCCGTGTATAAACACGTAGCGCGGCAGCAAAGTCCCGTCTATCTCCAGCGGTTCCAGGGGATCGGGGAGGTCGTGCACCAGACATTGGGCACGCAGTGTCAGCAAGTCAGCTTTTGAGTTGTACGGTAATACGTACATAATGGGACGAGAGGTATCGAGTCCCAATTCCGGGGCGGGTTCCGCCGGGATAGACTTGCTTTTTACCAGGATGCTTAATGGTAAATTCAGTAATTTGTAGTAAATTCGTGGCCAGCCGGACATAAACGATGTAAAGCCTCTGGTTAATAATGCAAATGCGCTGCAAGGATATCAGAAAGTTTAGTGAATTTCTGTGGTATCCCGTCATACTTCGCGCAGCTTTGCTTATGCCCTGAAACAAACAGGGTAACGATACAATGATACTCACGCTAATAATGTAAAAAGGTTCTTTTGATGGCCAATAATACCACTGGATTCACCCGGATTATCAAAGCAGCAGGCTATTCCTGGAAAGGTTTCCGCGCCGCATGGATCAATGAGGCGGCATTCCGTCAGGAAAGCGTTGCCGTACTGTTGGGGGTAGCCATTGCCTGCTGGCTGGACGTTGACGCGATTACCCGCGTACTGCTGATTGGTTCGGTGATGCTGGTGATGATCGTTGAAATTCTGAACAGCGCCATTGAGGCGGTTGTCGACCGAGTTGGTTCTGAGTATCACGAGCTTTCTGGCCGGGCGAAAGATATGGGATCGGCTGCGGTATTGCTTTCTATTTTCGTCGCTCTGATTACCTGGGGCATCCTGTTGTGGTCGCATTTGCGATAAAGATTCCACAACTTCATAAATCTCCTGTTTTTTGTGCAGTTTGCGGTTCCAAATTCGCCTTTAGCTGTATATACTCACAGCATAACTGTATATACACCCAGGGGGCGGAATGAAAGCGTTAACGGCCAGGCAGCAAGAGGTGTTTGATCTCATTAGAGATCACATCAGCCAGACAGGTATGCCACCGACGCGTGCGGAGATCGCGCAGCGTTTGGGGTTCCGTTCCCCAAACGCGGCTGAAGAACACCTGAAAGCGCTGGCGCGTAAAGGTGTGCTGGAAATCGTTTCTGGCGCATCGCGTGGTATTCGTCTGCTGCAGGAAGAAGAGGAAGGCTTACCGCTTGTTGGTCGTGTCGCGGCCGGTGAGCCACTTCTGGCACAGCAGCACATTGAAGGCCATTACCAGGTTGACCCATCACTGTTCAAACCGAACGCCGATTTTCTGCTGCGCGTCAGCGGTATGTCGATGAAAGATATCGGGATTATGGATGGCGATTTACTGGCTGTGCATAAAACGCAGGACGTACGTAACGGCCAGGTTGTTGTTGCCCGTATTGATGATGAAGTCACGGTTAAGCGCCTGAAAAAGCAGGGCAACAAGGTTGAACTTTTGCCAGAAAACAGCGAGTTCAAACCGATCATCGTTGACCTGCGTGAGCAAAGCTTCACTATTGAAGGGTTGGCTGTCGGCGTGATTCGTAACGGTGAATGGCTGTAATGATCTGCTGATTTCCTGTAGGCCGGAAAAGGCGTTTATGTCGCTCTCCGGCAAGTTGCCCGATGACGTTTCGCTTGTCGGGCCTACAAAAACGCGTTAATTCCTTTTCAGGCTCCTTTCCATGCCTTTCTTTACCTCCTCTGATAAAGCACTTTGGCACCTTGCCTTACCGATGATTTTCTCCAATATCACTGTTCCACTGCTGGGACTGGTGGATACGGCGGTGATTGGTCATCTGGATAGCCCGGTCTACCTTGGTGGCGTTGCCGTTGGTGCAACAGCGACCAGTTTTCTCTTTATGCTACTGCTGTTTTTACGCATGAGTACCACCGGTCTGACAGCCCAGGCGTTCGGCGCGAAAAATCCGCAGGCACTGGCACGCGCGCTGGTTCAGCCGCTGATGCTGGCGTTGGGTGCCGGATTGCTTATCGCACTGTTTCGTACACCGATTATCAGCCTGGCGTTACATATCGTGGGAGGTAGTGAAGCGGTGCTGGAGCAGGCCCGAAGGTTCCTGGAAATCCGCTGGCTCAGCGCGCCCGCCTCGCTGGCAAATCTGGTGCTGCTTGGCTGGCTGCTTGGCGTCCAGTATGCACGCGCGCCGGTTATCCTGCTGATTGTTGGCAATGTGCTTAACATCGCGCTCGATTTGTGGCTGGTGATGGGCCTGCATATGAACGTGCAGGGCGCGGCGCTGGCGACGGTGATTGCCGAATATGCCACTTTGCTGATCGGCCTGATGATGGTACGTAAAGTCCTGCATATACGCGGAATTTCGCTGGCGATGTTGAAGCTTGCGTGGCGCGGCAACTTCCGCCGTTTACTGGCGCTTAACCGCGACATCATGCTGCGCTCGTTGCTGCTGCAACTCTGTTTTGGCGCTATCACGGTGCTGGGCGCGCGTCTGGGGGGCGATATCATTGCGGTTAATGCCGTTCTGATGACCCTGCTGACGTTCACCGCCTACGCGCTGGACGGATTTGCCTATGCTGTAGAAGCGCACTCTGGCCAGGCCTATGGGGCACGCGATGGTAGCCAGTTGCTGGATGTCTGGCGGGCGGCTTGCCGGCAGTCGGGTATCGTGGCGATCCTGTTTTCCCTGGTCTATGCCCTGTTCGGCGAGCAGATCATTACGCTATTGACCTCATTGCCGCAGATCCAACTTCTGGCCGATCGCTATCTCATCTGGCAGGTGATTTTACCGCTGGTGGGCGTCTGGTGTTATCTGCTGGACGGGATGTTCATTGGCGCAACACGAGCCGCGGAAATGCGTAACAGCATGGCCGTTGCGGCCGCGGGTTTCGCGTTAACGCTACTGGCTTTACCGTGGCTTGGAAACCACGGCTTGTGGCTGGCGTTAACCGTTTTTCTCGCGCTGCGCGGGCTTTCACTGGCCTTCATCTGGCGACGTCACTGGCGTAATGGCACCTGGTTTGCCTGATGCTTATGGTTAAAAATTCTGAATAGTAAATAAAACCCAGAATCCCTGACTACACTTATTATCACGCCCAGCAAAAACAGCATGTATCCGGGCGCAGCACTCTCGCTATTCACAACCTAACGATGAGGACTTGATGATGAATAAAGACGAAGTCAGCGGTAACTGGAAACAGTTCAAAGGTAAAGTGAAAGAGCAATGGGGCAAACTGACCGATGATGATATGACGGTCATTGAAGGTAAACGCGACCAGCTGGTAGGTAAAGTCCAGGAACGATACGGGTACGCGAAAGATCAGGCGGAGAAAGAAGTTAAAGATTGGGAAAAACGCAACGATTACCGCTGGTAATTAACCCCTCCCTCCTGAGAGTACAAGGATGTACGCTCTTTTATTTACCGCCCGACTTTCTTCTTCACCTGAATGGTATGGTCATGCTGGCAATCGCCAGGATGGCGGCATGATTCCACTTCCACACATGCCGGACACAGGCCGTGGGCTTCAATCACGTTATGGCGCAGAGCAAATCCCATTTTAGCTGCCAGCGTATGCATAATATCTTCCACGCCTTCCGCACACTCTTCTTTTACCACGCCACAGCGGTCACAAATAAACATTGCCGAGCTATGGGTTGGCTGATCGAACAGATGACAGAGCACATAGCTGTTGGTGGATTCCACTTTGTGCACAAAACCTTGTTCAAGCAGAAAATCAAGCGCACGATACACGGTAGGAGGTTTGGCCTGCGGCTCGGTTTCCCGCAGCAGATCAAGCAGATCATAGGCGCTGATCGCACCTTCCTGCAGGCTCATCAGGCGCAGCACTTCGAGGCGTTGTGGCGTTAGTCGCACGTTACGTTGCACACAGAGTTTTTCAGCTTGAGCCAATAACTCCTGCGTGGTGGTTTTGTCCATTTGGCGCCTCGATTTGTGTGGAAGGTTAATCCCTTACTTTATCATGTTCTGCTTAAAACGCCGAGATCCACCGCTGTGTGCTATACCTGACGCATCGCAACACTGGAAAATTAACATGAAAAGACCCGATTGTATTCGCCACTGGCGTGAAGTTGAGGGGCCTGATGACGCCACCTATCCAGGCAGCGATGAGCTTTTTTCTATTGGCGCGCCGCTGGCCCGCAGGTTGGGGTTAGGGCGACTAGGTATTCATCACGAACGCCTGCCGCCGGGGCGTCGTACTTCTTATCCACACGCTGAAAGCGATGAAGAAGAGTTTATCTACGTGCTGGAAGGCTACCCGGAAGCCTGGATAAATGGTTACTTATGGAAGCTGGAACCCGGCGATAGCGTCGGTTTTCCGGCAGGAACCGGCGTGTGCCACACTTTTATCAACAACACCAGTGACGAGGTGCGGCTGCTGGTCGTCGGTGAGGCGAACAAGAAGCATAACCGTATCTACTATCCGCTCAATCCGGTCTACGCGGTCACACGTGAGGATCGCTGGGTTGACCATCCTCCACAGTTTTTTGGTCCACACGACGGAAAACCTGGGCGGAAATGACGATCTACGCGAACGAAGGGCGCTATCCACGACGATGTGGCTCACTATCGCAACGGTCTATGCTATAGTAGCGCCCCTTTTTTAACCGGATGCTTGAATATTCGCCATGCTGCCTGAATCTCAGTCTACCGCTTTTCCCGCTCATCGTTTTTCTATCGCGCCGATGCTCGACTGGACGGACAGACACTGCCGCTACTTTTTGCGCCTGCTGTCTCGCCAGACGTTGCTCTATACGGAGATGGTGACCACCGGGGCAATTATTCATGGCAAAGGCGATTACCTGGCGTATAGCGAAGAAGAACATCCGGTTGCACTTCAGCTAGGTGGGAGCGATCCGGCCGCGCTGGCCCAGTGCGCAAAGCTGGCTGAAGCACGAGGCTATGACGAGATTAACCTCAACGTCGGTTGCCCTTCCGATCGCGTACAAAACGGGATGTTTGGCGCCTGTCTGATGGGGAATGCGCAACTGGTCGCTGATTGTGTGAAGGCGATGCGCGATGTGGTGTCGATTCCGGTGACGGTGAAAACGCGTATTGGCATTGATGACCAGGACAGCTACGAATTCCTGTGTGACTTCATCAATACGGTTTCCGGTAACGGTGAGTGTGAGATGTTTATCATCCACGCCCGCAAGGCCTGGCTGTCCGGGTTAAGCCCGAAAGAAAACCGTGAGATCCCGCCGCTGGATTATGACCGTGTTTATCAGTTGAAGCGTGATTTCCCGCACCTGACGATGTCGATAAACGGTGGAATTAAATCACTGGAAGAAGCAAAGACGCATCTGCAATATATGGACGGCGTAATGGTGGGTCGGGAAGCCTATCAAAACCCGGGTATTCTGGCATCGGTCGACCGTGAAATTTTTGCTGCGACTACTCCGGATGCTGACCCTGTCGCCGTGGTGCGCGCCATGTATCCCTATATTGAGCGGGAGCTGAGTCAGGGGACGTATCTGGGGCATGTGACCCGCCATATGCTCGGGTTGTTCCAGGGCATTCCAGGCGCACGTCAGTGGCGTCGTTATCTGAGTGAAAATGCGCATAAAGCCGGGGCCGATATTAACGTTCTGGAACATGCGCTGAAACTGGTCGCAGATAAGCGTTAAGTTCTCACCAAAAGTTAGTCAATTTCACCACGCCCTGCGTTTTATCGCGGGGCGTTTTCGTTATAAATCAATGCATTAATTTTGGCATGTTTCTTGTAAAGCAATGGAGAGAATTTCATTTCGGGAGAGCGTCATGCTGGAACTACTTTTTGTGATTGGCTTTTTTATCATGTTGATGGTCACTGGCATATCACTGTTGGGCATCCTCGCCGCGCTGATGGTGGCGACGGCAGTGATGTTCCTCGGTGGGATGTTTGCGTTGATGATTAAACTGCTTCCCTGGCTGCTACTGGCCGTCGCCGTGGTGTGGGTGATTAAGGCGATAAAAGCGCCAAAAGTCCCACAGTATCAGCGCAATAACCGCCGCTTTTACTGAGGTATTGAGCGGTGCGTCACAACCTGCAACATTGCCTTTAGAACCAAATAGGAATTGATTATCAAATCTGTCACTATTGCGTGGTTAACGAATTCATCGAGCTGTACCCTACATACAGCCGAACTAAAAAAAGAAAGGGCTTCCTGCGGGAAGCCCTAATTCTTTCTTTCCCCGTCATAATTCAAACCGCAGGTGTGTTGGCTGCTTGAATTATTTAAGAGGGAAGTCTCACGGGATCAGCAAACTCGAACCCTGCGTGGCGCGGCTTTCCAGCACTTCATGGGCACGCCGTGCGTCGTGCAGCGCGAATGTCTGACCAGGCGCAACATCCACTTTAATCACCCCACTGGCAATCAACGAGAAAAGCTCATTGCTGGCTTCCGTTAATTCGTGGCGGTTGGTGATGTAACCCTGCAGAGAAGGGCGCGTGACATACAGCGAGCCTTTCTGATTCAGAATACCTAAGTTAACGCCGGTTACCGGCCCGGAGGCGTTGCCAAAGCTGACCATCAATCCCCGGCGTTGCAGGCAATCCAGTGAGGCTTCCCAGGTATCTTTCCCCACCGAGTCGTATACCACCCGTACTTTTTTACCACCGGTGATTTCCTTAACCCGTTCGACGATACTTTCTTCACGGTAGTTAATCACTTGCCATGCACCGGCCTGCTGCGCTATTTGCGCCTTCTGCGCATTGCCGACAGTACCAATCAGCTTCGCTCCCAGCGCTTTTGCCCACTGGCAGGCAATCAGCCCAACGCCGCCCGCTGCTGCATGGAACAAGAAGGGCTCGTCGGGCTGGATTTCATAGGTTTTACGTAACAGATAAAAAACCGTTAACCCTTTCAGAAATGAGGCCGCTGCCTGCTCAAAAGAGATGGCATTAGGCAGAATGGCGGCTTTATCGGCTGGCACGTTGTGCACTGAGCTGTACGCGCCAAGTGTTGACTGGGCATACACCACACGATCGCCGGCTTTAATGTGCGTCACTTTGCTGCCGACTTTGCTGACCACGCCTGCGGCTTCTGTGCCCAGACCACTGGGTAACGAGGGAGGCGGATAAAGTCCACTGCGGATGTAGGTGTCGATGTAGTTGATGCCAATCGCTTTGTTCTCGACCTGGATTTCATGTTCCGCCGGGTCAACGGGCGTAAACTCCACAGCCTTCAGTACATCAGGGCCGCCGTGCTTGTGAAATTCAATACGTGTTGCCATGCTTCCTCCAGAAATGTGGTAATCTTTCGACCCAATCATTATCTCGGTAACTCCATTCACTATGGCAGGAAATAAACCCTTCAACAAACAACAGACTGATGCTCGTGAGCGCGATCTGCAGGTCGCCGGGCTGAAAGTACCGCCGCACTCGATTGAAGCGGAACAGTCGGTGTTGGGCGGTTTAATGCTGGATAACGAACGCTGGGACGATGTCGCCGAGCGCGTGGTGGCGGAGGATTTTTACACCCGCCCGCATCGGCATATTTTCACCGAAATGCATCGCCTGCAGGAGATGGGTAAACCTATCGACCTGATTACGCTGGCAGAGTCGCTGGAAGTTCAGGGGCAACTGGACAGCGTCGGCGGTTTTGCATACCTGGCTGAGTTATCTAAAAACACGCCAAGTGCGGCGAATATTAGCGCCTATGCTGATATCGTCCGCGAACGCGCCGTTGTTCGTGACATGATTTCGGTGGCCCATGAGATTGCGGAAGCGGGTTTCGATCCGCAAGGACGCTCCAGTGAAGACCTGCTGGATCTCGCGGAATCCCGTGTCTTTAAAATTGCCGAAAGCCGCGCCAATAAAGACGAAGGCCCGAAAAATATTACCGATGTGCTCGATGCCACCGTCGCGCGTATTGAACAGTTGTTCCAGCAGCCGCACGACGGCGTCACCGGGGTGAATACCGGCTATGACGACCTCAACAAAAAGACCGCGGGTCTACAGCCGTCGGACTTGATTATTGTCGCGGCACGTCCGTCGATGGGTAAAACGACATTTGCGATGAACCTCGTCGAAAATGCGGCGATGTTGCAGGATAAGCCGGTTCTTATCTTCAGTCTCGAGATGCCCTCAGAACAGATCATGATGCGTTCTCTGGCCTCGCTTTCGCGCGTGGACCAGACCAAAATCCGTACCGGTCAACTGGATGATGAAGACTGGGCGCGGATTTCCGGAACAATGGGTATTTTGCTGGAGAAACGAAACATCTATATTGATGATTCCTCCGGTCTGACGCCAACGGAAGTGCGATCGCGCGCACGCCGTATCGCCCGTGAACACGGCGGTATCGGACTTATCATGATCGACTACCTGCAGCTGATGCGTGTACCGTCGCTTTCCGATAACCGTACGCTGGAAATTGCCGAAATTTCCCGCTCGCTGAAAGCGTTAGCGAAAGAACTGCATGTGCCGGTGGTGGCGCTGTCACAGCTTAACCGTTCTCTGGAACAACGTGCTGACAAGCGCCCGGTCAACTCAGATTTGCGTGAATCAGGCTCTATTGAGCAGGATGCCGACTTAATCATGTTTATCTATCGTGATGAGGTTTATCACGAAAACAGCGACCTGAAAGGGATCGCAGAAATCATTATTGGTAAGCAACGTAACGGCCCAATCGGTACGGTACGTCTGACGTTTAACGGACAGTGGTCGCGATTCGATAATTATGCGGGCCCACAATACGACGACGAATAAATCTCCGTCATCCTTCATGCTGCAGATGCGTTGGCTACGCCTGTTCACCCCGGTCACTTAGTTTACTAAGCTCCCGGGGATTCTCAGGCTTGTCGCCTTTCTGCAACACGAATGATTTAGGCGATTCTTTTATTAAGGAATTAAAATGCAAGCGGCAACTGTTGTCATTAACCGCCGCGCTCTGCGACACAACCTGCAACGTCTGCGTGAACTGGCACCTGCCAGTAAACTGGTTGCGGTCGTGAAAGCGAACGCTTACGGCCATGGTCTGTTAGAGACCGCGCGAACGCTCCCGGATGCGGACGCTTTTGGTGTCGCTCGTCTTGAAGAAGCCCTGCGGCTACGCGCGGGAGGGATCACGCAACCCATCCTGCTGCTGGAGGGATTTTTTGATGCTTCCGATTTGCCGACGATATCCGCGCAGCGTCTGCATACTGCCGTACATAACCAGGAGCAGCTTGATGCTCTGGAAGCGGCCGAACTGACTGAACCTGTCACTGTCTGGATGAAGCTCGATACGGGTATGCACCGCCTGGGCGTACGCCCGGAGCAGGCTGAGGCGTTTTATCAGCGCTTGACGCAATGTGAAAACGTGCGCCAGCCGGTCAATATCGTTAGCCACTTTGCCCGTGCCGACGAACCTGAGTGTGGCGCGACCGAAAAGCAGCTCGATATCTTCAATAGCTTTTGCGCAGGTAAACCGGGGCAGCGATCAATTGCTGCATCTGGCGGTATTTTGCTGTGGCCGCAGTCTCACTTCGATTGGGCGCGTCCGGGTCTGATTCTGTACGGTGTATCGCCGCTGGAAAATCACTCCATCGGAGAAGATTTTGGTTGCCAGCCAGTGATGTCACTGACATCAAGCCTGATTGCCGTGCGCGAGCATAAAGCTGGTGAGCCAGTGGGTTATGGTGGCACATGGCAGAGCGAACGCGACACACGTCTCGGAGTGGTGGCGATGGGGTATGGCGATGGTTATCCGCGAGCTGCGCCGTCGGGTACGCCAGTGCTGGTTAACGGCCGTGAAGTGCCGATTGTCGGTCGTGTTGCGATGGATATGATCTGCGTTGATTTAGGCCCCGAGGCGCAGGACAAAGCGGGCGATCCCGTGATCCTGTGGGGCGATGGCCTGCCTGTGGAACGCATCGCAGAGATGACGAAAGTAAGTGCTTACGAACTTATCACGCGCCTGACATCAAGGGTTGCGATGAAATATATCGATTAATTACCTGATATGCCGGATCAGGCGCTACCGTCGCCATCCGGCAATATTCTCACCAACTGCAACATCCTCTCGATCTTCTCCCGCTTCCGGTTTATTGTGTTCTTATTCCACTGCCTGTAAACCTGGAGAACCACACGTGTTTCAAAAAGTTGACGCCTACGCTGGCGACCCGATTTTATCGCTCATGGAGCGCTTTAAAGAGGATTCACGTAGCGACAAAGTGAACCTCAGCATTGGTCTGTATTACAACGAAGATGGGATTATTCCTCAACTTAAAGCCGTTGCAGAAGCGGAAGCCCGCCTCAATGCGAAGCCGCATGGCGCTTCGCTGTATTTGCCGATGGAAGGTCTGAACACGTATCGCCATACCATTGCGCCGCTACTGTTCGGGGCGCAGCATCCGGTACTCCAGCAACAGCGTGTGGCAACGATTCAGACGCTGGGGGGGTCTGGTGCGTTAAAAGTGGGAGCGGACTTCCTGAAGCGTTACTTCCCTGATTCTGGCGTATGGGTCAGCGACCCGACGTGGGAAAACCATATCGCGATTTTTGAAGGTGCGGGATTCGAAGTAAGTACTTACCCATGGTATGACGACGTGACTAATGGCGTTCGTTTCAACGACCTGCTGGCAACATTGAGCTCCTTGCCAGCGCGTAGCATTGTGCTGCTCCATCCGTGCTGCCATAACCCGACGGGTGCGGATTTAACACCAGCACAGTGGGATGCGGTTATTGAGATCCTGAAAGCGCGCGACCTGATCCCGTTCCTCGACATTGCCTACCAGGGCTTTGGTGGCGGAATGGAAGATGATGCCTACGCCATCCGCGCGATTGCGAGTGCTGGTTTACCGACTCTGGTCAGCAACTCATTCTCGAAGATTTTCTCGTTGTATGGCGAACGTGTTGGCGGGCTTTCTGTGGTGTGTGAAGACGCAGATGCCGCTAGTCGTGTTCTGGGGCAGCTAAAAGCGACGGTTCGTCGTAACTACTCCAGCCCGCCAAACTTTGGCGCACAGGTTGTTGCCGCGGTACTGGGTGATGAAGAGCTGAAAGCCAGCTGGCTGGCGGAAGTTGAGGTAATGCGTACCCGTATTCTGGCGATGCGTCAGGAATTGGTCAACGTGCTGAACGCTGAGATTCCGGGCCGTAATTTCGACTACCTGCTGCAACAGCGTGGTATGTTCAGCTATACCGGGCTGAGTGCGGCTCAGGTTGACCGCCTGCGTGATGAGTTTGGTGTTTACCTGATTGCCAGTGGACGCATGTGCGTTGCGGGCTTGAATCACGGCAACGTGAAGCGGGTTGCGAAGGCATTTGCCGCAGTAATGTAATTAGGTGCCGGATGGCGGCGAAAATGCCTTATCCGGCCTACAAAGGCATATGGATTTTTCATTTGTAGGCCTGATAAGCGCAGCGCCATCAGGCACGTTTCCCTGTGTGATCGTCCTCTTTTTCTGTAACAAAACCAGAGAAAATCCTTCCTTTCCCTTCCCCCAGGGGGTAAGGTCAGATAGTTTTTTGACCAGTTGTTAAATAAAAAATCATAACTAACTGACTACTTAGGGAAAAATATGCGCAAGATTACTTTGGCACTGAGTGCCGTTTGTTTATTGTTCACGTTGAATCAGCCAGCCCAGGCTTTAGTTTCTTCTCCTTCTCAGCTCAATCCAGGTACTAACGTTGCAAAACTTGCTGAGCAGGCCCCCATTCACTGGGTCTCTGTTGCACAAATTGAAAATAGTTTGACGGGCCGCCCGCCGATGGCCGTTGGCTTTGATATCGATGATACGGTTCTCTTTTCCAGCCCGGGCTTCTGGCGCGGTAAAAAAACGTACTCCCCGGACAGCGAGGATTACCTGAAAAATCCAGCCTTTTGGGAGAAAATGAACAACGGTTGGGATGAATTCAGCATTCCGAAAGAAGTGGCGCGCCAGCTGATTGATATGCATGTTCGCCGCGGCGACAGCATCTTTTTCGTGACCGGACGCAGCCCGACGAAGACCGAAACGGTCTCTAAAACGCTGGCTGATAACTTCCACATCCCGTCTGCAAATATGAACCCGGTTATTTTTGCCGGTGACAAGCCTGGGCAGAACACCAAAACGCAGTGGTTGCAGGAAAAAAATATCCGCATGTTCTACGGCGACTCCGATAATGACATCACCGCCGCTCGCGATGTCGGTATCCGCGGGATTCGTATTCTGCGCGCCTCTAACTCTACCTATAAGCCGCTGCCACAGGCAGGAGGGTTTGGCGAAGAGGTGATCGTAAATTCAGAGTACTGAGGTCACCGAATACGGGGTGATGATTTTTTAAACAAATTTACGTTACCGGCTTTTACCTTTTGCGGACTTGCTGCACACTGAATAAATGATGTTCTCATTAGGCGACTTGCTGGTAAGGGGAATAAAAATGACGAATTCGGAGTTGCTGCAATACTGCATGGCGAAAACAGGCGCGGAGCAGAGCGTGCACAGTGACTGGAAAGCCACACAAATCAAAGTCGAAGATGTGCTCTTTGCCATGGTAAAAGAGGTGGAAGAACGCCCGGCAGTCTCTCTGAAAACCAGCCCAGAACTGGCGGAGTTGTTACGCCAGCAGCATAGTGATGTCCGGCCAAGCCGGCATCTGAACAAAGCGCACTGGAGTACGGTGTATCTGGACGGCTCGTTGCCGGATTCGCAAATTTATTATCTGGTCGATGCCTCTTATCAGCAGGCGGTGAACACGCTACCGGAAGATAAACGCCGGATACTGGCGCAGCCCTGATCCGTTTCGCCGGATGCGGCGCAAGACCTTATCCGGCCTACAGATATTTATGTATTTTCGGTCCGTTTCGTAGGCCTGATAAGCACAGCGCCATCAGGCGCAACCGTTGCCGGGTGCGGTGCAAGCGCCTGATCCGGCCTACGGCTATTTATGTATTTTCGGTCCGTTTCGTAGGCCTGATAAGCACAGCGCCATCAGGCACAGCCATTGCCGGGTGTGGTGCAAGCGCCTTATCCGGCCTACAATATTTACGGCTATACTGCAGGCCTGATAATTTCAGCGCTATTACAGCAGCGGTTTGAGGAAGCGGGCCGTGTGTGAGGCTTCACACTCAGCAACTGTTTCTGGCGTACCAGAGACCAGAATTTCGCCGCCGCCGCTACCCCCTTCCGGACCGAGGTCGACAATCCAATCGGCTGTTTTAATCACGTCCAGATTGTGCTCAATCACCACAATGGTGTTGCCCTGATCCCGGAGCTGATGCAACACGTCAAGCAGTTGCTGAATATCGGCAAAATGTAGCCCGGTTGTTGGCTCATCAAGAATATACAGCGTCTGCCCGGTACCGCGTTTTGACAGCTCACGCGCCAGCTTCACACGCTGGGCTTCACCGCCAGAAAGCGTGGTCGCGGACTGGCCCAGTCGAATGTACGTCAAGCCAACATCCATCAACGTTTGCAGCTTACGCGCCAGCGCAGGAACAGCATCGAAGAACTCGCGAGCTTCTTCAATCGTCATATCCAGCACTTCGTGGATGGTCTTGCCCTTGTACTTAATCTCCAGCGTTTCACGGTTATAACGCTTACCTTTACACTGGTCGCACGGCACGTAAATATCTGGCAGGAAGTGCATTTCGACTTTGATCACGCCATCGCCCTGGCAGGCCTCGCAGCGCCCACCACGAACGTTAAAGCTGAAACGACCTGGCGTGTAACCACGCGCACGGGATTCCGGTACGCCGGCAAACAGTTCGCGCACTGGCGTAAACACGCCGGTGTAGGTTGCCGGGTTGGAACGCGGTGTACGACCAATCGGGCTTTGGTCAATGTCGATCACTTTGTCGAAATGTTCCAGACCCTGAATATCCCGGTATGGCGCGGGCTCTGCCAGCGTGGCGCCGTTAAGCTGAGTTTGGGCAATCGGGAATAATGTGTCGTTAATCAGCGTCGACTTCCCGGAACCGGACACGCCGGTAATACAGGTGAACAGACCCACCGGCAGCGTCAGGGTGACATCTTTCAGGTTGTTGCCGCGTGCGCCAGTCAGCTTCAGCACTTTTTCCGGATCAGCCGCAACACGTTGTTTTGGCACTTCAATCTTACGCTTACCGCTCATGTACTGGCCGGTTAACGATTCCGGTACGGCCATGATGTCTTCCAGCGTCCCTTCGGCCACAACCTGACCACCGTGAACGCCTGCACCTGGGCCAATGTCGATAACGTGGTCGGCGGCGCGAATGGCATCCTCATCGTGTTCAACCACAATCACGGTGTTACCCAAATTGCGCAGATGGATAAGTGTCCCGAGCAGGCGTTCGTTATCACGCTGATGCAGACCGATTGACGGTTCATCCAGCACGTACATCACACCGACCAGACCTGCGCCAATCTGGCTTGCCAGACGAATACGTTGTGCTTCGCCACCGGAGAGTGTTTCTGCTGAACGGGACAGTGTCAGATAGTTCAGGCCTACGTTGACCAGGAACTTAAGGCGGTCGCCGATCTCTTTGAGGATTTTCTCAGCAATCTTCGCCCGTTGACCTGCAAGTTTCAGGCTGTTGAAGAAATCCATTGCATGGCCGATGCTCATGTCGGAAATCGCAGGCAATGGCGTATTCTCGACAAACACGTGACGGGCTTCCCGGCGTAAACGGGTTCCGTCACAGCTGGCGCAAGGTCTGTTACTGATAAACTTGGCTAACTCTTCGCGGACTGCACTGGATTCCGTCTCTTTATAGCGACGTTCCATATTGTGCAATACACCTTCAAACGGGTGGCGACGTACGGACGTATCGCCACGATCGTTCATGTATTTGAATTCGATATTCTCTTTGCCGGAACCGTATAGCACCACTTTGTGGACCGTAGGATTCAGGCTGGCCCACGGGGCTTCTACATCGAATTGATAGTGCTCAGCCAGAGACTTAAGCATCTGGAAGTAATAGAAATTACGGCGATCCCAGCCACGAATCGCCCCGCCTGCCAGCGACAGTTCCGGGTTCTGGATCACACGGTCCGGGTCGAAGTACTGTTGTACGCCAAGACCATCACAGGTCGGACACGCGCCTGCCGGGTTGTTGAACGAGAACAACCGTGGCTCCAGTTCGCGCATGCTATAACCACAAATAGGGCAGGCGAAGTTGGCGGAGAAGAGCAGCTCTTCTGCTTTCGGGTCATCCATATCAGCGACCACTGCCGTACCACCGGAAAGTTCCAGCGCAGTCTCAAACGATTCGGCCAGACGTTGAGTGAGATCGTCTCGTACCTTGAAGCGGTCAATCACCACTTCGATAGTGTGTTTCTTTTGCAGCTCAAGCTTAGGCGGATCGGAAAGGTCGCACACTTCACCATCAATACGTGCGCGGATATAGCCCTGGCCTGCCAGGTTTTCCAGCGTTTTGGTGTGCTCACCTTTGCGTTCTTTAATTACCGGTGCCAGCAGCATCAGGCGCTTGCCTTCTGGCTGCGACAGGACGTTGTCTACCATCTGGCTGACCGTTTGCGCCGCCAGCGGCACGTCGTGATCCGGGCAGCGTGGCTCGCCAACGCGGGCATACAGCAGGCGCAGATAATCGTGAATTTCGGTAATTGTCCCAACCGTGGATCGCGGGTTATGCGACGTCGATTTCTGCTCGATTGAGATGGCGGGAGAGAGCCCCTCAATGTGGTCGACGTCCGGTTTTTCCATCAGCGACAGAAACTGACGTGCGTACGCGGAAAGGGATTCAACGTAACGACGCTGCCCTTCGGCATACAAGGTGTCGAAAGCGAGCGAAGATTTGCCTGAGCCCGAAAGCCCGGTAACGACAATCAGCTTGTCGCGCGGGATGACGAGGTTGATGTTTTTGAGATTATGGGTGCGGGCGCCCCGAACTTCGATCTTATCCATTCATCTTTCCCGGATTAAACGCTTTTTTGCCTGGCTGCATGGTGCTACCGGCGATCACAAACGGTTAATTATGACACAACCCAACCTGAATGGATATACAGTATCGGAATGCAAAACACAGGCGTCTGTGCAACAATGTCTGGCTGAGGTTGTTTACTGGAATCAACTTCGCAACGTAGTAAAAGCGCTATTGGAAATGCTACAATCCCGCGCTTACACTTATTCAGTAACGTTTTTCAGGAGACACGATCATGGCCAGCAGAGGCGTAAACAAGGTGATTCTCGTCGGTAATCTGGGCCAGGACCCGGAAGTACGCTATATGCCGAATGGTGGCGCAGTTGCCAACATTACGCTGGCTACTTCCGAATCCTGGCGTGATAAAGCGACCGGCGAAATGAAAGAGCAGACTGAGTGGCACCGTGTTGTGCTGTTCGGCAAACTGGCGGAAGTCGCCAGCGAATATCTGCGTAAAGGTTCTCAGGTCTATATTGAAGGCCAACTGCGTACTCGCAAATGGACCGATCAATCCGGCGTAGAAAAATACACCACTGAAGTCGTTGTTAACGTTGGCGGCACCATGCAAATGCTGGGTGGTCGTCAGGGCGGCGGCGCACCGGCAGGTGGTGGTCAGCAGCAGGGTGGTTGGGGGCAGCCTCAGCAGCCACAGGGCGGCAACCAGTTCAGCGGTGGCGCACAGTCTCGCCCGCAGCAATCCGCTCCGGCAGCACCGTCTAACGAACCGCCGATGGATTTCGACGACGATATTCCGTTCTAATCCCTCTGCTTTATTTCGTTAATCAGGGTTGCCCCAGTGTCGGGGTAACCCCATTCCTTTCTGTTATCAGTTCAACACCATCGGCCAGTCTGGCGGAGTATGGCTCATCACGTCGAGCATCACGGATTCGATGTTATTCCAGATAGTGGATACATCTACCAGGGTGATACCGAGTAATCCGGTTGCAAACCAGCAGGCAAAAACAAGCCCTAAACCGCTACTGATAACGGCCAGTCCAACATAATCTGATTTACGAAAACGAATATTGAGCGTACTGGCTAAAAACATCAGTACTGCGCTGAGCAGTTGCCACCGCAGAAGAACCACGCCAGTTGTTATTGTTGCCATGAAAAACGTCCTCAGAAAGTCTTGATGCCCAGGACAGCGCGGGGTTGTTCACAGAGGGTGTGGTACTCTGGCTATCGACGGGCAATAACATGAATGAAACAATGTTTCTGTTACATTAATTCTGTGAACTATATCACAACTGCTCGTTTGTTCACCAGTATCTGACGTTATTTTTGCCTGTCATTACCCATTGTTGTTGTGTGGCTATTTGGGTTCATAAACGGGTAATGACTCTAACTTACTGATAGTGTTTTATGTTCAGATAATGCCCGATGACCTTGTCATGCAGCTCCACCGA